>NZ_LLXX01000120.1 GCF_001440405.1 Bradyrhizobium valentinum
CAAACCGAAGACCGGCCTGCCGGCCGCAGCGCGCGCGGCGCGCTATCGCCTGCTGGCGAAAGCCGCGCGGTCGACTGGCGCGACGCATATCCTGACCGCGCATACCCGCGACGACCAGGCCGAGACGCTATTGATGCGGCTGCTGCGCGGCAGCGGTATCGCCGGTCTTGCGGCGATGGCGCGCGAGGCCGAGCGCGACGGCGTGTGGCTGGTGCGGCCGTTGCTGGACATCCCGAAATCCCGGCTCGTTGCGACGCTGGGCAAGGCGAAGATCACCTTTGCCGACGATGCCACCAATCGCGACATGAGCTTCACGCGGCCGCGGCTGCGCGCGTTGATGCCGGCTCTGGCCGGGGAGGGCGGCGACAGTCGGAACCTGGCGCGGCTGGCATCGAGGCTGGCGCGGGCCAATGCCGCGATTGAAGTGCTGACCGACGGTGCCGAGCGCTACCTCGCCTTGAGAGATCGCAACGATGCCTCGCGCTTCGGGTTCGATGCAGGGGCGTTTGCCGGTCTGCCCGAGGAAATCCGGCTTCGGCTGCTCAAGCGCGTGATCGACCGGGCCGGTCACGAAGGGCCGGCGGAACTCGGCAAGGTCGAGGCGCTACTGGCGGTGCTTGACCGGGCCATTGCGAACGGTCAGAAACAGGCAAGGCTGAAGCAGACGCTTGCCGGGGCTGCGATCAGCTTGACGGGGGGGCGAATTCATGTCGATCCAGCGCCGCCGCGGCGGGGTAGCCGTGCGTGAGAAGCGTCCCCATATCGCAATATCCGTGGTATTGGACGGAGAGCCTTAACCACCCCGCAAAAGCCCCGGCTTTTGCGCCATTTTTTGACCGGGAAATCGCGCTAAGATGCGTTAAATAGTCCCGTGTTGTTCCCTTGGCATTGACCGGGGCGCCACCTAGATTGGGTGTAGTGGACCGGGGATTCTCGCCTCACTACCCAAGGAATACTCTAGGGTTACTGCCAAGGACATAAGGCCGCGATCCGCGCGACCACGAAGGAAGATCAATGAACGCCAATCTGCGTAACTTCGCCCTCTGGGTCATCATTGTTTTGCTGCTGTTGGCATTGTTCACGCTTTTCCAGAATCCCGGTCAGCGCGCGTCCTCGCAGGACATCTCGTTTTCGCAGCTCTTGAGCGAGGTCGATCAGAACCGCGTTCGCGACGTCGTGATCCAGGGGCCGGAAATCCACGGCACCTTCACCAACGGCTCCTCGTTCCAGACCTATGCGCCCAACGATCCCACGCTGGTGAAGCGCCTCTATGACGGCAAAGTTTCGATCACCGCGAAGCCGCCCGGCGACAACGTGCCGTGGTTCGTGTCGCTGCTCGTCTCCTGGCTGCCCTTCATCGCGCTGATCGGCGTGTGGATCTTCCTGTCGCGGCAGATGCAGGGCGGCGCCGGCAAGGCGATGGGCTTTGGCAAGTCGCGCGCCAAGATGCTGACGGAGGCCCACGGCCGCGTCACCTTCGAGGACGTCGCGGGCGTCGACGAAGCCAAGCAGGACCTGCAGGAGATCGTCGAATTCCTGCGCGACCCCGGAAAATTCCAGCGCCTCGGCGGACGGATTCCGCGCGGCGTGCTGCTGGTCGGTCCTCCCGGCACCGGCAAGACGCTGATCGCGCGCGCGGTCGCGGGCGAAGCCAACGTGCCCTTCTTCACCATTTCCGGTTCTGACTTCGTCGAAATGTTCGTCGGCGTCGGCGCCTCTCGTGTCAGGGATATGTTCGAGCAGGCCAAGAAAAACGCGCCCTGCATCATCTTCATCGACGAAATCGACGCGGTCGGCCGCCATCGCGGCGCCGGCCTCGGCGGCGGCAATGACGAGCGCGAACAGACGCTCAACCAGTTGCTGGTCGAGATGGACGGCTTCGAGGCCAATGAAGGCGTGATCCTGATCGCGGCGACCAACCGTCCCGACGTGCTCGATCCCGCGCTGCTGCGTCCCGGCCGCTTCGACCGCCAGGTCGTGGTGCCGAATCCGGACGTCGTCGGCCGCGAGCAGATCCTGAAAGTTCACGTTCGCAAGGTGCCGCTGGCGCCGGATATCAACCTCAAGACCATCGCGCGCGGCACGCCGGGCTTCTCCGGCGCTGACCTGATGAACCTCGTCAACGAGGCGGCGCTGACCGCTGCCCGGCGCAACAAGCGCATGGTGACGCAGGCCGAGTTCGAGGAAGCCAAAGACAAGGTGATGATGGGCGCCGAGCGCAAGTCGCTCGTCATGACTGAGGAAGAGAAACTGCTGACGGCCTATCACGAGGGCGGCCACGCCATCGTCGGCCTCAACGTCGTCGCGACCGATCCGATCCACAAGGCGACCATCATTCCGCGCGGCCGTGCGCTCGGCATGGTGATGCAGCTCCCCGAGCGTGACAAGCTGTCGATGTCGCTCGAGCAGATGACGTCGCGGCTGGCGATCATGATGGGCGGCCGCGTCGCGGAAGAGCTGATCTTCGGCCGCGAGAAGGTCACCTCGGGCGCCGCCTCCGACATCGAGCAGGCGACGCGCCTGGCGCGCATGATGGTGACGCGCTGGGGTCTGTCTGAAGAGCTCGGCACCGTGTCCTACGGCGAAAACCAGGACGAGGTGTTTTTGGGCATGTCGGTGTCGCGCACGCAGAATGCCTCGGAAGCGACCGTCCAGAAGATCGACAAGGAGATCAAGCGGCTGGTCGAGGAAGGCTACAACGAGGCAACCAAGATCCTCACCGACAAGCGTGATGACCTAGAGACGCTCGCCAAGGGCCTGCTCGAATTCGAGACGCTGAGCGGCGACGAGATCATCGACCTGTTGAAGGGCAAGAAGCCCAACCGCGAGTCGGTGCTGGAGCCGAGCACGCCGCGCGCTTCCGCCGTGCCGCCCGCCGGCAAGCCGCGCCCGCGTCCCGATCCGGACCCGGGTCTGGAGCCGCAACCGCAGGCGTAAGCTGATTGCCATCTCGAACAAGAAACGCGGCGGAGACGCCGCGTTTTTTTGCGCGCTGTCGTCATTGCGGGCCAACGGGTCGCGCGAATGCGCGCCCCGTTCGCTCGCAATGACGTGGTTGCCGCGACGAGGTGAGTTATGCTTTCGCCGGTGCGCCGAGATGCACGGCCAGGATATGCTCCGGCGTCTCTACCACTTCGATCGTCTCCCCGTCGCCACTGACAAAGGCAAGCACGGTGCGCTCGCCGTCGCGTGACATGCTGCCGACGAGCGCGATATTGATGTGGACGGGTTGCCCCGTCTCGAACCTCGTGCATTGAATCCAGAAGCGCATCGCAGTCTCCTTCGATCTCTCGCGGTGATCATAAAGATAGTCGTAGCAGCTATTGAACCCTCATGGTGAGGAGGCGCCAACGGGTCCGCGCATAGCGCGGCCCGATGACGGGCTCCGCGCCGTCTCCGGACGATGCTTCGCATCGCCGGGAGAACCACGAGGCCCCGCTGGTGCCATTCATCCTTCGAGACGCGCGAAGACGCGCTCCTCAGGATGAGGTCTGCCGGCAGTGGGTAGGCAAAGCGACTTGTCCGCCGTGGCTCGAAGAGCGAAGGCGGAAGCGTGCCCACCATTCTCACTGACGATCTTGGAAAGATAGGTGGCACGGCGCGAAGTGCGCCTTTGCCCACCTACGCATCTGCGGCAAGACTAGAGAAGGGGTCGTTCTCGCGCTAGGCGGACGCCCGCAATTCGCGGGCCGCCGCCACCATGTTGACGAGCGCGGGTCGCACCTCTTCCCATTTGCGGGTCTTCAATCCGCAATCCGGATTGATCCAGATCTGGGTATCGGTGAGGCGCATCCGTGCCAGCTTGAGCAGGGCAGTCATCTCTTCGATCTCCGGCACCCGCGGCGAATGAATGTCGTAGACACCGGGGCCGATTTCGTTCGGATAACGGTAGTTCCTGAACGCATCGAGCAGCTCCATTTTCGAACGCGAGGTTTCGATCGAGATCACGTCGGCGTCCATCGCGCCGATCGCATCGATGATGTCGTTGAACTCCGAGTAGCACATGTGGGTGTGGATCTGCGTCTCGTCGCGCACGCCGGACGAGCAGAGACGGAAGGCGTCAACGGTCCAGTCCAGATACGCCTTCCATTCCGATTGGCGTAGCGGCAATCCCTCGCGCAGCGCCGCCTCGTCGATCTGGATCATCCCGGCGCCGGCAGCCTCGAGATCGGCGACCTCGTCGCGGATCGCGAGCGCGATCTGACGGCAGGCCTCACTGCGCGCAATATCGTCGCGGACGAACGACCAGTTCAGGATGGTGACGGGACCGGTCAACATCGCCTTCATCGGCTTTTTCGTCAGCGACTGGGCGTATTGCCACCACTCGACCGTCATCGGCTTCGGGCGCGAGACGTCGCCGAACAGCACCGGCGGACGGACGTAGCGCGATCCGTAGGACTGCACCCAGCCGTGCGTGGTGAAGGCGAAGCCCGCGAGCTGTTCGCCGAAATACTGCACCATGTCGTTGCGCTCGAACTCGCCATGCACGAGCACGTCGAGACCGATGGTTTCCTGCCACTGCACGGCGCGGGCCGTCTGGTCCTGCAGATAGATCTTGTAGACTTCGTCAGTCAGGGCACCGCTGGCGTGCGCGGCGCGCGCTTTCCTGACTTCGGCCGTCTGCGGGAACGAGCCGATGGTCGTGGTCGGAAAGGCGGGCAGGTTGAAGCGCTCGTGCTGAACGCCGGCGCGCTCGGCGAATGCGTTGGCGCGGCGACGCATGGCGTCATCGATACCGGCAATGCGCGCCGCAACCTTTGCATCGTGAATCCGCGGCGACGCCTTGCGGGCGGCGGCCGCCTCGTCCGAGGTGCGCAGGCTGGCTTCCGCGGCGCCGCGCCCACCGGCGAGCGCCGTCCCGAGCGTCGACAGTTCCTCGAGCTTCTGCACCGAGAACGCCAGCCAGCTTTTGATTTCGGAATCGAGCCCCGTTTCCAGCGCCAGGTCGATCGGGACATGCAACAGTGAGCAGGAGGGTGCGATCTGCACTCGGTCCTTGCCGAGCTTCGCGATCACAGGCTCGAGCCGGTGGAGGATCCGGCTCAAATCCGCACGCCAGATGTTGCGGCCGTCGATGATGCCGAGCGACAGCACGCGGTCATCAGAAAAATCGGCCAGGCCGTCGATCTGCTCAGGCGCGCGTACCAGATCGAGATGCAGGCCGGCGACGGGCAGCGCCAGCGCGGTATCGCGGTTGCCGCCCAGCCCGCCGAAATAGGTTGCCAGCATGATCTTGAGCTGCGGCACCGCACTCGCGATCTCCGTATAGGCGTAATGCAGCGCCTGCTGCCCGACGATATCGAGGTCGAGCACAAGACATGGCTCGTCGATCTGCACCCATTCGGCGCCCCGGCAAGCCAGTTCGCGCAGGACGTCGATGTAAACCGGCAGCAACCGATCAAGCAGGGACAGCGGATTGAATCCGGCATCCTTGCTCTTGGCGAGTTTGAGAAACGTGACCGGGCCGACCAGCACCGGGCGGGTCTGATAGCCCAGCGCTTTCGCTTCCTCGTACTCTTCGATCGGCTTGCGCGAGGCGAGGGTGAATTTCTGGTCCCTTGCGAGTTCGGGCACCATGTAGTGGTAGTTGGTGTCGAACCATTTTGTCATTTCCAGCGCCGGCATGCCTTGCGCGGCGTCGCGCCCGTGATTGATATGGCCGCAGCTCGCCTCTTGCGTTTTGCCTTGCGCACCGCGGGCCATCGCAAAATAGGTCGCAAGCGGGACCGGGCCGCCGTTCCAGCGATAGATTTCCGGAACAGCACCGACCATCACTGACGTGTCGAGCATCTGGTCGTAGAATGAGAAATCGTTCGATGGAATCACGCTGACGCCGAGTTTCTTCTGGCGCGCCCAGTTGGCGGCGCGAAGCCCGGCACCGGTTTCGATCAGCGCCCTCTCGTCGGTTGCGCCCGACCAGAAGCTTTCCAAGGCGAATTTCAGCTCGCGGCGCGGGCCGATACGTGGCGTGCCGAGGGAGGCAACGGCAAGCGAGGAAGTGGAGATTGTGGAAGTAGATGATGTAGAAGATGGCGATGTAGAAGACATTGGCTTAACCCCAAAAGTTGGGGGCAAAGGCCGAAGTGACACGTCTGGATTCCGCGTGCGGCAGCGCGCGCGGAATCGCAACCGCACCACCGGGACACCCCGCCCGAGGACGTGTATGTTGTCGAGGCAGGTCTCCTGGCTCGCGGGTCAGTGCTGCTGTCCGGCCTTCCCGAAACCTTGAAAGGTCTCAGTGACTTTGTTGGACAGCGGCTCGCCGCTTACAGTTGCGGGGGCAGCTCCGGCTTTGGCTTTTCGGCCGCACCGGCTTCCCTCTTAGCTTCGGGCCGAACCAGCCCGAAGAACCACGACGGGTTCAGTTAAGATCAATGGCGGTCTCAGTCAACATGAGATCGGTCGTTCCCCCGCTGCGCTCTCTGCCATCGTTCGATGAACGCCGTTCCGATCGAAGCTGCGATAGCTACATATTCACCTCTGCGGCATGCCTGTGGGAACGACGGTTTTGACGATGGAGGCGTCGAGCGCCTCGTAGTCGTGCAGCCCGATCGTTGCGTAGAGTTCGGCGCGCGTCTGCATCTGGTCGAGCATCTTGCAGGTGCTGCCGTCGCGTTTGAGGGTCGTGAATAGAGTCTGCTGGGCCTTGTTGGCGACGCGGAGCGACGACACCGGCCAGATCATCATGCGATAGCCCATGGCCTCGAACTCGGATGCGGTGAAGAAGGGCGTCTTGCCAAACTCCGTCATGTTCGCGAGCAATGGAACGCCGGGAACGCGCCTTGCAAACTCCTCGAACATCTCGCGCGAGATCATCGCTTCCGGGAAGATCGCGTCCGCTCCCGCTTCCAGATAAAGTTTGGCACGCGCCACCGCGCCGTCCATCCCTTCGCTCGCCGCGGCATCCGTCCTCGCGATCAGATAGAGATGCCGCCGCGCCTTTGCGGCGGCGGCGACCTTGGCGGCTATGTCGCGCGCATCCGCCAGCTTCTTGTCGTTGAGATGGCCGCACTTCTTCGGAAGAAGTTGGTCCTCGATATGAACGGCCGCTGCACCGGCATCCTCGAAGGTGCGCACCATGTTCATGACATTGAGCGCTTCGCCATAACCAGTGTCGCCATCGACCAGAACCGGCAGGCCGCCGGCGCGCGCCACCTGGCGGATGAAGAAGGCGACTTCCTCGATTGTGATAATGCCGAGATCGGGCAGGCCCATCGAAGCCGTCATTGCCGCGCCTGACAGATAGAGCGCGGAAAAACCGGCGTCGCGGGCCTGCAGCGCGGCCATTCCGTTGTGCGCGCCCGGCATCTGAAGAATGCCTGGTCTGCCCAGGAGGTCGCGGAAGCGGGCCCCTGCGGGGTTGTCGGCGAGATCAGTACCCAGGAGATATACCATCGTTGCTTCCTTACGCGGCGCGTGGGGCGATGGCGGCTTTGCCACGCTCATGCAGCGGCACGAACTTCAGATTCTCCGGGCCGACATAGTTTGCGGCCGGGCGGATGATCTTGTTGTTGATGCGCTGTTCTATCACATGCGCCGCCCATCCGGACGTCCGTGAAATCACGAACAGCGGCGTGAACATCGCGGTCGGCACCCCCATCGCGTGGTAGGAGACCGCGCTGAACCAGTCGAGATTGGCGAACATCTTCTTGGCGTCGGCCATCACAGCCTCGATCCGCTCCGCGATCTCGAACATCCGGGTGCTTTCGCCCTCGATGCTGAGGCGACGCGCGACTTCCTTGATCACCTTGTTGCGTGGATCGGCAATGGTGTAGACTGGATGACCGAAGCCGATGATGACTTCCTTGGCCGCGACGCGCCGACGGATATCGGCCTCCGCCTCTTCCGTGTCGCCGTAGCGCTTCTGCACTTCGAAGGCGATTTCGTTGGCGCCGCCATGCTTTGGTCCGCGCAGCGCGCCGATCGCGCCTGTTATCGCGGAATAGAGGTCCGAGCCGGTTCCGGCGATCGAGCGCGCAGTGAACGTCGAGGCGTTGTACTCGTGCTCCGCGTAGAGGATCAGCGAGGTATGCATCGCACGCTCGTGCGATGGTGGCGGCTTCCTGCCATGGAGCAGATGCAGGAAGTGCGAGCCGATCGAATCGTCGTCGGTTTCGACGTCGATCCGGCGGCCGTGGTGGGCGTAGTGGTGCCAGTAGAGCAGCATCGATCCGAGCGAGGCCATCAGCCGGTCGGCAATATCGCGCGCGCCGGGCTGATTGTGATCATGGGCTTCCGGCAGGATGCAGCCGAGCGCGGAGACGCCGCTTCTTAAGACGTCCATCGGATGTGCGGCGGCGGGCAGCAACTCCAGCGTCTGCAACACCGCGAGCGGCAACCCGCGCAGCGCCTTCAGCTTGGCCTTGTAGTTTCTGAGCTCGGGCAGCGTGGGCAGGCTGCCGTGAACGAGAAGATACGCGATCTCCTCGAATTCGCAGCTTTCCGCGACATCGAGAATGTCGTAGCCGCGATAATGCAGGTCGTTTCCGGTGCGGCCGACCGTGCACAGCGCAGTGTCGCCGGCAATGACGCCGGAGAGCGCAACCGATTTTTTGGGGGCGGGCTTGATGTCCGTCATCTCAATCTCCCTTATCGATTGCCGGCAGCGCAGTGGACCGCAACCGCGGCGGCGTCATGCCAATCGAAGATGCCGTGCGTTGACGCCCTGCCGAGGAATTTTGGATCGACCGTGAAGGTGAGGTCGGTCAGCTCTCCTGCTTTGAGTGAGGCCAGCCTCTCGACCGTTGCGATGAAGCGATCCTGCTCAGCCGCGCTGATCACGCCTTCCGCCAGGTTGCGGAACTTCCGGATGTAGTCCGGCCGCTTGAACGGGCGGGTGCCCAGCGGATGCGCATCAGCCAGCGCAATTTCGTCGCTGAAGACGGAGCCGCCCTTCAGCTTCACGACGACGCGGCCGCCGAACGCCTTTTCCTTCGGATCGTGGCTGTGGTAGCGGCGGGTCCATGCGGGGTCTTCGACGGTCGAGATCTTGCGCCACAGCGCGACCGTCGTGTCGCGGCCCGCGCGCTCTGGGGCATAGGATCGTTCGTGATGCCAGCCGCCGTCTTCCAGCGCGACCGCGAAAATGTACATGATCGAATGGTCGAGCGTTTCGCGGCTCGCCTTCGGGTCCATCTTCTGCGGGTCGTTGGCGCCGGTGCCGATGACGTAGTGGGTGTGATGGCTGGTGTGGATGACGATGCTTTCGATCTTCGAGAGATCGCCGATCTTCGGTCCGAGCCGGCGCGCGAGGTCGATCAAGGCTTGGCTCTGATATTCGGCCGAGTGCTCCTTGGTGTAGGTGTCGAGAATGGCGCGCTTGGGCTCGCCCTTTTCCGGCAGCGGCACCGTGTATTCCGCGCTGGGCCCGCCGAGCAGCCAGGCGATGAAGCCGTCCTCGCCCTCATAGGCGGGTGACGGCGCGCCTTCGCCGCGCATCACGCGATCGACGGATTCGATCGCCATCTTGCCAGCGAAAGCCGGCGCATAGGCCTTCCAGCTCGATATCTCGCCCTTGCGCGACTGCCGCGTCGTCGTGGTGACGTGGAGCGCCTGCTGAACGGCCTGATAGATCGTCTCGGCATGCAATCCGAGCAGCGCGCCGATCCCGGCGGCGGCGGACGGCCCGAGATGGGCGATGTGATCGATCTTGTGCTCGTGCAGGCAGATGCCCTTCACGAGATCGATCTGAATCTCGTAGGCCGCAGCCAGCCCGCGAACGAGGTCCGCGCCCGCTAGCCCGCAGTGCTGGGCGACAGCCAGTACCGGCGGAATGTTGTCGCCGGGATGCGAATAGTCCGCCGCCAGGAACGTATCGTGGAAATCGAGTTCGCGGACGGCGACGCCGTTGGCCCACGCGGCCCATTCCGGCGAAATCCGCTGCGACCGCGTCAATCCGAACACGGTGGCCCCCGGCTGAAATGGATGCGCCTCGGCTTGCGTTCGCGCGCTGACGACGGGACGCCGAGCGACCGAGGCTGCGGCAACGGCGGCGTTGTCGATGATGCGGTTGCCCAGCATTTCCACCACATCGCTCTCGACCGCGACCGGGTCAGCGGCCACCTCGGCGATCTTCCAGGCCAGTTGGCTCGCGCGCGGGAGACGATCGGCCGATTTGAAAGTACGAACGCTATGCTGTTTCAAGACGCAGCTTCCTTCTGAATTGGATCGGTCATGGTTGGTCGCGTGATCGGGACCGGACGGCCGAATTCGTCCACCGCGACCATCTCGAATGTCCCGCGCACCGCGGATTTCCGCCGGCCGCTGATCAGGTCTTCGCGGACCATGTCGACGGTAACCGTCATGGAGCTGCGGCCGACGCGTACGACCTGAGCAATGAGTTCGATGAGCTCGCCGACATGGATCGGCTCGTGAAATTCGATCTTGTCCGAGGTCGCCATGACGACGCTCTGGCGGGCGCGCCGCGTGGCCGTGACGAATGCCGCCTTGCCCATCAGGCTCAGGGCATGGCCGCCGAACAGCGTGCCGTAGTGATTGGCCTGCTCCGGAAACACCATCTCCACGAACCGGGTTTCGTCGGGATGAAGGTTTGGCGACGCCGCTGCATGCATTTTCCTGCTCCGGACGACTTGTCATTCCGTACCGACTTCGCAATATCTACAAGCGGGCCCCATCGAAATGGCTGAAAAAGCATAGTCTTGCGAAGAAACCCCAGCCAGCCTGCAAAGTTTGCGAAGGTGATGTGATGAAAAAGACCTTCATGGGCGTGCGGTTGAAAAGATTGCGCGAGGAGCAGCGCCTGACGCAGGCGGCGCTTGCCGGCAAACTCGGGATATCGCTGAGCTACCTCAACCAACTGGAAAACAATCAGCGTCCACTCACCGTGCCGGTGCTGCTGGCGCTCAATTCGGTGTTCGGCCTTGACGTGCAGTCGTTCGCCGAGGGCGACGAAGCCCGCTTGATCTCGGACTTGCGCGAAGCGCTTGCGGATCCTTCGTTGGGTGAGACAATCGCTGTCGCCGAACTTCGCGAACTCGCGCAGAGCATGCCCGCGGTCGGGCGCGCGCTGGTCAATCTGAACCGCAAATATCGCCATGCCGCCGAGCAATATGCGGCGCTTTCCGCGCGGCTCGGCGAGGACCGTCAGGCAACGGCGGCGGTTCTGGCGTCCACGCCGTTCGAGGAAGTCCGCGACTTCTTTTATCTGCAGCACAACCACATTGCCGAGCTCGACGATGCGGCGGAAGCGATCGCGGGCCGGATGGAATTGCCGATCGGGCGGATGACGCCGGGCCTGGTGTCGTATCTCGAAAGCCGGCATGGCGTGACTGTCCTGATCGACGCAAGCGACGAGCTGGGATCGGGAACGCAGCGCCTGTTCGATGGCCGCACACGAACGCTGCGGCTGTCGCCAAGCCTTGATCCGGGCCAGCAGGCATTCCAGCTCGCGACGCAGATCGCCATTCTGGAACTGGACGAGGCGATCCGTTCGATCGTCGACAAGGCAAAGTTCACCAGCGACGAAGCGCGCGGCCTGGCCCGCATCGGGCTTGCGAATTATTTCGCCGGCGCGCTGATTTTGCCATACGCTGTTTTCCTCAACGAGGCGGAGCGATGCCGTTACGATATCGAATTGCTCAGTCACCGGTTCGGCGTGGGCTTTGAAACGATCTGTCACCGGCTCAGCACCCTGCAGCGCCATAATGCGCGGGGCGTGCCGTTCTTCTTCATCCGCGTCGATCGCGCCGGAAATATATCGAAGCGGCAATCGGCGACCGACTTCCATTTTTCGCGGGTCGGTGGCACCTGTCCGCTGTGGAACGTTTATGAGGCCTTCGCCAACCCGGGGCGTATTCTGACGCAATTGGCGCGGATGCCTGATGAGCGAACCTATCTCTGGGTTGCCCGGACGGTGTCGCACGGCAGCGGAGGCTACGGAGCGCCCGCCAAGACGTTTGCCGTTGCCCTGGGATGTGATGTTCGCCATGCCGAGCGAATCATCTATTCGCAGGGCCTCAAGATCGATCCATCGCTGGCGACGCCGATCGGCATGGGCTGCAAGGTGTGCGAACGGCCCGCTTGTCCGCAGCGGGCGTTTCCACCTGTTGGCCGGGCCCTTCGAATCGACGAGACGCGATCGCGCTTCGCGCCCTATGCCACGTCATGATCTCACATAGCCGGGATATCGGGGAAAACGGCTTTCACGCGGAGAAAGAATCGGCTCTTTCGTGTTCCCCATCCCTCTTGCGGATTTTTTTGGAAATTGCGGGCATCGATTCCCCCGGCCCCATTGACACTCCGCTGCGAATAATACCAGATATAGGCGTCACGGCCCGCCAGATCGCAAGATTTGGTGGCTAAGAGGGAAGCCGGTGTATCGCATGTTTTGCGAGAGTCCGGCGCTGCCCCCGCAACTGTAAGCAGTGAGTTGCTCCCGATTTCACGTCACTGATGCGGCCACGCATTGGGAAGACCGGGTGCAACGCTGACCTGCGAGCCAGGAGACCTGCCGCGACACCGAAAAAACGTCCACGGGCGGGGTGTCCCGGCGGTCGCTTGCAGATTCATGCCGGTACCTTGCGCCGGGCATCCTATGCAGCGTCGCCTCAAGACATCCAGAGCCTCAACAACACTACGGGGTCTGCCGATGTCGCAATCTTCTCAACTCGTTTCTCCCGAAGCCAAAGCCGCTCCCTTTCTCGCGTTGCGCACCGAATCGTCAGCTTTGCCGGGAGGTGCGCTGCCGATGCAGGTGATCCGCCGTAACGGCACGGTTTCGAAATTCGACGCCAGCAAGATCTCGGTCGCGATGACCAAGGCGTTCCTCGCGGTCGAGGGGCATGGCGCGGCCGCCTCCCGCCGCGTCCATGAAATCGTCGAGCAACTGACTTCCGAAGTCGTCGGCGCGCTGTCGCGCCGGATGAGCGAGGGGCGCACCTTTCATATCGAGGACGTGCAGGACCAGGTCGAACTCGCCTTGATGCGCAGCGAGCACCACAAGGTCGCGCGCGCCTATGTGCTGTATCGCGAAGAGCGCACACGCCAGCGCGCCGGGCAGGAAGCAGCCAATGCCGCTCAGCCCTCGGCGGAGCCTTCGCTGCGCGTCACGCTGGCGAGCGGCATGCAGGTCCCGATTGATATCGCGCGTCTGACGCTGATCATCGAAGAGGCCTGCGCCGGGCTCGAGGGCGTGGCAGCCGCGGCCGTGCTCTCTGAGACGCAGCGCAATCTCTATGACGGCATCGGCGAGGGCGAACTGGCGTTGGCGTCGGTGATGGCCGCGCGCACGCTGGTAGAGCAGGAGCCGAACTACGCTTATGTCAGCGCGCGGCTGCTGCTCGACAAGCTGCGCACCGAGGTGCTGTCTTTTGTGGAGGGGACGCCGACCAGCGCCTCGCAGGCCGACATGGCCGTGCGCTACGGCGAATACTTTCCGGCCTACATCAAGACCGGCATCAATGCCGAACTGCTCGATCCCGATCTCGCGCGGTTCGACCTGAAAAGGCTCGCCGCGGCACTGAAGCCGGAGCGCGATCTGGCGTTTCAGTTTCTGGGGCTGCAGACGCTGTACGACCGCTATTTCCTGCATGAGCGCGGCAACCGCATCGAACTGCCGCAGGCGTTCTTCATGCGCGTCGCCATGGGCCTTGCGCTGCGCGAGATCGACCGCGAGGCGCGCGCCATCGAATTCTACGATTTGCTGTCCTCTTTCGACTTCATGGCTTCGACGCCGACGTTGTTCAACTCGGGCACGCTGCGGCCGCAACTGTCGTCCTGCTTCCTCACCACCATTGCCGACGATCTCGACGGCATCTTCAAGTCGGTCAAGGACAACGCTCTGCTGGCGAAATATTCCGGCGGGCTCGGCAATGACTGGACACGCGTGCGCGGGCTCGGCGCCCATATCAAGGGCACCAATGGCGAGAGCCAGGGCGTGGTGCCGTTCCTGAAAGTCGCCAACGACACCGCGATCGCCGTCAATCAGGGCGGAAAGCGTAAAGGTGCGGTCTGCGCCTATCTCGAAACCTGGCACATCGACATCGAGGAATTCCTCGATCTGCGCAAGAACACCGGCGACGACCGCCGCCGCACCCATGACATGAACACTGCGAACTGGGTGCCTGACCTGTTCATGCAGCGCGTCGAGGCTGACGGCGAATGGACGCTATTCTCGCCGGATGAAACGCCCGATCTGCATGACCTCTATGGCCAGCCCTTCGCCGAGCGCTACGCGGCCTATGAAGCCAAGGCGGAGCGCGGCGAAATCCGCGTGTTTAAGCAGGTCCGCGCCACCGATCTCTGGCGCAAGATGCTGACCATGCTGTTTGAGACCGGGCATCCCTGGATCACATTCAAGGATCCCTGCAATCTGCGCTCGCCGCAGCGCCATGCCGGCGTCATCCATTCCTCGAACCTCTGCACCGAAATCACACTCAATACCTCCGACGACGAAACCGCCGTCTGCAATCTCGGCTCGATCAATCTGCTCAACCATGTGCGGGAAGGGCGGCTGGATGAATCGCGGCTGAAGCGTAGCGTGACCACGGCGATGCGGATGCTCGACAACGTCATCGACATCAATTTCTACACCATCCCGGAAGCGCGCCGCTCCAACCTGCGGCACCGCCCGGTCGGGCTCGGGCTGATGGGATTCCAGGATGCGCTGCAGGCGTTGCGGATCGCGATGGCTTCCGATGTGGCGGTTGCCTTCGCGGATACCAGCATGGAGATGATTTCCTATTATGCGATCTCGGCCTCGGTCGATCTCGCCGCCGAGCGCGGGCGCTATCCGTCGTTCGACGGCTCGCTGTGGAGCCGGGGCATTTTGCCGATCGATTCGATCGAGCTGCTGGCGGAAGCCCGCGGCGGCCTCGCGATGGACCGCGGCGTGACGCTCGACTGGGACCTTCTGCGCGAGCGCGTCAAATCGACCGGCATGCGCAATTCGAACGTGATGGCGATCGCGCCGACGGCCACCATTTCGAACATCTGCGGCGTGGCGCAGTCGATCGAGCCCGCCTACCAGAACCTCTATGTCAAATCCAACATGTCCGGCGACTTCACCGTAGTGAATGGGTTTTTGGTACGCGACCTCAAAGCGCGCGGGCTGTGGGACGAGGTGATGGTCAACGATCTCAAATATTTCGACGGCAGCGTCGGTGCGATCGATCGCATTCCAGGCGACATCAAGGCGCTCTATGCCACCGCGTTCGAGATCGATAGCGCCTGGCTGATCGAGGCGGCCTCGCGGCGGCAAAAATGGATCGATCAGTCGCAGTCGCTCAACCTCTACATCGCCAACCCTAGCGGCAAGAAGCTCGATGCACTCTATCGTCTGGCTTGGGTGCGCGGTCTGAAGACGACCTATTACTTGCGCTCGCGCAGCGCGACGCATGTCGAAAAGTCCACGCTGCGGGGCACCGACGGCAAGCTCAACGCCGTTGCGGCCGCGCCTGTGCTGTCGGCCGCCGCACCGATCATCGTTCCGTCGGCGATCACGGCGCCTGACCTGTCCGACGCGGTCGCGTGTTCCATCGACAATCCCGAATGCGAAGCCTGCCAGTAAGCAGACAAGAAAAGAAGGAAATGACAATGCTCGACTGGTCCGAACCCGCTGCGCCCTCGCGCCAGATGCCGCCCACCGTGGTGGCCCAAACCATCGTTGTGGCCGATCAAACCGGCCTCGGCACCATCGACCGAAGCGGCGGCAGGGTATCCGTCGACGACAAGCGGATGATCAACTGCCGCGCCGACGTCAATCAATTGCTGCCGCTGAAATACAAATGGGCATGGGAGAAATATCTCGCCGGCTGCAACAATCACTGGATGCCGACCGAAGTCTCGATGCAGGCCGACATCGCACTGTGGAAGTCGCGCGACGGCCTTACCGAGGACGAGCGCCGCGCCATCAAGCGCAATCTCGGCTTTTTCGCGGCCTCCGAAAGCCTCGTCGCCAACAACATCGTGCTGGCGATCTACCGCCATCTGACCAATCCGGAATGCCGGCAGTATCTGCTGCGGCAGTCCTTCGAGGAGGCCGTTCACACCCACACCTTCCAGTACATCGTCGAAAGCCTCGGCCTCGACGAGGGCGAGCTGTTCAACATGTACCGCGAGGTGCCGTCGATCACCGACAAGGCGGCCTGGGCGCTGAAACATACCCAGCATCTCGACGATCCCGATTTCAGGACCGGGACGCCGGAGGCCGACCAGGCGTTCCTGCGCGACCTCGTTGCCTTCTACGTCATCTTCGAGGGCATGTGGTTCTATACCGGGTTCGCCCAGATCCTCTCGCTCGGCCGCCGCAACAAGATGGTCGGGATCGCGGAGCAGTACCAATACATCCTGCGCGATGAATCGATTCATCTGAACTTCGGCATCGACGTCATCAACCAGATCAAGATCGAGAATCCGCATCTGTGGACCAAGGCGTTTCAGGACGAAGTCCGCGCCATGGTGCGCGAGGCGGCTGAGCTAGAGGCGGCCTATGGGCGGGACACCATGCCGCGCGGCTTTCTCGGCCTGAATGCGGCGCTGTGCGAGAGCTATATGCACTTCATCGCCAACCGCCGCTGCGCGCAACTTGGGCTGGCGCGGGTGTTTGATGAAGCCGAGAATCCGTTTCCCTGGATGTCGGAGGCGATGGACCTGAAGAAGGAGAAGAACTTCTTCGAGACACGGGTGATCGAGTATCAGAACGGCGGTGCGCTGAGCTGGGAGTAGAGGGATTGCTGTATGCCCAAACGGTCGTCCCTGCGAACGCAGGGACCCATACCGCGTAATCCATCAATGAGGCACTGCGGGAGACGCCGACCTGAAGCAACCAGCATCGGTGGTTATGGGTCCCTGCGTTCGCAGGGACGACGGGAAAAACCGCCGTTGCCGCGCTAAAACTTAAGATTTCCTCAATTCAGTCCGGCCTATTGCTTTGGGGTGTGCGCGTTCGAACAGGACGCGCCCAGGCAAGGACCGCGCATGACCGCCTCTCTTTCCACTCTCAGGACCGCACGCGAGCCAGCCCCGATTCCCGAGTGGCTCGTGAAGGTGTGCTTTGCGCTGGCGCTGGCCAATTTGGCCCTTTGCCCGGTGGCCTATTTCTCGAGCTGGTGGATTTACGATCCGAAGGGCATCGGCATTCCGACTGATTTCATCAACGTCTGGGCGGCCGGCCGCCTGGTGCTCGATGGCGTTCCCGCGCAGGCCTATGATTGGGATATCCAGAAGCAGATCGAGGTTGCCAAGCTCGGTCAGGATTTCGTTGGCTATTTTGCCTGGCACTATCCGCCGCCATTCCTGTTCGTCGCATCGCTGCTGGCGATGCTGCCCTTTTCGGTGGGCTATGCCGGCTGGGTGTATGTCAGCCTGCTGCCCTATCTCGCCGTCATGCGCGCGATCGTCGGCCACAATTTCGGCCTTCTGCTCGCGCTCGCCATTCCGACTGTGATCGTCAATTCCTATGTCGGGCAGAACGGATTCCTCACCGCGGCGCTGATCGGCGGCACGCTCTATTTGATCCCGATACGGCCGGTCCTCGCCGGCATCTGCTTGGGACTGCTGACCTACAAGCCGCAATACGGGTTGCTGTTTCCGGTCGTGCTGATCGCGGCCGGGCATTGGCGCGTGTTCATTAGCGCCGCCGTAACGGCGGTGGTGCTGGCCACAGCTTCCTGGCTCGCCTTCGGCATCGAAAGCTGGCTGGCGTTCTTCCACTGGATGCCGAGATTCTCGCAAGCCTTCCTGACCGAGGGCAAGGCGACATGGTGGAAGCTGCAAAGCATCTTCTCGATGGTGCGTTACTTCGGCGGCAGCGAGCCGCTTGGCTGGGCATTCCAGTGGGTTCTCACTGCTTCCGTCGCCGTGGTGCTGGCGCTGATGTGGCGAAGCCGCGTGCCCTACACGATGAAAGCCGCGGCACTTGCCGCCGGTACGCTGCTGACCACGCCCTATCTCTTCATGTACGACATGATGGTACTGGCGATCCCGATCGGCTTCCTGGTCCGCGCCGGACTGAAGACCGGTTTTCGCGCCTACGAGCTTCCGGCGCTGGGCACCGTCGTCGCCCTCATCGTCTGCTACATGTTCACGGGTATTCCGACGGGCCTCGGCGCCACGCTGGTGGTGGCCGCGCTGATCCTGCGCCGGGCGAGGTCGTGGTGGCGGCATGAGCCGGTGCCGAAGCTCGTCGCGGCAGGGGCCTGAATCACGCGAGATGATGGCGGCGCGGTCGCACGCGGGTCGCTTGAAAACCACTGCTCGCTATTTGATGAACGCCGCCCACAGTGCAGCATTCGCAAGCGTGCCGGCCTCGTTCATGTGGCAGCCGTCAGGACTGCGGCCTTCATTTCCGATCGTGTCGGTGTCGGGCCCCAGGCGGATGTTCAGTGCTTCATCGACGGCAGATAGTTGACCGGCACGTACCGCAGCCATGTTCTTCGGCGCGACGTAATCGCATTTTGCGCTGCGTGACAGATAGAAGGGCGCATCGAAACCGGCCGCGCGAAATCGTTTCACAAGCTGACGCAACAGCGAAGCATATTGTTCGGCTGACGTCGTCGATGTCGCGTCCGTTTCCCCTTGCTGGAACAGAATATGTGTCGGCGTTAATCCGGCTGCCTTCAGCTTCGAGATGCCGTTGGTGGTCAGAACCGCTCCCTCGTTGTTCAGGAAGAAGAGCGAAGCGCCGCCCCTGGCGAGCGGCGCTAGGATCACGCGATCGTAGCGCCCGGATTGGATCAGGATGTCGCCGAGCCGCGTTGCAAAGCTCCCGCCCAAGCCGTCGGCGCCCAGCAGCGGATCGACTGCGGCGAAGCATTTGCCGGTCGCGGGATCGAAATTGTCGACGGCTTCGCGCGCCGAGTGTCGGGCGCTTCCGAAGTTGGCCGCGTTGCTCTGGCCATGCACGACGATGATGGCCGTTCGCGCAGATGCGGCGGCGCACGGTCGCTCGTCTCGCGCTGGCAGCGCCGTTGCGGCCAAATCGACGTGGGGAGTGGCAGGGGTCAGGAGCTTGTAGCCGACAGCGCCGATCAGCACGCCACCAATCAGGAACGTCACCTTACGCCGCAATGAATAGTCTCCGGATAGTTTGGTTCTCGTCGAAGCCCGGGGCATCCCGCGGTGGCCGCATGCAGGGCAGGGCGCACAATCGGAGGCTGCCCTCGATACAGGCTAGCGGATCGGCGTTGCGATCCTGTTAACGGTTCGGAAAGTCTTGAAACCGTCTTGTCATCAGTCGTGAATAGTTGTTCACTTCTTCAAGGCGATGAGTGCGCTTATCGCTCAAGACATTGAAGGTGTGCGCGTTCTGGCAGGCTCCACGGGGCCCGAGGGCGCGCCGGGGACGGAACGCGCCATGGTGTATCGGCGAACCCATCAGGTCGTAAAGCGGCTGGCGGCGCGGCGTAGCGCGATTCTGGCGGCGGCAAGGGACGCTGCGGCCGAGGGCGGCATGGCGGCGGTGCAGATTGCCCCCGTTGCGGTCCGCGCCAATGTCGCGGCCGGCACCGTCTACCGTTACTTCCCCTCCAAGGCGGAGCTGATTTCCGAACTGATCGCCGAGGTCTCGCGCGACGAACTGGCCGCGATCCGCCGTGCGGCGGATGCCGCTCCGGGGCCGTCCTCGGCGCTGGCCGCCGCCGTCACCACGGTTGCCGTGCATGTGCTGTCGCAGCGCAAGCTCGCCTGGGGCATTCTGGCCGAACCTGTCGATGTCGACGTCTCGGTGTCGCGGCTCGCCAGCCGCCGCGAAATCTCCGGCGAGATTGCTGCCAGAATCGATGCCGCGGTGCGCGCCGGACATCTCCCCGCTCAGGACACGGCGCTCGCCGCCACCGCGCTGCTCGGCGCGCTGCATGAATCGCTGGTCGGTCCCCTGGCGCCCGAGAATCTGGATGACCCCGCGAGGCTGCGCGACGCCGTGCAAACCGTCACATTGTTGGCGCTGCGTGCCGTCGGCGTGATGGATGCCCGTGCCCGTGGCCTCGTGGTGCAGGCGGTGCTGCCGGCGAAGGCGCTGGTCGGGGCGTAGAAACTTCCATCCTGTTCGCGACACGACTTTGTCGCAACCATTTGCCACGCTGCGGCTTATCGACCGGTTCAACCCGTGATCAGGAGGCATGCGATGACGACGACATCAGGATCGGCCAAATGGCAGGGCGGCATCAAGGACGGCAAGGGCGCGATCTCGACCCAAAGCGGCGCGCTGAAAGATTATCCTTACGGCTTTTCCAGCCGCTTCGAGGGTAAGCCCGGCTCCAACCCGGAAGAACTGATCGGCGCCGCGCACGCCGCCTGCTTCACCATGGCGCTGTCGTTGATTTTGGGAGAAGCCAAGCTCACCGCCGAACACATGGAAACCAAGGCCGACGTCACGCTGGAAAAACAGGGCGATGGCTTTGCCATCACCTCGGTTCATCTGACGTTGAATGCGAAGATCCCGGGCGCGGAGAAGGCGACGTTCGAGGAACTGGCTGATAAGGCCAAGGCCGGTTGCCCGGTGTCGAAACTGCTCAACACCAAGATCACGCTGGACGCGACGTTGCAGTAGTTCACCGTCATTCCGGGTTCGATGCTTCGCGCCGCCCCGGAATGACGGGGCCGGTCACTTCTCCGGCTTGCCTTCCCCACCGACAGTGGCGATACGCACCATGTTGGTGGTGCCGGGGATGCGAAGCGGCACACCGGCGACGATGATCACGCGCTGGCCTGCGTTGGCGAAGCCGTCACGAAACGCGATCGAGCCGGCGCGGTCAACCATGTCGTCCTGGTCGTGCGCATCTTCCGCCACCACGCAATGCACGCCCCAGACGACCGACAATTTGCGGCCGGTCGCAAGGTTCGGCGTGATCGCCACCACCGGCAGCTTCGGCCGCTCGCGGGCCACGCGGATCGCCGTGGAGCCCGATGAGGTCCAGCAGATGATCGCCGATAATTCCAGCGTCTCGGCAATCTGCCGCGCGGCGTCCGCGATGGCGTCGCCGACCGTATTCTCCGGGTCGGGCCGCTGCGCCGACAGCACCGAGCGATAGGTTGGGTCGCGCTCTACTTCCTCGCCGATGCGGTTCATGGTCGAAACCGCTTCGACGGGAAATTTGCCGGCGGCAGACTCGGCCGACAGCATGATGGCATCGGCGCCTTCATAGACGGCGGTTGCGACGTCGGAGACTTCGGCGCGCGTCGGCACCGGCGCCTGGATCATCGATTCCAGCATCTGGGTAGCAATCACCACCGGCTTGCCGGCGCGGCGCGCCATCCGCGTCATTTGCTTCTGCAGGCTCGGCACGCGCTCCAGCGGCAACTCGACGCCGAGGTCGCCGCGCGCCACCATCAGCGCGTCGGAAGCGTCGATAATTTCGGCGAGCCGGTCGATCGCCTGCGGCTTCTCGATCTTGGCCATGACAGCGGCGCGGCCGCGGATCATCCGTTTGGCTTCGTTGACGTCCTCGGCGCGCTGCACGAAGGAGAGCGCGATCCAGTCGACCCCGGTCACCAGCGCCGCTTCCAGATCGGCGCGGTCCTTCGGCGTCATCGCCGATACCGGCAGATCCGTATCGGGCAGGCTGACGCCCTTGCGGTCTGACATCTTGCCGCCGATCACCACCCGCGTCACCGCGCGTTCGCTCGAAGTCTCTTCGGCGATCAGGCGCACCTTGCCGTCGTCGAGCAGCAGCGCATGGCCCGGCCGAAGCGCTGCGAGAATTTCCGGATGCGGCAACTGCACGCGGTTATTGTCGCCGGGTGTCTTGTCGGAATCGAGCACGAAGCTCTGGCCGTTCTTGAGCTGGGTCGAACCTTCGGCGAAGGCGCCGAGCCGCAGCTTCGGTCCCTGCAGGTCGACCAGGATGCCGATCGGACGGCCGTAGCTACTCTCGACATTGCGGATAGTATTGACCAGCTCGCGCATCTTGTCGTGCGGGGTGTGGCTCATATTGATGCGGAACACGTCCGCGCCGGCCTCGAACAGCTTCCGGATCATCGCGCTGTCTGACGATGCCGGTCCGAGGGTCGCGAGAATCTTGATACGACGGAGCCGTCTCATTGCTTGGGCGCCGGGGCTGGCGGCAGACCCGGTCCGCCCGGCGGATTGGACAGGCCGGGTACCCCGCCGGGTCCGCCCGGTCCCATTGTGCCCGGAATTCCCGGCACGCGCTGCGCGGGCTGCTCGTTGGCTTCGGTCAGTTGCACGGTCCACGCTCGCTGTTCGCCTGTGTCGACCTCGAAAAAGCCGGTGCGGTCGTAGCCCCGCGCCAGGCAATTCTCGGTTCCCTTGATGGTGAATTCCTTGTCGCGCGAACACATGAAGGCCTGCCCCGACCATTCGCCGCCGCGGTCATAGTCGAGCGCGTAGATGTAATAGTAACGTGCGACAAGAGTTCCCCGCAGCAGCGTCTCGCAACTACGCGATGATACATTCCACCAGCCTTCTGTAGTCCAGCCCTCGGCGTCCTTGTAACCCAGCGCGATGCCGACCCGGCTGGAAGTATTGTTGCAGAGCCGGAAATCGGCCGCCGCCGGACTGCTCCACAGACACGCTGCCGCCAATGCAAGCACCGGCGCCAGGCCGGCGGTCATGCGATCGGAGAGGGAGGTCAGGCAGCGCGAATCTTTTGCAGTCATGCAGCAAAGCTATATCAAATCATTGACGATTTCGCGTGACCAGGCGGGCCTGTCAACGGAAGGGGAACGCCTTTCCCACGCTATGGGAAACCGGCTCCATGTGAAGGTTTGCCAATTTTGCGCGCAGATATGGCAAAATCTGTGACAATTCCCACCTGATATCAATATGCTCGGCACCATGTGACGCAGGACCCAAGGCCATGACGATCGACGACAAAACCAGAACGGAACTGGAAGCCGCCGTTTTCCGGCGTCTGGTCAGCCACCTGCGCACCCGTACCGATGTCCAGAACATCGATCTGATGAATCTGGCCGGCTTCTGCCGCAACTGCCTCTCCAACTGGATGAAGGAAGAGGCCGACGCCAAGGGGGTCGCCGTCAGCAAGGATGAGAGCCGCGAGGCGGTCTACGGCATGCCCTATGAGGAGTGGAAGGCGAAACATCAGGGCACGGCCACCCCGGAGCAGTTGGCCGAGATGAAGAAAATTCACCCCGGGCATTGATCGCAAGTTGCTCCGTCATTCCGGGATGGTCCGAAGGGACCAGACCCGGAATCTCGAGATTCCGGGTTCGATGCTCCGCATCGCCCCGGAATGACGGCTTTCCGCATCTCCTGTGGGCGCGCTGTGGATGAGCGCGATGTTTCCTTGACGCAGGGCCCCCCGATCTTGAGGGTCAATCCTGAAAAAAGCGCCGTGCGGTAACGCGTGCGGCGCTTGATCTTTCAGCTTTACCGTCAGTTCCCATTCAGGAGTACCCGATGGCCACTTCCGCCGCCGCCGTCCAGGACGAGCCCGCGACAAGATTCGCCAAAGACCAGCTCAAGGCCATCATCGAGCGCATCGAGCGTCTGGAAGAAGAAAAGAAGACGATCTCCGACGACATCCGCGACGTCTATGCCGAAGCCAAGGGCAACGGTTTCGACGTCAAGGCGCTGCGCACCATCGTGCGGATGCGCAAGCAGGACGCCAACGAGCGCGCCGAGCAGGAAACCATTTTGGAAACCTACATGCAGGCGCTCGGGATGCTGTGAGGCACACGCTTCGCGTAGCCCGGAGACAGCGAACCCTAGCGCAGCGCGGCGGTACGCAGCACGAACGACTGCGTCGGCAGTTGCATGGTCGCCGATCCCGTGAAGCGGTCGCAGGTCATGCCCATCATCGGGTCTTCCGAGAAGGTCATGGCGATCGCGGCCTGCGGCTTGACGAAGTGGCTGCGCATCTGGGTCATCTCGGTATCACCGAGCACCGTCGTCGACATCGCGCTGCTTGCGCTCGGCGCCAGCATCACGACCCGCATCCAGACACTGTTGCCCTGGGTGGCGGCGAGACGGGTCGAGGTTGCGACCACGCTGTCCTGGCCCTGGGCTCCCTTGGCGACCACGGTATTGATTTCGGTCGCGGCTGCACCGGAATTGCGCGCCGGACGGGCAGGACGCGGGATCGCCGCGGAGGCCGCGACGATGTTCGTGCGGTCGACCGGCGAAGAAGCGGCCGGCGCGTAGGCCATCGCCTTATTGAACGCTTCGGTGACGCTGGCGGTCGGCTGCGGATCAGTGGTGGCGGCGAGCATCTGGCGTGCCCGGAGGGCTGCGACCTGGGCGGGGGTAGCCTGATTCGCCGCGGACGGCACGTCGTCCCAGAAGCCGCGGGAGTTGATGATATCTGCCGGCGTCTGCGGTTTCGGCTCGGCCTTGTCGGCGGAAGCCTGCGCAGCCGGTTTCGCCTCAGCCTTGGCTTTGGGCGCCGCTACGATCTGTGCGTCGGCCGAGGCTAGCTGAATGGTCGCGCCGACCGGCTTCGCGCGCGGTGTCGGCACCGGATCGGCGGATTTCGCAGCCGCCACGCTGGCCGGTGCGGGCTTCTCGTTCTTGAGCGGAGCGCTGGCGCCCTCGTCATCCTCTTCGGTCGACTTGCCGCCCCTGAACAGCGCCGCGAACAGGTTCGGCATCTTGACAGTGGTGGCGTCGCTGCCGTTGCCGCGGCGGTCGATGTCGGCGCGGGCAAGCTCATAGCCCTTCAGCGGACCGCCATTGGAGGGCAAATGCACCGTGCGTCCGTCCGGGAAAATCCTGGCGAGCTGATCGTGGGTCATGCGCGGCCAGTGTCGGACGCTGCCGGTATCGAGATGGACGAACGGCGAGCCTGAGGTCGGATAGAAGCCGACGCCGCCACGCTGCAACCGGAGCCCGGCGGCCCGGATCTGCTCGAGTGGCACGTCCGGAATGTAGAAGTCCATGGCGTGGCCGAGCGTGTGCTGGCTGAAGCGCGCCACGCCGGAGGAGCGACGGCGGAGCATGGAGTTGGTGGCGGGGGAGCGGTAGGCGGAGATGATCTGGATCGGCTTCCTGCCGTCGACGTCGCGGTAAACTTCCCAGAGGATGTCGAACAGGTGACGATCCATCGTGGTCTGGTCCTGGCTGCGCCAGTCGCGGAGGAAATGATTGAGCTTCTTCAGCGCCTCTTCGTCATAGCGCCCGTCGCGCTTGAAGGTAACGGTGAGGTCTTCGCCGGAATGGGTGTGGTGGAAAGAAAGGGTGCGGGTTTCGTTCAGCGCTGTCGCATCATGTACCGTGCCGGCGCCTGCGAGCAGCAATAGCGAAGTTAGGCCGATCCGATATCCGGCCTTTGGCAGAGCAAGCGGATTGAATTGGCGCGCGAAACCAGCCAGCACGTATGAGCCCACCCAGTCGACGAGCGTTCACGGTGTTCTTTTGCAGACCCCGGCAAAAGAGGGTGAACGCTTTCTTAAAGCGGGAGGGTTAACCGAAGTTTACCATCCCGCCCCCAAGCACGCCTTAACCTAACGCGTGGACTGTGGCGAAAAAGTGCCCGGTGCCGAATCCGGCATGGATAGTGGTTAACGTAAACGAACTCGCCCTAGAGACGAGATCGTTGATTTTGTGCGGAAATCGCGCTCGGCGCGGTTACCGGGTGAACCGCTGTTGCGGCCGGCGGCCAACCGGGGCCGGCGGCGTGACGGTCGACGGTCCCCCGAACAGGCGCTCAAAGAATGACGGACCGGACGAGTAGGTGTTGTCGCTCGCAAAGTTGACGCCGGCCGGCAAACCGTCCTTCGGACGCGAATAGCTCGGCTGCGCATGGGCGACCATGGCCTCCAGGTCCCTGCTACGGCCGTTCTTGAGCAGGGCGATCATCGCGGCGTCGCGGCCATAGATGTCCTTGCGGATCTGCAGCTTGCCGGCGTCATCCACAAACGCGGTCTGGTAGGTGATGTTGACCGGGATCGGCGTCGGGAATTTCAAGTCGATCTCGCTGCGGCCGTACATGCTGCGGATCTTTTCCGGCGAGTAGCGCTCGTTCGGCATCACGATGTTGAGCAACGTCGATGCGTATTGATCCGGATTCTGCACCCGCATGCAGCCATGGCTGAACGCGCGTTCTTCTTTGGCGAACAGATGCTTGTCCGGCGTGTCGTGCTGATAGACCAGGAACTTGTTCGGGAAGTTGAAGCGGATGCGGCCGAGCGCGTTGGCCTCGCCGGGCGGCTGCGAAATGTGGATGCTGCCGTCTCGGCGACGCTCGAGCCTCAGACCCATGCGATCCAGCACGGTCGGGTCCTGCTGCAGGGCCGGCAGGTATTCGTTGTAGATGATTGACGGCGGTACGTTCCAGGTCGGATTGACGGTGATGAACTTCATCGTTTCCGTCAGCATCGGCGTCGCATGTTTTCCGGGCTTTCCGGTTACTACACGCGTTGTCCAGACCGGCGCTCCGTTCTGCATCACCTTCAGCGTGAAGTCGGGAACGTTCAGAATGACATAGGCATTGCCGAGCGAGGCCGCGCCGAGCTGGCGCGGCAGCCAGCGCAAGCGCTCCATATTGACGAGGACGGTGTCGATGTGCCGGTCGCGCTTCGGGCTGTTGATGGCCTTGACCGTGCGATCGTCGAGCACGCCGGTCGGCTTGAGGTCGACGCTCTCCTGGAACTTGCGCACGGCGGCGGCAACCTTGGCGTCGTAGTGAGTACCGTCGGGATTCTCGGCGACGCCGAGCTTGGCGCGCAGTTGCGGCACGCGCGAGTCTTCCGGTGCAACTTCACCCTGCTTCTTGGTGGCGGCCTTGAACGCCAGCGCCGGCCCTTCGGCGATGTGGATCATCGGTCCGTCGCCCTGGCCGCGCAGCTCGGCGAGCTTGGCCTTCAGGTCCTTGTAGAGCTTGTGCGGCGGGTTGTAGCCGTCAAGCGCTGCGGAAGCGTCCTTGGCGGCAGAGATGTTGGCCAGCACTTCCGCGGGATCGGTCGGGTGCTCGGGATAGAGGATGTCGGCAGCGACCTGCGACCAGTGCATCCGGCCGCTCTGGGCCTGTCGCGCATAGTCCAGCATGCTCGCGGTCAATTTCAGTTCGGCTTCGGCGAGCTGGTCGGGCGAAGAAGCGGCGGCCGCAAAATCCGGCGCCGGATAGTCGGCCGGATTGAGGCCTTCGGCGGCGGCGTCCTTCAGGCGGGCGATCACGCCCTTGCCGCCGGCGGTCAATGCGCCGGCTTGGGTCCATAGCGGCGCGTAGTCGCGCGCCAAGTAGAACTTCTCGACGGCGGCGCGCTCGTTCTTGCGGTCGAAATAGCGCAGCGACTTGGCGCCGAGCATGTCGCGCAGCCTGTCGGCGACCGGCTGGTCGGCCTGTGCGACGGTGCTTATCTTCACCGGTTCCTTGGCAGGTTCGGGAGCGGGTGCGGTGGCCGTCGCAGCCGGCGGCGCGGCGGTTGCGGCGTCGTTGGCGTTGGTCGCAGGCGCGGTGATTTCGGCCGGCTTGGATTCGGTTGCCTTTGCGGCCGGGCTGGGCTCGGCCGGCTTTTCGGATGCCTTGTCGATTGCCTTGGCTGGGTCAGGCACCGAGGCGGTGGAGTCCATTTTGAAGTCGCCGATGGTCGGAGGCGGGACGTTGGCGGGTTCGGGACGGGGAACTGCTGCGTCGATCGCGAGCTCGGCGGCGCTGGCGCGCGGCGTCGTCGACTGGGCCGCCAGTGCTGAGGTCGCGGACACCGTGAGGAAGGTTGCCGCGACTGCCATCAGCACGCGGTCAAATCCTGCACGATTCATCGAACAGTCACGCATCGTCACACCCCCTTGGGCGAAACTGCTCCGGCATGGAACAGTCGTTGGTATTGCTCGTCATAGCTTGCGCGGGAAAAGCGCCGGCCTCGATTGGTTCTCGTACGCCTGCACGCCACGATCAAACGCAGACGATACATGTGCCCCTTTCATGCAGCCAGCGCCATGCGGGACAACTCACGACAAACTGACCTCAAACTACCCGTTTGCACTCGGGTCACGCGTTTTTGCCACGACCCCTGCTATTTGTCTGTCACCGGCAAGCCACGGTTCAAAAGCTTCCGAATGGCTGATGTCGTTGGTTTGCCACGATCTTTGCCACGCGGACGCCATAATCGCCCGATGGCCGGCCGCTCAATTCGCGTCTCAGTTCGCGTCCTGCGCGCCGCCTTCGGCCGGGTCGTTGGCCGCCGCCTCATCGAGCTTGCGGTAGAGCGTGGAACGGCCGATCTTGAGCCGTCGCGCGACCTCCGACATCTGACCGCGATAATGCGAGATCGCAAAGCGGATGATCTCGTTTTCCATGTCTTCGAGCGGCCGCACCTCGCCGGTCGGCGTCAGCATCACAAGACTGCCGGCATTGGCGAGCGGGGCTATCGGTATTTCACTACCCGAAACCATGGCGGGCGCTGTCGACGGCGCGACGACCAACGGTTCGCTGTGCGGGAGCTGGCCGTCCGGAACGGCCTGGCCAACGGTCTGCGGGAAATCCGACAGGCTGAGCTGGTCGCTCTCGCTCATGACGATGGCGCGATACACCGTATTCTCGAGCTGGCGGATGTTGCCGGGCCAATCGAGCTGCGCGAGATGGGCCACGGCCTCTCCGCTGATGCCGGTGATGGTGCGGTTTTCCTCGGCGGCAATGCGCGCGAGGAAGTGGCGCAGCAGATGCGGAATGTCTTCGCGCCGCATCCGCAGCGGAGGAATCGTCAGCGGCAGCACGTGAAGCCGGTAGAACAGGTCCTCACGGAACGCGCCGCTCTTCACGAGGTTGAGCAGTTTGCGGTTGGTCGCGGAAATGATGCGGACGTCGACCTTGACCGGCTTGCGGCCGCCGACCGCCTCGACCGTGCCTTCCTGCAGCGCGCGCAGCAGCTTTACCTGCGCAGCCAGAGGCAACTCGCCGATCTCGTCGAGAAACAGCGTGCCGCCGGAAGCTTCGACGAACTTGCCCATATGGCGTTCAGTGGCGCCGGTAAAGGCGCCCTTCTCGTGACCGAACAGGATCGATTCAACGAGATTGTCTGGGATGGCGCCGCAATTGACCGCGACGAAGGGCTTGGACTTGCGGTCGCCGGAACCGTGGATGGCGCGGGCGAACAATTCCTTGCCGACGCCGGATTCTCCCTCGATCAGTACCGGAATGCTTGATGTGGCCGCCTTCTGCGCGGTGCGCAGTACGGCTGCCATGGTTTCGCTGCGCGTGATGATGTCGGCAAAGGTCAGCCGGCCTTCGCGGCTATGGCGGATGCGCTGCAGTTCGCCCTTCAGCGCTGAAGCGTTGAGCGCGTTGCGCAGCGACACCTGCAGCCGTTCCAAGCCGACCGGCTTGACCACGAAATCCTGCGCGCCGGCGCGCATCGCCGAAACCACGTTGTCGATGCCGCCATGCGCGGTCTGCACGATGACGGGGATGCTCAGGCCGGCTTCACGCATTTTTGCCAGCACGCCGAGCCCGTCGAGGCCGGGCATGACGAGGTCGAGCACGACCGCGTCGATCGCCTGCGCATCCGGGGCGGTCAGCAATGCCACGGCTGCATCGCCGCTATCGACGACGAGGGGCTCATAGCCGCACTTCTGCACCATGTTTTCAACCAAACGGCGCTGCACCGCGTCGTCATCGGCAATCAAAATGGTGGCAGCCATGGCTCTCCCCGCACGCTACTGAATTGTATCGAATCGGGGCACTTTCGCCGATGCCGATTAACGTACCCTTAATCGTTGAGAACGGCGAAGTTGAGGAGCAGCTAGACGTTGAGGTGGGGCCATACCTCCAGCGCGCCGCGATAGCACATGTCCAAGGCCACATAGAGGATGATCGCGAGGCCGACATAGGCGATCCAGCGGTGCTTCTCCAGGAGGCGCGCGATGAAGTTGGCGGCGAGCCCCATCAGTGCGATGGAAAGCGCCAAGCCGAATACCAGAATCATCGGATGCTCGCGCGCAGCGCCCGCGACGGCGAGCACGTTGTCGAGCGACATCGACACGTCGGCGAGCGTGATCTGCCAGACGGCCTGGCCAAGTGTCTTTTTATGGCCGGCCGGGGCGGAGCCTTCGATCGTGCTTGCGGCTGAGAGACTCTGCACTTTCGGTTCATGATGATGCGACGTACGCAACTCGCGCCACATCTTCCAGCACACCCAAAGCAGGAGAATGCCGCCGGCGAGCAACAGCCCGATGATCTGCAGCAACTGGACCGTCACGGAGGCGAAACCGATACGCAGCGCCGTGGCGGCCAATATGCCGATCACAATCGCCTTCCTGCGCTGACCCTCGGGGAGGCCTGCGGCTGCAAGCCCGATGACGATCGCATTGTCGCCGGCGAGCACCAGGTCGATCATGATGACCTGGAAAAGCGCTGTCAGGTGTTCTGAGGAGATTAGTTCCAGCATGCGGGCCACTCCGTTGAAGGTCCAATCCGACATCGCAGTTCGCTTGAACTGCCAGAGGGGCCCGGGCTTGGACGTGCGTAGACAAAAGACGCAGTCAGACTGCGGAAATGTTGTTCCGGTTACTCAGCTTGGTTCGAGAGGGTGAAAAGCCTGACCATCTGGTCCGGCTCGATCAAAACGGAGAGGACGACGCCGATGAACGTCAGGCTTCCGGCGAGGTCGAACCACATGATGCGGAAGCGATCGCGCCGGCAAAGCAGCGCGAAGCCCGCTGTCACAGCAGCAACAGCAAACAGCAGGGTGACGATCGCGGGCGCCAGAGCATCCGCCGGCACTACGTTTCGGATACCGAAGGTCGCGATCAGCGCCACGATCAGAATGCCGGCAAACAACTCCTTGCCGCGAGCCGCAGGTGCTCGGTCATTCGTTCGGGCAATCTGACTGCGGTCCAAAAAAGCCATCGGAATCTTATTCGCGAGCTGAGATTGTGGTAGGGAACTTCACCGATCCCGGTATTCATTCTGACTAGTTTAGTAATCATGAAACGAGCGAAACATCAAGGCGTTTTCACTGAACGGCTTCCGGGCAAGGCTGCGCCCGAAGCCAAGCAATTGCGGAAACTGGCTGGGGATTGGCTCAAGCAGCGTCGGGCGGATGCCGAATTGTCGCAGGCGGATCTCGCTGCACGCCTTGGCTTGAAGTATTACACTTTCATCTCACAGGTCGAGAACGGCTTCAGCCGAGTTCCAACTGAAATCATGGGGGCATGGGCCGACGAATTGGGTATTGAACAGGCAGCCTTCGCTAAGCATCTGTTAATATACTACGAGCCGGAATTGCACCGGCTGCTGTTCGGAGCGGAAAACAAATGAGCGTCGTGGCGTTCGAGCGCAAACAGAACACCGGCGAATGGAGTGAAAGGGAGCTGAGCACCATCTTGGCGGCGCTGAGCGCGGCGACTGCGCCGGGGACCGGACGCGAATGGGAAACCGGCGTGACGGAAAGGGGCGACGTCCAGTTCTATCTGCTGAGCCCGCTGCCGGATCAGGCCTGTGAGTTGTGCGTGTCCCGGATCGGGGGCCGTTACATCCTGGAAGACGGATCGGGCCGGCTGCTGTTCGAGCATCGCAACCTCGATCTCGTGGCGCTGCACGCGAAGGCCGCCGTCCCGTCGACGTCGTGGCTCATGGTCCGCGTGATCATGTTGTGGTGTGCGATTCGTAGTGCGACCGACGAAAAGCTCGATCTGATGCTCCTCGAGGGCGAAGAGCTGTTCGTCCAGTTCGTGCCGCAGCTCGCGGCTTTCGCCTGATCTCGCAAGCCGATTTCCTGATCACCTCCCAATTTTTGAAAGTGTCATGCGCGCAAAATCTGCGACCTCCCGAGCCGGCAAATCGTCCCGCAAGCCCGCCACCAGCAGCAAGGTGACCGCAGCTAAATCCAAAACCGGCAAACTGCCGGAATGGAACCTCGCCGATCTCTATTCCGGTATCGCCGCATCTGAGATCGCCCGCGATCTGCAAAAGATGGATGCCGACTGCGTTGCGTTTGAGACGGACTACAAGGGCAAGTTGGCGGAAGGTCTCGCTGAGGACGATGGCGGCCGCTGGCTCGCCGAAGCCGTCAGGCGTTACGAGGCGATCGACGATCTCGCCGGCCGGCTCGGCTCCTATGCCGGCCTCGTTCATGCCGGCGACAGCGTCGATCCCGCGATCTCCAAGTTTTATGGCGACGTCTCCGAGCGGCTGACGGCGGCCTCGCTGCATCTTCTGTTCTTCGCGCTCGAACTTAATCGCATCGACGATGCCGTCATCGAGCGCGCGATGCAGACGCCGGAGCTCGGGCATTACCGGCCGTGGATCGAGGATCTGCGCAAGGACAAGCCGTATCAGCTTGAGGATCGTGTCGAGCAGTTGTTTCACGAAAAGTCCCAGAGCGGTTATGCCGCCTGGAATCGGCTGTTCGACCAGACCATCTCCGGCCTGCGTTTCAAGGTCGGCGCTAAGGAGCTCGCGATCGAGCCGACGCTCAATCTGCTGCAGGACCGCGCGCCGGAAAAGCGCAAGGCCGCCGGGCAAGCGCTGGCGAAGACGTTCAAGGACAATGAGCGGACGTTTGCGCTGATCACCAACACGCTCGCCAAGGACAAGGAGATTTCCGACCGCTGGCGCGGTTTCCAGGATGTCGCGGATTCGCGCCACCTGAACAACCGCGTCGAGCGCGAGGTCGTCGATGCTCTGGTCGGCTCGGTTCGCGCGGCCTATCCGCGGCTGTCGCACCGCTATTACAATCTGAAGGCCGGCTGGTTCAAAAAAAAGAAGCTCGCGCATTGGGACCGCAATGCGCCGCTGCCGTTTGCTGCGACCGGCACGATCGCCTGGCCCGAGGCGCAGAAGATGGTGTTGACGGCGTATCGCGGCTTCTCCACCGAGATGGCCGCGATCGCCGAGCGCTTCTTCACCGATCGCTGGATCGATGCGCCGGTGCGGCCGGGCAAGGCGCCGGGCGCGTTCTCGCACCCGACTACGCCGTCCGCGCATCCCTATGTGCTGATGAATTACCAGGGCAAGCCGCGCGACGTGATGACCCTGGCGCATGAACTCGGCCATGGCGTGCATCAGGTGCTGGCGGCGAAGAATGGCGCGCTGATGGCGCCGACGCCGCTGACGCTGGCGGAGACCGCGAGCGTGTTCGGCGAAATGCTCACCTTCAAGCGGCTATTGTCTCAGACCAAGAACGCCAAGCAGCGCCAGGCGCTGCTCGCCGGCAAGGTCGAGGACATGATCAACACCGTGGTGCGGCAGATCGCGTTCTATTCGTTCGAGCGCGCCATTCATACCGAACGCAAGAACGGTGAATTGACGGCGGAGCGTATCGGCCAGATCTGGCTCAGCGTGCAGGGCGAAAGCCTTGGCCCGGCCATTGATATCCGGCCGGGCTATGAGAATTTCTGGATGTACATTCCGCACTTCATCCATTCGCCGTTCTACGTTTACGCCTATGCGTTCGGCGACTGCCTGGTGAACTCGCTGTACGCGGTCTACGAGAACGCCTCCGAAGGCTTTGCCGAGCGCTATCTCGCCATGCTCGCGGCCGGCGGCACGAAGCACTATTCCGAACTGCTGAAGCCGTTCGGGCTCGATGCCAAGGACCCCAAGTTCTGGGACGGCGGGCTGTCGGTCATATCCGGCATGATCGACGAGTTGGAGACAATGGGCTGACGGCGGCGCCCGCGGCCACGAAACGGAATTGTGATGGGCGCGGACACAATTTCAGCCGCCGTCGCCCTCCATGATGGCGGTGACGACAGAAGGGGAGTGCCCCATGATCGACACCCCGACGCGGCGCGTTGTACTTGGAGCCGGAGTCTTCGCAGCCGGTTCGCTGCTCATGGCCGATGGCAGCTTGGCCCAGGCCCCGCTTGCCCTTACGCCCGAATGCCATGACGGCGACGCCGCCACAGTGCCGCAAACCGAAGGGCCATTCTTCAAGCCGTCGTCGCCTGAGCGAACCGAGCTGTTCGAAGAGGGCATGGCAGGACAGCCGATCGAACTGGTTGGCTTCGTGCTCAGTCGCGCCTGCAAGCCGCTCGCCGGCGCCTTGCTGGATTTCTGGCAGGCCGACGACAAGGGCCGCTATGACAATTCCGGTTTCCGCCTGCGCGGCCATCAATTCTCCGACGCGGAAGGGCGCTATCGATTGCGCAGCATCGTGCCCGGCATTTACGTTGGCCGGACGCGCCACATCCATGTGAAGGTGCAGCCGCGCGGCGGCCGCGTGTTGACGACCCAGCTCTATTTCCCCGGCGAGGCACAAAACCGCTCCGACGGCCTCTTCCGCAAGGACTTGCAGATTCGCACGGCCAAGAACGCAGGATGGCTCGCCGGGCGTTTCGACTTCGTGCTCGGATAGGGCGTTTTCAAGCGAAGCCGGGAGTTTGCGGGCGTAAAACATTTGTTGAACGGATTGAGAAGGCCTGTTATACATATTGTATAACGGAGCTGGTGCCATGAACAAAACCCCTCGCGGCATGGAAGAGGCCTCTCGCGATTACAAGCTGGAGGACACCGCGCTTCAAATTCGGAAGATCGGCAATTCGGTTGGTGTGATCCTGCCGAAAGAGCTTCTTGCCCGGCTCAATCTCAAGGAGGGAGACAAGTTCTACCCGGTCGAGCAACCGGATGGCAGTCTGCGGCTTTCGCCATTCAACCCCAAGCACGCGCGGACCATGGAAATCGCTCGCCAGGTCATGCACGAATATCGCGATACGTTTGCAGCGCTTGCAAAATGAGCGAGCCAATTTGGCTCGATGTCGATGAAGTCATCGACATGCATGCCGAGCAACTGGCGATATTTGGTGGACCGGAGGGCATTCGGGATCGCGGCCTTCTCGAGTCGGCGGTTTTGCGACCGGTCAACCAATGGAATTACGGTCAGACGGATATGGCTGCACTCGCCGCGGCCTATGCCTTCGGTCTTGCTCGCAACCATGCATTTGTGGACGGCAACAAGCGTATCGCGTTCCACGCCATGATGGTCTTCTTGCGCATCAACGAGATACGTTTTGCGCCCGACCCGGCACACGCCACGGCCATTATCCTCTCCCTCGCCGCGGGCGAGGTCAGCGAGGAAAGCCTGACCCGCTGGATCCGGGATAATTGGCCTTCCGAATGACCCGATAGGCAGGGGGCCGTTGCCCTCCCAAACGCTTTGCGGTAATTGCACGCGAGAAACGCGGATTTTGACTGGGGATACCGATGGCAGACCATAACGAAGTGGCCTACACGACCGCTGACGGCAACGACTACGAGGCCCATGAGCAGACCTATGAAGGTTTCATCATGCTGGTCAAATACGGCACCGTCGCCGTCGTGATCATCGTCGCCCTGATGGGCTACTTCCTGACCTGACGCCTCACCGCCCGCACCGCCGATATCGGGCGGTGGCCGGAAATTGCACGCATGCCGGTTGCGAAACCGGTATCCAGCTAAGCGAAAAAGACGCTAGTTTGCTTGCGCGCGCCTGCCGCGCAGCGGGGAGGGCTTATGAAGATTGCCGTTGCCAAGGAAATCGATCCGTCTGAATCGCGGGTCGCCGCTTCCCCCGATACCGTGAAGAAATATAGGGCGATCGGCGCCGAAGTCGCGATCGAGCCGGGTGCGGGCATCAAATCGGGCCTGCCGGATTCCGAATTCACCGCTGTTGGCGCCACCGTCAGCGCGGACGCGTTGAAGGATGCCGACATCATCATCAAGGTGAAGCGGCCGGAGGCCAGCGAGCTTGCCAGGTACAAACGCGGCGCGCTCGTTATCGCGATCATGGACCCCTACGGCAATGAAGCGGCGCTGCAGACGATCGCGGATGCCGGCGTCTCGGCGTTTGCGATGGAATTGATGCCGCGCATTACGCGCGCACAGGTGATGGATGTGTTGTCCTCGCAGGCGAACCTCGCCGGCTATCGTGCGGTGATCGAGGCGGCCGAATCCTTTGGTCGTGCTTTCCCGATGATGATGACCGCGGCCGGCACAGTTCCGGCCGCGAAAGTGTTCGTGATGGGCGTCGGCGTCGCCGGCCTGCAGGCGATTGCGACCGCGCGCCGGCTCGGTGCCGTCGTCACCGCAACCGACGTGCGCCCGGCCACCAAAGAGCAGGTCGAATCCCTTGGCGCCAAATTCCTCGCGGTCGAGGACGAGGAATTCAAGAACGCGCAGACCGCCGGCGGCTACGCCAAGGAAATGTCGAAAGAGTATCAGGCCAAGCAGGCCGCACTCACCGCCGAGCATGTCAAGAAACAGGACATCGTCATCACCACGGCCCTGATCCCGGGCCGGCCGGCGCCGATGCTCGTCAGCGCCGAGATGGTCAAGTCGATGAAGCCGGGCTCGGTGCTGGTCGACCTCGCCGTCGAGCGCGGCGGCAACGTCGAGGGCGCCAAGGCCGGTGAAGTCGTCGATGTCGATGGCATCAAGATCGTCGGCTACACCAACGTCGCCGGCCGCGTCGCGCAGTCGGCTTCCAGCCTTTACGCCCGCAACCTGTTCTCGTTCATCGAGACCATGGTCGACAAGACGAACAAGGCGCTCGCGGTCAACTGGGAGGACGAACTGGTGAAAGCCACTATGCTGACCAAGGACGGCGCCGTCATCCATCCGAACTTCCAGCCGAAAGCCTAAGGAGAGAAGCCATGGAGCACATTGCGCAGGCCGTCGATCCCTTCGTATTCCGGCTGTCGATTTTCGTCCTCGCCGTCTTCGTCGGCTACTTCGTGGTCTGGTCGGTGACACCGGCGCTGCATACGCCGCTGATGTCGGTGACCAACGCGATCTCCTCGGTAATCGTGGTCGGCGCGTTGCTGGCGGTCGGCGTGCCGATGATCTCGAGCGGCAGCGGCTGGGCACGCGGCTTCGGCTTCATCGCGCTGATCTTTGCCTGTGTGAATATCTTCGGCGGCTTCCTTGTCACCCAGCGCATGCTGGCGATGTACAAGAAGAAGGCCAAGTGAAATGACGGCGTGCACCTCGCGGGTGACGAAGACAATGGGGACCTGAGATGAACGCCAATTTGGCTGCACTGCTGTATCTCGTGGCGGGCGTGCTCTTCATCCTGTCGCTGCGCGGACTGTCCAGCCCCGCGACGTCACGCCAGGGCAATCTGTTCGGCATGATCGGCATGGCGATCGCGATCGGCACGACGCTCGCGAGCCACCCGCCGGCTGACGGCGTGGCCTGGCTGCTGGTGGTGCTCGGCATCGCCATCGGCGGCAGCATCGGCGCCGTGATCGCGCGGCGGGTGCCGATGACGTCGATGCCGGAACTGGTCGCGGCCTTTCACTCGCTGGTCGGCATGGCCGCGGTGCTGGTCGCCGCCGGCGCGTTCTACGCGCCCGAAGCCTTCGATATCGGCAAGCCCGGCGCCATTCACGCATCCAGCCTGGTCGAAATGTCGCTCGGCGTTGCCATCGGCGCGCTGACCTTCACCGGCTCCGTGATCGCGTTCCTGAAGCTTTCCGCGCGCATGAGCGGCGCGCCGATCATCCTGCCCGGCCGGCACATCATCAACATCGCGCTGGCGCTGGCGCTGGTGTTCTTCATTTTCGGTCTGGTGCGCTCCGGTAGCGCGCTCGACTTCTGGCTGATCACCATCATCGCCTTGGTGCTTGGCGTGCTCATGATCATCCCGATCGGCGGCGCCGACATGCCGGTCGTGATCTCGATGCTGAACTCCTATTCCGGCTGGGCCGCCGCCGGCATCGGTTTCACGCTCGGCAACTCCGCGCTGATCATCACCGGCGCGCTGGTCGGCTCCTCCGGCGCGATTCTGTCCTACATTATGTGCCACGCGATGAACCGTTCCTTCATCTCGGTCATCCTCGGCGGCTTCGGCGGCGAGACAGCGGCTGCGGGCGGCGGCAGCGGCGAGCAGAAGCCTGCCAAACTCGGCTCGGCCGACGACGCGGCCTTCATCATGAAGAACGCGCAGAAGGTGATCATCGTGCCCGGCTACGGCATGGCGGTGGCGCAGGCCCAGCACGCGCTACGCGAAATGGGCGACCTCCTGAAGAAGGAGGGCGTCGAGGTGAAGTACGCCATCCACCCGGTCGCCGGCCGCATGCCCGGCCACATGAACGTCCTGCTGGCGGAAGCCAACGTGCCCTATGACGAGGTGTTCGAGCTCGAGGACATCAACTCCGAATTCGCGCAGGCCGATATCGCCTTCGTGATCGGCGCCAACGACGTCACCAACCCGGCCGCCGAGGAGGACAAGACCTCGCCGATCTACGGCATGCCGGTCTTGCAGGTCTGGAAGGCCGGCACCGTGATGTTCATCAAGCGCTCGCTGGCATCAGGCTATGCCGGCATCGACAATCCGCTGTTCTATCGCGATAATACCATGATGCTGCTCGGCGACGCCAAGAAGGTCACCGAGAACATCGTCAAGGGGATGTAACGCGCTCGCAGGAAATTCATGACCGTACTGAAATGGCTGCTGATTGTCGTTTCGGCTGGTTATGTCTGTGGTCTGCTCGCACTGTTCTTCGCGCAGCGCGCCGTTCTGTTTCCGGCCCCGACGAGTGCGCGCACGGCGCCGCACGCGGCGGGCTTTCCGGAAGCGGAAGAGCATATCCTGACTACGGCTGACGGCGAGAAGGTCATCGTCTGGCACGTTCCGGCCAAGCCGGGCCGTCCGGTCGTTCTCTACTTTCACGGCAATGGCGATTATCTCGCCGGCTTCTTCGGCCGCTTTCGCAGCATCATCGCCGACGGGACCGGCGTCGTCGCCTTGTCTTATCGCGGCTATGCGGGCTCAACCGGGCGGCCGAGCGAGCACGGATTGTTGCAGGACGCAGCGGCGGCCTACGCCTTTACAGTCGCACGCTATCGCGCGGACAACATCGTCGTCTGGGGCTTTTCGCTCGGCACCGGCGTTGCGGTGACGCTTGCAGCGGAGCAGCGGATCGGGAGGTTGATCCTGGAGGCTCCCTACACGTCGATCACCGATGTCGCCGCGTCGGCATACTGGTTCGCGCCGGTGCGTCTATTGATGCGGGATCAGTTCCGTTCCGACGTGCAGATCGCGAGAGTCAAGGTCCCGCTGCTCGTGATGCATGGCGCGCTCGATCCCACGATACCTGTTACGTTCGGTGAACGGCTGTTTGCGCTGGCGAATGAGCCGAAACGGTTTGTCCGCCTTGCCCGAGGCGGTCATAACGATCTGGACAATTTCGGCGCGATTGAAATCGCACGAAATTTCATCAACCTTGCAAGGGGGTGATGGCCGCCCTCGCCCTCATGGACACATCTTGTGTCCACGACCCGTTGGGGAGTTGACCGCATGAGCGCACACGGACCGATGCCGAAATCGGCCTGGATATTCCCGGCGCTGGCAATGCTGCTGTTTGCCGTGGCCACCGGCCTTGAGCTCAGCTTTACGCCGTCAGTTGGCGGGTTTTTGTTCGCGGCCACGCTGCTGGCGATCCTGTTCGGCACTGTATTCGCAGCGGTGCATCATGCCGAGGTGATCGCCGAGCGGATCGGCGAACCCTACGGCACGCTGGTACTGACGCTTGCGGTCACCATCATCGAGGTCGCGCTGATTGCCACCATCATGCTCGGCGAAAAGCCGCAGCCCGCCTTGGCGCGCGATACGGTGTTTGCGGTGGTGATGATCGTGTGCAACGGCCTCGTGGGCCTGTGTATCTTCATCGGGGGCTTGCGCTACCGCGAGCAGGATTTCCAGGTCTCCGGCGCAAACCTTTATCTCAGCGTGCTGTTCGTGCTGGCGACCATTACGCTGATCATGCCCAATTATACGCTGACGGCGCCGGGGCCGATCTATTCGGCGGCGCAGCTTGGTTTCGTGGACCTGGTCACGCTCATGCTCTACGGCGTGTTCCTATATACCCAGACGATCCGGCACAGCGATTATTTCATCAAGGGAGGGGCCGATGCTGCCACCGAAACCTCATCACTGTCGAACCGGATGCTGGCGCTCAGCGTCGCGCTGCTGCTTATCTCCCTGCTTGCCGTGGTGCTTCTGGCGAAGAAATTTTCGCTCGTGGTCGATGTCGTAACCGCGATGATCGGCGCCCCACCGGCGTTCGCGGGCGTGCTCGTCGCGGTCCTCATCCTGCTTCCGGAGGGGGTCACCGCTATTGCAGCCGCGCGCAACAACGATCTTCAGAAGAGCATCAATCTCGCGCTCGGATCGTCGCTGGCGACCATCGGGCTGACTATTCCCGCGGTCGGCCTGGCCACCGCCGTGCTCGACAAGGAACTCGTGCTCGGGCTCAACGGTCAGGGCATGGTACTGCTGCTGCTCACGTTCTTCCTGAGCATGCTCACCTTCGGCACCGGCCGCACCAACATCCTGTTCGGGCTGGTGCACATGGTGGTGTTTGCCGTGTTCGTGTTTATGGTGTTCGTGCCGTAATCGGAGACGAATGAAATGCTTGCCGCCAAATCCGACGTTCAGGTCGATACCCCCGAAGTCCGCGTGACCGAATGGCGGCTGGCGCCGGGCAGCGCCACCGGCCATCACACCCACGAGATGGACTACGTGATCGTGCCGGTGACCTCGGGCGAGATGACGATCGTGGCGCCGAGCGGCGAACGCACCAAGGCGCAGCTCGGGGCCGGCAAGTCCTATTTTCGGAAAGCGGGCGTCCAGCACGACGTGCTCAACGAGACGGCAAGCGAGATCGTGTTTCTGGAGGTCGAACTGAAGCCCCTGACCACCTAGCCGCAGGTTCCAGGCTGTTTCCGGGCCTCGCCCTGTGACCCGGACTAGTTAGGCTATTCTAACCGACCCAAGCCGGTGTCGCCCGACCTGCACGGGAACTGCTGAATTGCCACCGATCCGTCGCAGTTGATCCCTCAATGTGCCTCAAAGTTCCAGCAATTATAGGGCCGCGGGGAGTGGCCGGAATGCTGAATTACCTGAAGAAATTTGCGGTGGACATCTTCCCCTCGGTGGCCGCGACTGTCATCGGGGCGTACATCGTCAACCACTACATCGTGACCAAGCCCGGCGCGGACGCGCCCGCCGCCGCGGTGTCGGCAGCTAACCCCAAGGGGGAAGGCAAGGCTGAAGCCAAATCCGAAGCCAACGCGGCGCCGGACACCAAGTCGGGCGAAGCCACGGCCAATGTCAGCAATCTCCCGGCCGCCGGCGTCAAGGCGAGGGGAATCTCCGAGAAGGCCATCATGGACAAGACCGCTGCCGAACGGCCGGCGGCGGTTGAAAGGGCCCAGGAAAAAGCTGACGCGAAAACCGAAACGAAGGCTGATGCTAGGAAGGCTGACGCTAAAGAGAAGGCTGATGCCAAACCCGATACCAAATCCGCCGATACCAAGTCCGACGTGAGATCGGCCGAAAGCCCGGCCGAGGCCGCGAGCAATCCGGCCGACCAGCGCCGTCATGCCGCGGCGCCGCGCGAAAAGGAAAAGATCAGGGTCATACTGCCGTCGCCCGTGCAGCCCGTGGCGTCGTCCTCGGCGGCTCCGGTTGCGGCGGCAGCACCCGCCGCCCCGGTCGAGACTGCGGTTGCACCGGATGAACGCCGCGATGCCAACGATCTGGCGCGCGCTGCGATCGAGCGCCTGCGCGAAACCTCGCCGCGAGCCCCCGAGACCGCCCGCGCTCCTGAGGCGCCCAGGGTTGCGAATGCGCCCGCGGTAACGAATGCACCGGCGGTAGCGAATGCACCGGCGGTTGCCAATGCACCTGCCGCCGCGAATGCGCCCGCGCTTCGTCCGCTGCCGCCGCCGATCATGGTCTCGGGCTCGCCGGCCGGCGAACCCTTTGGTCAGGCTTCGTCGCGAGCGCGGCCGCCTTATGCCGAGGCCGTCGACCCGAACCGCCCAACCCCGCCTGCCGAGATTCCGGTATCGCGCCCGCTCGATCTGCGTGCCGAAGTTGCGGAGCCTTCCGTGCGCGAACGCGCAACGGCGGCTGCCGAGGACGCACTGTCGACCGCCAAGTCGATCTTCCACGCGGTGCTGCCGAAATAGTTGGTGGTTTCTTCGAGCGAAGCACGCTCCCGGACTTGATCCGGGGTGGCTTCCGTCTGGCGCGAAGACAGCGCGTCAAGCAAAGCTGGCGCTGGATTCTGATTCAATCAAACCGGCAAAGCTCTAGCCGCCGGTGCGCGCGAGGCCGCTTCGCGCAGTTTCGTCCTTGGGCCGGAGCGCAAGCGCACGGCCGTAGGACGTGAACGCCTTGGCCTTGTCGCCGAGCCGCTCATAGGTGACGCCGCGAGCCGACCAGGCTGGCGCGCTGTTGGGATCGGCCTGCACCGCTTCGTCGAGATCGGACGCGGCTTCCTTCGCCTTGTCGATGGCGAGGTAGCTGGTTGCACGTGCCAGCAGCGGCTCGACCCGTTGCGGCGTCAGGCCGTTGGCTGCCGTGAAATCCGCGATAGCCTGCTCATGCTGCTTATCAGCTTGATAGATCAGCCCGCGGCCGTACAGGGCCGGCACATTGTAGGGATCGAGGGCGAGCGCGCGCTCGAATTCCGCGAGCGCTTCTTCGGTCTTGCCGGATTTGGCGAGAGCCTGGCCGCGCGCAGCATTGCCCTGAGCGTCGTTGACGCTTTGTCCGCTGATCGTGCCGGTCGGCTTCTGCTCGACGGCCTGTGGCTTTTCCTTGTCCGATCCCCACGATCCCAGGTCGAACGAACAGCCGCCGAGAGGAACGGTGAGAACGATCGCGAGCACCGCGATGGGGACGGTCGTAAAGCGCGAAGCGCGGGGGAGGGCATTGCAATCCGTAACGGCCATGCAGCGGAATACTCTCGCGTTCAATGCGGCATAGGTAGCGCGACGGGCCGTAAAATGCATCGGTCAAAATGGCCGCAAGGCCGGCGAAGGAGGTGCAAGTGATGTGCACAAGTGATGTGCAAGTGATCGAGCACGCCGTGCGCCCCCGCCGATTATCAGATTCTATCGGACCTGCGATGGCAGAAACAAAAAAACGCGGACCCGAGGCCCGCGTTTTCAATTCAAATCTCTTAAGAATGCGCTCAGCGCGGTCCGCGCGGACCTGCGCCCGGGCCACGGCCGCCAGCGCCACCACGGTCGCCGCCAGGACCGGCGCCGAACACCGGCTTCGGCTTCATCGGCAGCAGGCCTTCGCGCTGCAGCTTCTTGCGGGCCAGCTTGCGCGCGCGGCGCACGGCTTCGGCCTTTTCACGGGCCTTCTTCTCGGACGGCTTTTCGTAGTGGCCGCGGAGCTTCATCTCGCGGAAGATACCCTCGCGCTGCATCTTCTTCTTCAGCGCCTTGAGGGCTTGGTCGACATTGTTATCGCGGACGAGAACCTGCACGCGGCATCCTCTTTCAATTGATCGGATAGGAATTCTGGTGAAGTGAAGAGCCGACGAAAGGCCTGGCCCTTAACCCTGAGCGCGGGCATGTAGCAGACAAAACCGCTGATGTCCACCTGAGAAGGCGGTTTCCGGCCCGAAAAACCATGAAAATAGGCGGGATTCGGCCAACATGCCCCCGATTTCCGAAAATAACGGGCCCCTCACGGCGCTTCCCTAGCATCCGGCAACGCAAAACATGCGGGAGGCGCGTATGAATACCAAAAAATATACGGCTGAAGCGATCGGTACGTTTTGGCTCACATTTGCGGGATGCGGCAGCGCGGTCATTGCCGCCGGCTTTCCGCAGGTCGGTATAGGCCTGGTCGGTGTATCCTTGGCGTTCGGCCTGAGCGTCGTGACCATGGCCTATGCGATCGGCCACATCTCCGGCTGCCATCTCAATCCCGCGGTCACGGTTGGTCTCGCCGCGGGCGGGCGTTTTCCGGCAGCGCAGATTTTGCCGTACGTGATCGCGCAGGTGATTGGCGCTGTGGCTGGCGCGGCGCTGCTCTATGTGATCGCAAGCGGCGCGCCCGGCTTCGATCTCGGCAAGGGTTTTGCCTCCAACGGCTATGACGCGCATTCGCCCGGCCAGTACGGCATGGTGGCCTGCTTCATCACCGAGGTGGTGATGACCATGATGTTCCTGTTCATCATCATGGGCGCTACCCACGGCAAGGCGCCTGCGGGCTTTGCGCCGCTCGCCATCGGATTGGCGCTGGTGATGATCCATCTCGTCAGCATTCCCGTCACCAACACGTCGGTGAATCCTGCGCGCAGCACAGGGCCAGCGCTGTTCGTCGGCGGCTGGGCGCTGGCGCAGCTTTGGCTGTTCTGGGTTGCGCCCCTGATCGGCGGTGCGCTCGGCGGCGTGATCTATCGCTGGCTCAGCGAGGAGCCGGCTGGCGTTGTGGAGGGCCTGAAGACGGCCTGACCTGCGATTGCGCACAATGGCGGTACGGCTGTTCCTCGCCATTAGTCAGGGACGCACCGTCGGAAGGGTTCCCTCCCCCTTGCGGGGTCCGAGACGAGCGAAGCTCGCTCGTGGGTTAGGGAGAGGGGTGCCGCTTGCTCCGCTGCCAGACGAAGCGCGGCACGAGGTTGTCAGCTTGCGCGTAGCTCGCGATGGCTTGGTATAGGTAAGCCTGATCTCTTCGTTCGAGTGCGCGGTTACCCCTCCCCCGCAAGGGGGGAGGGAGCCTGACGAGCGTGCTCACCTCACTTGCGTTACGGTCCGGGCGCGAGTGCGACGAGCCCTATTTCCTCTTCGCCGGGGCCACCTCGGTGACATGGCCCATCTTGCGGCCCGGCCGCGGCGCGCCCTTGCCGTAGAGGTGAACCGTGGCGCCGGGCACCGTCAGCCATTGCTCGTAGGTGAGGATATCGTCGCCGATCAGGTTGGTCATGGTGACCTGGCCGTGACGAATCGGCTTGCCGAGCGGCCAGCCGGCGATCGCCCGGATGTGCTGCTCGAATTGGGAGATCGAGGCGCCGTCCAGCGTCCAGTGCCCGGAGTTATGCACCCGCGGCGCGATCTCGTTGACCAGCACATGCGGCCCGCCGTTTCCCGCGACCACGAACAATTCGACTGCGAGCACGCCGACATAGTCGAGCGCGTTCGCGATCTTCGCGGCGACGGCACGCGCGTCTGCAGCCAACGCATCGGAGATCGCGGCCGGCACGCGTGAGAATTTCAGAATGTGATCGCGGTGCTCGTTTTCGGTGACGTCGTAACATTGGACTTCACCGTCGGCCGAGCGCGCCGCGATCACGGAGATCTCGCGCTCGAATGGCACGAAGGCTTCGAGGATTGCGGATTTGGTGCCGAGCTCTTCCCAGATTTGAGCGGGATCGTCGCCCTCGCGGATGATCGCCTGGCCCTTGCCGTCATAGCCGAAGCGGCGGGTCTTGATCACGGCGGGCAGACCGATGCGCGCGATGGCGCTCTGCAGCGTTTCCACCGACGACACGTCGGCATAGTCGGCGGTGCCGATGCCGAGCCGCTTGATGAAGTCCTTTTCGATCAGCCGGTCCTGTGTGGTCTCGAGGATCTTCTGCGCCGGCAATACCGGACGCCGCGCGGCCAGCACCATGGCGGTAGCGGCCGGCACGTTCTCGAATTCATAGGTGATGACGTCGACATCGTTGGCGAACAGCTCGAGCGCTTCGACGTCGGCATATTCGGCGCAGGTCGCGTTCAGCACCACGTCAAAGGCGGGCGAGTCCGGATCCGGCGAAAACACCTGGCATTTGAGGCCAAGGCGCGCTGCCGCCATGGCCAGCATCCGGCCCAATTGTCCGCCGCCGAGAATTCCGATGGTGTCGCCCGGCTTCAGCTTCACCGTGCCTGAAGCTGTCACGTCGATTCCTCCGGGCGCTCCTTGATCGCGTCCGTCTGCTGCTTGCGCCAGGCGGCGAGCCGTGCGGCGAGCGGCGCGTCATTCAGCGCCAGCACGCTTGCCGCGAGCAGCGCCGCATTGATGGCACCGGCCTTTCCGATCGCCAGCGTGCCGACGGGAACGCCGGCCGGCATCTGCACAATCGAGTACAGCGAATCGATCCCCGACAGCACCTTGGATTCGACGGGAACCCCGAACACCGGGAGTTCCGTCAACGCGGCCGCCATCCCGGGCAGATGCGCGGCACCGCCGGCGCCGGCGATGATGACCTTGAAGCCTTGGGCCTTGGCACCCTTGGCGAAGGCAAACAGCCGGTCCGGGGTCCGGTGGGCCGAGACGATGCGCTTTTCGCAATCGATCCCGAGCGCTGCCAGCGTCTCGGCGGCGTGGCACATGGTCTCCCAGTCGGACTGGCTACCCATAATGATGGCGATCGGTGCGGTCATCTCGTCAATTCTGTTCGGGAATCCAGAAACATAGGCCGGATTATAGGGTCGGCCAGGGGCTCATCCAAGGCGTGGCAAGGGATCAGGAATGGACTATCCTGTCTTGGTGAATCCCGGCAAGCCTTCATAAGCGAGCCTGCACAGGGAAGGCCATGAAGAAGAAAACCAGGGCGACCGCCTCCAGGGCCGGAAAACGCCCCAAAAGCGCGGTTTCCGGGCGAAAAGTCGCACCTCGACGGTCGGCCGAACCGGGATCCCGGCCGTCCGCGGCATCCAACGGCACCAAGGCGACGATTCGCCGGCTGAAGGCGCAACTGGCCCAGACGCAGGCGCAGATCGAGGAACTTCAGGCCTCCGCCGATACCGACTTCCTGCTGGGCATCCCGAACCGGCGCGGCTTCGAGCGCGAGCTCAACCGTGCGATTGCCTACATCAAGCGCTATCGCGCCTCCGGCGCCCTGGTCTTGCTCGACGTCGATCGCCTGAAGCCGATCAACGACGCCTTCGGGCACGCCGCAGGCGACCAGGTGCTCAAGGCCATCGTCGCGACACTCCTTGCACAAGTGCGATCTTCCGACGTGGTCGGCCGGCTTGGCGGCGACGAGTTCGCGCTGCTGTTATGGAATCTCAGCGAGACCGACGCCCGGGCCAAGGCGGCCGCGCTGGAGGAAGCGATCGATCGCCTCACCTTCATGTTCGATGGCCGCAGCATTACCGCTGGCGCCTCCGCTGGCGTCGCTGTTCTCGACACTCACTCCGAAGCCGGCCGTGCGCTGGAAGCGGCCGACAGCGCCATGTATGTGCGCAAGGCGCTGCGGCGGCATGAGGCGTCGTGAGCTGATTAGTTCGCGGCGTTGTTGCGAGCTTACAGCCCGCTGAGATCGTCCGGCACGTTGCCGAATTTGCGCAGCAGTTTCGCATCACCGAACTCGCCGATCATGGGATCGCCGCTGCGGCTGAAGGCTATGGCGCCGATGCTGCCGGCCATCCGCGACATCGTCTCGGCGCGCCGCAACGCCGTTGTCGGGCTCTGGCATTCTTCCGCGGCGCCCGCCACCGGCGAGCCGCTATCGTCCTGCAGGAATGGCATTGCGACGTAATAAGTAACATCGGCCATTGTATCGCTCCCGTGTGATCGATCCGGATTCAGGCAGCGTTGCTACTTGCGTGCGGTCGTCGTTTCGACGCGTTCTCTTCACGCGAGCCGGCACCCGCTTCGCTTGAAAATGCTTGCGACGGTACGCAGCCGGCGGCGACCGCGGCCTGCAATTCCTCCAACTCGATTTCCAGATACTCGTTCGCCATGATCAGCGCCTTGATGGTCGAGCGCAGATTGCCGTCGCACATCGCGATGGCCTGATCGCAGGCCTGCTCGTAGCGGCTGTTGTCGGACAGGGATGGCGTGGCAGACATGGCGGAACTCCCGAGGCTGGCGGCAGGGAAGTATGTTCCTCTTTTGTTCTCTCTAAGTCAAGCCGCTTCCGCAAACCGGAAGCCTGTTTTCCAGCAGGGCCGCCGCGGCAAAGGCCGCCGCAACGTCGAGATGTGTGGATGTCGGGGAAAGAATCTGCCCGAAAGGCGCACGGTTTGGCGAACCGAGTTTGCCGAACGCAGCAGACTTGACGATCAGGCGATGATGTCAGGCGTGATCTGGTCTTCGATGAAGGCGATGCGGTCGCGCAATTGCAGCTTGCGCTTCTTCAACCGCTGCAGCCGCAGCAAATCCGGCGCCGGCGACTGATGCAGCGCGTCGATCGCTGCATCGAGATCGCGATGTTCCTGCTGCAGGCGGGCGAGCTCGTTTTCAAGCTCGCGCTCATCATCGTCGGTCATGGTGTACGTTAGCTGAAATCGCGATGAGGTTGTGAACGGATTTTCCTCCGGCTGGCGGTGAATATCGTCTCTGCAAGGCCGGTCCGCAAGCTGACCGGGTTCCCATACTCACGATTGGTTACAGATAAATTGGAAAATATGAGAGGCGCGATTCCGGATATCCATCGACAGATTCGTCGGCTGGTGTACACTCCCTCGCCCGGATCGAATCTGAGGTTTCACCCACCGAGGAGATTTCGTATGGCACTACAGGCGCATCTTGTTGAACTTGAACGTAAACACAAGATTCTCGAGAATGAATTGCACGAAGCGCTCGTGCACCTTTCCACAGACGATCTGCAAATTGTCGAGTTGAAGCGCCGCAAGTTGATGGTCAAGGATCAGATCGAGCGGTTGAAGCATACCGCCGAAGAAACCCTCCACTAACCAGTCCAGCAGAGTATCGAAATCCCCACGCGATCGGATGGGCGCCGATGCGCTCATCCGTCCGCAGGAAACGCTGCGGCCATCGAACGCTGCGGCCATCGTCAGAGCTCTGCCAGCGTGCCGACATGATCGGCGATCGCGAGCGACGATGTCAGTCCCGGCGATTCGATCCCGAACAGGTTGATCAGTCCGGCGATGCCGTGATCGGCGGGGCCCTGGATCAGAAAATCCTGCGTGGCGACGGCCGGCGGCACGATCTTCGGCCGGATTCCGGAATAGCTCGGCATCAGCGCGCCATCCGGCAACGTCGGCCAGTAGCGCCGGATCGCGGGATAGAAGCGCTCGGCACGGGCAGGATCCACCGCATAGTCGATGCTCTCGACCCATTCGACATCGGGGCCGAACCGGGCCTGTCCCGCCATGTCGAGCGTCAGGTGCACGCCGAGCCCGCCGGGCTCCGGCACCGGATAGATCAGGCGTGAAAACGGGGCCCGCGCGCTGCAGCTAAAATAATTGCCCTTGGCGAGATAAGCGCAGGGGATCATCCCGACCGGCAAACCCTCGATGCTGCGTGCCACCGTGGGCGCTCCCAGCCCCGCCGCGTTGACGAGCAGGTTGCATGCAAGTGTCATCGGCACGTCGCCGCCGGCCTCGATTTCGATCCGGCCGCCATCGGCCCGGGCGCGCAAGAGCGGCGTATGAAATGCACAGGCTGCGCCGGCTTCCTCCGCATCGCCCCGCAGCGCCAGCATATAGGCGTGGCTGTCGATGATGCCGGTGGATGGTGAGAGCAGGGCCGCATCGCAGTTGAGCGCCGGCTCCAGCGCCCGCGCCGCGTCGCCCGTCAGCAACTGCAGGTCGTCGACGCCATTGGCTTCGGCATGCGCGCGGATCGATTGCAGTTTTTCGGTTTCGCTTGGTGTCGTCGCCACGATCAGCTTGCCGCAATTGCGATGGGGGATGCCGTGGTCGAGGCAATATCGGTAAAGCGCGCGCTTGCCGTTGACGCACATCTGCGCCATCAGGCTGCCGGCGCGATAATAGATGCCGGCATGGATCACCTCGCTGTTGCGCGAGGAGGTGACGGTACCGATGCCCTCGGCGGCCTCGAGCACGATCACTTCGCGGCCCGCCTGGGCCAGCCGTCGTGCGATCGCGAGCCCGATCACCCCCGCTCCGACGACGACGCAATCGACCTTGTCCATGTCAGCTTCGGACCTGGGAATCTGGCGTGAAAATCAGCGTTTGCCGCGCTCGGTCATCAGCGTTTCGCTTGGCGCAGTATTCGAACAACCCGTTGGTTTGCCTCGAAATACGCCTCGAGCGCGGTCTTGTTAGTGAAGCATTAATCATGTCGGGCCAATTGCCGTAATTTGGGTCACATTTTAGAATTGCACGGGTAGTCGTTTACCCGATCCAAACTCGTCAAGCCAGACACTCCGCCCGCAAACCTCGGGTGGGTAATGGCTGACAGAAACTGGCAGGCAGGACGGAAGAATTCGATTCCGGCGCAGGCCCTCGTCTGTCTGCTCGCCAGTGCTGCGCCGTGCGGATTTGCGTGGGGAGCCGCGCCTTCCGGCTTTGCACCGGCGAGCCATATCGGCGAATTCGATTCCAATCTGGTCTGGGAATTCCTGATCTGGGGGATCGTCGTCGCCTCCTTCCTGGCTGCGATCAGCATCTGGATAATGGCGGCGTTGCGCGGGGCCAAGAGCGCCCAATTGCAGCGCAGCGCATTCATCAGCTCGGCGCTCAACACGCTCAACCAGGGCGTGATGATGACCAACGCGCAGAACCGCGTGGTCTTCTGCAACGACCGCTTTCTCGAAATGTACGGGCTCAGCCGTGCCGAGATTTCGAGCACGATGACCGGCCGCGAACTGCTCGAACTGCGGCGCGCACGGGGACTGCTCAATCTCACCGTCGAAGAGTTCAGCAAGCTTGCCCGCCGCCCGGAAGGCGTCGTCACCGAACTGCCGGGCGGACGATCGGTGCTTTCAAAGATCTTTCGCTTGCCCAATGGCGGGACGATCGGAACACACGAGGATTGCACCGAGCAGCGCAGACTGTCGCGCAAGCTGGCATCGACCACCAAATTTCTGGAATCGGTGCTCGACAACGTTCCGGTCTGCGTCGCCGCCAAGAACATCGAGGACGGCCGATATATTTTCGCCAACCGGGCGTTCGAGCGCTTCTCCCGCTTCTCTCGTGATCATATCATCGGCAAGCGTGCAGACGAGATCTTTCGGCTGGAAACCGCCAAAAGCATCGAGGCGGCGGATCACGCGGCGCTGACGGCGCTCGAAGGCTACCATCGCAACGAATACACCGTCGAACGGGGCGATGACCGGCGCGTTCTCTCCGCCAACCGCGTGGTCGCCCGCAACGAAAACGACGAGCCGGAATTCCTGATCACTCTGTTCGACGATGTCACCGATCGGCGGTCGCTGTCGCGCGAACTTGAAAACACCAAGAAGTTCCTCGAACTGGTTGTCGACAACATCCCGGTGTCGCTGATCGTGGAGCGGGTCAGCGACGGACGCTACCTGCTCGCCAACCGCAGCGCCGAGACCATTCTCAATCGCCGCCGCGAGGATGCCACCGGCCTGACCGCCGCCGACATCTTCAATCCGCGCGAAGCCAAATTGATCATCGCGCGCGACGAGGCCGCGATCAAGAAACGCGGCCTGCTCACCGAAGAGCACCCGATTTCCACCAAGGACGGGCTGCGGCTGTTCCTGACCCGCCGCATGACGGTGCTCGACGAGGCCGGCGAGCCGCAATATCTGATCAAGACCCACGAGGACGTCACCGATCGCCGCCAGACCGAATCGCGGATGGCGCACATGGCCTATCATGACGGCCTGACCGATCTGCCGAACCGCGCCGCCTTCCTGCAGGCGCTGGCCCAGATGATCGAAGCCTGCGCCGGCACGGACGAGGAATTCGCGGTGCTCTGCGTCGACCTCGACGGGTTGAAGGAAATCAACGACGTGTTCGGCCACGCGATGGGCGACAAGCTCCTGATCGAGGTTGGCGGCCGCATCCAGTCCTGCGCCCGTGGCGGCGCGGTGGCCCGGCTCTCCGGTGACGAGTTCGGCCTGATCATCGACGGCAAGCAGCCGGATGCGGGCAAGGCGCTCGCCGAAAAACTCGCGCAAACGCTGTCGGACGAGTTCGTGATCGACGGCAAGTCGGTGCGGACCGGGGTGACGACCGGCATCTCGGTATTTCCGCATAACGGTTCGGATGCCGCTTCGCTGCTTGCCAATTCCGGCGCGGCATTGTTCCGCGCCAAGCAGAAATCGCGCGGCTCGATCAGCATCTTCGAACCCGAGATGGATCAGCAGATCCGCGACCGCCGCGTGTTGCATCAGGACCTTTCGATGGCGATCAGGAACGGCGAATTGTCGTTGCACTACCAGCCACAGGCCGCGGCGGGGCCTACCGTCGGCGCCAGCAGGGTCATCGGCTTCGAGGCGCTGGCGCGCTGGATACATCCGGTGCGCGGCTTCGTGTCGCCCGGCGAATTCATTCCGCTGGCGGAAGAAAGCGGCCTGATCGTCGAAATGGGCGTCTGGATCCTGCGCGAAGCCTGCCGGGAGGCCGCCTCCTGGCCGGTGCCGATGCAGATCGCCGTCAACCTGTCACCGGCGCAATTCATGCATGGCGATTTGGTCAGCCTGGTGCACTCGATCCTGCTCGAGACAGGCCTCGCGCCCGACCGGCTCGAACTCGAAATCACCGAAGGCGTGCTGATCGAGGATTTTGACCGCGGTCTCGCCCTGCTCCGGCGGCTGAAGTCACTCGGCGTGCGGATCTCGATGGACGATTTCGGTTCCGGTTATTCCTCGCTGAGCTATCTGCAGGCGTTCCCGTTCGACAAGATCAAGATCGACCGCGCCTTCGTCATGAATCTCGGACGCAATCCGCAGTCGGCGGCGATCGTTCGCGCCGTCATCGATCTCGGCCACGGCCTCGAAATGTCGATTGTTGCCGAAGGAGTGGAGACCCAGGAGCAGCTCGGATTCCTCTCGGACGAGGGCTGCGACGCAGTGCAGGGCTATTTCCTCGGCAAGCCCCAGCCGATCGGACACTACGCCTCGCTGGTCGGCCGCAGCGCCGCAAACGACGTCGAGTCCGCGCGCAAGCTCGCCAGCGCCTGATTCCAGAAGCGACATCCACTTTTGGCCATCATGACCTAGTGTAGTGAAGTCAGCTTCTCTACAGTAGCCCTTGCGTATGGCGGACTACGATCTCGCGATCATTGGCGGCGGGTTGAACGGCGTCAGCATCGCGCGCGACGCCGCCGGACGCGGCCTGCGCGTCATCCTGCTGGAGCAGGGCGATCTCGGGGCAGGCGCCTCTTCGGCCTCGCCGCGGTTGATCCATGGCGATCTCGCTGATCTGGAGCGCCGGCATTTCCTTCGCGTCCGTTCAGCGCTCGCCGAGCGCGACATCTGGCTCAGGATCGCGCCGCATCTCGTGCGTCCGATGCGCTTTGCCATCCCCGCCCATTCGGACGAACGTCCTATCTGGCAGTTGCGCTCATGGCTCCTGCTGTACGACCGGCTGGCCTCGCGCAGCGGTCTGCCGCCCTCGGCCACCGTCGACGTCACGCATCATCCGGTCGGCAACGCGCTGAAGCGGCCGTTCGGTACCGCCTTCGAGTACTCCGACTGCGTCGTGGACGATTCCCGGCTGGTGATCCTCACCGCCGTCGATGCCGCGGCGCACGGCGCCGTGATCCGCACCGGCGCGCGCTGCACCCGGGCCGAACGTGGCGGGGAGTGGCGGCTGGTGACGATCGATCGCGGCTATCGCCAGGTGATCACGGCAAGGGCGGTCGCCAACGCCACCGGCGCCTGGACGCCGTCCGTCGCCGAGACGGTGTTGCGTACATCGCCGCCGAAGGTGGCCGCCGTGCAGATGAGCCAGATCGTTGTCCGCCGCCTGTTCGACAGCGACAACATCTATGTGTTCCAGAACAGCGACGGACGATTGATTTTCGCAAGCCCCTATGAGCGCGATTTTACCCTGATCGGCACCGCCAGCCATGCCTTCAAGGGCGATCCCGCCATCATTGCGATGGCGGCTAGCGACGTCGCCTATCTCTGCGATGCGGCGAACCGCTATTTCCGCGAGCGGATCGAGACGGTCGACGTGGTGCGTACGCTTTCCGGCGCCAACATGGTGCCGAGCCCCGCGGGCAGGCGATATCAGCGCGACGGCGCGATGACGCTCGATCACGGGCGCGGCAAGGCCCCGCTGATCACGGTTTTCGGCGGCGACGTCACGACCTCGCGGCTGCGCGCGGAGCGGGCGGTCTCTAAGCTGACGCCGTTCTATCCGATGTCGGCACGCTGGACCGCGATGGCACCGCTGCCCGGCGGCGATTTTGCATGGAGCCGTTTCGACGACGAGGTCGACGAAGTGCGCGAACGCTGGCGGTTTCTCGGCGAGGAAGAAGCAAAGCGCCTGGTCGCCGCCTATGGGTCGAACGTCAAGGAGATCCTTGGCGACGCCAGGGAGCGCAGTGATCTCGGCCCGGCCTTTGGAGCGGAACTGACGGGCGCCGAGCTGCGCTACCTCATGCAAAAGGAATGGGCGCGTTTTCCGGACGACATATTGTGGCGGCGTTCGAAGCTCGGCTTAACCATGGGGCCGGCGGACCGCGAGGCGCTGGCCGCCTTCATGGCGGCATCAAGATGAGGAATGAAGCGGACATGCAGCGCGCGATCAGGCCAACTGTTTTCTTTGCGATTGGCGGCCTGTTTGGGGGATTAGTCTATCGCTACTTCATTGATGATCCGATCGAAGCAACGCTGCCGTACTATTTCCGGAGCAGCTTGCACGGGATGGGCATAACGCTGGCCGCCTGGGGCGTTCATCTCTACTTCACGTCACGACGAAGTGAGTGGATCAGCAGATGGCCGCTGCTGATGGATCTGGCGGTGCGCTCCGCGACCATGGCCATCGTGGTCGCGAGCGTGGCGCTGGTCTTGCAGGTGACGCTATACTGGGAATGGATCGAGACGAAGTGGCTGATTGAGAAGTTTCCTATTGTCGTTGCGTTTAGCTTCTTCGCGTCCCTGCTCATCCTGTCAACCTTCGAACTGACTCGGCTGGTCGGCAGCCGCGTGCTTTTCAATATAGCGCTCGGGCGATACCGAAGTCCGGTGCGGGAAGAGCGCGTCTTGATGTTCCTCGACCTGGCAGGCTCGACCTCGCTTGCCGAGTCGATGGGAGAATTGCGCGTGCAAGGCCTGCTTACCCGGTTCTTCTTCGACATCGACGGCGCGATCGTCACGCATGGCGGCGATGTCCACGCCTATGTCGGCGATCAGGTCATCGTGACATGGCCGCTCGATGACAGGATGTCGGGAGGACGCTGCATCGACTGTTTCTTCGCGATTGCCGACAGCATCGCGGAAAAGGCGGAATCTTACCTGCAGGAGTTCGGCATGGTGCCGAGCTTCCGCGCCGGTCTGCATGCCGGTCACGTGGTGATCAGCGAGTGCGGCAGCTCGCGCCGCCAGCTTGCCTATTTCGGCGATACCGTGAATGTGACGGCGCGGCTGCAGGAGCACTGCAAGGAGGTCGGTCGGAATTTTCTGGTGTCTGCTGACCTGTTGCGCCACATGAAGCTGAGGCCGGCCTTCGCCGTCGAAGCGCTTGGAGAGGTTCGCTTGCGGGGCCGGGCGGCCGCCATCGAGGTATTTGCCGTCGAGCGGCGTATCTGATCTCTCTCTCTCTCTCTCTCTCTCTCTCTTTCTACTCTCTCTATCTCTGCGACCGGCGCAAGTCGTGAACCATCGCTATCAGTTTCTCTGGTTTCGCTCTGCCTGCCGCGACCAGGCCTCGTCGCGAGCGGAAGGCCTGCGGTCGAGCCGGGCCGAGATGCATCGGGCCGCCTTGTCGCCCTGACCGGCGCGCAGGTATGCAACGATCAGCGTATCCTCCCACAATTCGCGCTGGGCGTGGCTGCCGCCAATGCGCGCAAGGTCAGCAAGGGCAGGTTCGAGCAAGCGGATCGCGCCCGCATTGTCGCCTTCGGCAAATGCCCAAATGCCGCGGCAGAGGTCGATGGCGGCGCGGCCCGGCATCAGCTTGCCGTCGGCGTCGCGTGCTTCGAGTTGCGCCAGTCGAATATTCAGCGCATCGCTGCCGGTCATTGCGGTCGCCAGTGCGAAATGAACGTCGGCAAAATGCGCTCCCGCTTGCGGAAAGTACTTTTCGCCGTAGGCGGCGACATCCCGCCAATGCGGCTCCAGGCCGGTCTGGCCGGCCAGCGAAAGCCGCCACAACAGCGAGGCGCCGTCGGTGAAGATGTTTAGCGGCGGGTAGGGGCGGCCTGCCGGCTTGATATGCTGCTCGTAGATCGCAAGCGCGCCGTCGAGATCGCCGGCGTCGAGCGCGGTCAGCGCGACATGCCAGGCGAGGTGCCCATGCAGAAAACTCTGGCGGTCATGCGCGGGCATCCACTGCGACAGGAAGCTGCGGCCGGCGTCCATATCGCCCTGTTCGAACATCGCATGCGAGAGGCCGTGCGCGGCATTGGCGTTGGCCGATCGCAACTCCATTGCACGTTCGGATAGCGCCCGGCCCGTGGAGAGATTTCCCGCCTCGGTGTGCGACCAGCCGAGGTAGCTGACAAACCACCAGTCGTCGCCATAATGGCGTGCGTGCCGTTCGCAGATCGCGAGCTTGGCCGCATCGTGATCGGGACGGCCCGAGAACGCGTAGAGACCGAACGCGCCGAGCAGGATCGACAGCACCTGCGCGTCGCGCGGATATTCGTCGAGATGCGCCTCGGCGGCGGTCACCGCGACCTTCGGCTTGCTCTCGATCACGGCGGCCATGATCTCCACATGGCTTTTTTCGCGCGGCGTTGCGCCGGCGGCAAGCTCGCGGGCCTGTGCTGCCATGGCGCGCGCCTTGCCGCCTTCCATGTTGAGCTGATGCAGCCGCGCGCGCCCGATATGCGCCAGCGCAAAGCTCGGATCTTCCGCAATCGCCCTGTCGAAGGCGTCCTCGGCACCATGCCAGGCCGACAGCATGCAGTCGACGCCGTCGCGGTAATGCGCCGCGGCGCGGCCCGAGGTGGTTGTCAGCGGCAGGTCATATCTGTCCCGGTTCATTTTCTTGTCCTTGGGTGCTGTGGGATCGCGCAAGCCTAGCAGAGACGAGATGCGGGGCATCCACAATATTGTGGCTGCCTGTCTTCAGGCGGTTGAGCGGATGCCGATCCGCCGCTAGCGTGCGCTCGCGACAGGTTGGCAGGTGACATGACCTTAGAATCGCCTGATATCGGCAGGCCGAATATCGATGTATCAGCGGGCCCTCCCGACGCGGCGGCCGCGGACATGCCGCTGCTCCGGGTCGAAGGGGTTTCCAAGAAATTCGGCAGTTTCCCCGCGGTGGACCACCTTTCGCTCGACATCAGGGCAGGCGAGTTCTTTGCGCTGCTCGGCCCGAGCGGCTGCGGCAAGACCACGCTGCTGAGAATGCTTGCCGGCTTCGAGACGCCCGACGAGGGCCGCATCCTGCTTGGCGGCCGCGACATCGCGCCGGTGCTGCCGCACGAACGGCCCGTCAACATGATGTTTCAGAACTACGCGCTGTTCCCGCATCTTTCGGTGCGGGACAATATCGCGTTCGGGCTGAAGCGCGCGGGGATGGCGCGCGCCGCCATCGACACCCGCGTCGCCGAGATGGTGGCGCTGGTCAAGCTGGAGGGCATGGAGAAGCGCAGGCCGGACCAGCTTTCCGGCGGCCAGCGGCAGCGCGTGGCGCTGGCGCGCTCGCTGGCGCGGCGGCCCAAGGTTCTGTTGCTCGACGAGCCGCTGGCCGCGCTCGACAAGAAGCTGCGTGAGAGCACGCAACAGGAATTGATGGAGCTGCAGCGCCGCCTCGGCATGACCTTCATCGTCGTCACCCACGACCAGGAAGAGGCGATGACGATGGCCAACAGAATCGGCGTTATGAACGCCGGCCGGCTCGAACAGGTCGCGCCCCCGCGCGATCTCTACGAGGCGCCGGCCTCGCGCTGGGTCGCCCAGTTCGTCGGTGACGTCAACCTGTTCGACGGCGAAGTCACGTCGCACGAACATCATCGCCTGACCATTGCGACCCGGGACGGCGGAGCCATCGTGGTCGCGGTGCCGCGTCAGCCCGTCGCCAAGTCCCCGGTCTCGGTCGCGATCCGCCCCGAGAAGGTAAAGCTGTCGCGCCCCGGCGTGGCATCGGATGCGTCCAATTCGCAGCCGATCAACCGGCTCGAAGGGGTCGTCACCGACGTCAGTTATCTCGGCGGCTCGACCGTCTACAAGGTCAAGCTCGATTCCGGCGCGATCCTGCGCTCGTCGGTGGCCAATACCGCGCGGCTGGACACCGATACTTATGATGTGAGCCAGCGCGTGGTGGCGTGGTTTACATCAGATGATTGCGTGGTGCTGGAACAATGAGCACGCGCCGCATCTTCGCCCAGCCGGCACGCTATGCCGCCATCGCACCATATTTGTGGATGGTGCTGTTCTTTCTGGTGCCGTTCGGATTCGTGCTGAAGATCAGCCTGTCGCAGACCGCGATCGCGCAGCCGCCCTATGTGCCCGTGTTCGATTTCACCGAAGGATGGGCGGCGATCAAGGCGGCCTTCGCGCAGCTCTCGCTGGATAATTTCAAGCTGCTGGTCTCGGACAATCTCTACCTCAGCTCCTACTTGCGCAGCCTCATCGTCGCGGTGACCTCGACATTGATCCTGCTGTTGATCGGCTACCCCATTGCCTATGGCATGGCGCGGCTGCCTCAACGCTGGCAGGCGATTGCGATGATGCTGGTGATCGTGCCCTTCTGGACCTCGTTCCTGATCCGCATCTATGCCTGGATCAACATTTTGCAGCATGACGGCCTGCTCAACACGGTGTTGCTCGCGCTGCATCTGGTCTCGTCGCCGGTGGTGTGGCTCTCGACCGACACCGCGATGTATATCGGCATCGTCTATTCCTATCTGCCGTTCATGATCCTGCCGCTCTACGCGACGCTCTCCAAGATGGATCCCGCGCTCCTGGAAGCCGCAAGCGATCTCGGCGCGTCGCCGCAGCAGGCGTTCTGGCTGGTGACGTTCCCGCTGTCCCTGCCGGGCGTCGGCGCCGGCGCGCTTTTGTGCTTCATCCCGATCGTCGGCGAGTTCGTGATCCCCGATCTGTTGGCCGGCTCCAGCTCGATGATGATCGGCCAGACGCTGTGGCTGGAATTCTTCACCAACAAGGACTGGCCGGTCGCTTCCGCTGCCGCCATCGCATTGCTGGCGCTGCTGGTGCCGCCGCTACTGCTCTACGACCGGCTGCAGCGCCGCACGCTGGAGGGCGGACGCTGATGGCCGGCAGGGTCAACAGGCTGTCGCCATTCAACGTCACCGCGCTCGCGCTCGGGATGGCGTTTCTGTACCTGCCGATCGTGATCCTCGTCATCTATTCCTTCAACGCCTCGCGGCTGGTGACGGTGTGGGGCGGCTGGTCGCTGCGTTGGTATCAAGAGTTCTTCAACGATCGCGCCATGCTGGACGCGGCCTGGATGAGCCTTCGTGTCGCCGCGGTGTCGGCCACGATCGCCACGCTGCTGGGCACGCTGGCGGCCGTCGGGCTGGTCCGCGGCGAGCGCTTCAAGGGCCGGTCGCTGTTTTCCGGCATGCTCTACGCGCCGCTGGTGATGCCGGAGGTGATCTCGGGGCTTTCTCTGCTGCTATTGTTCGTCGCGCTCAACGCCGAACGCGGCTTCTGGACGGTGACGATCGCCCACACCACGCTGACCATGTGCTTCGTTACGGTGGTAGTGCAGTCGCGCCTCGCCTCGCTCGACCGCAGCCTGGAAGAGGCGGCGATGGATCTCGGCTGCGATCCGGTGCAGGCGTTTCTCTCGGTGACCTTGCCGCTGATCATCCCGGCGATCGCCGCCGGCTGGATGCTGGCCTTCACGCTCTCGCTCGACGATGTCGTGATCGCAAGTTTCACGACCGGTCCCGGCTCGGCGACGCTGCCGATCCGGATCTATTCCGAAGTGCGGCTGGGCGTGAAGCCCGAGATCAACGCGATCTGCACCATGGTGATCGCGCTGATCGCGGTGGTGATCGTGATCGCTTCGCTCGCCTCGAAGCTGTCGAACTCGGAGGCTAAGAGCGCGGCGCCGTTATAGTAGCCCCGTCATTCCGGGGCGATGTGAAACATCGAACTATGGGGCGCCCTTGCGCCCCTGAGAATCTCGAGATTCCGGGGTCTGGTGCTAGCGCACCATCCCGGAATGACGGCACAATCACGACTTCACCGCGCCGGCTGTCAGCCCGCCCACCATATAGCGCTTGAACGCGTAATAGATCGCGGCCGGCGGCAGCGCGTAGATGAAGCCGGTGGTCATCAAGAGTTCCCACGGCGAATCGTCCGCGGCCAGGAAGTTGCCGAGCGCCACGGGGAGCGTGATCTCGGTGTCCTTCGAGAGCAGCAGGAAGGCATAGAGATATTCGTTCCAGGCGAGCAGGATTGCGTAGGTGCCGATCGCGACCAGCGAGGGCATCATCAGCGGCACATAGACCAGGCGGAACAACTGCAGCGTAGTGGCGCCGTCCATGGTGGCGGCCTCGTCGAGCTCGACCGGCAGCTTGTCGGAGGCCTGCTTCAAGACCCAGATCGCGTAAGGCGAGGCGATCGTTACCATCGCGAGAATCAGCGACCAGTGATTGTTCAAGAGGCCATAGTTGCCCATGGTCCGGTACATCGGCACGGCGAGGAAGGCCGCCGGGATGAAGTAGGTGAACAGCGCCAGATTCATCACCCAGCGGCCGCCGGGCACGCGCAGCCGCGAGATCGAGAACGCCGCGGCGGTCGCGATCATCAATGTCAGTGCGCCCGCCGAAAGCGCGATCACCACCGAATTGAAGAACTGGATCCAGAAATCGCGCAGGAAGTAATGCTCCTGGTAGAACACGATCTTGAAATTGTTCAGCGTCGGATGCGTGGGCCAGAGTTTTCCCGAGAACGCGTCCTCCTTCGGCGAGATCGCGAACAGGAACATGTGGTAGATCGGCACCAGCGTCCAGATGAGCACGGGGATGCCGATCAGCAGCAGCTTTGCTTCGGTGCCGATTTCGCGGAGTGTTGGCAGCTTCATCGCGACAACCGTTTCATCATGAAATAGACCAGCGGCAGCACGAACGGCAGCGCGCAGACGATGGAGGCCATCGCGAGCGAGAGCTGGTCGAGCCGGAGATAGCGGATGCCGAGCGTTGCCAGTACGTGGGTGAGGTCGGCGGGGCCGCCGCCGGTGAGCAGATAGACGCTGTTGAAATCGCCGAGCGTCCAGATCATCGAGAGCAGGGTGCAGGTGACGTAGAGCGTCTGCATCGACGGCCAGGTGATGAAGCGGAATTTCTGCCACCAGGTGGCGCCGTCGACTTCGGCCGCTTCATAGAGGTCGTGCGAGATCGCAAGGCGCCCGGTCATCAGGATCAGCGTCCAGAACGGCAGCGATTTCCAGATGTGCACGCCGATAGCCATCGCGAGCGCCACCGTCGGATCGTTCAGCCAGTTCGGGCCGTCCTCGGCGGTGAACTTGAAGATCAACTGGTTGACCACGCCCCATTCCGGATTGAACATGAAGCGCACGGAGAGGATGGTCGGGATCGACGGCACCGCCCAGGGCAGGATGAACAGCACCGACAGCCATTTGATCCAGGTACGCTGCTGCGCGAAGAAGCCGGACAAAAACAGCGCGATCGCCATCTTGAGATTGATGCCGACGAGCAGGAAGATCAGCGTGTTGACGGCGGCGCGCGCGAAGATCGGATCGTGATAGAGCGCGACATAGCTCGCCGGATGCCGCGCCAGCCACAGCCCGTAGCCGACGGGATAGACCACGAAGGCCAGGAACACGAGGATGTAGGGCGCGAGCAGCACGATGCCCCAGACTTGCGGTGTAGTCAGCCGGGCTGAGAGCGGCGGGCTTGCTATTGCCGGATCGCCCGAAAGCGTGATTGCCATACGTTTACTCTTGCAGTCTTAGAACGAGATGCGGCTACGCGGTCGTCCCTGCGAACGCAGGGACCCATAACCACAGGCGGTCGTTGTTGCGCAAAGCCGTTAACCAGCATCGTCCAAAAACGACCGCCGCGGAGTATGGGTCCCTGCTTTCGCAGGGACGACTCGCGGCGGCTGGCATCGTTTACGTCAACCCGCGACCTGCTTGATGCGGGCGATCAGTTCGTCGACGGCCTTGTCGACCGGAACCTTCTCGCTCACCACACGGTTCATCGCCTTGGCCCAGACGTTCTCGTTGTTCAGGATCGTGAACTTCCAGTTCTTGGTGAAGTCGAACGGCGTGGTGCCGCCGGTGAACTGATTGTACACGGCCTTGCGATGCCGGTCAGCCTGCCAGAACGGGCTCTGCTGGCTGGCTGATGTCACCGGGAACCAGCGGCCCAGCGCGCCCTCGATATAGGGCCGCACGTTCTCCTCCTGCAGCAGGAATTTGATGAATTCCTTGCCCTCAGCCTTGTTCTTGGCGACCGTGAACATCAACCCGGTCTTGACGTCCGATCGGTACTTGATCGGCGTGCCGTCCGGCTTGTTGGGGAACGAGGCGGTGATGATGGTCTCGTCATAGTTCTTCTTGCCGAGCGCGCGCTGTTCCGGCGTCAGCGCCGGGTTGTTGGCGTCGTCGAGCCATTTCGCCGCGATCGAGATCGTGAAGTTGTGCGTCATCACGATCGTCTTGTTGTGGAAAGCTACGTTGTTGTCCGGATCCTTCCAGGTGGTGGAGGAGGGCGGAGTGCAGCCCTTGATGTAGGTGTCGGTGTAATCCTTCATCGCCTTGATCAGGTTCTCGCGCACCTTGGGATCGTCGACCGTAAGCTTGCCGTCGTCATCGACCAGCTTGACATTGTAGGCGTCCATGAAGGTGTAGAACGACTGGAACGAGTCGGTGGATTCGACGCCCATCGGCTGGCCGACGGCGTAGACGCGCTGGCCGGTGGCCTTGCGGATCGCCGGCTGCACCTTGTTGCACCAGAACGACCAGTAGTCTTCCCATTTGGTCGGGATGTCGCTCTGCTTGAAGCCGGCCTGCTCCAGCATGTCCTGCCAGATCTGGACGTGCATGCTCTGCTGCTTCAGCGGAAAGCCGTAATAGGCCTTCTTCTTGGCGACGTCGTTATAGAGCAGCGCGGTTTCCAGCGTGTTCGGCGCGAACGCGGATTTCATCGGCAGCAGAATGTCGCCGAGATCCTCAAGCTTGCCCTCATAGGCCCATTTGCCCTGCGCCTGCACGTCATAGCTGTCGGAATAGGCGACGTCGGGCACGGTACCGGAATCCAGCGCCGCCACGGTCTTCGGGATCATGTCCTGAATGGCGTATTGCGACAGTTCGACCTTGATGCCGGTCTTGGCCTCGAATTTCTTGATCGCCTCCAAAAGTGCGTCGTCCTCGGACTTGTAAAAGCCCTTGCCGAACCAGACGGTGATGGTCTTTTGCTGGGCCAGTGCGGGTGCGGTGGCGTAAAACAGCCCGACCGCAGCGACCGCGAGTGAAAGCCCACCTAGTTTCTTGGATATCACGTTGTTCTCCCTGAAAACGCCGGCTTGTTAACCGGTTGGATAAAAGACTTAGCGCATGCGCGCGGCCTGATCCAGATGCCAAATGCCAGACTTGCGTAGGGGGAGCGGATGTTTGTGGCGTCATTGCGGGCGAGGCAATTTGTTCGCCGAAGCTTTAGGGAAGGTGAAAGCAATCCATACCATCGCGCCACACAACGACTGTCATGCTCCGCGAAAGCGGGGCATCCAGTACGCCGCGGCCTATCGATCAAATTCTGCTGTCTCTGGAATACTGGATCGTCCGCCTTCGCGGACGATGACGACCGAATATGGGTTCACGATCTCGCGGCGCGATGCGCCCGAGGCTTGACCGAAGCTCTCGCCCAATGAGGGCGCAGGGAAGACCGGGTGCGCGCTGCACCGGCGGTCTCGTGTGCAATGTGCACAAAGAAGTGCGCACACGAGCATACAGGTCCAGCGGAGAGCATCCGGCCTTCCCTGCGCAATGGTTTGACGGCTTATGCCGTGCTCTCCCCGGAGACGAATTCCTCTTGCCTCCGTCATCGGCGAATTAGCGGCTGATCGAAGCCCGGTTGGGCTCGAACAACCTCCGCCGATTTGGCACCAGCCACGGGTGCCAGGACCACACGGTTTTGCCGTACGCAGCTTCCTTCACCAAACCATTCGACCGGCCGTGCGACCAACCGAAGTTTTGGCGGAGGCGTTTAAGCGCCGTTCGTCTACACGCTGTCGATCGCTCACGGAAAACCGCCCTGCGAACATGCCTGCGCGCCCAACGCTGCCGCGTCCACCGCATCCCATCCCAACGTTTCGTGACGATCGCGATACGCCCCTCGTTCAAGGGGATGAGGTGCGGGAGTTATGGGGGTGATTTGGGGGAAACAGGAAGGGGAATATTTTTGGAGCGAGGGCTGGACGGGGCAAATCAGATTGATTGGTTTAAGGAAATTAGTGTTTTGGCGCAACGGGCCTGTGGTCGAAAACGCAGCAAGCGTAGCCCGCATGACCAACGGGTCGCGCGAACGCGCGCCCGATGACAGGCTCCGCGATATGCGGGGAACTGGATAGCGAAGGCGCCAGATGTTGCCGCGGTCATCTGGTCCATGCTCGCTGATGTGTCAAGCCGCCGATAGCCGCACGCGGAATTTGCTGCCGGTTGCCTCGGCGTAGCGCAGGAGCGTCTTGGTGCTCGGAAGCGTCTGGCCGTTTTCAAGTCGCGCGATGGTGGATTGGCCGGTGCCCTTCCGGGCAAGTTCGGCCTGCGACAAGCCTGCGCGCAGGCGAGCGGAGCGGTTCGGCGGCTATCTCAAATTCCGGAGCCAACACATCGTACTCGGGGAATGGAGTTGGTTGCACGGTGTGACGATCATTGCCATGCCGTAACGCTCTGCTTCTACTTTCACAACTTCATGCGGATTCAAAAGACATTGGCCGTAATCCCTGCAATAGCTGCAGGAATTGCCGATAAAGTATTACATGAGGTTGGTTGCGCCGCGCTGATGAATGCAAACCAAGCGCCTGCTCTTCGTGGACCTTACAAGAAGCGGGTTACCGAAATCGAAATTTCAAACTGAGGCATTACCCAATTTTGAGATTTGGAAAAGTGCAAGACTGCCCTGATAAGCCCCGTGATTCTGAGGACTGAAGATCGGGTACCTTCGCCTGGAGCGTGGCTACGCTGATGCATATCCACTCTACGCGCTTGTGTGTTTCAAGTAGCAGCCTACCGCTCAAAACGAATTCGCCAGCACGTAGCCCGCAGCGATATGCGGGATCAGCAGAACAAGTCCCCTGCATGTTGCTACGCTCATCCGGGCCACGCTTGCTGCTTCCGGCGCAACGCGGACATTTGGCGGCCGGCGATGTGCGCAACAGGCGACATCGCGAGATTGGCCGCCGACTGAGGCGGCCTTACTCCTCTGGGAGCGAATGCTCGAGGAAAAAACGAAGCATTTCCCTTGTTGCGTCCGGTCCTCGCGGATCAGTGTAGGAGCCCGCAGGGCTCCCTCCGGACCATGCGTGTCCGGCTCCGTGGATATTCCAGTGCTCCAACATTCCGCGTCCACTCGCGTCGCTCAGGATCGTTCGGGTATAGGCATGCCCTCCGGGTACTTGCCCGCGATGCACCTTCTTTTGTGTGCTCATCGTTCCCAAAGACTGCTCAAGAATTTGATCGCCGTTGTTTGGATGAACGGTAGTGTCGCGATCGCCGTGAAAAACAATAGTCGGTGGCCGGTCACCTGAAATTACCCTGTGATCGGACCCGCCTTGTCGCATCGCGACAAGCGCAGAGGGAAGGTCGGTGGCAACTCCGCACGCGAGGCCAGAATGTATACCGATTGCCGCGTACAGATCGTTGTATGTTGCTCCCATGATGGCCGCGGCGGCCGCTCCGGCGGACAGCCCACCCACGTAGACGCGCTTTCGATCAACCAAATAGTCATCCATGATTTGGCGAGTGATGCCTGCGATAAGCGAGGGTTCACCTCTGCCTCGCTGCTGATCGGCTGTGCGAAACCAGTTCCAGCATTTCGCCTGGTTTGCCTGGCTGGGCTGAGCAGGATAGACCACGAAGCAATTTTGTTCCTCAGCGATAAAGTTCATCCTCGTGCCGGCGGCGAAATCATCCGGCGATTGGGTACAGCCGTGAAGCATGACGACCAAGGGAAGTGGCTGCTCCCGATAACGGCTCGGGATGAAGAGCCTGTAGGCGCGGCTTCCTGCGGGACTGCTGTACGTCCTTTCCATGAACCGCGCGCCTTCCGGCACGATGTCCGGTGTGGACAGCGGGGCGCGCTTCATCACACCTCGCAGTCCAATCCCAGAGCGCCCCTCTTTGCGGTCCAGCAACGCCCTGGACATGCGCGGTTGTGCGGAGGTGGCTGGCTTTAATTGCGGATGACTATCCGTCTCCTCAATATCATTGGCCTTCGCATCAATGATGAGCGATTCGCGTCCTGTAAGACCGATGCGACCGTCGGTACGCGATGGGGTGTCTGGCGCACTCTCGCCGCGAAGCATGCGCTGAAGAAGCGCGGTGGCCTCAACGAGTTGGCCCGCGCGCGTGAGGCGTGTCGCCTCCCGAATTATGTGCTGGTTCAGCATAGCCTTCACCGCGTCCTGTCGGCGAGGGCGGCCTTGACCGCGGGACTGGCGTGCAATGCGCCCAGCACGGAAACTGAGGCAATGGTGGCGCGAGCAAGCTCAGGCGTGACGTCTTGGGCGATGCTTGCAAGGCCCAGAACATTGATGTGCAGCATCTCACCCGCGCGCTGCACCGCTTCGAGATCCTCGCGGCTGTAGTTACGCAGACCGAGGTCCAGACTTTTTCGGGCCGTTGACTGCTTTACGACGTCGGCGTGACGTTCGAGCTGGTTCCGGATCGCTGTTCGGATGAAGTCGGTACGGTTCGAGTAGAACCCTTCCTGAACCATTAGATCGACGTGACCAAGGTCGACATAACCAAGATTGACCGTGATTTTTTCTGTTTCGGGCGGCTTGGGTCGAAGTTCCCGGACATTAGTTTCCATATTGCACCATCCATATACCATCTGGATGGATGGTATATGGATGTCCAAAATATCGTTTCAAGGGCTGGCTTATCTTGTTGAAGCAACAGCCGACCGTTCAAAACGAATTCGCCAGCTCGATCTCGGCCTTCAACACCGCAATCCGCCGCTCGGCTTCCCTGGCCGTCAAATCCTTCTCGAACAGTTTGGGCTGGTAGGCCTCGGCGCTGAGCGTGCGGAGCGTTGCCAGTTGGCGGGGTGTCATCGGGGCGTCCACTTGGTCGGGTAAGCGGGACATCGGGCAGCTCCAAAGAATCTTTGCTCGGGAGCCGACTCTTAACTTGAAATTTGTTCTTTATTTGTTCTTATAAGGTTCAACCGCAGCCGAGGTGGCCCATGGACAACAAATTGAATGAAATTCGTAGAAAAATCAGGCTCTTGCGGGCGGAGATGCTGAGTGCGGAGGATAATATCCGCAAACAGGTCAACCGGGATGAGGACTGCTCGGCAGCCGCTGTTCACCTGATGTCCATGCGGATCACCATGGTCAGTCTCATCGGCGAGCGGAACCGGCTCGGCGGCGAAGAACGGCTGCTCAACGTCGATGAGCGGTTGAAGCTGGACGTTCGCGCGGTCAGCAGGAAGCCTTCGAACGGGGCGCCAGAGCGTTTTTCAGCGAAAGCCAGCCCCGGACTTGATCCGGGGTGGGGACCGGTTCGCGTCAAGGAAACGCGTCAAATCAAGAATCCAGAGCCCCGTTCCGATTTTATCGGAACGGAAAAGGCTCGAGACCGCCGTGAGCGATGACCCGGTTCAAGCACTGCGCCAACGGATTGCCGAACTGGACAAGCTCATGCGTCAGCTCGATCACTCCGGACTGGACAATGCGCGGGCGCAGCTCTTGCTCGCGCGCATGCGAGCGGAGCTGAAAGACTTCATCGACAGGGGCCAGTTATGTCCGGACCGATCAGATGGTACGACCACAGCGCGGACAACCCGCCGTGGATAAAAGCCCTGGCGGAGGTGCGGATCAGGGCGACGCGGGAGGGCTGGTGCCACGCCCACGTCCAGGCGATCATTGTTGCGATCGATCAGTATGCCGAGGCGGCGCTGGGTAACCGGAGTTACTTTCTCAACAAGCCGTATGGAGTTGGGGGAGGCAAGAGCGAGAACGTCCCGTGATTGGCAGGGGTTTGTTGAATTGCAGAGGAGCCGGGCTGATTGCCGCCAACGGGTCCGTCGCGTGAAAATTTTTCAGTGATTTAGGCCGCATTCAAAATACGTTCGATACGCCGACCATTCGATATCGCAGGTTGAAGTAGGGTAACATATGTGTTACTCTACTCCCATGGTTGACATCCGCTACTACGTCGATGTTAGCGGCGTAGCGCCGTTTGCCGAATGGTTTGCGGAGTTAGAGCAGATGGCAAGCGCCAAGATTACGCGTGCCATTGCCCGCATGGAGCAAGGCAATTTCTCCAACGCCAAGGGCGTTGGAGAGGGCGTGCTGGAATACAAGATCGATTTTGGCCCGGGCTATCGCGTGTACTTCGGGCGAGACGGCGACACGATCGTCATCTTGCTCACGGGAGGTACGAAGAAGCGGCAGCAACGGGATATCGATGCGGCAAAGGCGTACTGGCGGGACTACAAGCTGAGCAAGCGCGGCCGGCGTTGAGGAGAGTGGAGAGACAGATGGCGAAGACAGGAAGCTTCAAGGAACTGGTGCAGACGCGCGTCAAGAACGACAAAAAGTTTGCCGAAGCGCTTCTTCGCGAAGGCATCGATGCGATGCTGAGCGGGGATGTCGAAACCGGCAAGACGATCCTGCGTGACTATATCAAGGCAACCGTCGGATTTGAAAAACTTGGCGAAGCGACCGGGACCCAGCCCAAGAGTCTTATCCGGATGTTCGGTCCGCGCGGTAATCCCCAGGCCAAGAACCTCTTTAACGTTCTCGGTTATCTTCAGAAGCACGCGGGTTTGGAACTTCACGTCGCATAGGGGACGCGGCGTCACCGACAACAGAAGCCCGCATGAGCGCAGCGATTTGAGAGGTAAGACCCCGGATGTCGCTTCCGCCTACGCTCTTCGAGCTACAGCGGACAAGCTGCTCATCCGGGCGACCAAGCTAATTCGCCTTCGCCCCAGCCGGCCCATCCGCCGCCGCCGGCCTCGGTCCGCCACCCGTAAACCGCTCGATCACCGAGCGCACTGCGTCCCGCGTCTTGCGGTCTTTCACGGCGTCCAGCAGCGGGGCTGCGCCAGGCGAGCGGCGGATCAGGCTTTCGGGATCGGGAAATACCAGCGGATCGTCCCACGGGCCCTGCACCACGAAGGGCAGCTCAAAGCCCTTGTCGCCGCCGGCGGCGGCCGAGGTCAGGCTGGCGACGCCCTTGAGATCGTATTCGCGGCTTGGCACCGAGGCGGTGCCGGTCAAGGTCAGGCGCGTCGTCGGTCCGTCGACGCGGATATCCTCGACAGTGGCGATGCCGTCGTTGAACCGCACCGAAACCGAGAGATTGTCGTAAGGCGTCGAACCGCTGCGGAAGTTGCCGCCGCCGGACAACGGCCGCCGCTCCAGCCGCTTCAGGAGCTGCTCGACATTGAAGCCTGCGATCGCGCCGTCATGACCGGTCATCGTCGCTGTGCCGTCGAGCGAGGAGGCGAGCCCGAACGGGCTCGCGCCCGACGCCACCAGCGAGAGGCCGAGATTGCCGCGGCCGGACAGTTTGGTGATGCCGAACAATTCATTGGCGCAGGCCTGCAGATCGACGTCGGTGAACTGCAACTGCGCCTTGACGTCGGCCACCGTATCCGAGCGCGCGATCCCGAACGAGCCCTTGGCAATGCCGCCATACATCTGCGCTTCGCCGACCGAGAGCGCCAGCGCGCCGCCGCGCAGGTTGGCGCCCAGGGCGGTGCGGCCGAGCTTGGTCCCGCCGACCGTCACCCGCGCCGCCGACAGGCGCATGTCGAGGTCGGTGGCGGAAAGCGACGTCAGGTCGAACAATTGCCGATTCCAGTCGCGCGCGCCGCTCGCCAGCAGGCGGAAGGTCGAGATGTAGGGCGTGAAATCCAGCGCGCCGGCCGCCAGCGTTGCCTGCAGTGTCTGGCGGCCGTTATTGGCAACCGTCATCACGCCTTCGGCAACATTGCCGTCGAGCTCGACATTCACGTTCGTCAGCGCGACCGAGGCGCCGACGACATTGGCGCGGGCTTTCAGCGCGAAACGGCCGAAGCCGCCGCTGCCGGGCACCGGCTGCCCCATCCAGCGCAGCGCGTTGCGCAGCGACAGGCTGTCGGCGGTGACGGTGCCTTCCATCATCAGGCTGGTGCGGTTGGCGACCGCGCCGTCGAAGGCGAGTTTCAAGGGCGCGCTGACCAGCCGCGCCTTCAGGCCCGAGCGGTCGCCAGACAGCATCGCAACGAAGTCGCTGGCCGAGATCGAGCCGTCGACGCGCTCGCCGCGCCAGTCGAATTGTCCGGTCGCCGCGAACGAGCGCGAGATCGACGGCCAGGCCAGCGACAGATCTATGTCGCTCAGCTGCTCTTTGACGTTGTTGGTGGCGTCCTCATATTTGATCACGCCGTCCTGAATTCGGATTTCGGAGAACGAGACCTGGTTCTCGGCGCCGGGCTTCATCGTGCGCGCGATCCGTTCGATGAACGGCGTCCAGTTGCTCTCGCCACCTGCTTCCCTGACGACGCGGATATGCGGCCGCAGCATCATGACATCTGCGATTTCAAAACGGCGCAGCAACAGCGGCAGCAGGCGCAGGTTCGCGGTCAGCACATCGACCTGCAGCGCGGGGTCGGCGGTGCCGCCGCCCTTCAGCCCGACATTGTGAAAGGAAACATAGCTCCCCGGAAACACCGAAACGTCGATCGCGCCGGTGACGACCAGATCGAGCCCGGTGACCGCGCGGATCTGCGCTTCGACCGCCTGCCGCAGCGCGTCGCGGTTGAGGAACCAGGAGGTTCCGATCAGGGCGAGCACGGCCACGCCAAACAGCGCCGCAATCGGCATCCCGAGGCGCTTCATTCCTTGGGCCATCGTCAATGACATATCCGGATCTGGCTAAACCGAGCTCGGGTTGCTGCTTAAAGGGCGCTGATCAGGGCAGGCGGCGCATCGGTAAGCCCCTGCCAACCCACGCAACTTGAAGCGTTTTCTTGACGCTTTCAAGGCCGACAACGCCGGTTCTTAGGTGGAGATCACAGGCCTTTACAGCCCGCTCCGCCCAAAGCCCGTACGATTCCGGATGCGACCAGAGGTCCCTGGATGCCCGGCTTTGGAATTCCATGACAGCCATGGGCCGACTTGCTAGTATTTCCTTATTGCACATTGTGAATGTTTATTGGGGGTCATTAAATGTCCTCGCATAGTAATTCTCTCCTGCTGCGTTTTAAGCGCGCCGACTTCCTTGCAATTCAAGCCGCTACGTCAAGATGCGCCATCGTGACGGCGGTGCTTGCGGTAACGGCTTCGGTGGCGCACGCGCTTAGCGTCGAGTCCGCGCTGGAGAGTTGCAGGATGAGCGTCGGCAGGCCGATTGTTCAGGCCTGCATGCGAGCCTCCGGTGGGGCGGGAAATATCGAGGCCTGCCGCGAGAAGGCGAGGCCCCAGGTCCGCGCCTGCGTGATGGCCGCGCTCGACAAGGCCAATGGCCGCGCCAATGTCGCGGTCGCCATTCCAACCGAAGCCGCACCGAAAGTTGCGCCCGGCAGCGCGCTGCCCGCCGGATTCGTTGCGCCACCGCGAACGATCACCGATATCACCGCGATCCTGGACAGCGAGAAGGCCGATCTCAAGACGATCGAGGAGCTGAAGGCCGAGGCAGACGCAAAGCCGACCGGCAAGGAATCGCGGGAAGACCTGGCGCAGTTCTATTTCGACCGCGGCAACGCCAGGGCCCAGCTCGGCCGGCTCGCCGATTCCATCGCCGACGCGAACAAGGCCATTGAAGTCGGACGTGGGGCGGTTTCCGCCCTCTTGATGGGAAGATTGATTTCGCTCGCTGCCCAACAATACTCCGCGGCCGGCGATCCCAAGAAGGCCTTTGAACTGTATCAGCGGCTGCTTCGCGAGACATCCAACCAGAAGGGGGCCAGGGGGTTCGTGTACGGCGCCAACCGCGCGATTGCGGGATTCCTGATCCAGATGGGCGATATCGCCCAGGCGGACGCCTATCTGCGCCGCAGCCAGCCGCAGATTCAGGAATTCCGGACCAGCGGCCATCCGGGCAAGCGGGAGGCCTACAATAACTACGGCCAGAACTGGGAGGCCGAAATCGAGCTCGGCCGCGCCATGCTGTTCGAAGCGCGGGGGCAATTCCGCGAGGCCGAGGCCTCGTTCAAACTTGGCGAACTGCGCAGGCGAGCAGGGATCAAAGGCCTGTTAGGTTCAGAGCATCCGCCTTCCGAGTCCAGCCTCGTGCTCGCTGTTGACTTTACCGTACTCAGCCAAGCTCGCGTGAAGGCGCGGCAGGGACGGCTCGCGGAGGCCGAGGTCGACGCCCGCCGTGCGCTGCTGTCGCAGTTGAAAAATCAGGGCAAGTACAGTCCCGTCACGCCACGCTTCATCGGGGGGCTGGCCGACATTCTGGTCGGGCAGGGCCGTTACGTCGAGGCAGAGCAACTGGCGCGGGTATCCCTGGAGATCAGCCGGACCGTTGGCGTCGCCGAGGATTCCGTCAACAACGTGCAGCAATTGTCGCAGCTCGGCGGCATCCTCAACCTCCAGCGCAAGGGCCGGGATGCGATCGCGGTCTATGCGCAGATCGACAAGGCCATCGCCAATTGGGAGCCGGCGCGACGGCAGACCTTTGAGCTCAACGGCGGGCGGATTTCCTCGCTCTATGCCTCCGGGCAGCTCGAGGCCGGCATCGCGGCGGCCGAACAGCTCGTGAAGAAGCAGATTTCCCGCGTCGGCGAAAATCATTTCGATACCGCCTCGGCCCGCGGTACGCTGGCGATCGGCCTGATGCGGGCCGAACGCGACCAGGACGCGATCCGCGAATTCAGGGCGACGATTCCGATCCTGATGGCGTCCTCGCGCGAGAACGCCGATGACGATAATACAACCGCGGTTGCGGCGCGCAGCCAGCGCCTGCAGGGCATCGTCGAGGCGTATCTGAACATGCTGGCGCAGGAGAAGAATGCGTCCGGCGATGTCGGCGCTGAGACCTTCAGCCTTGCCGATGCCATTCGCGGCCGCTCAGTGCAGCAGGCGCTGGCGGCATCGAGTGCGCGTGCCGCCGCCAAGGATCCGGCGCTGGCCGAACTGGTGCGGAAAGAACAGGACCTCGGCAAGCAGGTGAATGCGCAGCTCGGAACGCTCACCAACGTGTTGTCGCTGCCGTCGCACGAGCGGGACGAGAAAGGCGTTCAGGCGATCAATGCTTCGATCAACGCCCTGCGCGCCGATCGCACCAAGGCGCGGCAGGAAATCAGCCGGCGCTTCCCGGTTTATGCAGACCTGATCTCGCCAAAGCCGCCATCGGTCGAGCAGATCAGGGCGACGCTGGCCGACGGCGAGGCGATGCTGTCATTCTATTTCGGGCAGACCAGCAGCTTCGTCTGGGCGGTGCCGAAGAACGGCCCGGTCGCGTTCGCCGCGATCAAGGCAACAAGCGGCGATATCGAGAGCAAGGTCCGCAAGCTGCGCGAGGCGCTGGAGCCGCAGGCGGCGATGATCTCGGATATTCCGCCGTTCGATCTCAAGCTCGCGCATGAGCTTTATTCGCTGCTGCTGCAGCCAGTCGAGAGCGGATGGAGACCGGCAAAGAACCTGATCGTGGTGACCAACGGCGCGCTCGGCCTGCTGCCATTGTCGCTGTTGCCAACGGCGCCGGCCGAGATCCGCAGCGACGACGGTCCGCTGTTTGCAAGCTACAAGGATGTGCCGTGGCTGGCGCGGACGCACGCGGTCACGACCGTCCCTTCGGCCGCGGCGCTGCGCACCTTGCGTCAACTGCCGCCCGGCAAGCCGGGCCGCGGCGAGCTGATCGCGTTCGGCGATCCATACTTCAGCAAGGAACAGGAAGCCGAGGCTGACAACGCCGACAAGGTCAGGGTCGCCGATGCCTCCGGCAACACGACGCGCGGCGGTCCATTGAAGCGGCGCAACAGCCCGAAACTCGATGGCGTCGACAGCGCCGAGCTGGCGATGTTGCCGCGGCTGCCCGATACGTCGGACGAGTTGAAGTCGATCGCGCTGGCGCTGCAGGCCGATCCGTCGAAAGTCCTCAACCTCGGCAAGCAGGCCAGCGAGCAGGCGGTCAAGACGATGGATCTTTCGGGTTTCAAGGTGCTGGCGTTCGCCACTCATGGCCTCGTGCCCGGCGAGCTGAACGGCCTGTCGCAGCCTGCGCTGGCGCTGTCATCGCCCACCGTCACCGGAGGCGAGGGTGACGGCCTGCTGACGATGGAGGAAATCCTTGGGCTGAAGCTCGACGCCGACTGGGTCGTGCTGTCGGCGTGCAACACCGGCGCCGGAGCAGGCGCCGGCGCCGAAGCCGCCTCAGGCCTCGGCCGCGCGTTTTTCTACGCCGGCACCCGCGCGCTGCTGGTGACCAACTGGTCGGTTCACTCGCAGTCGGCGCGTGAACTGGTGACCGATCTGTTCAGGCGGCAGGCGCAGGATCCTAAATTGACGCGTGGTGAAGCGCTGCGGCTGGCGATGATGGCTCTGGTGGACGGCTCCGGCTACGCTGGTGCCGACGGCAAGGCCGAATTCGCTTATGCACATCCGCTGTTTTGGGCGCCGTACACCATCATCGGCGATGGCGGCGTGAGATAATGTTGAAGGGCAGGGGGAGAACGATCGTGCGTATCTGCGGCTTGCGGCTTCTGTTGGGAAGTATTGCGATTATCGCCGCCGGAGCGATGCCGGCGGAAGCGGCGCAGGTTTTGATCACGGCCGAGGAAGCCGCGCTGCCGCCGCCAAAAGGCGCGATCGCGACCGAGCGGCGCGGAATCACGCGGGGACCCAAGGTCGATCTCCTGACCGGCGGCGGGCAGCTCCGGTCTCCGATGCGGCTTCAGCTCAAATTCGAACCCTATGGCGGGGCCAAGATCGATCCGGATTCGGTCAAGATGACCTATCTCCGGACCCCGAACGTCGATCTCACGTCGCGCGTCAAATCCTTCGTTGGGCCGCGCGGGATTGATATGCCGGAGGTCGAACTGCCGGCTGGCGAGCACATGGTGCGGGTCGACGTCAAGGACACCGACGGGCGTGTCGGGACGACGAGCTTCATCCTGAAGGTCGTCCCCTGAGCGCCGCCTGTCCATACTGCGCGAGGGAAAATCCACCCGAGGCGCTGGTGTGCGGCTCCTGCTCGCGGGAGATCGCGGTGCCGGAGTCGCTGATGGCGGAGCGTAACGAACTGGCGCGCAAGCGCGACACGTTGCGCCTCGAACTGGAGCGCGCGAAGAGCGAACTCGAGGCGCTCACGCGCCGCAGAAAAAATCGGTCAGCCTGATGGAATGCCCGTTCTGCGCCGAAACGATCAAGGATGAGGCGGTCGTCTGCAAACATTGCTCGCGGGATCTGCGGATCGTACGCCCTGTCATCATCGAGATCGAGAAAATCGTCATCGAACTCGACGCCCTGCAGCGTGAGCTCGATCGGACCAATGCGCGCATCGAGCGGATTCGTTCCCCTTTGCGATACTACGGCGTTCATTCGCTCGCCTATGTCCTGATCCCGGTTATCCTGCTGGTGGCCGCTCACATCCTCATCACCATCATCTTGGACATTACTCCGCTCTATCTCCGGCTTGCTTCGGTGGTCATTCCGCTGCCGTTCGGCTTCCTGATTCATTCGCATCTGAAAATCGGGTGGCGCGGCGCCATTGCGGTCGGGTTTTTGACGGCGGCGATCGCCGTGACATGCATGCTCGCCGTGACCGGCATCAACGACAATGTTCCGATCGTGCCCGGGCCTTGGGTCGAATGGCGAGAGGTGATCGAATATACCGCCAGCATCGCGCTCGCTTTCGTGACCGGCAACATTCTCGGCTTCCTGATTGTCGATGTGCTGCCGAAAACGGTGACGCAGGGCGGCGGCAAGCCCAACCCGCTCGCCTACAAGGCTGCAGGCCTGCTCGTCGGTCGGCATGTCGGCCCGGAGCACCTGCGCCGCCGCGCTCGCATCATTCAGGACCTGATGACGGCGGCCGGGCCCATGGTGGGGATCGTGGGGACCGCTGCCGGGTCCCTGTATGCCGGTCTGAAGGGCGTTATTGGCGGCTGAGCACATTGACGCACCGCGAAAAATTCGCCTAATAATCCCGACAATGCCGGCATTCGGCCGTTCCCTCCATCAGGTCAAACATCCATGAACAAGGTCTACCCTGACGCCAAATCGGCACTCGATGGCGTCCTAAAGGACGGCATGATGATCATGTCGGGCGGTTTCGGTCTGTGCGGTATTGCCGAAACCCTGTCGGACGCGATCCGCGATTCCGGCGTCAAGAATCTGACGGTTGTCTCCAACAATGCCGGCGTGGACGGCATCGGCCTGAGCCGGCTCCTGGAAACGCGGCAGATCAAAAAGATGATCTCGTCCTATGTCGGCGAGAACAAGCTGTTCGCCCAGCAATACCTTGCCGGCGAACTGGAACTCGAATTCAACCCGCAGGGCACGCTGGCCGAGCGCATCCGCGCCGGCGGCGCCGGTATCCCGGCCTTCTACACCAAGACCGGCGTCGGCACGCTGATCGCCGAAGGCAAGGAAGTGAAGGAATTCGACGGCGAGAAATACATCATGGAGCGCGGCCTGTTCGCGGACCTCGCCATCGTTCATGCCTGGAAGGGCGACACCGCCGGTAACCTGATCTATCGCAAGACCGCGCGCAACTTTAACCCGATGATGGCGACCGCCGCCAAGATCACGGTGGCCGAGGTCGAGCATCTGGTTCCCGCCGGCGAACTCAATCCCGATCACATCCACACCCCCGGCATTTTCGTCAAGCGCATCATCGAAGTGGGCACGGGAAAGAAGCGGATCGAGTTCCGCAACACCCGCCCGCGCCCCGCAGCCTAAGCGCGACACAGGAGAACTGACATGGCCTGGACCCGTGAACAGATGGCCGCGCGTGCCGCGAAAGAGTTGCGCGACGGCTATTACGTCAATCTCGGCATCGGCATTCCGACGCTGGTCTCGAACTACATCCCCGAGGGCATGGACGTGAACCTGCAGAGCGAGAACGGCATGCTCGGCATGGGACCATTCCCTTATGAGGATGAGGTGGATGCCGACCTCATCAACGCCGGCAAGCAGACGGTCAGCGAACTGCCGTCGACCAGCTATTTCTCCTCGGCCGATTCCTTCGGCATGGTGCGCGGCGGGCATATCGATCTGTCGATCCTCGGCGCGATGCAGGTGGCGCAGAACGGCGACCTCGCCAACTGGATGATCCCCGGCAAGATGGTGAAGGGCATGGGCGGCGCCATGGACCTCGTCGCCGGCGTCAAGCGCGTCGTCGTCGTGATGGAGCACTCCGCCAAGGACGGCCCCAAGCTTCTGAAGAAGTGCAACCTGCCGCTGACCGGCGAGCACGTCGTCGACATGGTGGTGACCGATCTCGCCGTCTTCACCATCGACAAGCACGGCAAGGACGGCATGGCGCTGATCGAACTCGCCGACGGTGTCACGCTGGACGAGGTGAAGGCGAAGACCGAAGCCGAGTTCCGCGTCGCGCTGAAGAACGCCTGACATGATGGCGGGGCGGTCGCGACCTGCGATCCGTCCCGCGCGTCCCGAAGACGCAAGCTTCATTGCCCGCAATATCCTGTCCTCGCAGCGCGGCCCGTTCCCGCGCGGCTGGTTTGACATCGCGCTTGGCTGGGACGAGCCGCAATGCCTTGCGTTCGTCGAATGCATCGCGATCGCGCCAACGCAATCGTGGTGGCACATCACCCAGTTCATCGTCGCTGAAGTCGAGGGTGAGCCGGCGGCATCGCTCTGCGCGCTGCCCGCTGAAGGCACCGAGGCCGCCGCGCGAGCAGCGATCCAGGAGGTGGCGACCGCGATAGGGCTGAGCGCCACCGATCTGAAGGCGATCTTCCGGCGTGGCGCCTATGGAGCGAATTGCTGGGTGCAGGGCGGCGAGGGCGACTGGCTGATCGAGCATGTCGCGACGCTGCCGGAGTATCGCGGGCGCGGACTGGTGCAGGCGCTGATCGGTCACGCACTCGCGGCCGGCAGGGAAGCGGGATTCGAGCGGGCCTCGATCTCGTTTCTGATCGGCAACGAGGCGGCCGAGCGCTGTTATTCCAAAGCCGGTTTTTCCTTTGCTGAAGAAAAACGCGCCCCGGCATTCGAAGCGATTACAGGTTCGCCGGGCTTCCGGCGGTTTGCGCGCGCGATCTAGAACGTGAATGGCATAGAGATCGCTGTCGCTGTCGTCCCTGCGAACGCAGGGACCCATACGCCGCGGCCTCTCTTTTTGGCGCTGGAGCCAGTTGCCTTCGTAACAACAACGGCCGGTGGTTATGGGTCCCTGCGTTCGCAGGGACGACGAGAGTGTTGTTCAACCTACGCCGGCCCGCTCGGGATGTCCGAAAACCGTGTCAGCCACGCCACCGGGCCGATGCTGGCGGCGACGATCAGCAGCGCCGCGAGCGCGCCTTCCTCGAAGCTGCCGCGGCTGGCGTACTGGTAGATCGAGGTTGCCAGCGTTTCGACGTTAAGCGGTCGCAGCAACAGTGTCGCCGGCAACTCTTTGAGGCAATCCACGAACACGACGATGACGGCACCGACCATGGCGGGGCGCAGCAGCGGCAGATGGATCAGCCGCATCGTCATGGTCTGGCCGGCGCCGACCGCGCGTGCGCTGTCGTCGTAGTCGCGCGGAATCCGCTCAAAGCCTGCCTTGATGAATCCGGTCGGCACCGCCAGAAACCGGATCACATAGGCGATGACAACGGCGGCGCCGGAGCCGACGATGATCAGTCCCGGCAGCGAACGGCCGAGCCATCCGGCGAGCGTATTCAGCGCGTTGTCGATGGCGAGCACCGGCGCGAGCAGCCCGAGCGCCAGCACCAGCCCGGGCAGCGTGTAGCCGGTCTGTGCGATGTTCATCGCGACGGAGCGCAGCGTATTCGGCCGCCAGCGCCAGGCCAGGATGGTCGCAAATCCCAGCAGCAGCGCAGTCAGCGTCGCAAGGCTCGCGAACGCGACCGAGTTGAAGGCGTCGCGCCACAGCGCCATGTCGAAATTCGCAAACAGCCCGCGCTTGAAACTCTGATGCGCGAGATACCAGAGCGGCACCAGAAATCCGAGGCAGACCGGCAGCAGGCAGGCGGCGAGGGCGCAACCGCCCTTGATGCCGGTGAGCGGGGTCCGTTGCGTAAGCCGCGGGCTTTCGGCGGAGAATTCCGTCGTGACATTGCGCCGGCCGTAGCGCTCGATCGCAATCAGCCCGGCCACGATGGCGAGCATGAAGCAGGACAACTGCGCCGCGCCGGCAAGGCTGCCGCGGTTGAGCCAGGTGGTGAACACCGACACCGTGAGCGTGCGGACGCCGAGATATTCGCTGGCGCCGATGTCGTTCAGCGTTTCCAGCGACACCAGCGCCACGCCGACCGCCAGCGCCGGCCGCGCCATCGGCAGCGAGATGCGCCAGAAAGTGATCCAGCGGCCGGCGCCAAGCGTCTTCGCAGCCTCGGCGAACTCAGCGCTCTGGAACTGGAACATCGTACGCGCTGAAAGATAGACGTAAGGGTAAAGCACCAACCCGATCACGATGATGGCGCCGGGCAGCGAGCGCAAATTGGGAAGCACGCGCACCGCGTCCTGCAACGGAAGCCACAGCGCGAGCGTACGGTGGACCAGGCCCAGCGGCTCGAACAGGTCGACATAGACATAGGCAGCGAGGTAGGTGGGGATCGCGAGCGGCAGCGGCAGCAGCCATAGCAGCATTTGCCGGCCGCGGAATTCATGCAGCGAGACCGCCCACGCCGTGCCGGTGCCGATCGCAAGCGACAAGGCGCCGACGCCGCCGAGCAGCAGCGTGGTGTCGAGCAGGGTGCGCGGCAGCACGTAATCGATGAGGTGCTGCCAGACGTCGGGCGCGGGCTGCATCGCGAGAGCGATGATGGAAATAACGGGGGCGGCGACGAGAACGGCGGTGGCAACCGCGATGGCCGCGGCGATCCGCCCCGAGCGCGCGGCGGGATTCACGTCGGCACACGTCGGCGGGATGGGCCGAAATATGTCCGCTTGTACAGGTGGGCTCCCTCCCCCCTTGCGGGGGAGGGCGGGGGAGAGGGGTAGCCACGAGCTAAACTGCCCGTGTGGCTTACCCCTCTCCCTAACCCTCCCCCGCAAGGGGGGAGGGGACGCAGTTGTGCTCTCCGCACGATCACGGTTCTATCGCTTCACGGAAGCTCAATTATCGAATCCGACCTTGTCCACCAGCGTCGAGGCCGCCTTGCGGTTGGCGGCGATCTTGGCGATCGGCAGCGGATCGGCCGTGAGCTTGCCGTAACCCGCAATCGTCGGGTTGACGGCGACGCCGGCGCGAACCGGGTATTCGTAGTTGGAATCGGCGTAGATCTGCTGCGCCTTGTCACCGACGAGCCACTCGATCAGCTTGACGCCGTTGGCCTTGTTGGGCGCGTTCTTCGCCAGGAGGACGCCGGAGAGATTGACGTGGGTGCCGCCGCCTTCGAAGGTCGGCAGGATCACCTTGGTGGCTTCCGCCCACGGCTTCTTCTCGGGGTCGTTGTTCATCATCAGCGCCCAGTAATAGGTGTTGCCGATGCCGATGTCGCACTTGCCGGCCGCGACGTCGCGCGCGGCTTCGCGGTCGCCGCCGGAGGGTTTTTGCGCCAGGTTGGCCTTCACGCCCTTCAACCATTCCTCGGCTTTGGCCTCGCCGTACTTCGCCGTGTAGGCCGCGAACAGGCCGTTGTTGTAGATGTGCTGGCCGGAGCGGATGCAGATCTTGCCCTTCCATTTGGGATCGGCGAGCTCTTCGTAGGTGATCTTGTCCTGCTTGACGCGGTCCTTCGAGGCGTAGATCACGCGCGCTCGCATGGAAATGCCGGCCCAGTGGCCGTCGGGATCGCGGTACTGCGCCGGCACGATCTCGTCGATCACCACCGACTTGATCGGCTGGGTGACGCCGGCCTTCACGGCGTCGTCGAGGCGGCCGATGTCGACCGTCAGCAGCACGTCGGCGGGGCTGTTGGCGCCTTCGGTCTTCATGCGCTGCTCGAGGCCAGAGCTTGCGGAAACGACGTTGACCTTGATGCCGGTGTCCTTGGTGAAGGCGTCGAACAGCGGCTGGATCAGCTTGGTTTCGCGATAGGTGTAGACGTTGACTTCGCCGTCGGCGGACGCCGGCGACGCTCCAAACGCGGTGAAACAAAGCAACGCTGCGGTTGCGGCGGTAGCGCGAAAGTTCATCATGAAAGCTGCCCGGCAGATTGGTTGAGGTGTCGATTTCAGTAGCGCAGCGACCACCGTGCCGTCAGCGACCGGATGTCGCGACCGGCTTCATTTAGAGCGATTCCAGTATCTGATTTTAGAGCGATTCCAAATGTGGCGGGCTTCCGGGGCCGGAAGCAAGCGGTCACGCGGCCTGTTAGCAATCAACGGGTGCGGTCGAAATCAACAGCGGCGGTGTTGCCGCCGCTGACGATGATCGCAATTCGTTCGTCCGCGCTGGGCTTGTACGCGCCCGACAGGATCGCGGAAAATGCAGCCGCGCCACCCGGCTCTGCCACGATGCGCAGGGCGCGCCAAAGCGTCTCCTGAGCATCGGCAATCGCGGCGTCGGAAACCAGCACCGTTTGTCGTGCGTATTTCCGGACGATCGGAAAAACCCGTTCACCCACACGTCTCGGCGCCAGTGAATCCGCCGCCAGTCCGCCGGCCTCCGCATCGACCGGATGGCCGGCCTCAAAAGCCCTCGTCAGCGTCGGCGATGCAAGCGGCTCGACCCCGATCACCTTGATACGGCCGGCGTACCAGGCGGCAAGTCCTGCGACCAATCCGCCGCCGCCCACCGACACCAGCAGCGTATCGATATCCGGCGCCTGGCCGGCGAGTTCGAGGCCGAGCGTTCCCTGTCCCATGATGGTTTCGTTCTGGTCGAATGCCGGCACCGGCAATGCGCCGGTTTGTTGCGCCCATGCCTCGCTGGCGGCGAGCGCATCGGCATAGCGTTCGCCCTCGATCGTGAGGTCGGCGCCGTAGTCCCTGATACGCTGCACCTTCGCCGGCGAAGAGACGCTGGGAACGAAGATCTTGGCCGGCTTGCCGAGCTTCATTGCCGCATAGGCGACGGCCGCGCCGTGGTTGCCGCCGGACGCCGCCACCACGCCGGCCTTCGGCACGTCGCGGGTCAGCAGGTTGGCGAAAGCGCCGCGCGCCTTGAACGAGCCGGAATGCTGCAGAAGCTCTAGCTTGAGCGTGAGGGGATGGCTCGGAAGACCGAACTCGGCGCCATCGACCTGGACCACCGGCGTCCGCCGGACAAAGGGCCGGATCAGCCGCTCGCATTGCGCGATCATTTCCGATGTAACGGCATCCGCTGACGCATCCATTGCAACGCACTCCCAAGCAAGATCGAACAAGGCGAAATCGAACAGGGCGAAATCGATAAGCCCAAGCCGAGACGGGCCCGATTGACAGAAATTAGTCATTTAGCTAATTAGCAATATGGCTTCTTTCGAGGATGGCGTCGAGTCTGCTTTTCGCGCGCTCGCCAGCGATCGGCGGCTGTTGATCCTGGAATGGCTGAAACGCCCCCGGGCGCATTTTCGCCCCCAGGTCGACGGCGACCTTGTCAAGGACGGGGTCTGCGGTGTCTTGATTGCCGAAAAGCTCGGCGTCAGCCAGCCCACCGTGAGCGAGCATCTGAAGATATTATCGCAGGCGGGATTGGTGAGCGCCAAGCGCGTCAAGCAGTGGACGTTCTACAAGCGCGATGAAGCGCGCATCGCCAAGCTGAAAGCCCGCATGCTCGAGAAGATCTGATGTTCGGTCGCGGGCTGCGCCAGCGCGCGCCGACGCTGGGCGCTCCGTGCCGACATTTTGAGCAGCGCAGCGCACGTTATCCGTTCGACCTCGGCGTCATCAGTGCCTAGTCTCGGCCGAAGCGGAGATGATGCCAATGCGCGCGGTACTGGACTATTGCACCGGAGGGGTGGAACGGGAGGTGCCGGCCGGCACGGCTTTCATTCACGAGGGCAGCAGGACCGGGCATCTCTTTGTCCTGGTCCGGGGGCGGCTTGAAGTCATAAAGGGCGACAGCGTCGTGGCCGTCCTCAGCGAGCCGGGGGCGATGCTCGGGGAAATGTCGGTGCTGCTCGAGCAGCCCCATACGGCAACCGTGCGCGCCGCTTCCGATTCAGTGGTCTACGAGTTCGACGATGCCGCGGCGTTCCTGCGTGACCAGCCGGCGGTGGCGCTGTTGATCGCGCGGTTGCTGGCGCAGCGCCTCAATGTCGCGACCACCTATCTCGCCGATCTCATGCATCAGTATAGCGATCACGGTAACCACCTCTCGATGGTCGGCGAGCTCCTGCAGAGCATGATCAACCTGCCGCCGACGCAGGTTTCGCCAGGCTCGGATCGGCAATCCGACCCAAGGATGTAAGCCAGGCCGGCGGGTTCTCGATTCCCGCCGCCGGCCGCAGCAAGGGCGCGCACAGGTCGATACGTTGCGCCTCGCCGGCCGCAATCCAGAACGCTGCGCCCTCATCGAAGTCGAGCACGATGCAGACCGGCGGACGGCCGTGCTGCAGGCCGGCATTGAATACCCAGGTCGTGCCGATGCGGTCGAACCACGACCCGTCGGGGACGAACGGCGATTGATGGACGTGTCCTGAGATCACCATGGAAGGCTGGTACTGCGCGATCCATTGCAACAGCTCGACGTCGCCGAAGAACCGCTTGCCGCCCCAGCTCGTCGGCGAATTTGCCGGCGGCGCATGATGCACCCAGATCCAGCGCTGCGCCCGTTCCGCCGCGGCGTCGCGAAGCTGGGATTCGATGCGGCTCTTGACGAGCGGCCCGTCCCACCATGGACACACGGTAAAGTGCGTGCCGCCGATGGTGAGGCTGTCGCCGTCGCAGGCGATGCCGAGTTCGCTGATATCGCCGATCCAGCGTGCGATCTTTTCGCCTTCCGCGCTGCGCTCGTCGAGGTCGTGATTGCCCGAGCAGAGAATGACCCGCGTGATGCCTGATAGCAGCGACAGGTATTTTTTCACGACCAGAATCTGCGCGCGAAAATCGACCAACGATCCAACGTCGAGCGCGTCGCCGGCGAAAATGACGACGTCGAATTGCGGCGCTGCCGCAAGCAGCCAGTCGAACTGCGGCAATGAATAATGCAAATCGGCAACGACAAGGCAGCGCATAATAATCAAATCCAAAAATGCCCGGGAAACAGGCGATCCGCAGGCGGATGCGTTCAGGCAGACTGGATTCGAGCAAGAATTGTGCCGACCCTGATGTTCAGACGGGATCGCTCCCCGCTGAAAGGATCAGGGCGCGTACCCATAAATCGAGCTTGATGGCTACTCGATGTCCGATATGCGCCGATGGCGGACCAAATGCCGCATCGCAGCGAAACGACGCTAAGTGCCACGAGCAGAATTATTTTTTACTATTTAGCCATCCGCCATGCGAACAGCACCACAGTCGCCCCGAGCGCCGCTGCAATTACCGACGTCACTATCCCGCCGCCGAGGGCGAGAAGAACCGCGATGTGATAGCCAATCAACGCGCCAGCAATACCCACCAATGCGCTTGTGACGATGCCGCGGGTTGATCCGGAGAATTGACGAGCAAGCCATGACGGCCCCGCAAGCCGGTCGAACAGAAAGCCAGCGGCGAGGCCGACTACGAGAACTACAATAAACGTTACGACGGGGTCTGGGGCGCGCATGTTAGGCCGCCTGGAGTGTGGTTTAGATAAGTTTACGCAAACTCAGTCCAAGCGTCACAGGAACGGTGCGCCTTTACCGGAGAGAAGTCGACCAATATTTCGTGAAATCGGCGACCCAAAAATTTAGGCCGACCACTTCCGGTCTACCCCGATAAGCAGACAATCTCCGTGCCGGCCGGCACTTCGCAAAAGTGCCAAAATCGGAAGTTCGAGCCTTTTCTCCAAAGCAGTCGTTCTCGCCCGCCCGCGATTGATTGACCGGCTTGGCGTGATCGGCGGAGACAAGTTGTATGATGTCCTATCGACTGCCGCAAACAAGGAAAGGTACGAATGTTCATGAGCCCGTTTAATTTTGCCGCCGGTCAACCAGGGCGTTAGGAGGCGGCATGAATCGCCTGAGATACCTCACGATTGCCGCAGTTTTGGCAACCGTTCATTTATTGTTGGCGTTGAGTTCTCTTCTCGTCAGTTTTTCCTTGGGAATGGGGCGCTTCGACTCGGGTGGCGATATGAGCCAACTCGAAAGTTTGGCCACGGCGCTTTCGGACACGCTCCTTTCGCCCATCTCACACGTCCAAACCAAGGGGTTATCGTCCCCGCTACAGTGGGCGGTCGTTCTTGGAAACAGCATTCTTTGGGGTGCTGTTCTTGCAGTGCCATTATGGGGATTGGCGCGACTGGTGAGGGGTAAACGTGCTGCCTTCTAACAACGCATTCGAGCGGACCGTGAAGCATCGTGGGCCGCGTCTGATCGCAGCACAGCGGTGGTGGCCGGCCGCTCAACTCGGTCGGCCCTAATCCTCGCTTGCCCTGAACCGACCGAGCCCCTTCAGCACGAACGGCGCCAGTAGCGCGATCAGCGCGATGCCGAGCAGCGTGGCCGACATCGGACTTTGCAGCAGCACCAGCGGATCGCCGAGGCTGATCGCAAGCGCCCGGCGCAACTGGCTTTCGGCGATCGGCCCCAGGATGAGACCGACGACGACAGGCGCGATCGGAAAATCGAACCTGCGCATCAAAAAGCCCAGCACGCCAAAACCTGCCAGCATCGACAGTTCGACGACCGATGGCTTTGCCGCGATGGTGCCCATGGTCGCGAACACGAGAATGCCGGCGTACAGCCACGGCTGCGGGATCGCGAGCAGCTTCACCCACAGGCCAACCAGCGGCAGGTTGAGGACCAGCAGCATGACATTGGCGATGAACAGGCTGGCGATCAGGCCCCACACCAGATCGGGCCGCTCGGCAAACAGCAGCGGCCCCGGGTTCAGGCCGTATTGCTGAAAGCCCGCCAGCATCATCGCAGCCGTGGCCGAGGTCGGCAGCCCGAGCGTCAGCAGCGGCACCAGGGTGCCGGCGGCGGAGGCGTTGTTGGCGGCTTCCGGCCCCGCGACGCCTTCGATCGCGCCCCTGCCGAATTCCTCTGGATGTTTCGACAGCCGCTTCTCGGTCGAGTAGGACAGGAAGGTCGGAATTTCCGCGCCGCCGGCAGGCAGCGCGCCGATCGGAAAACCGAACATCGTTCCGCGCAGCCACGCTTTCCACGACCGCTTCCAGTCTTCCATCGTCATCCACAGCGAGCCGCGCACCGGCTCGATCTTCTCCTCGGCGTGATGGCGGCGCGATGCGACGTAGAGCGCTTCGCCCAAGGCGAACAGGCCGACCGCCAGCGTCGTCACCTCGACGCCGTCGAGCAGTTCGGGGATGCCGAACGCGAGCCGGGCCTGGCCGGTGAGCTTATCGATGCCGATCAGGCCGAGCGTCAGCCCGATGAACAGGCTGGTCAGTCCGCGGACCGGCGAATTTCCGAAGGTCGCCGACACCGTGACAAAGGCCACGCACATCAGCGCAAAGTAATCTTCAGGCCCGAAGCGCACCGCGAAATCGACCAGCCACGGCGCCAGAAAGGCGAGGCCGATGGTCGCGAGCGTGCCCGCGACGAACGAGCCGATCGCCGCGGTCGCAAGCGCCGGACCGCCGCGCCCGGCCCTGGCCATCTTGTTGCCCTCGAGCGCGGTCGCCATCGATGCGCTCTCGCCGGGCGTGTTGATCAGGATGGCGGTGGTCGATCCGCCATACATGCCGCCGTAATAGATGCCGGCGAACATGATCAGCGAGCCGCCGGGATCGAGCTTGTAGGTGACCGGCAGCAGCAATGCGACGGTGAGCGCCGGGCCGATGCCGGGCAGCACGCCGACCGCAGTGCCGAGGAACACGCCGACCAGCGCGTAGAGCAGGTTCATGGGCTGCACGGCGACAGCCATGCCATGCGCGAGCGCGGCAAAAGTTTCCATTACAGCAGTCTTTCCAGAGGGCCGGCAGGAAGACTGAGCGTCAGCAGCCGATCGAAGGCGAGGTAGACGAGCGTGGTGATCACGATGGCGATCGCGAAGTCGGCGAGGATGGCGCGCCGTCCGAAGGCCGCCGAGGTGGTGACGAACAGCGCCGAGGTCGCAAGGATGAAGCCGCCGCCGAGGCCGATGATGGCGATCAGCAGCACCAGACCCCCGAGGATCAGCAGCACAGCCCTGGGATCGGCGCTCTCGCGCGGCGGCAGGTCGCCGCGCAGGGCGTCGATCAGATTGCCGATCGCGAGCAGGCCGAGTCCGATCGCGATGACGACCGGCATCACCTCGGGCCCCATCCCGTACATCGTGGTTGATGGCAGTTGACGCGAGTCCCATACCAGCACCGCGGCAAGTGCCGCGAGCGCGAGCGCAACGACGACGCCGGCACGATCGACGCGCCGCGCCGCCGGCTCCTGCGGACTATCCGTCATGATTTGACTAGGCCGACCGACTTCAGCACGTCAGTGACGCGCGCGGTTTCCTTCTTCAGAAAATCCGCGAACGCATCGCCGCCGAGATAGGCGTCATCCCAGCCCTTCTGCTTGAGGATGTCCTTCCAGGCGTCCGACTTGACCATCTTCTCCACCGCATCGCTCAGGGTCTTACGCTGTTCCGGCGTGATGCCGGGAGGCGCGACGACCGAGCGCCAGTTGGCGAGCACGAGGTCGATCCCCTGTTCCTTGAAGGTCGGAATATCGAGGCCGGCGATGCGGTTCTCCGACGTCACGCCGAGCGCGCGCAGTTTGCCTGACTTGATCTGGCCTTCGTACTCACTCAGTCCGGAAATGCCGGCGGTGACTTTGCCGCCGAGAATCGCCGCCAGCGACTCGCCGCCTCCGGAAAACGGGATGTAGTTGATCTTCTTCGCGTCGGCGCCGATCGTTCCCGCAAACAACGCCGCCATCACATGGTCGACGCCGCCGGCGGAGCCGCCGGCAAAGGTCACTTTCGCGATATCGGCCTTCACGGCGGCGGCGAGATCCTCCGCCGTCTTGATCGGCGAATTCGCCGGCACCACGATCACCTGGATTTCCTCGGTTAGCCGCGCAATCGGCGTCACCTGTTCGAGCGTCACCGGCGACTTGTTCATGGCGAGCGCGCCCACCATGACGAAACCGTTCACCATCATCTGGTTGCCGTCGCCCTTGGCGCCGTTGACGAACTGCGCGATGCCGACGCTGCCGCCGGCGCCGGCAACGTTCGTCACCTGGACGCTGCGGGCGATCTTGGCGGCGACCAGCGCCTGCTGCATCGAGCGGGCGGTTTGATCCCATCCGCCGCCGGGTGCAGCAGGCGCCATTATCTTGAGCTCGAGCTGCTGCGCGAGGGCAGGGCCGCCTGCTGCAAGGCTCAACGCGACGACCGCGCCGAACAGGCGCGCATGAAACGGGATCATGGGATTTCCTCCAGGCTCACGCGGAGCCATTATGTGTCAATTCGTCGCATATCAGCCGGAAAAGGCGTCGCTGTCCAGCAGGACCTTTACGTGTCCGAACCCGGTCCTTCAGTAAAAGATCTCGCCGCATCTCCAACCTCGCCCCGCTTGCGGGGAGAGGTCGGCGCGAAGCGCCGGGTGAGGGGGTACAGGTCTCACGTCATTCAGAGCTCGCGGAGAGGGCCCCTCACCCCAACCCTCTAAGAGCGAGCTTCGCTCGTCTCGACCCCGTGAAGGACGGGGAGAGGGAGCGGAGAAAGCACCGTGTGCTGATCGCGATTCTGGATTAGCCTCCGAAAATTTCGCTACGGCCTTGAAGCGCGGGCGGCTTTCGTCTTCGGCATTTGCCTTGAGCGAAAGTGAAACGCCAATTGCGTGGCGCACGTCCGAAGAGGAGTCGTGCTTTGCTTTGCCTTGGCCTGGGCGATAGCGCCTGAATAAGACGCAATGACGAAGGTGGCCAAGGCCTCGGCGTCGAAAGCGCCGGCGAAATCCGCCCGCAGTTTGTCGGCAATCACCTTGCGCCAATTGTCATAGATGCTCTCGATCGCCTCTCGAAATTCGGAATCTGCCGCGCAAAGCTCGAGCGCCAGATTGTTGAGCGGGCATCCCAGAATAGCCCTGGACCGATCGAGGGCCGACGCGATCTGCTCGAACGCCGTACGTATCCCTTCCTCCGCGCCGCGTGCGGACCTGACCGGCTCGAGCCAATGCTTGTCGACGGCTTGCGCGACGCGCTCCTGGATGACGTTGAGCGCAAGCACCTTCTTCGTGGGGAAATGATGGTGGAGGGCGCCCGCCGTTACGCCGGCCGCGCGAACAATGTCGTGCGTGCTGGTCGAGTGATAGCCCCGCTTCTGGAAGGCGTCCGCTGTTGCATCCAGGATGCGCTTTCTCACTCCGGCGGGATCGTTGGTTCGCGAGCGGCCGCTGGCCGGTTTCTTGGTCATGAGGAACTCCCACCGCTATCGGCACAGAAGCCGTCTATCGGATTGACAAAAACAGGGCAACCTGTTTGTTTTTGATCTCGCGAGTGTGATGATCGTGGAGGAACATCGATGCCCGAGAATGTTCGATCCGATCGAGAAGCGCGAGGCAGCGATCGCAAAATCCGGCTGTTCTCCGGTCCCCTGAGCATGTTCGGCGCAAAGGTCCAGATCGCGGCGCACGAGAAGAACATCGATTTCGAACTGGTCATGGTCCCCTTCACCATGAAGGAGGGTTATGCGCCAAAGCATCCTGAAGTGCTGCGCATCAATCCGAAACGACAGGTCCCAGTACTGATCGACGGTGACCTCGAGATCTTCGATTCCACCCAAATTTTCGAGTATCTTGAAGACATCGAGCCTCATCCTGCGCTGTGGCCTGCGATGTCTGCAGCGCGCGCGTGGTCTCGCCGGCTGGAACATGAATCGGATGAGGTCTATTTCCCTCATATCATCAAGTTGATGCAGCTCTGGAAAACGCCTGATGATCCCGCCGCGGAGCTCGCGCGCGCGGGCGCTGCCGCTTACTATCGAACAATGGAGAGCGTGCTTGATGACCGCGAGTTTCTCGGCGGCGCGTATTCCTTTGCCGATATCGCGTTCTATATGGCCCAGCTCTTCGGCGCGCGCTGGGGCGCCGACATGACCAGCGAAACGCCGAGGCTTCTGCAATGGCGGCAGCGCATGACGGCAAGACCGGCGGTCATCAAAGTAGTCGGTCCGATGGCCGATTACTTGCGCGGCCAGGGCCTCAGCGTACCGGCGTTTCTTCCGTCAAAAGCGGAATGATCGACGCTTGCGGCTACGTACGCCTGTAACCCTCATGGTGAGGAGGCGCGGAGCGCCGTCTCGAACCATGAGGCCCGTGGCCCATCCTTCGAGACGCCCGCTCTGCGGGCTCCTCAGGATGAGGGTTGAGCCGCTATGATGCAGTAAGATTAAGCCCGCGCGATCGCGTGCGGAAATACGATCTCGATCAACGTGCCGGAACGGCCGCCGGTCTTGATCTGGAATTTCGCGCGGTTGGCTTCGACCAGGGCCTTGGTCAGCGACAGGCTGAAGTTCGAACTCTCGGCCTGATCCGACGGCGCCCGCGTGCGGAACGGCTCGAGCGCGGCGGCGACCTCATTATCGTTGAGGCCATGGCCGGTGTCGCGGACCCGCAGCATCACCTCGCCGAAATCGGACAAGGCGGTCGAGACGATGACCTGTCCGCCGGCATTGGCGAGATGGATCGAATTGCCGATCAGGTTGAGCGTGATCTGGCGCAGCGCCCGCGCGTCCGCGGTCACGGGCGGCAGCGTGTGCGCCAGTGACGTGCGGATGATGATGCGCTCGCGGTTGGCCTGCGGCTGCAGTACCGCAACGCAGCTCTCGACCAGCTCGTTAAGGTTCTGGTTGGTGAAGGCGAGATCGAGCTTGCCGGTTTCGATCCTTGAGAGATCGAGCAGGTCGTTGATGATGGCGACCACGCGTTCGCCGGAGGCGCGGATGTCCTTCATGTATTCGAGGTAGCGCTCGTTGCCGAGCGCGCCGAAACGCTCGCCGATCATCACTTCGGAAAAGCCGATGACGGCGTTCAGCGGCGTGCGGACCTCGTGGCTGATCCGCGCCAGCACGTCGGCCTTGGCATTGGCGGCGCGTTCGGCCAGCCGCCGCGCCTCGCGCAATTCGCTCTCGGTCTTCCTGGCTTGCGAGAGATCGCGGAACACCGCGAAGAAATTCGGGCCGTCAGAGCGGGTGCGGCCCATGGTCATCGACAGCGGGATGATGCCGCCCTTGCTTTCGCGGCCCAGTACCTCGCGCCCGTGATCGAGCAGGCTGGCGACGCCGGACGCCTTGATGCCGGCGAGATATTCGAACACGCCGTGCTGGCTCTCGGGCGCGAAGAGATCGGCGAGATTACGCCTGGCGAGTTCGTTGCCGTCATGGCCGAACAGCGCTTCGGCGCTACGGTTGGCCGCATTGATGTTGCCCTCGGCGTCGAACATCAGGATGCCTTCGGCCGTGGTGTCGAGGATGGCGGCGAGGTCTTCGGCGTTGGCATGGCCGACATCCGACGGTTCGGAAGCGTCAGGCTCCGGTTCGAAGACGTCAGGCGCCGATGCCGGCTCGGCTCGCGCGATGGCGGCCGCGATCGCCGCGCCCTCATGGCGGGTGCCCGAGAAGATCAAGGCGAGGGCGGAATCGCCGTCCCATGAAATCGTGTAGAGGCGGGCGTCGGCGGCCGATGATTGCGCATCGGCATCCGCGGGCATGCTTGCGGAAATCGTCACCGGTCTGCCGGTGTCCGATGTCGAGGAGGCGTTGGAGGCGCCTGGTTCGACGTAGAGCGCGTCGAGGCCGCCGGCGTCTTCCAGCGCATGCAGGCTCAGATAGCCCATCTGCGTCAGGAAGGCAGGGTTGGCATACAGCAGCCGGTCGAGCCGGTAGATCAGGATGCCGA
>NZ_LLXX01000121.1:0-3760 GCF_001440405.1 Bradyrhizobium valentinum
CCTTGATCCGCCGCAACAGGCCAGGTGTCGCCGCCGCTTTCGGCTCCGGCAACAGGACAGCAAACGGCCGGGCTAGCCGTGCCATGATCATGCTGGCGCGAAACAGGTCTGGCCGCGGCAACACGAAAGCCAGGATCGCGCGCAGGGCCCGCTCGGGCAGCGGCCGCGAAAAATCCCGCTCGATCCGGACCCGCGCCTGATCGACCAGGTGCATGTAGTGCACGCCCGAAGGACAGGTGGTCATGCAGGCAAGGCAGGAGAGGCAGCGGTCGATATGCTTGACCACCTCCGCGGTCGGCGGCTTGTCCTTTTCCAGCATTTCCTTGATCAGGTAGATGCGCCCGCGCGGGCTATCGAGTTCGTCGCCGAGCAGCACATAGGTCGGACAGGTCGCGGTGCAGAACCCGCAATGCACGCAGGCGCGCAGGATCTTGTCGGCTTCGGCGATGTCAGGGTCGGCCAGTTGGGTGAGTGAGAATTCGGTTTTCATGTCGCTGACATCAGCAGCATCCGGCCGCGGTTGAGGATCATCTTGGGATCGAAACTGTTGCGCACGCGCTGGCTCAACGCGGCGATACCGGCGGGCTGCGGATGGAAGACGTCGACATTCTGTCTGACATGCTCGGACGCCCGGATCAGCGATGCGTGGCCGCCGGCAGCCTCGACGCGCTGACGCACCAGGATGGCCTGCGCGTCCGGCTTGGGCGGCAATGCCGCCCAGATCAGCCCGCCGCCCCAATCATAGACCACATCGCCCCCGGTATCACGCGCCAGCGCCTGGCCAAGCGCGCCGCCCGAGGCTGGCGGACAGACGATCCGCCACACCGGCCACGCGCCGAGCGCGCCGCCTGCGGCGAAGGGTTCGACGTCGCGGATGGCGCTCCAGACCGTTGCCGAGGCCGCATCTTCCAGCGTTTCCACCGAACCAAACGGCGTCAGCGCCTTGCCCAGCGAATTGGCGCGATCGGCAACCGAAGCGGCAATGCCTTCGAGCCGCAGCAGCGTGACCGCCCGTCCCTGCGCGCCAAGGCCGGCAAGCGCGCCCGTCGCCGGCCGGAACGCCGAATTCGGCAGATGCGCGGCGCCCGAGACGTCGTAGGGCGAGCCAAGTGCAGAGGTCATCGCCCGGTTCGCAGTCGCGTCGTCCAGCCCTGCGAGCATCAGCGTTCGCTCGCTTTCGGGTTTCGGCATCACCTTCAGCGTGACTTCCGTCATGACAGCCAGCGTGCCCCACGACCCCGTCAGCAGCTTGCAGAGATCATAGCCGGTGACGTTCTTCACCACCCTGCCCCCGGTCCTGAAGCTGTCGCCGAAACCGGACACCGCATGCGCCCCGAGCAGATGATCGCGCGCGCCGCCGGCCTTGATGCGACGGGGCCCGGCGAGCCCCGCGCCGATCATGCCGCCGATGGTGCCGTTGCCGGAGACGCCGAGCAGCGCCGAAGTATCGATCGGCTCGAAGGCAAATTGCTGGTTCTTGGAATCGATCAGCGACTGCACGTCGGCAAGGGGCGCACCGGCCTGCACGGTGATGATCAGCTCGTTCGGCTCGTAGGCGGTGACCGCGTTCAGCGCGGACACGTCGAGCACGGCGTTGGTCGCCATCGGCCGGCCGATCAGCCGCTTCGAGCCATGGCCGATGATCTCCAGCGGCTGCTCGCCGGCGATCGCCGCGCGCACCACCTCTTCGACATCCCTGGCGTCACGTACTTTCAGCGTGTCCACGGGGCACCTGAATTGGACATGCTGAAGCGGGGTCTCCGCATCTCTCCTGTCAGCGCCCGGGGCTTACCCCTCTCCCCACCCTCGAGAGCGAGCTTTGCTCGCCTCGGACCCCGCAAGGGGGGAGGGAGCCTGACCAGCGTGCCAACCTCACGTCGCCTCACAGCGGCAGCGAATTGTGGACGAGCGGAAGAATCGCAACTCGTTAGGAACGCACCGGCGGATGGGCTCCCTCCCCCCTTGCGGGGGAGGGTTGGGGAGAGGGGTGAGCGGCACGGGCGGTGCTCGTGAGAGTCCCCTTCACGTCTGCAACTGGCTTTGAGCTTCATCACTAAAATCTCGGAATGTCCGGAAACGCCAGCTTGCCGGCATGGACATGCATGCGGCCGAGTTCGGCGCAGCGATGCAGGGTTGGAAACACCTTGCCGGGATTGAGCAGGCCCTGCGCGTCGAACGCGCATTTCAGCCGCTGCTGCTGGTTGAGGTCTACTTCCGAAAACATCTCCGGCATCAGGTCGCGCTTCTCGATGCCGACGCCATGTTCGCCGGTTAGCACGCCGCCGAATTCGACGCAGGCGCGCAGGATATCGGCGCCGAAGGCTTCCGCCCGTTCGATCTCGCCGGGCTGGTTGGCGTCGTAGAGGATCAGGGGGTGCAAATTGCCGTCGCCGGCGTGAAACACGTTGGCGACACGCAGATCGTATTTTGCCGAGAGGTCGCGGATGCGGGCGAGCGCCTTCGGCAGCGCGCCGCGCGGAATCGTGCCGTCCATGCAGAGATAGTCGGGCGAAATCCGCCCCACAGCCGGGAATGCCGCCTTGCGTCCGGCCCAGAACAGATTGCGCTCGGCCTCCGAGGTGGAGATCTGGCAGGTCGTCGAACCGCACCCTTGCGCGATTGCCTCGACGCGCTTGATCAATTCGTCGACTTCCACGCTCGGGCCATCGAGCTCGATGATCAGGAGCGCCTCGACGTCGAGCGGATAGCCGGCATGGACGAAGGCTTCGGCGGCATGGATCGCGGGCTTGTCCATCATCTCCATGCCGCCCGGAATGATGCCGGCGCCGATGATCCGCACCACGCATTCGCCGGCGGCCTCGACCTCGGCGAAGCCGACCATCAGGGCGCGTGCGGTCTCCGGCTTCTGCAGGATGCGCACGGTGATTTCGGTGATGACGCCGAGCAGCCCCTCCGACCCCGTGATGATCCCCATCAGGTCGTAGCCCGAGTTCTCCGCCGTCTTGCCGCCGATCCGCAGGATCTCGCCCGACATCAGTACGATCTCGCAGCCGAGCACGTTGTTGGTGGTCATGCCGTATTTCAGGCAATGCACGCCGCCGGAATTCTCCGCGACATTGCCGCCGATCGAGCAGGCGATCTGCGACGACGGGTCGGGCGCGTAGTAGAAGCCGGCATGCGCCACCGCCTGGCTGATGGCGAGGTTGGTAACGCCGGGCTCGGTCACCACCACGCGGTTGTCGAAATCGATCTCGCGAATGCGCTTGAACTTGCCGAGCCCCAGCAACACGGCATCGGCCAGCGGCAGCGCGCCGCCTGACAGCGATGTGCCGGAGCCGCGCGGAACCACCTTGATACCCTGCTCACCGCAATATTTCAGGATCCTGGAGACCTGTTCGGCGGTGTCGGGCAGCACCACGACCATCGGCGGCTGCCGATAGGCCATCAGGCCGTCGGACTCGTAGGGCAGCATTTCGGCAGCACTGTCGATCACGCCCTCGCCCGGCACGATCGCGCGCAGCGCCGCCACGATTTCACTGCGGCGATCCAGGACCGCCTGATCGGAAGCTGGCATCATGATGGCCATGCGTGTCCTCCAGGCCCCCGCGAATTAACGATTTGTGATGGCAAATCAAGCACGTCTACCGAAGTTTGGGTAGGCCATCCGAAGGTTGGATTGCCACAGTTCAGACGATCAGTTCTCTCTGGGACAAGTCTGCAATGATGAAACCTGTCAAAGTTTCGTGGCTTGTCCCGTCCAAGCGGGCCTGCCACAAGAAAATCCGCCTCTCTCCCCTGG
>NZ_LLXX01000121.1:3822-12976 GCF_001440405.1 Bradyrhizobium valentinum
AAGAAACGAAGAGCACCACATGAAAACATCGACTTTGAGCGCGCTGGTTGTCGTTACCTCATGGGCCGCAGCATCCGGCGCGCTGGCGCAGGACGCCGCCGCCGGCAAGACCTCGTTCAACAAATGCCTGGCCTGCCATGCAATCGGCGAAGGCGCCAAGAACAAGGTCGGCCCGGTGCTGAACGGACTCGATGGCCGCAAGTCCGGCACCATCGAGGGTTACTCCTATACGGACGCCAACAAGAATTCCGGTATTACCTGGAACAAGGACGTGTTCCTCGAATACATCAAGGACCCGAAGGCGAAGATTCCCGGCACCAAGATGGTGTTCGCCGGTATCAAGAACGAGAAAGAGGCCAACGATCTCTGGACCTATGTCTCCTCGTTCGACAAGGACGGCAAGCAGAAGTAAGAGCAGTTTCTTCACCCTCCCCTGGAGGGGAGGGTCGGCTCACATGGAGCGCAGCGAAATGTGAGACGGGGTGGGGTGATCTCTCCCCTCGGGCACTGTTGGGTGTGGAGAGACCGTCACCCCACCCCGCCGCTCATTGCATGAGCGTCGACCCTCCCCCTCCAGGGGAGGGTGAGACGACGCGAGAACGCATCAAGCCAGCGTGTGCACGATCACGGGTCCGGCCATCGCGGTGGCCGGGCCGGTCAATAGCGGCGCCAGATCATGCTCGATCCATGCCAGCGCACGCTTGTTGGATTCCTCGGCCGCCGCAAAATTGTTGAACAGGCTGATCGCAATCACCGTGTCGTCGGGCGCATAGACCACGTAATAGCCCATGAATCCATCGACCCCGCTGATGACGGGAATCGCGCCTTCCTTGATCCTGCGGGTGAGTTCTTCGGCCTTGCCGGGCTTGGCCTTGCCCTGACGAATGGCGGCGTACATGACGCTCTCCCTCGAAGGTCGGCTGCTCGATATCGCAACTCTTAAGGTTCATCCCTGGCGGGACGAGCAGCGGAATCCCGCGCGTACCGATGGTACCCCATCCGGAGCCGTCAGACCACGTGCGGTGTCACCGCCGTCCCTGATCGCGAGAAAAAAGCGGGTCGATAGATCCCGGGCTCCCATACCCATCAATCGATCGCCGCTGCCGCCCTCGGCGTCAGCGCGCCCATCATCGCCTCCACTTCTGCGATCGCGAGATCGGGCGCCGCTTGCTGAATCATGTGGCCGACGCCGGGCAGCACGATCAGCCTTGCATTGGGCGCAGTGGCGGCGAGCGGTTGCGAATGGATGCGGGTCGAGACCGTTTTGTCGGATTCATCGCCCGTGATGATCGTGATCGGCGCCGTGATCTCGGCATAGCGCGGCGCTTGCTCGGCCACCGCCGCCTTTAACGTCACGAAGTCACGCGCATTGGCGATAAATTCGCGCGGCCGCAGCAGCAGCGGCGTCGCAGTGTCCCTGACAAAGTCGTCCGGCATGGTCTGCGGCAGGAAGACGACGCGCGCGCCGCGCTCGGCCAGTAAATGGCCGAGCGGCAGCGTGATTGTATAGGCGAGCAGCGGGCCGATCACCGGCGTCGCGATGATCTTGTTGTATCGGCCAACGCCGCCTGGCCAGGGATAGGCGACCGGCGCCAGCATCACGAGACCCGCCACAGTTTGCGGCTCATCCAGCGCCATGCGCAGGCCGAGGGCGCCCGCCCAGGAATGCACCACGAAGATCGCCTGGCCGACGCCGAGCTTTGCCAAAGCCTCCCCGATCATCCGGCCCTGAATTTCGGGCGTCGAATCCTCCAGCCGGAGGCGGGTGCTCCAGCCATGCCCGGGACGGTCGATCAGGATCACGCGGTGCTTTCTGGCAAGCTGTTCCCCGACCGGCCGCCGCATCACCTCGAGATTGGAACTCGCGCCATGCAGCATCACGATCGGCGGGCCGGCCGCATCGCGCGGGCCGATATCCAGGATGTGGAGTACCCCACCCGCCACCTCGACCATCCTGCCCCGGGCTGGATGGGCGCGCTGCGCGAGAAAAACGCCAATCTGCGTGACCAGCGCCAGCACCGCCAGCGCCGCCACCACAATCACTGCCGCCATCGAGAATTTCCGGCTTGTTTTCTGCACCGGCGAGCTACGGCCCGGTTCGGTTGCGGGTTTCGGGATTGTCCACAGGGCCCCGAACCTGTGGATAGCGGGGTCATACTGCTGTCACCGGCAAATTTGTACAGTGGCGCTGACACTTTCGCCATGTGTGCACGTGCCTGATTAGGGGGTAGCCGGGCGCATGCATTGTACCCAACATCCACAGGAACAAGGGCGCTCACTACAAATTGTTCCAGCGTATCATCGGAGGACTGCCCTATGATTTCCGACGCAAGCGAAGCCGCCATCGATCAGATCGTAGCGAGTTGCAATGGCGACATCCGCGGCGCACTCAAGGCCCTGCTGCGGGTAAACGAGCAGCTCGAGGCTGAACTGGCGCAGTTCTACGCGGCGGTAGGTCTCGACAGCATGGCCCGCGGCAGCAACGCCATACACTAAGGCCTGCGTCTATTGCTTCCCCTCGTCCGGCGCTCCTGCAGGAGGTTCCGGCACGATCGGGCACTGGGGAATGGTCGAACGGGCCAGCTTGGCATCGTCGATCGATTTGTACGGTCCGGTTCCGAAATAGATGTTGCCACCGACCTGGCTGTTAATGACGGGATTGCTCGTGACGATCTCGCATGTGCCGGTCGCGCGGTCGCCTACGACCCAATAGCCGTCTTGCGCGAAAGCGCAGGTTCCGGTCGCGATAATCATCGCGCCGGCCAGCAGCAATGATTTCATGGCTCGCTCCTGTCACGCAGTCAGCGAATAATAGCGCGTTGGCAGCGCGACGTTCCTGCTGAAGTAAGCCGTCGAGAATCAGGGTTAACCGCGAAAGATCAGATATCGCGGCCTTCGACCTTTTCGGTGAGAGTCTTGACCAGGTCCGGCACCTTTTCGAGATGCGGATTGACGGCCAGCGCCTTGCGGAATGCTTCAAGTGCGCGCTTTTCGTCGCCGATGTCCTGCATGATCATGCCAAGTCCGGCCAACGCGCCGAAATGCCGGGGCTCGCGGATCAGCACCTGCCGGATGTCCTCCAGCGAACGGGTGTAGTCGTTCTTCAGGTAATACAGTGTCGCGCGCCGGTTCCATGCCTCGACATAATCGGGACGCAGCTTGACGACGGCATCGAGCAGTTTCATCGCGACGTCGATCTTCTGCGCTTCCATCGCGGCCTTGGCGCGCAGCATCAACAGCGCAGCCGTGTCGCTCGGGGTCTGCATCCACAGCGCCCAGATCCGCGCCTCGACATGCTTGGCGCTGGTTTCATCGGGGGCGGCCTTCAGTGCACCGAACAGGAAATCCAGCCCGCGGGTGCGATCGGCACCCACATTGGGAAGCTTGCTCGGCGCTTCCGGCAATTTCTTCTGGGCTTTCGGCGGGGGAATGACCCTGGGGTCGTCCTGGGCAAAAGCGGCCGCCGGCACGGCCGTCATGACAGCGGCGAGGACCGCAATCCGGCAGTTACGGGCGCCCGGGAATCTCAAAGCCATGCGCCAAGTCTAGACGCGTAAAACCGCGCCGCAAAGCGGCACGTCGTCAAAGACATGTGAAACGAGGAAAGAAAACTGCCTCAGCGCCCCAGGCTTAACCTTGGCGGGCCTTGAAGCGGCGCTGCACCTTGTTAATCACGTAAACCCGGCCCTTGCGACGGACCAGACGGTTGTTGCGGTGACGCCCGCGCAGCGATTTCAAGGAGTTACGGACCTTCATGGGACAATCCTGATGCTTTGAAAGGCCGTGCTGGAGGCCCGAACCTGAGCTACCCGAAAGTGGCAAAATGGGATCAATCCCGAAAAGCGGCCAACCGCCCGGGATGGGGCGGTTTCTAAGCAGCGCGGGAGCGTATGTCAATCCAAACGGGCCGTTTTCGGCTCCATCCGGATAGCGTGACGCCCCTCAAAGTTCCATCCCGTCAGCCTGAGGAGGCCGCAACGCGGCCGTCTCGAAGGATGGACGGCCACCAGCGGGGCCGTCCATCCTTCGAGGCTCGCGGAGCCTGTCATCGGGCCGCGCGTCGCGCGGACCCGTTGGCTCGCGCCTCCAGCGACAACGGCGAAGCCGTTGCGCGGGGATGACGGAACGTTGAAATCACTGGCAACACAGGTCGCGCGGGAATTCGACCAGGGCCTCGCCAGTCGCGACCTTTTCGCCCGCCTGGTTCTTCACGACCACGTCGATCAACACCCAGCGCGATTTTTCAGTCGATTGCTTGGCCTTGATGATCCCTCTGGGCTGGATGGTATCGCCGGGCCGGACCGGCTTGACCCACCGCGTCTCCAGCCGCCGGTGGACCGCACCGGCGGGGCAGGCCCAATCGGTGATCATTCGGGAGATCAGCCCAAAATTGTTCATGCCGTGCATGATGATGCCGCCAAAATTGGTCTTGCCGAAATTGCCCTTCATGTAGTCGTCGTCGAGATGCAGCGGGTTGTAGTCGAGCGAGGCATCGCAGAACAGGCGGATGGATTCGCGTGAAACCGCGAATTTCGGGCCGTCGATGACGTCGCCGGCGGAGAGATTATCGAACGTAGCAGTCATTGATCGCTCCCTCTCACATCGGCCGAATCGTCCAGCCGCGGCCGGAACAGATTACGTCGCCTTTCTGATTGAAGAAGACGTTGTCGTGCACCACGAACAGCCGCTCGCGCTTGATGAACTTGTCGAGCGCGCGGGCCTGCAGCGTGATGACGTCGCCCGGGCGCGCCGGAATGTTGTAGCTCCAGGACTGCCCGGCATTGACGGTGCCCGGCGAGCGCATCCAGTCATCGGCCGGCGTGCAGGAAAACATCAGGAGGATATGGATCGAGGGCGGCGCGATCAGTCCGCCATAGCGGGTGGTCTTGGCATAGGCCTCGTCGAAATAGATCGGATTGGTTTCGCCGACCGATTTGCAATACAGCTCGATGGCTTGCCTGGTCAGCGTGTAAGGGATGGTCTTGCGCGGCTCGCCCGGGACGATGTCGTCCCATGTTTTCCGCAAGTTAGCGTCTTTCCAGAAATCGGTCTCGAAGGCCTCAGCCTGCGCCATACCATCCTCCCTGATTCCGCTCATTTATTTCTGCCGTCTTGCGGAATTTGTTATATAGTATAATCAATTTTCCAGACCCAAAAATCAAGCCGGCGGGAAACCAAGAGATGCCCAAGCTCAAGCTGCCCGATATCGAAAAAGTCGTCGCGATCGACATCCACACCCATGCCGAAGAGCCCTGCGGCCTGCATGGCGACGACGGCTATGACGACTTCCAGGAGCGCATGGCCGAATACTTCAAGTCGCCGCACAAGCATCCTCCGACCGTGCCGGAAACCGCGGCCTATTATCGCTCCAAGAACATCGCGGCCGTGATCTTCCCGGTCGACGCCGAGCGCGAGACCGGTTTTCGCCGCTACAACAATTACGAGATGCTGGAAGTGGCGTCCGATAATCTCGACGTCCTGATCCCCTTCGTCTCGATCGATCCGCACAAGGGCAAGCTTGGCGTGCGCGAGGCGAAGAAGCTGATGGAGGAATACGGCGTCCGCGGCTTCAAATTCCACCCGACCATGCAGGGCTTCTACGCCAACGACCGCATGGCCTATCCGCTCTATGAAGCGATCAATGACGGCGGCGCGATCGCGCTGTTTCACACCGGACAGACCGGCGTTGGAAGCGGCATGCCCGGCGGCATGGGGATGCGGCTGAAATATTCCAACCCGATGTATATGGACGACGTGGCGGCGGATTTCCCTGATCTGAAGATCATCCTCGCGCATCCCTCCTTCCCGTGGCAGGAAGAGGCGCTTTCGGTCGCAACCCACAAGCCGAATGTCTATATCGACCTCTCCGGCTGGTCGCCGAAATATTTTCCGCCGATTCTCGTGCGCTACATCAACTCCATTTTGCAGGACAAGATGCTGTTCGGCTCGGACTGGCCTGTCATCACGCCGGACCGCTGGCTGGCGGATTTCGCAAAACTCGACATCCGCGAGGAAATCCGGCCGAAGGTTTTGAAGGCCAACGCGCGGAAGATTTTGGGTATATAGTGCGACGTCCCATCACAGGCCGACTGTTGAGCGAGAGGATGGTCCGTGACGAAGCTCGCCAAGATCGCTTTCGTCGCCGCGCTCCTGATCGGAAGCGCGGCCGATTGCATTGCGGCTGACACATCGCCAATCGTCGTCGAAATCGAGACGCCACTTGCCAGTTCGCATCCGCTGCAGGGTTACCTGAGGCAAGCCAACGCTGCGGCACCCTCGCCTGCCGTCGTGCTGCTGCACAGTTGCAATGGAAACTGGCGACGCATCGACGAACGCTGGGGAAGGCGAATCGCGGCGTGGGGCTATGTGACTCTCACGGTAGATAGCTTGGGTTCGCGCGGCATCGATAGCTGCCGCAACGCCACTCCCCATGAAGTGGATAGGGACGCCTACCGGGCCCTGAAGTTTCTGGTACGCCTTCCGTCCGTCGATCCCGCCCGCGTCGCAGTGCTGGGTTTCGCGCGCGGTGGTGCGACGGCGCTCAGGTCGGTCGAACATGGCCCCTTCGAAAAGACCTCGCCAAACAAGTTCGGGGCCGCTATCGCCTTCTATCCACCTTGCAGCAGCTTCAAGGGCTACATGACAGCGCCGACGCTGATCCTGATCGGCGAACTCGATGACTGGACGCCCGCCGAGGAGTGCCGCAATATGGTTGATGGCCGGGACGCTTGGGGGATTTCACGACAGGAGCGAGGCGCGCCGGTCAAACTGATCGTCTATCCCGGCGCCTATCACGCTTTCGATGCGCCTGGCCCAAGGAATCCGATCGAGGGTCACCACCTCGAATTCAACCAGTCGGCGACAGATCAATCGTCCGAGGCACTTCGCGAATTTCTCGGCGCGACCATCGGCGCGAAAGAGTAGTTACAGTGACCATCAAAGCCGTTGTCTTCGATGCCTATGGCACGCTCTACGACGTCCAGTCAGTGGCTGACGTTACCGAGGATGCGTTTCCCGGCTATGGCGGGATCATCACCCAGGTCTGGCGTATCAAGCAGCTCGAATACACCTGGCTGCGCTCGTTGATGCAGCGCTACCGGGATTTCTCTGAAGTCACGCGCGACTCGCTGGCCTACACGCTTAGTAGCCTCGGGCTGGAATATGACGAGGACACTTTCGCGCGCATCATCGACAAATATCTGCATCTTGATCTCTATCCGGATGCGCTTGCTGCTCTGTCGGCGATGAAGGATCGCAAGCTCGCGATCCTGTCCAACGGCAGCCCTGATATGCTCGACGCGCTGGTGCAGAGCAGCGGGCTCGACCGCGTGCTCGATGCCGTCATCAGCGTCGACGCAAAGAAAACATTTAAGCCCAGTCCCGAGGTCTACGCGCTGATCGAGGAGGCGCTGCACGTGCCGCCTGCCGAGGTGCTGTTCATCTCGGCCAATCCATGGGACGCCTGCGGCGCCAAGGCATTCGGGCTCAACGTCGCCTGGATCGAGCGGGTGACGCCGGAAGCGATGGCGCTCGCCTGCCTCGAAAGCGAGACGCTGCCGCCATTGACGATGTTTTGGGCGTTGCGCACCCAGATGGACGAGCTTGGCGTCGTGCCCGATCATCGCATCCACGGCCTCGCCGAACTGCCCGCCCTGGTGTCTGCCCAAAGGTCCTGAAATGAGTCTTGAGTCCGTCCGCGCCTTCTTCGCAGAAAAGGCGCCCGATATCTCCGTGATTGAATCCCAGATGAGTTCGGCCACTGTCGCGCTAGCCGCCGAAGCCTATGGTGTCGAGCCGGCGCGGATTGCCAAGACGCTGTCCTTGCGGGTCGGCGACCGCGTGGTGCTGATCGTGGCGGCCGGAACGTCGCGAATGGACAACAAGAAGGTGAAGGCGCTGTTCGGAGGAAAGCCGAAGATGCTCGGCCTTGAAGAGGTCGCCGAGATTACCGGCCACGAGGTCGGCGGCGTCTGCCCGTTCGGATTGAAGACGCCGCTGCCGGTCTATTGCGACGTCTCGCTGAAGGCGTTCGACATCGTAGTGCCCGCCGCAGGCTCGACCCATAGCGCGGTGAAGATCACTCCGGCGCGCATGGCCGAGTTGACCGGGGCCGAATGGGTCGACGTCTGCGAACTCAGGCCCGAGCGCGAAGCTGTGGCCTAATAGTCTTCCTCATAATAGGGCCGGGGCTGCGTCGGCCGCGGCCGTACCGCCTGCGGCTGCCCCGGCTGCGGGGCGCGGGCACGTGGCGCGTTTTGTTGCAGCCCGCGCGGCGCCGGCTGCGCGTCGGCCTGCGATTCGAACACCGCACGGCAATTAGGAGAGAGCTGCGGCGTATTTTGCCGCAAGCAAGCCACGATCCGGCTGGCATCGGGGATCTGGTCGCCGCAGAGCCGCCAGACGTCGGGTGTGCAGGCCATCTGCTGTTCCCAGGTTCCGCGGTATTCCTGCGACGACGCGGGAGCGATCACGCCTGTTCCGCCAATCACGATGGCGAGGCCGAGGACAATCCGCTGCGTTTGCATGGATCAAGTCCTTTCTCTTCGATTCGAGTTGACGCGGGAACTCCGCGCGGCGATGGGCATCAAGCCTGTTGAATGAATGCGGCCACGCGACGTTAGTGCGAACAAAAAATTGTGAAGCGGGTTCCCTACTCCACTTTGCCGATCTTCTTCACCGCCGCGACCAGCCGCGCGCTGTCTTCCGCAACGAACTTTGCAAATTCCGGCGCATCGAGATAGGCGACCGGGCTGCCGGCGGTCTCATACGTCTTGACCACCTCGGGCGCCTTTACGGCTTCCGCCATTGCTTCACGCAGCCGCGTCATGATCGGCGCCGGCAAGGCTGCTTGCGCGAACAATCCCGCCCAGATGTAGAACTCGACATCCTTGTAGCCGAGCTCCTTGAAGGTCGGCAGATCAGGGAAACTCTTGATGCGCTCGGCGCCCCAATTGGCGAGGACGCGCATCTTGCCGTCATCGACCTGCTGCTTCAGCGTGCCCGGCGCTGACGCCACTGCCTGCACGGTGCCGCCGAGCAGCGCGGTCAGCGCAGGCCCCGCGCCGCGGAACGGCACATGCAGCAATTTGATGCCGGCGCTCGCTGCAAACATCTCCATCGCCACATGCAGCGTCCCGTAGGGACCGGACGAGCC
>NZ_LLXX01000121.1:13077-88720 GCF_001440405.1 Bradyrhizobium valentinum
CAGCGTCTTCCACGGCGCCGACGCCGGCACCGCCAGCAGGGTCGGATCAGCCAGCACGCGCGCGATCGGCGCGAACTGCGCGACCTCATACGCCACCGGGCGATCGAACAAGCGGTCGGCTTCTGGCAGCACGGCGAGCGAAGACAGCGTCATTAACAGCGTGTGGCCGTCAGGCTCGGCGCGCGCCGCCGCCGCATTGCCGACCGATCCGCCACCGCCGCCGGCGCGGTTGTCGACGATCACGGGCTTGCCGAAGATCCGCTCCAGCGCCTGCGCCACAGGGCGCGCCGCGAGATCGGCCTGGCCGCCCGGCGGAAATGGGACAATCATGGTGATGTTGCGCGAGGGATATGGGCTTTGCGCGAAGGCGGTGTGCGAGAGCACGGTGTTCGCCAGCGGCAGCGCGGCGGCGGCTTTCAGGAGCTCGCGGCGGTTCATGGTGGTTTCTCCCCAGCGATTTTGTTTTGGTTGTCTGACGAGCGTAGCCTCAAATCGTAGGGTGAGCAAAGCGCAGCGTGCCCACCAACTTCTAGTGCACTGTCAGACCTCATCCTGAGGAGCCGCGCAGCGGCGTCTCGAAGGATGAAGGGCACCAGCGGGGCCTCGTGGTTCGAGACGGCGCTGCGCGCCTCCTCACCATGAGGGTTTAATGGTCGACACAGAACCGGCTACTTCCGCTTCTTCGCTTTCGCAAAGTGCTTCGCCAGAAAATCCGCCAGCACTTCCACGCGCGCAGGCCGCGGGCCGCCGGGTGGGGTGACCAGATGCACCGCGCCTTCGGGCTGATGCCAGCCTTTCAGGATCACCTCGACCTCGCCCGATGCGATGGCCTCGCCAACGATGAAATCCGGCAGGTCGGCGATGCCGAGCCCGGCAATGACGCTCGGCAGCAGCGCCTCGCCGTTGTTGACGCGGAGCTGGCCCGCAGGCCGCACGCTGGCCTGCTCGCCGGCCGCGTTGGTGTAGTGCCAGACGCCCGGTGTCGAGAGATAGGCATAGCCGAAGCATTTGTGCTGTGCGAGATGCATCGGATGCGTCGGCCTGCCATGGCGCTTCAAATAGGCCGGCGCCGCGATCGTGTAGCGCGGCATCGCGCAGAGCCGCCGCGCGATCAGCGAAGAGTCTGGCAGCCGCGCGATGCGCAAACCGGCATCGAACCCTTCGCCGATCAGGTCGACCGCCGCATCGCTCAGATGAAGATCGATCGAGACTTCCGGGTAAGCCGCGAGAAATTCAGGCAATAACGGAGCGACCGCCTTCACCCCGAACGTCATCGGCACCGCGAGCCGCACCAGCCCGCGCGGCGCCATCGCTTGCGACAGCGCTTCGTTCTCGGCGTCCTCGCCATCCGCGAGGAGGCGCGCCGCGCGCTCGGCGAGCTTCTGCCCGGCATCGGTCAATGCCAGCCGCCGCGAGGTGCGGTTGAACAGCCGCGCGCCGAGCCGCTGCTCCAGCCGGCTGACAGCCTTGGACACCGTGGCCTTGGACAGCACCAGCTCGGTCGCGGCTGACGCAAACGACCGCAATTCCACGACTTTCGCGAAAATCGCGAGCGCCTCGAAATCTGGGAGTCTCGACATTCAAGGCTCACTTTTGGAAACAATGAGTTTCAATAGTTTCTATTTCTATACCACGTCGCAGCGCATATCCAATGGTCCATCGGAATTCAAGCAACGGAGAAATCCAATGACCAAGAAGCTCTCAGGCAAGGTAGCCCTCGTCACCGGAGGTTCGCGCGGGATCGGCGCGGCAAGCGCTCGCGCCCTCGCCGCCGAAGGCGCGGCACTAGCCCGGCAGAGTGCGGTGAACGTCGATGGCGTCATCACGGCGATCCGCGCCGCGGCAAAGCTGATGGGCGAAGGCGGCCGCATCGTCACGATCGGCTCCGATATCGCGACCCGCGCCTCGTTCCCCGGTCTCGCCGATTACGCCGCCACCAAGGCTGCCGTCGTCGGCTACTCCAAGGGCGCGGCGCGCGATCTCGGCCCCCGCGGCATCACCGTCAACGTGCTGCAGCCGGGATCGATCAACACCGACATGAACCCGGACGACGACCGCGATTTTGCTGACCTCCAGCGCAAGCAGCACGCGCTGCAGCGCTTCGGCAAGCCGGAAGAAATCGCAGCCGGCGTGCTGTTCCTCGCGAGCCCCGAAGCGTCCTTCGTGACCGGCACGGTGCTCAATGTCGATGGCGGCTTCGGCGCGTAACTCTAACCCAGCGAGGCCGGGCGGATGCCGCCCGGCCGCCTAATTCAAAAAACTTACAATGAAGGAATATTCCATGATCGAGCTCAGACCTTTTGCAAAACTCGCCAGCGCCGATCACGGCTGGCTGAAGGCAAAACATCACTTCTCATTCGGCAGCCATTACGATCCCGACAATATGGGCCACGGCGCGTTGCGGGTGTGGAACGATGACGAGATCGCGCCGAACACCGGCTTTCCCGCCCATCCGCACGCCAACATGGAAATCATCACCTATGTCCGCGAAGGCGCGATCACGCACCAGGACTCGCTCGGCAACAAGGGCCGGACCGAGGCCGGCGACGTGCAGGTGATGAGCGCCGGAAGCGGCATTCGTCATTCCGAGTACAATCTGGAGCCTTCGAAGACCAAGATCTTCCAGATCTGGATCGAGCCGACGACGAAGGGCGGCCAGCCGACCTGGGGCGCCAAACCGTTTCCGAAGTCGAATCGCTCCGGCAAGCTCGTCACCATCGCCAGCGGCATCGCCGGCGACACGGACGCGCTGCCGATCCGCGCCGATGCGCGGGTGCTCGCCACCACGTTGAAGGCCGGCGAGCGGGCGGAATACGCACCGCAGAATGCGCGTCATCTTTATCTCGTGCCGGCGGCCGGCAGCGTCGAAGTCAACGGCGTTCGCGTCAACGCCCGCGACGGCGCCGCGATCCGCGACGAGGCGAAGCTGACGATTACCGCGCTGGAAGATTCCGAACTGGTGCTGGTCGACGCGGCGTAGCCCGCCCACTCACTGCTTGTCGTGCCCGGGCTTGACCCGGGCATCCATCCTCTTAGCGAGACTCTTTCAAAGGCGATGGATTGCCGGGTCAAGCCCGGCAATGACACCCAACAAACAACACAACTTCAAACCCAAAGGAAAGCCATCATGGCCAAAGTACTCGTGCTTTATTACTCCGCCTACGGTCACATCGAGGCGATGGCGAACGCCGTCGCGGAAGGCGCGCGCAAGGCCGGCGCCACCGTCGACATCAAGCGCGTGCCGGAACTGGTGCCTGAAGCGATCGCCAAAGCCTCGTACTACAAGCTCGATCAGGCCGCACCGATCGCCAAAATCGAGGATCTCGCCAATTACGACGCGATCGTCATCGGCACCGGCACGCGCTTTGGCCGGATGGCCTCGCAGATGGCGAACTTCCTCGATCAGGCCGGCGGCCTCTGGGCCAAGGGCGCGCTGCACGGCAAGGTCGGCGGCGCCTTCACCGCGACGGCGACCCAGCACGGCGGACAGGAAACCACGCTGTTCTCGATCATCACCAATCTGCTGCACTTCGGCATGACAGTCGTCGGTCTGAACTACGGCTTCGCCGGCCAGATGAAGCTTGACGAGGTCACCGGCGGCGCGCCTTACGGTGCGACCACCATCACCGGCGGCGACGGCAGCCGCCAGCCAAGCGAAAACGAACTCGCCGGCGCGCGCTATCAAGGACGCGTGATCGCCGAGACCGCCAGCAAACTGCACGGCTGATGCGACAAGGGCGGCATTCTCATTCGGGGATGCCGCCCTGTCTCGTCCCTCACGGCGGAAACAATGATGGTCGAACTTCTTTTCATCGCTCAACTGGCGCGTCAGCCGCTGCAAGCTGTGATGCGGAGCCTCTACCGCGCCTCGCGCACAGCGGCGCTGCCGGGAATGCACGAAATCGTGAGCCGCGCTTTTTAAACCTCTCATGAATTCGTGATACGCCTTCTGTCTTCACGATGAGCGCCGACAGGGTTCTGATATGAGCAAAAAATCGCAAGGCCCGTGGCCGGAATTGCCGACCGCGGCGTGGCGCGACACCTGCGCGACGCTGCACCTCTGGACCCAGATCATCGGCAAGATCCGGCTGACCAAATCGCCCTGGCTCAATCATTCCTGGCATGTGACGCTCTACGTCACGCCGCGCGGATTGACGACTTCCCCGATGCCCGACGGCGCGCGAACGTTTCAGATCGATTTTGATTTCATCGACCATCGCTTGAGCATCTCGACCAGCGACGGCACGCAGCGGCACTTTGCGCTGGCGGGTCATTCCGTCGCCAGCTTCTACGCCGCCACGCTTGCTGCACTTGCCGAACTCGGCATTGCCGTTGCCATCGACGAGATGCCGAACGAACTGCCCGATCCGGTGCGCTTCCCAGAAGACACCGCGCACGCCTCCTACGATCCCGATGCCGTCGGGCGCTTCCTGCAAATCCTGGTCAACTGCGACCGCGTCTTCAAGCAATTCCGCACCGGCTTCCTCGGCAAGGCGAGCCCAGTGCATTTCTTCTGGGGCAGTTTCGATCTGGCGGTGACGCGCTTCTCAGGCCGTCGCGCGCCGCGCCATCCGGGCGGCGTGCCGAATTTGCCCGACCCGGTCGCCCATGAAGCCTATTCACACGAAGTCAGCAGCGCCGGCTTCTGGCCAGGCAGTGGCGCGATCGATTATCCCGCGTTCTATTCCTATGCCTATCCCGAGCCATCAGGCTTCCGCGCGGCGAAGGTGCTGCCGGAGGCGGCGTTCTTCAGCGAAGCGCTCGGCGAGTTCATCCTGCCCTACGATGCCGTGCGCACGGCTGCCGATCCCGACAAGGCGCTGCTCGATTTCCTGCAGAGCACCTACGAGGCCACGGCGATCGCAGCGAAGTGGGATCGCGGGGAACTCGACTGCGATCCGGGCAAGCCGGGTGTGGTGCGGCAGGTTTAATGCTGCTGTGTAGGGTGGTTAGGCACAGGCGTAACCCACCATCGCGGCAAAGAAATCGTTGGGTTGCGCTTTGCCCTGCGAATTCACCGGCTAATGTTGCAGTTGCGGCTTCGCGATGGTCTGGCGAACTTCGGCGCCGCAGTCGGCGCATTCATAGGTGAGGTCGATCTTCGCCATGCTCCAATGCGGCTCGACGTCGCGCACAAACATCGGCAGTCCGACGCAGCTCGGACAGATGACGAAGGCTGGTTCGATATCGTGCTGATGGATATAGGCTGGCATGTCGGCTCTCCCCAAGAAAGCTTTCAAGAAAGCATTCACCAGTGGTCCCTGACCCAACGCGGAGCATATGCCCATAGCGCGAGGGCGATCATGAACTCTCGCGAACACAGGAAGAACATCCGCACAATCCCCGTACGTGTTGCATATTTGCACGCCGTTCCCGTGCGGCAACAATGTGTCAATCTTCGTGTGGCAGCGGCTTACCGAGCGCGCGTCTCAGCCAGGAGCCGCGGATAGTTGCGCAATGCGCGCACCACACGATCGCGCGCCGTCTCTGTGCAGCGCTGCCGGCGCTCTATCCCGGCAGCCAGGTTACGGATTACAGATGCGTCGACGACCTGTCTCATGAGACGATCTTCGAAGCCTTGCAGGGTTGCGGTTCGAGGCCGAGCGCGGCCAGCGCGCTGCCGATCGCCACCGTAATGGGATGCATGGCAATCGTCCGCTCACGTTCGGTCAGGATTACGCCCACGGCATAGACAATAGAAAGCGGCAAGGCTGCCAGCAGTTTGGCGGTCAACTTCGCCCGCAGCCAGAGCGTCGGCGTCGCCTTGCGCTGGACGTGATAATTGATCGCTCCGATCCGCAGGCCGCGCATAGCCAGCCATTTCAAGCTGCTCCGGCTTTTCGGCACGGTCTCGCTGATCACGGCTTTGGCCACCCAATGAAACCGCAAGCCGAGCCTCATGCAACGGTAGAAGAAATCGGTATCCCCGCCGCCCAGAAAATTGAAACGGAGATCGAACGCCGGCATGCCCAACCGCTCAAATACCGAGCGCCGGATCAGGCAATTGCCGCAGCCGTAGATCAACGGCACCGGGCCTGAGGCGTCATACGCTGGGGCAAAAGCGGGGTGGCGGCGCAAGCCGCGCTTCCGTTCATCATCGAATTCAGGGAATACCGGTCCGCCGACGATGTCGGCGCCGGTCGCATTGGCAGTCCTTACCATCTGCTCCAGCCAGTCCGGCGAAGCGATTTCGTCGTCTTCGATCATCAACAAGTTGGTTGCCGCCGGGAACATCTGCAGCGCCGTCTCGAAGGCAGCGTTGATCGCATGGCAATTGCCCTGCCGCGGCTCGATCACGCACAGCCCTGCGAATTTCCCCGACGTCAGCAATTCGGCCGCAACCGGGACGCTCTCGCTCTTCGACGCATCATTCTCCACCATGACGACGGCGAAGCGACGGCTGGTGCGCTGAGCGGCAAGCGACTCCAGCGTCCGGCGCAGATGCTGAGGACGGCGGAAACAGGGGATGCAAACGACGGTTTCAACCGTGGGATCGAGCGCCGGCGAGATCGCCACCAGCGCGCGGAGAGCCCTGACCGACGGATCAGGCCCGTTCACCCGGAGATCGCTGATCGAAATCTCTGCCATGACGCTTAGGTCGTTCACGAATATGTCTCATCGTCTCGAAACGGGATTGGCGGCGTCATGCCGGGACACTTCCGTCTCGATAAGGTCGTTCATTCCGGTATTGATCCGGCCCGTCGAACGTAACGCGCACAGTCGTGCAATATTCGGTCCCGCCCCCGAAGCGTGAAGCAACGAACTCCAGCGACGGTTAATGGACGCGGTTAATTCGCGCTGAACAAACTCGCGTCGCAAATCAGCGGCTGAACAGCTTTCGGAACAACCGGTGAGTAAGCGGCGTAGGAAATCCTGTCCTGGTTCTTCATGAACCGGTCGTGCATCTGCTGAACGAAGAACGGGTTGTCGCCGGCGTTGCTCACGCCCCATTCGGGTTAGCTCATCCGCTTGCCATGCCGATGCTGCCGGGCCTCGCCGACGGCTTTGCTGCAAGAGACGCGAGAAAAGCGGCAAGTTAACCACGCTAATGCGCGGCAAGATGTGTTGCGCCGGTTCGGCACCGATCTTGCTCCATGGGCAGCGCGGGGTTCTGCGCCGGTCTCGAATGGACCTGGTGCATCTGGCTGGAGCCGCGCCGGCTGTTCTGGCACTATTTGACCACTAATCCGCGCGCGCTCTATCTATTGCTGAACAGGAGCCGATCGACTGATATCGGCAGGAAACACAACCAATGAGCAGCCGTCCAGCCATTCTCGTTACCGGCGGCGCGGGCTATATCGGCTCGCACTGCTGCAGGGCGTTAGATGCGGCGGGCTATCAGCCCGTCACCTACGACAATCTTTCGACCGGCCACCGCAGCTTCGTCGCGCGCACGCTGGTCGTCGGCGACATCGCCGACAGGGCCACGCTGGCACGGGCCTTTGCCGAGCATGACATCGTGGCCGTCATGCATTTCGCCGCCTCCAGCCTGGTCGGCGAGTCCGTTGCCGATCCGCAGAAATATTACATCAACAATCTCGCCGGCACGCTGTCTCTGCTGGAGACCATGCGCGAGGCCGGCTGCAAGCGCCTGGTATTTTCGTCGACCGGCGCGGTCTATGGCAATGCCGACAGCAAGGCGCTGCGTGAGGATTACGCCTGCGCCCCGATCAATCCCTATGGCGCCTCGAAATGGATGATCGAGCGCGTGCTGGCGGATTATCGCGCAGCCTATGGCTTCGGCTCGTTCGCGCTGCGTTATTTCAACGCTGCTGGCGCCGACCCCGCCGGCGGCATCGGCGAGCTGCGCGAGGTCGAAACCCATCTCATCCCGCGCGCCATGATGGCGCTGCAAGGACACGTACCTGACTTCGCCGTGTTCGGCGACGACTACGACACGCCCGATAGGACAGCGATCCGCGACTACATTCACGTGACCGATCTCGCGGCCGCCCACGTGCTTGCGCTCAAGCTGCTGCTCGAGGGTCATTCGGGCGGCGCGTTCAATCTCGGCACCGGCAACGGCTTTTCGGTCCGCGAGATCCTCGCGGCGATCACGGCCGAAACCGGCCGCGAAGTCCCCCACGTCGTCAAGCCACGGCGGTCAGGCGATCCGACCTATCTGGTCGCCGATCCCTCCGCCGCACGCGCGACGTTGAACTTCAGCCCCACCCATTCGGATCTGGCCACGATCATCCGTACCGCGTGGGCGTGGCACAAGAAGGCTCACCCGCTGAAGACGGGTGCGCCTGGTCGGGTGTGAGACGAGCGGTGCAAGCGATCGCTCAGCGACCTACAGCGGCTTGATCTGCACCTTGCGCCACTTGATGACGCCAGAACCGTACTGCAGCGCGAACGGGCCGCTGGCGTGTTTTGAATCCTGGACATCAACGGTCTTCTGGCCGTTCAGCAGGACAACGAGATGCGGTCCCTTGGCCGTGATTTCGTAGGTATTCCATTTGCCGCCCGCCTTCGGCATCGGGTCGACCTTGGCCACATCGACGATTGCGCCGGTGCCGTAGGTCGGATCGGGCCGCTTGTCGAAAATATTCACCTCGTAGCAGATCTTGGAGTCGATCTTCCCCGACTGGTCGCAGCGAATGAAAATTCCGCTGTTGGCGTCATCGTCGGCCCAGAACTCGACCTTCATCTCGAAGTCTTTGTACGAGTTCTTGCTGACGAGATAGGACGGATCCTTGCCCTCGGTGATCTTGTCCGCGACGAGCGCGCCGTCCTTCATCGCCCAGTTGGCTTTGCCGATCTCGATCCAGTCGCCCATCTTGGTGCTGTCGACGAGCGTCACCCAGCCATCGCTCTGGCCGGACGCCAAGCTGGAAAATTGAATAGCGGCGGCGCCGATCACCAGACCGGCGGCAAGTACCGATATGCGCTTCATGAACGTCACCCTCCCATGGCTGCTTTTTGTTGGACGCAACCTAGCATCACAGTTCACGGCGTAAATCCGTTTTTCATGCTGCAATTGCGTTGTGCGCGTCATAGCAGCCGGTCTCGCATGCACGTCCGGCGCCTTGCCCCATGAGAACAGGGCCAACACGACGCCGATGCCGGCCGGCAGCTTCGTCACGCACTTCGGCAAGCGGGTGCATTGGGACGGCGCCAAGGATGGGGACGCCGTTCTACTGATCATGGGCGAAGGTCCGGCGACCTCGACGGCGGCAGAAGAGAAGTAACCGCTGAACAGGACCGGCTTCGAGATCAACGACCGGGCAACCATTCCGGCAGCGGCGCGTTTTATCTCCCCAACCATTGGAGGATATGAAACATGGCCTCCGCTTCACAGATCCGGGAACATATGGACGTCATCTCGTCGGACAAGAAGACAGTCGGAAAAGTCGACCATATGGAAGGAACCGACAAGATCAAGCTGACCAAACAGAGTTCGCCTGATGGCCAGCATCATCACTTCATTCCGATGTCATGGGTCGACCACGTCGATCAGCATGTCCATCTCAACAAATCAGGCGCGGATGTGACCTTGCACTGGCAACACGGCCGGCAATAACCGGCAACATGCATTGCGCCGCCCGTGGATGCGGATATCATCAGGCTTCAGGAGATGGAATGCATCCGGCGGCGAGACTGCAATTTGAACGTATGATCGGCGAATACATCACGTGGCGTGCCGTTCCGGAAACGGAACGATCACCCGCCCCGGCATGGTGGTGGGGACCCGCGATGGAGTTGCGCGCCTCCTCCCAGTCGCTCCCCGCCGAATGGTGCGCCGAGCTCGGATTGCCAGACCGGGCAACTTATGCGTCCGCCGCGGACATCTTCCTTGGGGCCTTCGCAGGCCAGACGTCTGTGCCGTGGCCTTATGATTTTCCCCGCAAAACGGCCATCCCGGACCCAGCAGTCCGCGAGCTGCACCCGCAACCGTCAGACGACAGTGCTTTTCAACCCTGACCCGGCTTCCGGCTGCAATGGCGGCGAAGCCAGCCGCGGTTCGGCCCGAAGCAGATCGGCCATTTGCTTCGCAGGCAGCGGCATGGAGAACAGGAAGCCCTGCATTTCATCGCAGGCATGGCTACGCAGGAAAGCCTCCTGCTCCACGGTCTCGACACCTTCCGCAATGACGGTCATACCAAGCGCCTTGCCCATGCTGATGATCGCCTGCGCAATGGCCTGGTCTTCGGAATCGACAGGCAGGTCGCGAATGAAGGAACGATCGATCTTGATGGTATCGATCGGGAACTGCTTCATCAGCGACATTGACGAATAGCCGGTACCGAAGTCGTCGATCGCAAGTCGAATGCCGCGGCTCTGGATCGCGTCCAGCACCTTGATCGCGCGCGAGACGTTCCGCATCACCATGCTTTCGGTGACTTCGAGCTGCAGCAGCACCGGCGACATGCCGCTTGCCACCAGCGCCTCGTCGACATCGTGCAACAGATGCGGATCGGCGAATTGCCGCGGCGACAGGTTGACCGCCATTGTCACCGGGCGCAGCCCACGGCGCTGCCAGGCCATGTTCTGCGCGCAGGCTTCCTTGAGCACCCAGCGGCCGATCGGAACGATCAGCCCGGTTTCCTCGGCAAGCGGGATGAACTGCCCCGGCGATACGGCGCCTAATTCGGGATGAATCCAGCGCAGTAGCGCCTCAACGCCGGTGATCTGGCCGCTCGCCATATCGATCTTGGGCTGATAGTGCAGCGAGAACTGGTCGCGCTCGAGCGCACGGCGCAGCGCGCTCTCCATCGTCAGGCGCTCGATCGACTGCGTCTTGATCTCCTTGGTGAAGAAGCGGAAGCCGTTCTTGCCGTCCTCCTTGGCGAGATACATCGCCATGTCGGCGTTCTTGGTCAGCGTCTGCATGTCGGTGCCGTCGGACGGGTACATCGCGATCCCGATCGAGGCGGTGGTATGGCACTCGTGACCGCTGAGCTGCAGGGGCTGGCTCAATACGGAAAGCAGCTCGCCGGCAATGCGCTCGATCTCGTGACGTTCGGCGGTCTCCTCCAGAATGACCACGAATTCGTCGCCGCCGAGCCGCGCCACGACATCGCTCGAACGCAGCGCGTGCCTCAGCCTGCCGCCGATCTCGACGAGGAGCATGTCGCCGGCGTCATGTCCCAGCGAATCGTTGATGACCTTGAACCTGTCGAGGTCGATGAACAGCAGGGCAAACTGCCGCTGGTAGCGCGCGGCAGCATCGATCGCACCGCGAAGCATGCCGTTGAACATTTCCCGGTTCGGCAGGTTGGTCAGGCTGTCGTGCGACGCCAGATACTCGATCCGCTCGTCGGCCTTGGTCTTTTCGTCGGCGCGTTCGAAATTCTCCAGCGCGAACGATACGTTGTCAACAAGTCGGTGCAGCAACTCCGCAAACTCGGGCGTGAACGTATCCTTCTCACGCGACATGAAAGACATCGCACCGACGACCTGCCCCTGCACCAGCAGGGGGAATGAAGCGCCGGAGTTCGTGCCGTCATTGCGAGCGGTGGCGTGAAACGCCTCGGCGCGCGGATCACCAAGGTAATCGTTGATGATGCAGGCACGCTGCGAACGTATCGCCGAACCACAGAGCCCACGTCCCTCCGGGTGCGCCTCGCTGCTCGATATCGTTGCCTGGCGCGCGCTCGATGCGGTCGGGCCGGCGGCAGCCACGACGTCAAGATATTCGCTGTCGGGCTTGATCAGCGCGATGGAGGTCAGGGTAAACTTGCCGCCGTTCGCCGCCGCTTCGCACACCAGTTCGAACAGTTCCGCCCGAGAGGAGGCGCGGATGATCGCCTCGTTGGTTGAGCTCAGCGCCGCCAGCATGCGCGTCAGGCGCTCTTTCTGGACCTCGGTCCGTGCCTTGTCGTCGGCGCGGTCGAAATTCTCCAGCGCGAACGACACATTGTCGGCCAGTCGTTGCAGCAGTTCCGAAAACTCTGAAGTGAACGTGTCCTTGTCCAGGGACATGTAAATCATGACGCCGACCGGCTCGTCGCGCACCAGGAGGGGGAAGGCAGCGCCTGACTGAGCGCCGTAGCTGCCGACGACGGCCTGGAAGGCGGCGACGCGCTGGTCGGTGACATAATCATTGGTGATGCAGGGGCGCCTGGTTCGGAACGCCGTTCCGCTGAGCCCACGGCCCTCGGGACGGGTTTCATCCACCGACAACCTGACGTGCCGCGTCGTCTCGGCTGCCGGGCCCGAGGCGGCCACGATTCTGAGAAGATCGCTGCTGGAATCCGCCAATGCGATGGTGGTCGACGTAAACCTGCCGCCACCCGCCGCGGCTTCGCACACCAGGTCGAACAGGTCCTCACGGGATTTTGCCCGCATGATCGCCTCGTTCGTCGCGCTCAAAGCAGCGAACATCCGGGTCAGGCGTTCTTTCTGACTTTCGGTCCTCGCCTTCTCGTCGGCCCGGTCAAAGTTTTCCAGCGCGAACGATACATTCTCCGTGAGCCGCTGCAGCAGCTCGGCGAATTCGGGCGTGAACGTATCCTTCTCGGAGGAGATGAAGAACATCACGCCGACGGGCTGACCGGAAACCAGCAGCGGAAAAGCAGCGCCCGACATGGCGCCGTCGCTGTGAATGAACTGCCGAAATGCCGACCCTCGCGAATCGGCCCGCAAATCATTGGCGATGCAGGCTCGTCTTGAGCGGAACGCGTTGCCGCAGAGACCGCGCCCTTCAGGAAGATCCGCGTTGGTCGAAACCTTGACCCGCCGCATGTTGTTTGACGTCGGTCCCGCGACGGCCACCAGATCGATATCGTGGCTGTCGGGGCGAGCCAGCAATATGCTGGTCGAGTTGAACCGGCCGCCCTTCGCGGCGGCTTCGCACACCAGCTCGAACAGCTCCGTCCGCGACGTGGCACGAACGATCGCTTCATTGGTCGCACTGAGCGCCGCCAGCATGCGCCTCAGACGTTCCTTCTGGGCGTCGTCTCTCGCCTTTTCACCGGCGCGCTCGAAATTGTCCAGCGCGAACGAGACGTTCTCCGCGATCCGCGCCATCAGGGCGACGATCTCTTCGTCCTCCGCCCACAGCTTTCCGACAAAGAACAGCAACACGCCGACGCTCTCGTCGGCCTTGACCAGGGGAACAGCGACGCAGGCGGTGACGCCCGTCTCGCGCGCAGCCTGATGCCAGGGCTGGCCCTGAGTCGAGTTGAGGATGTCGTTGTTGACGGCTGGCTGCTGCGTTCGGAATGCCCTGCCGCAGACGCCCGTTCCATACGGGTTGCCGGCGTCGATCGAGAACGGCGCCCGCATGATCTGTTCGACGATGGCGCCCGTCCCGGCGGCCGGCTTCAACCAGATCGAGTCCGGCTCCGCCAGCAGGACCACGGTAGCTGCGGACTTTCCGCTGTGTACCGCGGCATCGCAGACGCGCTGATAGAGTTCCTGTTCGGTCTTGGCGCGAAGAATGGCTTCATTGGTCGCGCTGATGGCGCCGAACATCCGGTTCAACCGCCGCATGGTGCGCTCGCCGTTCTTGCGCGCGGCCTCATGGTCGAAGTTGTCGAGTGCAAACGAAATGTTTGCCGACACGCGCTCCAGCATCGAGACGAGCTGCCCGTCGATCGAGTGCGCCTCGCGCCGCGAAATGAGCAACACGCCCACGCTCTCGCCATTGCAGGTCAGCGGCAGCGCCGCCGCGGCGCCCACCTGATTGGCCTTGGCACCCTCGCGCCAGGCCAGCGAGCGCGGCTCGTTCAGGAAATCATTGCTGACGCATATTCGCCCGTCGCGGAAGGCTTGTCCGGCAACTCCGGATCCCTCGGGCGTGCCGGCCACGATCGAAATATCGATGCTGCGCAGCCGAGGAACGTCGTCGCCACAGCCGGCGGCGAAGCGCAAAAGATTGGTCTCGGGCTCCAGCAGGAAGACCGCCACGGCCAGGAAGTCGCCGACCGAGAACGCGGCTTCGCAGACCTTCGCGTACAGTTCTTCGGGTGATTTGGCGTACAGAATCGCTTCGTTGGTCGCATTCAACGCCGCGAGTGTGCGCGCGATATCGGTCTTCACCGTCCCCAAGCTCCTGCCGGCAGCGCCGGGCTGCCCCTTGCGGATTTTATGCGTGCAACAGGCCTAAATGCTCGTTATTGGCGGCCGGGAGTTGCGATTCAGAGTAAATGTCAGACCAACGGTGAACGATGCCGCTCCGGAGAACTACGGCCCATTCACGATTTGTCAGCCATACCGCTGGCGCGCGTCGGCCGGGTTGCGGGACCTGCTGCGAGCAATTTTCGAATTTTGCAGGATGAGAATCCTGATACGTGAGGGCCGTGCTGACGGCATGGCTAACAGGATATTTCCACGCTTGCCCTGCCGCGGGCGCTTTGAGAGCATGCCGGTACCAAGCACGACCCGCGGTTCGCGCGGGCGCTCAAGGTCGAGGAAATTCCCATGCCGATGGTCCAGGCCGACCGTCTCATGCAAATCGGCGCGGCCCTGCTTAGGGCTGCCGGCGCAACTGAAGAGGAAGCCAGTGCGGTTGCCGTCGGTTGCGTCAACGCCAATCTCGCCGGCCACGATTCGCATGGGGTGATCGCGATCCCGGCCTATATCGACCGGATCAAGGCCGGCCATATCGTGCCCGGCGCCAAATGGACCATCGTGCAGGAATCGCCGACCACCACCGTGATCGATGGCCATTGGGGGTTCGGCTTTCACGTCAACGCCAAGGCGATGGCGCTGACGATCGAGAAGGCGAAGACGGCCAATGTGGCGGCCTGCACGGTGTTCCGCCAGAGCCATGTCGGGCGGCTCGCCGCCTATCCGTTGATGGCGATGCGGGCGGGCATGATCGGCATTGCGGCTGCCGATTCCGGCCGATCGCCGAAGCATGTCGCGCCGTTCGGCGGCCGCGAGGCAAGGCTCGGCACCAACCCGATCTCGATTGCGGTGCCATCCGATCTCGAAGCACCATTCTATCTTGATATGGCGACCTCGGCGGTCGCGGCCGGCAAGATCGCGCTGTCGGTCGCGCGCGGCGAGCAGATCCCGCAGGGCTGGATCATCGACGCAGAGGGGCGGCACACCACCGATCCCACCCAGTATCGCAAGGGCGGCGCGCTGCTGCCGCTCGGCGGCAGCGAGGGCTACAAGGGAAGCGGTCTTGCCGCGATGGTCGAGGTGCTGTGCGGCCTGCTCACCGGCCTCGGCTTTGGTGTCGAGCCTACCGGCCGCCACAATGACGGGTGCTTCATGGCGGTGTTCAACGTCGCCGCCTTTCGCCCGCTGAAGGATTTCGAAAAAGAAGTCGGCGAGTTCGCGCGCTATCTCAAATCGACGCCGCCATCGGAAGGCTCCCCCGGTGTGTTCTATCCCGGCGAGATCGAACATATCCGCGAGCAGCAGCGCAGGCGCGACGGCATCGAGATCGAAGACGCCACCTGGGACAAACTGAAGGCGCTGGCCACCGACTACAAGCTCGCCACTGACCTCGACCTGAAATGAATTCTACCAGCACAAGGAGAACGGCATGACACGGCAAATGGCGCTGGTGGGATTCCTGCAGGCGCAGAACTGCACCAACCTGCCGAGTTCGTGGCGGCATCCGGAATCGCGAGACGATTCGATGTCGGCCGACTATTACCAGGAGATTGCCCGGATTCTCGAAGCCGGCAAGTTCCACATGGCATTCTTCGATGACCGCCTGGCGATGCCGGACCGCTATGGCAACGACCACGCCCATACCGTCGAATACGGCATCCGCTGCGTGAAGATGGACCCGTTGATCGTGCTGACCACGATGGGCATGGTCACGACGAAGCTCGGGCTGGGGTCGACCTGCTCGACCACCTATTACGAGCCGTTCGATGTCGCACGCCGTTTCGCCACCCTCGACCTGATGTCGGGCGGGCGCGCAGGCTGGAACGTCGTCACCTCGCTCAATGACGGCGAGGCCCACAACATGGGCAAGGACGCCCATCTCGAACATGACTTCCGGTACGACCGCGCCGACGAATTCATGGAAGTCGTGCTCGGCCATTGGGACACCTGGGAAGACGGCTCGCTGATCATGGACAAGACGAGCGGCCGCTTCGCCGATCCGGCCAAGGTGAAGCGGCTCGATCATAGGGGACAATTCTTCAAGTCGCGCGGGCCTTTCACCGTGCCGCGCTCGGCGCAGGGCCATCCCGTCATCATCCAGGCCGGCGCGTCCGGCCGCGGCCAGCGCTTTGCGGGGCGATGGGGCGAGGTGATCTTCACCGCCGCCCGCAACGTGGCCGCCGCCAAGGAAGGCTATGCGGCCGTCCGCAACGAAGCGGCAAAAGCCGGCCGCGATCCCGACCAGATGTTCCTTTGCAACCTCACCACGCCCATCTGCGGCGCGACCAAGACCGAGGCCGAAGACAAGATGGCGCTGATCAACAAGCTGCCGCTGCAGATCGATGCACTGTCGCTGCTCGCGGAAGCGCTGAACTACGACTTCGCCGCCAAGCCGCTCGATGAGCCGCTGACATCGGAAGAGCTCAAGAGCATGCAGGGTATCCTCGGCATTCGCGACGGCGTGCTCAAGAATTCAGGCAAGACCAATCCCAGCGCGCGCGACTTCGTCACCTTCTCCGGCCGCGGCCAGGTGCAGGACGCGATCGTCGGTGGTCCGAAAGAGATCGCTGACAAACTCGAAGAGATGTTCGTCGAGCGCGGCTGCGACGGCTTTGTCATCGCCGCCACCATCGTGCCCGGCTCCTACGCCGATTTCGTCAAGCATGTCGTGCCGGAATTGCAGCGCCGCGGCCTGTTTCACAAGGATTACGCCGGCAAGACATTGCGCGAAAATCTCGGTCTGCCGCGCCCCGGCGCCGGTGCCTGGAAAACCAGCCCGCAGGCCGCAGCCGAATAAAGCAAAGGACACTTCATGCGTTGGCTAAAGTTCACCGCCGCCGGCAGGACATCCTGGGGCATTGTCGAGGGCGGGCACGTGATCGCCGTAGATGGCGATCCGTTCGGCGAATGGCAGCGCGGAACGCAGTCGCATGCGCTGAAGGACGTCAAGATCGAGTTACCGCTGATGCCGCGCACCTTCTACTGCGTCGGGCTGAACTACCTCAAGCATCTCAAGGAAGCCGCCGACAAGGCGGGCACGGTGCCGAACATTCCCGACCGGCCCGAGATCGGCTATCGCGCCCAGAACGCGCTGATCGCCCACGACGAGGATGTGGTGATTCCGGCGACCGCGACCGAAAAGATCCATTACGAGGGCGAACTGGTGGTCGTCATCGGCAGGAAGGCAAAGCACCTCACCGAAGCCAACGCGATGGATTGCGTGTTCGGCTACACCATCGGCAACGACGTCAGCGAGCGTACCTGGCAGAAGGCCGACCGCAGCCTGTGGCGCTCCAAGAACGCCGACACCTTCAAGCCGATGGGGCCGTGGATCGAAACCGATGTCGATCTCGACAAGATGGAGACGGCCATTCGGGTCAACGGCAAGGAGACCGGCCGCTTTCGCACCAACGACATGATCTTCGGCATCGTGCCGTTCCTCGTCGAACTCTCCAAGTATTTCACGCTATCGCCGGGCGATGTGATCTGGATGGGCACCGACGGCACCTCGCCGGACCTGAGGGACGGCGACGTCGTCGAGATCGACATCACGGGCATCGGGACGTTGCGGAACAGGTTCGTGAGGGAGAACGTTTGAGATTTCCGACCCCCATCCCTGAGGAGCGCGGCACGCGCGTCTCGAAGGATGAAGGCCCGCCGGTGGCCTCGCCCTTCGAGACGGCCGCTGCGGCCTCCTCAAGGTGAGGAACAAAGAGCGTCCTCAGAAATGAGGACAGGCGCCGGAGGGGTGATGGGATCGCGCTGCTTCACCGCCTACTCGATCTTGATGCCGGCGTCTTAGATCACCTTGCGCCAACGTCCCACTTCGCTGCGGTAGTAGCGGCCGAATTCTTGCGGAGGTGCGGCGATCAACACGAGGCCCTCATTGACGCTGAGCTTTTTGAAGGTCGGCCTGCACCGCCTTGGCCGCCGACTGGGCCATTCTAGATCATCCGCGCCACGACCGGAATTTTCCGCAGCAGCAGCGTGACCGCCCAGCTCAGCGCCAACGTGCCGAAGAAAACGGCGGCAAATTTGGCAAAGGCCGGCCAGGAGTAATCGTAAACAGCGTATTGCAGCCAGATGACGAAGATGTAGTGCGTGAGGAAGATGCCATAGGCCTGCGGCCGCATGGCATCGAGCAGCTTCATGGTCGATGCGGCGAAACTCAGGGATACAGCCAGTACCGTGAACGTCATCGCGGCGCTGAACAGCGCAAAGGCAAGGCCATAACCGATTTGCCAGGATAGTGGCGGCGAATCGAAATCCGCGGTCCAGTTGTGGTGGGCATAGACCAGCAACAGGATCGCGCCGTAGAACAATGACAAAAATCCGAGCCAGACCGGCCAGCGCTTGGCCAGCTCACCGTCCTCGCTCAGGATCCCGGCGCGAAGGCTGACCACGCCGATGCCGACACCGGTCAGAAAATAGCCGGCATAGAGCAAGATCCGGCTGGTCTGGATCGGGAGCGGATAGCCGCCCGGCTCCAGCCAGCTCGCATCGCCGAAGAGCAGCCGCATCGGCACATAGACCGCAACCGAAAAAGCCAGGAAAGCGACGAAGGCTGTCCACGGCCTGTCGCGCAGCGAAAAGATCAGGAGACCGAACGTTTTCAGAAAGCGCGGCCCCAGCGCCCACAGCATGGCGGCGATGGCATCGAGCGCCAGCAACACCCACAAGAACCATGCCGGACCCGATGGCCAGGGGCCAACCGTCAGCGTCCGCCACCAGAAATGAAGGAAGTTGAAGTCGGTGGTGCCGGGTAAATGATAGCGCAGGAAGGTCGGGTAATAGGCAATCGGCATCAGCACGAAGATCGAGACAAGAAAGGGAATGCCAAGCCGCCACGCGCGATTTCGCAGGAAGTTCGTCGCTCCCCTGCGGGTCAGGCTGTCATGGACGAAGAGGCCCGAGATCAGGAACATGCAGGCCATGAAGAAACTGTCGTTGAACAGCACGACGAGGTCGAACCCGAGCCAGCGCATTTTGTCGCCGTTGCCGAAATGGGTGTAGTTGACCGCGGCGTGGTGGATCAGCACCAACAGCGTGATGAAGGTGCGCGCGCGGTCGAGCGCGACGAGACGTTTGCAGGCTGTCTGGGCCTGATTGCGTATTTCGGTCTTGCGCAGCATCTCATCTGTTCCAATCAGGCCTGCGCCAGATCATTTTTCGAGCGCGTCATAAATCAGCTTCTTGACGTTCACTTGCACATGCTGGCGTCCGGATGGCGCGTTCTCCAACACGACAAAGAACATGTCCTGGGCGCGGTCCACAACCAGATAGGCGCCGGTCGCACCATCCCATTTGATTTCGCCAAGCGAGCCCGGCGGTGGCGGCACCGCATTGCCGGGATCGGTGCGGACGCCGAAGCCATAGCCGAATCCAAAGCCGTCGCCCGGAAAATAGAAGTAATTACGTGCGACGCCCGAGCCCGGGCCGATGTGGTCGGTGGTCATGGCCGCGAATGTGCTTGGGCTGAGGTAGGTCTTGCCGTCGAGCGTTCCGCCGTTCAGCAGCATCTGCCCGAAGCGCGCGAGATCGGCGACAGTGGAGACCAATCCGCCACCGCCGGATTCCCAACGCGTGACATCGAGGGAATTGCGTTCGGTATGGCGGTCGCGGCGTAGCGGCTGGGCATAGCGTTTCCGCTCGGCCGGATCGGTCAGAAAGAACTTGGTGGTAGTCATTCCCAGCGGATCGAACAGTTCTATCCTTTCGAATTGGTAGAGCGACTGGCCGGAGGCGACCTCGATCACGCGCCCGAGCACGTCGATCGAATGCCCGTAATCCCACAGCGTCCGCGGCTGTTCGGCCAGCGGCAGCTTTGCAATCCGCTCGGCAAATTCAGCATTGTCGAAATCGCCGAGATAGATCCCGTCATAAGCGGCCTTCACCGGTCCTCTCGGGCCATAGAAGCCATAAGTGATCCCGGACGTATGCAGCAACAGATTCTCGACCGTGACGGGACGGCGCAGTTGCTCGAGATCGAGTACGGCTTTGCCGGACTCATCCTTGCGCTCGACGCCGACCTTCATGCCGGCGAAGGAAGGAATGTACGTGGCTACGGGATCATCAAGTTTGATCTTGCCGCGATCGACCAGCATCATCGCAGCAAAGCTGGTGACCGTTTTGGTCAAAGAATGCAACGGAAAGATCGCATCCGGCGTCATGTCGATCCCGGCATCGGCGTCGCGCTTGCCGAACCACTTGAAATAGACCGGCTTGCCCTGGCGCTGGATCAGGACGATGACGCCCGGAATTTCTCCTTGTGTGATCTGATCGTTGAGAAAATCGTCGATCCGCGAGAGCTTTTCCGCTGACAATGGAGCATTCGGCGGCGGGCCGAATTGGGTCGCGGGCAATGGGGCGCTCAGCAAAACCCATGCGAGCATCGCAACCAGCGATGTCGCACAGTGGCCTGTCGACACCGACTTGCGCGGTAACATCCGCCACTCCTCCGTTGCGTCGGTTCACATTATTGTATCTGGCAGCGTCGATCCAGATGATCGACTATCGTTCAGCTCAGGATACACTGACATTCGCCTCAGATTGAAACGTCCAGAGAGGAGAATTGCATGAAGCCCCGGATGAACTACTACCAAGCTGCGCCCGATACCATCAAAGCGCTCGTCGCGCTCGAAGCCCAGATCCAGGCTTCCGGCCTCGAAAAATCGCTGATCGAGCTGGTCAAGACGCGCGCCTCGCAGATCAACGGCTGCGCCTATTGCATCAACATGCACACCCAGGACGCCCGCAAGCAGGGTGAGACCGAACAGCGGCTGTATCTGTTGAGCGCCTGGCACGAGTCACCGCTCTACACCGACCGCGAACGCGCGGCGCTGGCCTGGACCGACGCGCTGACGCTGATTGCCGAAACACATGCCCCTGACGATCTCTACGAAGACATGCGCGCCCACTTCTCGGAATCGGAGGCGGTCAATCTGACCATGCTGATCGGGGCTATCAATGCCTGGAACAGGCTAGCCATCGCTTTTCGCGCGGTACACCCGGTCAAGGCCAAGGCCGCGGTGGCTTAAGCTTCAGCAATCCTTCGCTGTCATGCCCCGCTTCAAGTGGGGCATCCAGTACGCCGCAGCATCTCGGTTCAAGCACACTCGTCTCTGGAATACCGGATCGCTCGGTCGAGCCGGACGACGACGATGGTGATCTACGCCGCTGTCGCCTTGGCAAACTCGACATAGATCTCGCGCAGCCGGTTGGTCATCGGGCCGGGCTTGCCGTCGGCGACCATCTTGCCGTCGATCGACACTACCGCCTGCACGAACACGCTGGCGCTGGTGATGAAGGCTTCCTTGGCGGCCAGCGCCTCCTCGACCGAGAACGCCCGCTCCTCAACGCGGAGCTGACGCTCTTCGGCGAGCGCAACCACGGCCTTGCGGGTGCAGCCCGGCAGGATCTCGCTGCCGTTCTGCCGCGTCACGATCACGTCGTCCTGGGTCAGGATGAAACACGACGACGAGCCGCCCTCGGTCACCTTGCCGTCCTCGATCATCCAGGCCTCGCCGGCGCCGGCCACCGCGGCGGCCTGCTTGGCCAGCACCTGCGCCAGCAGCGCCACGCTCTTGATGTCGCGCCGGGCCCAGCGCAGGTCGGGCACCGTGATCACCTTGATGCCGGTCTTGGCCGAGGGCGCATTGATGATGTCCTTCGTGGACGTGAACATGATCATCGTCGGCTTGACGCCCTTCGGAAACGCGAAGTCGCGTCCGGTATCGGCGCCGCGCGTCACTTCCAGATAGACCATGCCGCTCACGAGATTGTTGCGCGCGACCAGCTCCTTCTGGATCTCCTGGATGCGCGCCGTCGTCTCCGGCAGCGCCAGCTCGATCTCGCCGACCGACCGCTCCAGCCGCGCCAGATGCGAGGCGTTGTCGATCAGTTTGCCGTCGAGCACGGCCGCGACTTCATAGATGCCGTCGGCAAACAGGAATCCGCGGTCGAGGATCGAGACCTTCGCCTCTGAAAGTGGCACGAACGAACCATTGACGTAAGCGATCTGTTCCAAGGTAGAGTCTCCTAGAGTAGCGACGCCAGTGCGGCATTCCTGTTAGTGTGGCTGAAGTTTCCAGCGTCATTCCGGGGCGATGCGTAGCATCGAACCCGGAATCTCGAGATTCCGGGTTCGCCTCTTCGAGGCGCCCCGGAATGACAGCAGCATCCTAATGCGACAGAATCTTCGACAGGAACTTCTGCGCGCGTTCGCTGCGCGGACTGCCGAAGAAATCGGTCTTCAGCGCGTCCTCGACGATCTCGCCCTTGTCCATGAAGATCACGCGGTGCGCGACCTTGCTGGCAAAGCCCATTTCGTGGGTGACGACCATCATGGTCATGCCTTCATGGGCAAGATCGACCATGACGTCGAGCACTTCGCTGATCATCTCGGGATCGAGCGCCGAGGTCGGCTCGTCGAACAGCATCGCAATCGGGTCCATCGCGAGCGCCCGCGCGATCGCAACGCGCTGCTGCTGACCGCCGGACAGTTCTGCCGGATATTTGTTCGCATGAACCGTCAAGCCGACGCGCTCAAGCAGCTTGTTACCCTTGGCGACGGCCTCGTCATGCGAGCGGCCGAGCACCTTCTCCTGCGCCAGGCACAGATTCTCGATGATGCGCAGATGCGGAAACAGCTCGAAATGCTGAAACACCATGCCGACGCGTGCGCGCAGCTTGGGCAAATCGGTCTTCGGGTCGTTGACCTTGATGCCGTCGAGAATGATCTGGCCCTCCTGGAACGGCTCCAGCGCGTTGACGCATTTGATCAACGTCGACTTTCCCGAGCCCGACGGGCCGCAGACCACCACCACCTCGCCCTTGGCGACGCTGGTGGTGCAGTCCTTCAGCACCTGGAAGGTCGGCCCGTACCATTTATTGACGTGGCTGATTTCGATCATGGGGTCTCACCGTACAATAGCAATGCGTGCCTGCAGGCGCCGGACGCCGTAGGACGCGACACAGGAAATCGCGAAATAGACCGCAGCCGCAAACAGGTACATCTCGACCAGCCGTCCGTCGCGCTGCGCCACCTTGCTGGCGGCGCCGAGGAAATCCGGGATCGACAGCACGTAGACCAGCGAGGTGTCCTGGAACAGCACGATGGTTTGCGTGAGCAGTACCGGCAACATGTTGCGGAACGCCTGCGGCAGCACGATGTAGCGCATGGACTGAGCGTAGGTCAGGCCCAGCGCGCTTGCCGCCGCCGGCTGTCCTTTTGAGATGGACTGGATGCCGGCGCGCATGATCTCGGAGAAGTACGCTGCCTCGAACATGATGAAGGTGACGAGCGACGAGGTGAACGCGCCGACGCGAATGGGCCGCGACGCGCCCGTCAACCACTGGCCGATATAGGGCACCAGGAAATAGAACCAGAAGATCACCAGCACCAAAGGCAGCGAGCGCATGAAGTCGACATAGAGCCCGGCGATGCTGCCGAGCAGCCGGTAGCTCGACAGCCGCATCAGCGCAATCAGCGTGCCGAAGACCAGGCCGCCCAGCGCGGACAGCCCCGTCAGCATCAGCGTGAAGCTCATGCCGTCGAGAAAGAGATACGGCAGCGAGCGGCGGATGACGTCGAAATCGAGATTATCGAACATGGTCATTTCCCCGCGATGTAGCCGGGGATCGCCAGGCTGCGTTCGAGGAAGCGCATGCCGGTGACGACGACGATGTTGATCGCGAGATACATCACGGTTGCGGCGGTGAAGGCCTCGAACACCTGGAACGAGAACTCCTGCATCGCCCGCGCCTGGCCGGTCAGCTCGATCAGGCCGATGGTGATCGCCACCGAGGTGTTCTTGATGGTGTTGAGGAATTCGGATGTGAGCGGCGGCAGGATGATACGGAACGCGATTGGCAGCAGCACGTAGCGATAGCCTTGCCCTGTCGTCAGCCCAAGCGCTGTTGCCGCCTGCTTCTGCCCGCGCGGGAGCGAGGCAATGCCGGCGGCAAGCTGGACGGCGACGCGCGCCGACATGAACAGCCCGACCCCGATCGCCGCCGTCCAGAACGGCGCATTGGGGAGTTGCTTCATCCAGAGCCCTGCGGCGCGCGGCAGCAGTTCGGGCAGCACGAAGAACCAGAGAAAGAGCTGCACCAGGAGCGGCATATTGCGAAAGAATTCGACGTAGGCGAAGCCGATCCAGGATGCCGTCTTCGATGGCAGGCTGCGCAGGATGCCGATGATGGTGCCGAAAATGAGCGCGATGACCCAGGCCAGCAACGCGGTCTTGATGGTCAGCAGCAATCCCGACACCAGCATGTCGAGATAGGTGCCGGCCCCGGTCGGGTTCGGCTCGAAGAAGATGTGCCAGTTCCAGTTGTAGTTCACGAAGCACCCTGCCCGAAAACGGCGGTAAAGTCCTTGGTCATTAGCGCTTATGCAAAAGTCCGGCCATTCTGCATTTCAAAATGGCCGGACTATCGACTTTCACCCCTCATCCTGAGGAGTCGCGCATAGCGCGGCGTCTCGAAGGATAGAGGCCCGAGTGAGGCCTCATGGTTCGCCCGGCGATGCGGAGCATCGTCCGGAGACGGCGCGTGCGCGCCTCCTCACCATGAGGGTCAGCACATCACTTACTTATACGAATCCGGATCCGGCGAATCCGACGGCTTCGCGAACTCGTTCTTCAGCTCGGCGCTGATCGGCACGTTGAGGTTCAGCCCCTTGGGCGGAATCTTCTGCATGAACCACTTGTCGTAGATCTTCTGGCCCTCGCCGCCGGTGTAGAGCGCCGCGGTCGCTGCATCGACCACCTTCTTGAACGCAGGATCGTCCTTGCGCAGCATGATGCCGTAGGGCTCGGGCTTGGAGAACGCATCCTTGGAGATGACGTAGTCGCCCGGCGCTTTCGAGCCGGCGACCAGGCTTGCCAGCAGGATGTCGTCCATCACGAACGCCACCGCGCGATCAGTCTCCACCATCAGGAATGCCTCGGCGTGATCCTTGGCCGGGATGATGTTGATGTTGAGGCTGCGCGCCGCATTCGCTTCGGTGAGCTGCTTGATATTGGTGGTGCCGGCGGTGGACACCACCGACTTACCCTTGAGTTCGTCGATCGAATTGATCTTGCTCGCCTTCTTGGTGACGTAGCGGCTCGCAGTCAGGAAGTGGGTGTTGGTGTAGGAAATCTGCTTCTGGCGTTCGACGTTGTTGGTGGTCGAGCCGCATTCGAGATCGATGGTGCCGTTGGCGAGCAGCGGGATGCGGGTCGACGACGTCACCGGATTGAGCTTGACCTCGAGCTTGTCGAGCTTGAGCTCTTTCTTCACGGCATCGACGATCTTGTAACAGATGTCCATGGCGTAGCCGATCGGCTTCTGGTTGTCGTCGAGATAGGAGAACGGAATCGACGAGTCGCGGAAGCCGAGCGTGATGGCGCCGGTATCCTTGATGTTCTTCAACGTCCCGGTGAGTTCCTGCGCCATTGCCGGTCCGGTGCACAAAGCGCCGGCAAGCAGACAGCCGATAATCTGACTATGTTTCACGTAACTCTCCCTCCAAAGGTTGCAGATGATTGCTCATCCGCTCTAACTCAGCGACTTGCCGGGCCGTTTGGCCGGCGGTCTCGAACCTGTCTTTGCAAGACCGCCCCCGGCGTGCCCGGCACTATACCTGCACAATTCGGACCAAAACAGATTTAGCGGCCGCTGGCTATTCATCCGATCGCGAAATGCGACTAAGGATAAAGGCAACGCCCATTTGTCGCCGCCGATCGGGGTGAGCCGCTTCCGGCCGGAAGCCGCGACAGTGCCCTCCGTTAACCAAGCCACGCCGCGTCCGCCGAGCGCCATGCCGCACAGAACGTCGGACATGTCGCTTTCGATCACTCGCACCCCGACAATGGGGGTGTTCTCCAGTATGAGATCGACCAGCCGGGCGAAATAGACGCCGGGCGAATACATCAAAAGGGGCACAGGATGTGACGTCCGCCCGGGCAGCGACGCGCCGCCCTTGGCCACCAGCCCTTCGCTGGCATAGGGCCGCAAAAATTCGGTGCCGAGGGTCACGCGTTCGTAGCGGTCCGGATCGAGATGGATCGGCTGCTGGGCGTGGTGGTAGCAGATCATCAGGTCCACGTTGTCGGAGACCAGCGAGGTGACGAGATCGTGGATGTTGCCGACGACCACCGAACAGCTCAATCGCCGCTCCTGCGACCAGACCTGCCACCAATGCGGCAGCCGTGCGGTCGCCATCGCGAACGGCAAGGCGATGCGGATATGTTCGTTGCGGCGAAGCGGCTTGCCGCCGAGTTCGACGCGGCTGTCGAGCATCTGCCGCAGCAACTCGCCGGCATGCTCGCGGAAGCGCTCGCCTTGCGGCGTGAGCTGCGTCGGGTAGACGCTGCGGTCGATCAGGTCGAAACCGAGCCAGGCCTCAAGCGACTTGATCCGGCGGCTGAACGCGGCCTGGGACGTATTTCGCTTTTCCGCCGCGCGCGTGAAATTGCCGGTCTCGGCCACCATCAGAAAATCCTGAAGCCAGCGCAGCTCCATCATGCTCCCCGTCTTGCAGGCGATGGAAGCGTCACGGCGACGGTTGCCGCCTTGATAGCCGCTTTGAGGCCGCATGCGGCCGCGGACGCCAACCGGCGCTGGTTCTCGATGCGAAATGTGAAGCCCCATGCCGGCAAAACTAGCGGATCGGCCTGCGGGATGACCAATGCAAGCTTTGCATCAGCTCGGCTTGTCGACGCCGCTCCAGCCATCCTCGTTAATCCTCGCACCGTCGTCTGGGCCATTCCGCATTGGCCTCTTATTAGCCTGCCACGCGGGAAGGGGGTTATGCAAATTTTGCATCATGCAGACTTGGCATCAATGGCAGCCCCCAAGCGCCGTAACCTGGTGAGCGATAAGCCTTCGACCGATCGGCCCTCGCGCGTCCGATCGGAAGATCACCAGGACGAGACCTGAAAATGAAAATCTGTGTACTTGGCGCCGGCGTCATCGGACTGACGACCGCATGGTGCCTTGCCGAAGCCGGGCACGACGTCGTCATTGTCGACCGGCATGCTTCCACCGCGAAAGACGCCAGCGCCGCCAATGGCGGCCAGCTCTCTTACGCGTTCGTGGCGCCGCTGGCGTCGCCGGCGACATTGCTCAAGCTGCCATCGCTATTGCTGTCGCCGGATTCGCCGATGCGCATTCGCGCCGGCCTCGATCCGTCCTTGATTTCCTGGGGCGCGCGCTTCCTGCTCGCCTGCCGGCCGGCAGCCGTACGCGAGACCATTGCGGCGCAGCTCGCGCTGGCCGCTTTGAGCCGGGGCGAGCTGGCGCGGCTGACGCAAACCCTGTGCCTGTCGTTCGGACTGCGGACCGCCGGCAAGCTCGTGATCTACCGCTCGGCAGGGGAATTCAAGGCGGCATGCCGTGCTGTTGTCGCGTCCGGCGAGGAGGACGGTCAGCAGATCCTGACCGCGGCCGAATGCCTCGCGCTGGAGCCGGCGCTCAGACTAGAGGCAGATAAGCTTGCCGGCGGCATCTTTACCGCTTCCGAGCAAGTCGGCGATTGCGCCGCGTTCTGCGCGGCGTTGACGGTCTGCCTGAGGCAGCGAAGCAACGTCGAATGGCTGCTCGATACGCCAATTGTCGGGCCGGTTCGTTCCGGCGGCCGGCTGGCCGCCATCGATACCGGCAAGGGGCAGGTGCAGGCGGACCATTTCGTTTTGTGCATGGGCGCAGCATCGGGCGCGTTTGCGAGCGCATGCGGGTTTTATCTGCCGATCTATCCGCTCAAGGGCTACAGTATCACCCTGACGCCGACACCGGATGCGCACACTATCAGACACAGCGTCACGGACATGGAGCGCAAGCTGGTATTCGCCCCGCTCGCGCGCGGTGGGCGGGCAGCGATAAGGGTTGCCGGCATCGCCGATCTCGAAAGCGACACGACACTCGATGCCGGACGCGTCGATATACTCCGCCGCGCGTCGGCGGAGCTACTCGGCATCGACGCTGCCGGCGACATCGAGCCCTGGTGCGGGCTGCGTCCCATGACGCCGGACAGCCGGCCGATCATCGACTGGTCGCCGCTGGACGGGCTGTTCATCAACGCAGGCCACGGCATGCTCGGCTGGACGCTGGCCTGCGGCAGCGCGCGGCTGGCGGCGGACACGATCGAGCGCAAGCGTCCGGGCACCGAGAGCGGGGCGTTTGCCCTGCGGCGCGCGGCATAGCCGCGATAAGCGTTTGCGAACGAATGGAGCCGGCCCATCCGGGCCGGTCCATACCGTATGGCCCCAAACATCCCGCGGCGCAGCGGCAGCCAAATTCCGTATCTCGGGATGCCGTGGCAGACCAATTGTCGCAGATGTCATTTCCAGCCGGTTGCGGCGCAGGCGGCGCGAACAGCCCCAGGTCAATAAGCTTTTCTTCCAGGCCGATTTCAGGGAAGATCAGGCACAGTAAAGAAAAAACGCGCCTCGCCATCAATAGAGGCCGCCGGGGAGGATTTGATATGGTTCGACGCAGCCGTCTGACGATCGCTGTCGCTGCCATCGGCATGCTGATATCCGCAGCCGCCGGCGCGCAGGAATATCCCACCAAGCCGATCACGCTGATCGTCCCATGGCCGGCGGGCGGCTCGACCGACATCTCGATGCGCGCGATTGCCGAAAGCGCTTCCAAGGTGCTTGGACAGCCGATTGCCATCGACAACAAGGCCGGCGGTAGCGGCACCGTCGGCCCCGCCACCATGGCGGCGGGCGCCAAGCCCGACGGCTACACCATCGCACAGATTCCGATCACCGTGTTCCGCCTGCCCTTGATGCAGGAAGTCTCGTGGAATCCGGACAAGGACTTCACCTACATCGTTCACCTCACCGGCTATACGTTCGGCGTTACCACCAGCGCCGAGTCGCCCTTCAAAACCTGGAAGGACGTCGTCGATTACGCCAAGCAGAATCCCGGCAAGGTGACTTATGCGACGCCGGGCGCCGGCACATCGCTGCATATCGGCATGGAGCAGATCGCGTCCATGGCCGGCATCAAGCTCACCCAGGTGCCCTTCAAGGGCGGTGCGGAAACCAACGCCGCGGTGCTGGGACAGCACACCATGCTCCAGGCGGATTCAACGGGCTGGCGGCCGCTGGTCGACGCCGGCAAGCTGCGGCTGCTGATGGTGTGGACCGCGGCGCGCTCGCCGAATTATCCCGACGTGCCGACGCTGAAGGAACTCGGCTATCCCATGGTCTACGACTCGCCGTTCGGCATAGCCGGACCGAAGGGCATGGACCCGAAGATCGTCGCCAAGCTGCATGACGCCTTCAAGAAGGCGCTGGAAGATCCGGCCGTGATCGCGACGCTGGCCAAATTCGATATGGTGCCCAGTTACAAGAGCACCGAGGACTACAAGAGGTTCGTCGTCGAGGTCACCGAGTCTGAGCGCAAGGTGGTCGACAAGCTCGGTCTGGCGAAGAAGACGAACTGAGACTTTCCGCGAGTGATGACGTCATCCTGAGGTGCGCGCTCTTGCGCGCCTCGAAGGATGGACACGGGCACCGTCGCCCTTCGAGGGCTGCGCTGCGCTCCGCCGCCTCCAGCGACAACGGCGAAGCCGTTGCGCGGGGGTGACGGTGGTCTGAGGGTGTTACACATGAATGATCAATCCAACGTCAAAATCCGCCTCAACAATTCCGAGCTGTGGGGTGGGCTGATCGGGCTTGCGCTCGGTGGTTTTGTGATCTGGTCCGGGCTCAAGTTGAAGCTCGGCACCATCAATGATCCCGGCTCCGGCTTCGTGCTGTTCTATACCGGCATCCTGATGTGCCTGTTCGCCACCTCGATCATCATCGCCGCGATGACCGAGGGCGGGCCGACGTTTGGCTCGCGATGGGTGAACACGCGCTGGACCAAGCCGCTGCTGGTGATCGTCTGCCTCGTCGCTTTTTCCTTCGCCCTCAACCCGCTCGGCTTTCTGCTGTCCGCAATTCCGCTGATGTTGCTGCTGCTACGCGTGGTCGATCCGGTCCGCTGGTCGCTGGCCATTCCGATTGCGCTGCTGGTTCCGCTTGGCATGTGGTGGATCCTCAAACGCCTGCTCCTGATCCAGTTGCCCTCCGGCATCTTCGAAATCGGCTGATCGCACCATGGACACACTCGTCAATGTCGCCCATGGCCTCGGCGTCGCGCTTCAACCCGTCAACCTGATCTACTGCTTCATCGGCGTGTTCATCGGTACGCTGGTCGGCGTGCTGCCCGGCATCGGTCCGATCTCGGCGATGTCGCTGCTATTGCCGATCACGCTGTCGGGAACGCCGGAATCCGGCATTATCATGATGGCCGGCATCTATTACGGCTCGATGTATGGCGGCTCGACCACATCGATATTGGTCAACATTCCCGGCGAGGCCGCCTCCGTTGTCACCTGCATCGACGGCCACCAGATGGCCAAGCAGGGCCGCGCCGGCCCGGCGCTCGGCATCTCCGCCTTCGGTTCGTTCTTCGCCGGTACTTTCGCGCTGATCGCGCTGATGCTGGTGGCACCGAAACTCGCCAGCGTCGCGATCGCGTTCGGACCAGCCGAATATTTCAGCCTGATGGTGCTCGGGCTCGTGGTGCTGACCTTCCTGACGCAGGGCTCGATGGCGAAGGCATTGTTGATGGCCTGCATCGGCGTCGTGCTCGGCGTGGTCGGGCTCGACAGCATCACCGCGCAACCGCGCCTGACCTTCGGCCGGATCGAGTTGATCGACGGCATCGGCCTCGTCCCCGTGGTCATGGGTCTGTTCGGCGTCGCCGAAGTGCTGCTCAATACCGAGCAGGTCATCAAACGCGACGTCATCAACACCAAGATCACGCACCTGCTTCCAAGCAGGGAGGACTGGAAAGCCAGCGCCGGCCCGATGTCGCGCGGAACGGTCCTTGGATTTTTCCTCGGCACCCTGCCCGGCGGCGGCGCGGTGATCTCCTCGTTCGCGTCCTATGCGCTCGAGAAGCGGCTGTCCAAAACGCCGGAACGGTTCGGCCATGGCGCGATCGAGGGCGTCGCCGGTCCCGAAGCCGCCAACAACGCGGCGGCCGGCGGCGCCTTCATTCCACTGATGACGCTCGGCATTCCGCCGAATGTGGTGATGGCGCTGTTGCTCGGCGCCTTCGTCATTCACGGCCTACAGCCCGGTCCGTTGATGATCACGCAGAACCCCGGCCTGTTCTGGGGCATCGTCGCCAGCATGTATATCGGCAATCTGATGCTACTGGTGCTCAACCTGCCGATGATCGGGATGTGGGTTCAGCTTCTCAAGCTGCCCTACAACATCCTGTTTCCGCTGATCATCCTGTTCACCATCATCGGCGTCTATTGCTCCAGCAACAACGTGTTCGACGTCTACGTGATGATCGCATTCGGCGTGATCGGCTATTTCATGCGCAAGCTTGGCTACGAGCCGGCGCCGCTGGTGCTGGCTTTCGTGCTGGGGCCGATGCTGGAGAACAATCTGCGCAAGTCGCTGATCCTGTCGCAGGGCGATCTCATGACCTTCGTGCAGCGGCCGATCTCGGCTATCTGCCTGGCGTTTGCCTTCGTGCTGCTCGTCGCGCCGCTGCTACCGGCGCTGCGCAAGAAGCGCGAACTGGTCGCGCTGGACGAAGAGGTGTGAGCCGCAGCTAAAACGCCCACTTCATCTCGCCGAGATCCCAGAACAACCCTGCCATGATGGCAAGCGCCTCTTCGGTCACGGGCAGAAGAATATGTTCGTCCGGCGCATGCTGCGAGCAGCCGGGATAGGAATGCGGCACCCAGATCGTCGGTAGCCCCAGCCCATCGGCAAACACGTCGTTGGGCAGCGAGCCGCCGAAATTCGGCAGGATCGCAGGCGCCTTGCCCGTGGTCTTCAGGATCGAGTCCGCCGTCCAGTTCACCCAGGGACTGTCGACGTCGGTGCGCGAGGCGGCGAAGCGCTGCGCGCCGCTGACCTCCACCATCGGAAAACCGTTGGCATGCAAATGCGTACGCACGGCGTCGACGACCTCTTCATATCGGGTGCCGACGACGAAGCGAAGCTGCAGCACGGCATTGGCGTGTCCGGGAATGGCGTTGGCCGGCTTCTCGATATTGCCTGATGACATCGCCAGCACCTCCAGCGTGTTCCAGGCAAACAGCCGCTCCGCCGGCGATAATCCCTCCTCGCCCCAGCCGGGCGCCAGCGCCGGTTCGTCCGCGGTCGGCTCGATCTTTACATCCGCAAGCGCCGCGCGTACGGCGTTCGAAATCCGCGGCGGCCTGAGCGCGTCGAGTTTCATCCGCCCCTTGCCGTCGACAAGGCTCGCAATGGCGTTGGCAAGGATCGTCGCGGGGTTGGCAAGTACCCCGCCCCAATTGCCGGAATGGTGCCCGCCCTCGCGTAAGTTGACATCGAGATGGATGCGGTTGCCGCCGCGGCAGCCGAGGAAGATGGTGGGCCGGTCGGCCGAAAGCCGCGGCCCGTCCGAGGCCAGGAATAGATCGGCCTTCAGCTCCTCGCGATGAGCCTCGCACACCTGCCGCAGATCGGGCGAGCCGATCTCCTCGCCGGTCTCGACGATGAACTTGGCATTGAAACCGAGCTTGCCACCGCGGGTCTGGCGCACCGCGCGCAGCGCCGAGATGTTGATGCTGTGCTGCCCCTTGTTGTCGGCCGTACCGCGGCCGTAGACGCGGTCACCTCTTATCGTGGTCTTCCAGGGATCGAGGTTGTCGCGCCACTCGCCGACCATGCCGTCGACGACGTCGCCGTGGCCGTAAGTGAGCACGGTCGGCCGTGCAGGATCCTCAATATACTCGGCCACCAGATAGGGACCTCCACCGATCGGCGACTCGATCAGTCGGGTCTTGAAATCGAGTTCGGCCAGCGCGGGCTCGAGATTCTCAGTAAGATATGCGCGCAGCGCATCGCCACGGCCGGAACTCTGGCTTTCGGTCTGGTAGCCGACCCGTTGATCAAGTTCGCGAAGGAATTCGCCCGACCGGAAGTGCTCGCGCACCCGCGCAATTGCGTCGGCTCTCTCAGCCATGAATTTTTCCTTTCGCTGGGCTTTATCGATGCAGCTATTCTGCCAGCCTAATTATCGGGATACGCTGCCTGCCGGAAGTGGCACGATCGCGCGGAGCTCTGCTAAAATGCAATAGCCATGCCACCATTGGAAGGCGCCAATCATGACAAAGCAAATCCGGCTCAATGCCTTCGCCATGAACTGCGTGGCGCATCAATCGCCGGGGCTCTGGACCCATCCGCGCGACCGCACTCTCGGCTACAACCGACTGCCCTATTGGCTCGATCTGGCGAAAACGCTGGAGCGTGGCCGGTTCGACGGACTGTTTCTCGCCGACGTGCTCGGCGTCTATGACGTGTTCGGCAGCAGCCCGGACGCCGCGCTGCGCAACGCCGCACAGACGCCGGCCAACGAGCCGCTGATGCTGATTCCGGCGATGGCGGCGGTCACGCAAAATCTCGGCTTCGGCGTCACCAGCAATCTCTCGTTCGAGCCGCCCTATCCGTTTGCGCGGAGAATGTCGACGCTCGATCACCTGACCGAGGGCCGCATCGGCTGGAACGTGGTGACCGGCTATCTCGACAGCGCGGCCCGCGGCGCCGGCAAGGACAGGCAGGCCGCGCATGACGACCGCTACGATATCGCCGATGAATATATGGAGCTGGTCTACAAGCTCTGGGAAGGAAGCTGGGAGGACGACGCCGTGCTGCGCGACCGCACGCGCGGCATTTTCGCCGATCCTTCCAAGGTGCATCGCATTGAGCATGAAGGGACCAACTACAGGCTCAGCGCGATCCACCTGAGCGAGCCGTCGCCGCAGCGCACGCCGGTGCTGTACCAGGCCGGCACCTCGCCGCGCGGACGGCAGTTCGCGGCGCAACACGCCGAATGCGTGTTCATGTCGGGCCCGTCGGCCAAGATCATCGGGCCACGCGTGGCGGCGATCCGCGCGCTGGCGAAGGAAATCGGCCGCAACCCGGCCGAGATCCTGATGTTCTCCATGATGACGATCATTCTCGGCCGCACCGAGGCCGAGGCGAAAGCAAAATACGCCGACTATCGCGCGCACATCGCCCCCGAGGGCGCGCTGGCCTTGATGTCGGGCTGGATGGGTGTCGATTTCTCGAGCTACGACCTCGACCAGCAGGTGCGCCACATCCAGAACGATGCCGGTCGCACCGCCCTCGACAACGTCACGCGTGCCGATCCTGATAGGGTCTGGACCGTGCGCGAGGTCGTCGAGCATGTCGGCATCGGCGGCGCCGGCCCCGTCGTGGTCGGCACGCCCGAAAAGGTCGCCGACGATATCGAGGCCTGGTTCGAAGAGACCGATGTCGACGGCCTCAACGTTGCGTTCGCCACCTCACCCGGCGATTTCGAGGACATCGCCGATATGCTGGTGCCCGAACTGACGACGCGGGGGCGGTACAAGAGCGAGTATGCAGAGGGGACGCTGCGAGAGAAGCTGTTCGGCAAGGGCCGAGCGCAGCTGACTGAGCAGCATCCGGCGAGCCGGTATCGCCCGCACCGTGCGGCGAAGGCGGCGGAATAATCGCACACTCATGGTTCCGTCATCCTGAGGCGCTCGCGCAGCGAGCCTCGAAGGATGAACGGCCACCAGCCGAGCTGTCGCCCTTCGAGACGGCCGCGTTGCGGCCTCCTCAGGGTGACGGGAGAGAGATCGGGCCGATACCGTCAATCGCGTCTCAATTCACCGAATTGCTCACCACGACCTCGATCAGTTTTGCTCCTGGCCGGCTGAATGCGGAGGACAAGACCGATTTGAGCTGGCCGGGATCGGTTACCTTCGTCGCTTCCAATCCGAGCGATTTCGCAAGACTGGTGAAATCCACCGGCGGATCGATGAAGTCCATGCCGACATAGTGATCGTCGCCATGGAAGGCGAGCAGCCGCTGCTTGATGATGCGATAGCCGCCATTGTTGACGATGACGAAGGTCAGCGGCAGCTTGTGGTTGGCCGCCGTCCACAGCGACTGGATCGAATACATAGAGCTGCCGTCGCCGGAGTAACACACGACGGGCCGCTCCGGATTGGCGAGGCTGACGCCGACGGAAGCCGGCAATCCCCAGCCGATGCCGCCCGAGGCCAGCGCGTGATAGCCGTAGCGGTCGCGATGCGGGCGCAGCGCGATGATTTGCCGTGACGACGTCAGCCCCTCATCGACCAGGATCGCATTGTCGGGCATTGCCTCGACCACCTGCAATGCCAGCCAGTCGGGATCGATCGGCGAGGTGTTGGCGTGCTTCGAAATTTGCTCGATCAGCGGCTGGCGCCGCACCGTCCAATTCTTCGACGCCAGCGCGTCCAATCCCTGTCTTGCGCGCGCTTGAAGCGCGCTGCCGCCGGCAGCCTGCAGCGCCGGGACCAGCGCGCGCAGGGCTTCCCTCACGTCAGCTTTGAGCGCGATCTCGGCGCTGTAATTCTTGGCGAGATCCCAATCGACCAGGCCGACCTGCACGATCGAAAGCCCGTCCGGCAGCGGATCGGTCTCGCTGTAAACCGACATCCGCAAGGGATCGCCACCGAGCGCAATGATGAGATCGTAGGGTGACAGCGTGTCGCGCGCGATCTTCTGGATGCGCGCCAGCGCTCCCATGAAACACGGGCTTTCCGACAGGAAATGCGCGCCATAGGGCGTCGACGACTGATACGCCGGGCAGCCCAGCGTTTCCGCCAGTTGCGCCGCCTCCTGCAAGGCGTCGCTTTTGACGATCTCGTCGCCGACGATGATCACCGGCCGCTCCGCCTTGAGGATGCGCGCGGTGAGCGCCTGCAGCGATTCGTCCGACGGTTTGACGCGGGTATCGACCCGGGTCGACCGGCCGAGCTCGATGCCGGCCTCGGAATTGAGAATGTCGCCCGGCAGCGAGATGAACACTGGTCCCGTGGGCGGCGTGGTCGCGATCTTGGCGGCGCGGCGCACAATCCGCGGCAGATCCTCCAGCCGCGTCACCTCGACCGCCCATTTCACCAAGGGCTCCGCCATCCGCACCAGCGGGCCGTAGAGCACCGGCTCGGTGAGGCCGTGGCCCTGCTCCTGCTGGCCGGCGGTCAGGATCAGGGGCGTGCCGGTAAAACTCGCATTGTAAAGTGAGCCCATGGCGTTGCCGAGGCCGGGCGCGACATGAACGTTGCATGCGACGAGCTTGCCCGAGGCGCGGCTGAAACCGTCGGCCATGGCGACGACGAGGCTCTCCTGCATCGCCATCACATAGGTGAGGTCCGGATGGTCTTTCAGCGCGTGCATGATCGGCAGTTCGGTGGTGCCGGGATTGCCGAACAGATGCGTAACGCCCTCGTCCTTCAGCAGCGCCAGGAATGCCGAACGGCCGGTGATCTTGTTCTTCATTTTTCCTCCCGCCCGCCGCTTCGTTGATGTGCGGGGCGGAGGCAGATGACCAAACTTGGCGCGCGTAAGCAATGGATCGCGGTCATGGCTGCTCTGCACAGGCATTTCCGTGTCCCGACGCCGTGCAGCGCGGCAGCGGTACACCGCGGGACCCGGACAAAAAACGCGAAAACAACCCCATGCAAAGTAGAATGGGACCCGGCTCGCAGCACTCAGGCAGCTTGCGTCCGAGGCACGAGATGGTCCGTCGTCACGGCCTCATCCCGCTCTAGACCGTGTACTCATTAAGCGACTGACTGATGTCCGCTCAACCCTCAACAGCGGCGGAATAGCGGACATAGCCCGATGTCGCAAAGGTTCACAGAAGCGGACGCTGGACCGCTTCTTTACCCGTTGGAATGTGCTCCGAACGGCGTGCGCGATACGAGACTATTTAGAGCGACCCGACCGACGCGGTTGAATGCCTTCGGAAGAAGATAGACTCTGAACCAACAATTGCGCCGGTAGGCTCAGGCCTTTCTCACGCACTAAAACGACGAACTGGCGCTTGGCCCATTTATCGCTGAGGGGGATCACCTTGAGCCCTAGCGCCTGCTGAATCGCGCTCGCCTCCTCAGCGGGTACAATCGCCACTGCCAATTGGGCCGCCACGATCCGGTAAGCGGCGTCCACGGTCGAGACCTGGATGCGGTAGCGCATCTGCTTGCCGGCGGCGGCCGCAGCACTGCGCTGGGTCGTCTGCATGATGCTGCGAGCGACGATGTCGACATGCTCGTAGTCAATCGTGTCGACGAAGGAGACAGAACGTTTTCTCGCCAATGGATGGGCGGGATGGACGACTACCGCAAGATGGTCGCGGTGATATGGCAAGGTCCGCAGGCCGCGCATGTCGACGGCGTCCCAACACACTCCGATATCGGCGCGCCCTTCCTCAACGCCGCGCACCACTTCCCAGATTTCGCGTTCCTCCAGGCTGACGCGTACGTCGAGATAGCGTTGCGCGAACAGGCTGATATCTTCCGGCAGGAATTGCGCCACCGCCGATTTACTGCCGAAGACACGCACGTGACCTTGCACTCCCTCGGCAAACGCTCCCAGTTCTGCCTGCATCCGGTCGAGCAATTGCAGCGATTCCCGCGCATAGCGGCACAGCACCTCCCCCGCCGCCGTCACCGCAACGCCGCGCCTGCCGCGTTCGAGCAAGGTGACGCCTGCGGCTTCCTCCATCTGGCTGATGCGCTTGCTCACCGCGGACGGCACGATCGCCTCGCGCCGGGCGGCTGTGGCGATGTTGCGTTCCTCGCAGACCGCGATGAACAGCCGCAACGAAACGGGATCGAAATTTCGCATGGTCTGTCCTGCCGTCAGATTCAGACATCTTAGATGAGAATGTCTGAGGTGAAAATTTACCATTTCTGAGATGGCTGACAAGTCGGCAGTTTCATCTACATTGCGTGGACCAAAAATTGATCCTGGGAGATATTCATGCGTGCGGTTGTGTGTGCTTCTCTGCTGTTCTTGACAGCGTCTGCAGCGATCGCCCAGGATTTCCCCAAGCGGCCCATCACCATGATCGTGCCTTTTGCCGCCGGAGGCCCTACCGACACCGTGGCGCGCGTGACGGCCGAGAACATGGGCCGTCTGCTCGGACAGCAGGTGATTGTCGAGAACGTCGCCGGCGCGGGCGGCACTCTGGGCAGCAATCGGGTCGTCCGTGCTGAGCCCGACGGCTATACGCTTCTACTTCATCATCTCGGACTGGCCACAGCCGTCACGCTGTATCGGAAGCTTCCGTTCGATCCGACCACCGACCTGAAGCCTGTCGGCGTCGTGTCCGATGCCAACATGGCAATCATTGCGCGCCCGGACTACGCCCCGAATACGCTGGCCGAAGTCATTGCAGACATCAAGGCCCGAGGCGATCACGTCACCTTCGCGCATTCGGGCCTGGGTGCGGCGTCGCAGCTTTGCGGTATGCTATTCATGGCGGCTGTTCAGAAGCAGATGAACGTCGTTCCATTCCGCGGAGGCGGCCCGGTTCTTCAGGCGCTGATGGGGAAGCAGATAGATCTTGGGTGCGAACAAGCCACGACCGCCGCGCCGCTGGTCCAGGCCAACAGCGTGAAGTCTTACGCCGTCACCAGCGCCAAGCGGCTGCCATCGATGCCTAACGTGCCCACCTCGGCCGAGGCCGGCCTGCTTGGCATGGAGATCAGCGTTTGGCACGGTATCTATGTGCCGGCGAAAACGCCCGATTCTATCGTGCAGGTGCTAACCAAAGCCTTGGCCGAGGCGCTCAAAAATCCGGCGCTGGCCAGCAGGTTCGCGGATATCGCGACCGATCCGACGCCGGACAAGGCAACGCCGCAAATCCTTCGTGAAACGCTGAAGAGCGAGATTGACCGCTGGCGTCCGATGATCACCGCAGTCGGCCAATACGCCGATTAAGCTTCCGCCCTCCATCCTCCGATACGGACATCCTTCTCATGCGCATTGTCGACATCCGGGAGCGTACCGCTCCGATATCTTCTCCCATCGCCAACGCCTTCATCGACTTTTCGAAGATGACGCTGAGTCTGGTTGCCGTAGTCACCGACGTCATCCGCGATGGCCGGCCAGTCATCGGCTACGGTTTCAACTCGAACGGTCGCTACGGGCAGGGAGGGTTGATCCGCGAGCGTTTCGCGCCGCGCGTGCTGACGGCTGCGCCGGACAGCCTGCTTGACGAAGGTGGCCTTCTGGATCCCGGCAAAATCTGGGCGGCCATGTTCACTAACGAGAAGCCGGGCGGACATGGCGAGCGTTCGGTCGCCATCGGCACGATCGATATGGCGGTGTGGGACGCCGTCGCCAAGATTGCGAGCAAGCCCCTGTTTCGACTCTTGGCGGAACGCGCCAAAGTGCAGGCCAACCCGCGTGTCTTCGTCTATGCGGCCGGCGGTTACTACTATCCAGGCAAGGGCCTCGAAGGCCTGGCAGCGGAGATGCAAGGGTATCTCGACCGCGGCTACACGGTCGTGAAGATGAAGATCGGCGGTGCGCCGCTGGCTGACGACTGCAAGCGCATCGAAACCGTTTTGAAAATGTTACCTGCGGGCTGCAAGCTCGCCGTCGACGCCAACGGCCGCTTCGATCTCGATACTGCGGTGGCTTATGCGAAGGCGCTGCGCCAATACGATCTGTTTTGGTACGAGGAAGCTGGCGATCCGCTGGATTATGAGTTGCAAGCGAAGCTGGCCGAGCACTATCCCGGCCCGATGGCCACCGGCGAAAACCTGTTCTCGATGCAGGATGCCCGCAACCTGATCCGCTACGGCGGCATGCGGCCAGATCGGGACTGGCTGCAGTTCGACTGCGCGCTGAGCTACGGGCTGGTCGAGTATTTGCGCACGCTGGAAATGTTGAAGAGCTACGGCTGGTCGTGGAGCCGCTGCATTCCACACGGCGGACACCAAATGTCGCTCAACATCGCAGCGGGGCTCGGGCTCGGCGGTAATGAATCATATCCCGATCTGTTCCAACCGTATGGGGGATTCCCCGATGGGGTACGGGTGGAAGCCGGGCATATCAACATGCCGGAGCTTCCTGGCATCGGCTTCGAAGGCAAGTCCGACCTGATTACTGAAATGCGAAGCCTAGCGTCGTAAGGAGCCCCGCGAAATATGTAGCCCGCGCCCTTGGTCCGCTTTGGGTCATTCGCGTCGATTTGGCTGGTCCACGGCGACTTCCGGTCTACCCCGGTGAACGGACATTCTCAGGATAGACGGGCACGTCTCAAAGGTGCCATTTGCGGAAGTGCACACGGTTAGCTCGAAGCGAATTGTTAGTGCCGAGACAACGCCAAGACAGTAGGCCGTCCCGAGTAGCGCTTCGGAAAAATCGAGCCGTCAGACTTTTAAGCAAATGTCGTAAGCGGTCACGAACAGCCCTACGGCCTTTCCCAGAATACAGTAGCGACTTTTTATTGAGTTTTAGGGAATCCGTGCCACAACCTTTGCATGAAAATAGCCATTGCAGCGCTCATCCTCGGAGCATTCTTCGGTCTGTCCGCCGTCGTGGGAGGCGACCGTTGGTACTTGATAGGCTTTTCGTACGTTCTCCTCTGGCCTTTGATGTTCGCCTTTGCGATTCTCCCGGGCGTTCTGATTGGCTCCCGCTTGCGGACTTGGCAAGAGTGCGTCGTTCTGACTGAAATAGTTACCTTCGTTGCCACGACCATGCTTGAACGCCCGACCATTGGAAAGTTGCTTCCTTGGGGGACACTACTGGCTATTGTGCACCTCGCCCTTTTCCCGCCAGTTCTGCTTTCGCTTCTCATTGGCTACTTCGGGAGAAAGCAACGGGAACATGGAGATCAAGAATCCGTTTGAGCACTGTCCGCTTCGGGTCAAACCGAGAAGAACTCAGGTGAGCGAATGTCTTCCGAGTTACCCCTGAAAGCGGACATCGCTCAAAACAACCTGCATGTCTCAAAGGGGCCAGAAGCTGACCTCGGCGGCGCCGGCTCTAGACGTCTCTAAGCTCCAAGGGCGATGCGCCGATCCCATGCCCCCGCGTGCAATGCGGCGTAACAATCGGCGCGAGGCTAGGGAACCGTGTGCCGCGGGCAACAGTTACCCCCGCGACGAAGCGGAGTGGCGCCGTCGGACGTTGATAGTTCAGGACGGCGCGGTGTATCTTTACTTTCTAGACCGAACGATCGGCAGACTTGAGGGCGAAGGAAAGGTCATGCGCGCCTTGATCCTAGCATTGTGTATCCTAGCGATCGTCGACAGCGCGCACTTTGCTAAGGCTGGTCTGAGCAGCACGCCTCGCGAAACGTTGGCACCCGCCGAAACGACAATAGCTACCGACGAAGCGACTCAGGAGACCGAGGAACAGATCGGCCTCACCAAGGCAAAGCGTCGTGGAGTGCAACGTGGGCTAACCAAGCTCGGGTTCAAGACCAAGGTCAATGGGAAGTTCGACGAATCGACTCGCGCCGTCATCGCGCGCTGGCAGGAGGAGCACGGCTACCCTACGACTGGCTTTCTCAACGCCGCCCAGCACAGGGTACTAACGGACGCCGCGGCAGAGGCTAGCAAATCTGGCCATCAAGACCGTCGTCGCGCTGGGAGCCGTACTCGCCATTCGCGTGGTGTCGGCGGTCCGATCGGCGCGATCGGCGGCGCGGTGCACGGCGTTGTGGGGGGTGTGGTGGGCGGACTATTCCGCAGGTGACTCGTCCAGCCTCAAGATAGTTGGAAATACGCCTAAGCAGCCTAGCACTTTGTTGGACGGCTGTGACGATCGAATCGCCTAGGGCGAACTCAGGGCATGCGCGTGGCTAGAGGCCGGAGGGTGATGTCGGAGATGGGTCAAGAACGACAAAGCTCAGGGTGAGCATAATAGGTCCGCTTTCGGGTGCATAGCGTCCGACCCGCTCCCTTGGCGCGCCACATTGAGCCGGACTGTCTTGCCGTGATTCAAGCCCCTTATCGCCTTCGTCCAGCTCGCATCCATCCGGCTATGGCTGGCTGCCGTAGTGGACCCACGCTCTAGACCATCCCTTCACGGTCCGCGCGCTTCTTCTTTTTCGAACGCTGCCAGACCACGCCTGGATATCCCTTCAGCGGCACCAGCGGCTCGCCGGTGTAGGCCCATTCCTGCAATTCCTCGATCGCGATGTGATAGAGCGGCTGCCGCCCGGTGCGGCCCGAAAACAGCGCGCGAGGAATGTTGACCATATGCGGCGAGCGCGGACGTTCATAGGCAATGGGCGTGCCGCAGTGCGAGCAGAAACTGCGTATGGTCTTGGTGGCCTCGTCTTCGTACCGCGTGAGGCTGGTTTTGCCCTTGGTGATACGAAAACGCTTGCGCCAGCTTCCGACATAGGTGGCATAGGCCGCGCCGTGGGCGCGGCGGCTTGACGGTGAATGATCGTGCCAGGCCCAGCGCGCCGGCACGTCGATCTCGAAGGCGACCTTGCCGCACAGGCATTGGCCGGTGGCGGGTTTGCCGAGGGATACAGCTTTGGTCTTCTTTTTCTCTTCCAGGTCCGGTTCGGGAAACATTTTCGGGTCCTGCTCTCACGCTCCGTCATTGCGAGGAGCAAAGCGACGACACTCCGTCATTCCGGGATGGTCCGAAGGACCAGACCCGGAATCTCGAGATTCCGGGTTCGATGCTTCGCATCGCCCCGGAATGACGGGTTCACTTTCTACGATTTCACAATGACGCCTGTGGTTCACGCCTGCTCCAGCTCATTGTGCTCCGGATAGTCCGTATATCCTGCCGCATCGCCGCCGTAGAACGTGGCGCGGTTATACGGCGTCAGCGGGAAGCCGCGCTGCAGGCGGCGCGGCAAATCCGGGTTCGAAATGAAGATGCGGCCGAATGCGACCGCGTCGGCATGGCCATTCCGGATCGCGGCATCGGCGGTTTCGCCGGTGAAGCCGCCGGCGGCAATCAGCACGCCTTTCCAGATCGGACGGAACAGCACCATCGCCGACGGCACGTTCTGGTGATTGACCTCGGCGCGGCCGGCGCCGGAGGAACGCGGTTCGATGAAATGCAGATACGCGAGCCCAAGCGGGTTGAGCTGCTCGACAGCATACGTGTAGAGCGGCATCGGATCCGGCTCACCGCTGCCATTGGCAACGCCGTAGGGCGACAGCCGTACGCCGACGCGATCTGCGCCCCAGACCTCGACCACGGCCTTTGTCACTTCCATCAGGAAACGCGTACGGTTCGGGATCGAACCGCCGTACTGATCGGTGCGGAGATTGGTGTGCGACTGCAGAAACTGCTCGATCAGATAGCCGTTGGCACCGTGCACCTCGACACCGTCGAAGCCGGCTTTCAGCGCGTTGGTGGCCGCCTGCCGGTAGGCGTCGACAACACCCGGAATTTCCGACGTCTCAAGCGCCCGCGGCGTCTCGTAGGGCACTGCCTTGCCGTCCGCCGTCCCGGTCTTCAGATCGGCGATCGGCACTGCCGACGGCGCGACCGGCAACGCGCCGCCCGGCTGGAACGAGGAATGCGAAACGCGCCCGACATGCCAGAGCTGCAGAAAAATGATTCCGCCCTTGGCGTGAACGGCATCGACCACCTCGCGCCAGCCTGCGATCTGCTGCTCGGTGTAAATGCCGGGCACGCCGGGGCTGCCGAATCCCGTTTCCATCACCGGCGAAGCTTCAGCGATGAGCAGCCCGCCCGGCGTCGCGCGCTGGGCGTAATATTCCGCATTCAGCGGCCGCGGCGCGAGCGACGGCTTGGTCGCCCGCATGCGCGTCAACGGCGCCAGCGCGAGGCGATGCTTGAGCTGGTATGGACCGACCTTGAGCGGCGAAAACAACGATGGATAATTCATGTCTATTCCGGGACCCCGTGTTGATACGGATATGTAACCGCTTCAGCTTGTTCGTAAAAGATGCGGGTGGCAATCTCGCCGCGTGCTGCAGAAGAGCAACTCATCCATGCCGAAACCGCGCGCCAGAACGCTGCCTTCCCTGAGCGTCCGGATCGATTTGGCTGACGAGGGCCGCATCGGACCCGGCAAGATTCAGTTGCTGGAGAATATCGAAGCCTGCGGCTCGATCTCGGCGGCCGGCCGCGCAATGGACATGTCCTACAAGCGTGCCTGGGACCTGGTCGACGAGATCAACCGAATCTGCCGCCAGGCTGCGGTGGAACGGCAGACCGGCGGCAAGAACGGCGGCGGCGCGGTACTGACGCCGTTTGGCACCTCGTTGATCGCGCGCTACCGCAAGATCGAACGCAATGCTGCCAGTGCCGCGCGCAAGGAGCTCGAGGCGCTGCGCAAGGAGATCGGGCGGCCAAAGAAGTCAGCCGGCCGGTGAAGAGCGCGATAGAGCATGATGAAGCAAGCTTGAATCAAGCTGATCCGTCACGCTGAGGAGCGGCGCTTCGCCGCGTCTCGAAGGGCGACGGCCACCAGCCGGGCCGTTTATCCTTCGAGGCTCGCCCAGCGGTGCAAGTGCACCGCAAGGCTCGCACCTTCGGAATAAGCGCAAGTGCGCTTATTCCTGAGATGACGGAGACTAGCAGGACAACGGCGGCCGAAGCCGCCGCATCCACGGGCCGAAGAGCGTCTCAGGCCGTCTTGATCCAGACAGCCTTGACGTTGAGATATTCCTCGACGTGCTGCTTGCCGGACTCGCGGCCATAGCCGCTCATCTTGTAGCCGCCGAACGGCACGGCCGGGTCCATCGTCTGATAGCAGTTCACCCAGACCGAGCCGGCGCGGAGCGCTTTTGCAACCTGATGCGCCTTGCTCACATTGGTGGTCCAGACGCCGCTACCCAGCCCGAACGTGGTGGCATTGGCGCGCTTGACCAGCTCGTCGGTATCCTCAAAGGAAATCGCCGAGATCACCGGGCCGAAGATTTCCTCCTGCGCAATCCGCATATTGTCCTGCACATTGGCGAACACTGTCGGCTGCACGAAATAGCCCTTCGCAAGCGCGCCTTCGGTCAACCGGCCGCCGCCGGCCACCGCCCTGGCGCCTTCCTTCTGGCCGATATCGAGATAGTCGCTGACGCGGTCCATCTGCTGCTGCGACACCAGCGGACCGATCTGCGTGTTGGGATCGAGGCCGTTGCCGACCTGCAGCTTCTTGCCGAACTCGGCGACGCGGCTGACGAATTCGTCATAGACCTTCTGCTCGACGAACAACCGCGTGCCGGCGCTGCAGATCTGTCCCGAATTGGCGAACACCGCCATTGCGGCCCCCGGCACCGCCGCGTCGAGGTCGGCATCGGCGAACACGATGTCCGGCGACTTGCCGCCGAGCTCGAGCGACACGCGCTTGAGGTTGCCGGCGGAGGCGCGGATGATCGACTGGCCGGTGATGTGCGAGCCGGTGAAGGCGACCTTGTCGACATCGGGATGTGACGCCAGCGCCGCGCCCGCGGTCTCGCCATAGCCGGGCACCACGTTGACGACGCCCGGCGGGACGCCGGCTTCCATGCAGAGCTCGGCGAGCCGCAGCGAGGTCAGCGGCGCCTCTTCGGCGGGCTTCAGCACCACGGTGCAGCCGGTTGCGATTGCAGGCCCGATCTTCCACACGGTCGCAGCAAGCGGCCCGTTCCAGGGAATGATCGCGCCAACCACCCCGACCGGCTCCTTCAGCGTGTACGAGAAGATGTCGCCGGGCAGCGAGTTCTCGATGGTCTCGCCGTGCAGCGCCGTCGCTTGGCCAGCGTAATAGCGGAGCATGCCGAGCACGCGCAGCCGGTTGCCGCGGGTACGGCTGATCGGCGCGCCCATGTCGACGGTGTCGAGCTGCGACAGCTCCTCAAAGTTCTTCTCGACGAGATCGGCGAGCTTCAGCAACAGGCCCTGCCGTTCATACGGCTTGACCTTGCTCCATGGCCCCTCGAAGGCGCGGCGGGCCGCGGCCACGGCGCGATTGATGTCCTCCCCATCACCCTCGGCGACGGTCGCGAGCAACTCGCCGGTCGCGGGGTTATGCGTCTCGAACCGCTTGCCGGAAGCAGCGTCGATCCACTGGCCGTCGATCAGCATCTTCTTGTAGGAGCCATCCGCGTAGGGATGGCGCGTCATCGGAATCGCCTGCGTGACAGCCATGTTTGCACTCCCTTGAGGTCGATCGAAATTCCACGATCGTTATATTCTGAGATCTATAACGGTGACATGAAACCGTAAAGCGGACTGCAGGCGGGAGAAAGTCGCCGAAGCGAAGACCTCCCATGTCCATTCGTACATGGTAAGCTAAATGCACCAGCCTGCGAATACATACCTCATATCTGTCCGGAGAATGACGATGCCCCATCCTGCAATGTCGCCAAATCATGTTGCCGTGATCACCGGGGGCGCATCCGGTATCGGGCTCGCCGCCGCCATGCGTTTCGCCGGCCTCGGCATGAAGGTCTGCATTGCCGATATCGGGGAAGACCGGCTCGCTGCGGCTTCCGCCAGGCTGGCATCCGCCGCAGGCGGCGGGGTGGCCGATGTCATGGCCGTCACCGTGGACGTCAGCCGCTTCGATGAGGTCATGGATCTCGAAGCCGCAGTGCAAAAAAAGTTCGGCGGTACCGACATCCTGATGAACAATGCCGGGATCGGCCCCGACAGCAACAGTTTTGGCCCGCTGGAGAACTGGCAGCATATCCTCGCGGTGAATCTTTGGGGCGTCATCCATGGCACGCAGGCTTTTGCGCCCCGCATGATCGAGCGCGCCCGGCCCGGGCTGATCATCAACACCGGTTCCAAGCAGGGCATCACGACGCCGCCCGGCAATCCCGCCTACAACGTCTCGAAGGCCGGCGTGAAGGCGCAGACGGAGGCGCTGCAGCACGAGTTGCGGAACATACCGGGCTGCAGGATCAGCGCGCATCTGATGATCCCCGGTCACGTCTTCACTGCATTGACCGCGCGCGGCCGCACCGAGAAGCCGCCCGGCGCCTGGACACCGGAGCAGACCGTCGACTTCATGATCGCCCGCGTCGACGCCGGCGATTTCTACATCCTCTGCCCGGACAATGACGTGCCACGGCCGCTCGACGAGAGACGCATGCTGTGGGCTGCCGGCGACATTGTGGAAAATCGTCCCGCGCTGTCGCGCTGGCATCCGGATTATGCGGATGCGTTTGCGAGGTTCGTGAAGGGGGAATAGTTGCGCGGCGCTGTGTCCCCTCTCCCCTTGTGGGAGAGGGTGGATCAATCGCGCGGAAAGCGCGATTGAGACGGGTGAGGGGTCTGTCTCCGCGGAGAGAACCCCTCATCCGGCGCGGATTGCATCCGCGCCACCTTCTCCCACAAGGGGAGAAGGGAAGTGAGCGCGAATGGGAAGCCGCGCACGAAACCCTACAACGTTTCCTGCTTGTGGCCGCATTGCTTGCAGGCGAACTTGACGCGGGTGGTGCCCTTCTCAGCCTGCAGGCGGTTCGGCGCGCCGCATTTTCCGCAGGTGGTCTCGATCCTGGTGTTGCCCTGCTTGACGACGAGGGCCTTCTTTTCCATCGTCTCGCGGATCAGGCGCTCAGCCTCCTCGCGCATCGCTTGCTTCGACATCGCCTTGCCCTGTCATGAACCGCCATTGGGGGCGGTCTTATCACAGTCGCAATGCATTGCGTAAGCCGGGCGCGAAAAATCGCGTGACTGAATGTCAAATTGTATCCGGCGTCAGCGCCAGCAGGCGTCGCACCAGGGCGAGTGCGGTTTCCGTGGCCGGATCGGCCGAAATCACGGGAACCGCAAGCGCGATGACGTCGATCGGATCGTGCGACAGGACAATGAGATGCGTCGCGCTGTTGGCCATCAGCAGCGACATGATGCGCTCGACGGCCGGATCGGACGATATCAGGCCCCACGGCGCGTCAGAGCGGCGCAGCACCCGCCGGGTCGACAGGAAATCGTGCAGCAGCGCGGGATCGTAGGCCAGGAGTTCGCTCTCGCGGTAGCGCCGGGCGCTCTCGAAGATCGGATGACGCGCAAGTTCCGATATCAGCGCGTCGCGGGTTCGGGCCGGCGACGCCGCGACGGAATTAAGAACGCCGGGCACTTGCGATTCGAAGTGGGCCCGCAGCGCGTCTGCCATCAGCCCGATGGTGAGAACGCCGGCGATCGCAATGGCGCAAAATCGCATGACCTGCGCCGCATCGACATCCGGCGCAACAAACGCCGCGGCAATACCGAGAAGGGCCGAACTCGACAGCCGCAATGCCGTCATCATCAACGCCTGACGCTGCGTCTCTGCGCCGCGTTCCGCGATCAATATCGCGGTAACGACGAGCAATGCTCCCAATGCCCCGAGCCTGACCGGGATATCCGGAAACAGCACTCTGAAATCGGTGACGATGAAGGGAATGACCAGGATGGCGCCGACGGCGAGACGGCTAACGATGCGATTCTCTGATACCATCAGCGTCGCCCGGTCACGGGTCGCAAGCAACCAGGCGCAGATGGCGAAGCCGCCAAGCTGAAACAACGCGAGCAGGATGGCGGCGGGCATCGCGAGGGTTTCCAACCCGGCAGCGCCGGCGAGACCGAGCGCGATGCCGCCACTCAGAAGCGCGATCTTGGCCGGGCGCGGGGCATGACGCCGCAGGATACCTTCGGTAACGATCAATGCGCCGAGCGGGATCAGCCCGGCCGGAATTGCCGACAGGTTGTTGAGCACCGCGCTGCCGCTCCACCACGCGGTGCCACGCACAAGGAACAGCAACGCGATAATACCAAGCGCGACCAGAAGACGCCGCGTCAGCGGCCCCTTGGGATCACGCCGGTAGAGCGTGATCATGGCGACGCCAAGCCCGATCGCGCCGCAGAGATTGACGATGGAGTCGGCGATCATGCCAGATGTCATTTCACCTGGTGTCATCGGCCGTTCCCTCGCCACGGCCGCAAGCTGCCGAACGGACGCGTATCGTCGAACCAGTAAACCACTGGCAGTATCAACCGCTGCAGCGCCAGCACGGCAGAGGCAGCGAGCAGCGCCGGTAATGAACCGGCCGGCACATCCCGCTGGACGTAGCGGCGGGCACCGGCAAGGTCGATGCGGCCGAGCTGAAGGACGTCGTCGCCCCTGGCGTAATCGAGCTCGCGTGCGCACCAGGCGTTATATTGCTCGTCGCGATGCTTCGGCGCAGCATCAAAGGATTTCTTCAGCGCGTCCGATCCACCGGTATAGGCATCGGTGATGACGAAACGCGCCTCGTCGAACCCGGCCTCGCCGCCGACGCCGAACACTGCGCGATGTTCGCGCATGATTCCGCGCGCCAGTTGCAGATGCGCAAAGCTCCGGCGCGCGCCCGCATCCGGCGACGGAAATACGTCCGAGAACGTGTCGCAGACCATGCCGAACACCGCCGGCACCTGCGTGACGTTCGAAATCCATTTCGGGCGCAAGCCGTCGCGCGCGAACAGCACCAGCGTGGTCAAGCCATACAGCACCCAGGACAGCCCCTGCCCCTGCACGTCGGGATCGACCATGACCAGGCCAAGATGGGTGACTTGCTGCGGCTCGCCATCGAGTTCGACGGACATTACCGACAACGCATTGAAGGCGATCGGGCGTCCCGTCGCCTCCTCGGAAATCAGCGTGACGATGGCGCGCGACAGCCGTTCGCGCTCGCCGGAGAAGATGCCATAGGTCAGGTCGCCGGCCGGCAGCGTCTTGCCGGCCACGGTGCGCAATTGAGAGACCAGCTCATCGAGTTGGCTTTGCGAAAGCGCGAGCCCCGGGCTTTCAACGATCCGCGTCGTCAATCCCGAGTGGGTGCGCAAGGTGAGATCGATGGCCGGCTGATGAAATGCCCTCAGCCAGAAAGCGGCATAGCTGCCCAGACGGCCGGCCGCAGAACGGACCTGCCGCAGACCATGACGGGTCGCTGAATTGCCGCTCCAGAAAAACGCCATGCCACTTGCCCGTACTCGGGCGGGATTGGTGCACCAGGCCTGTTAAGGAGCCATGAGTACGACACGTTACGGTGGCAGGAGGGTAAACGATGTGTTGGTGACGTCAAACTCCCCTGTAAGACGGGCTAACGGCGGATGCCGAAACATCCGCCGCCCGCCTTCGCCAGCACCGCGTCACAGGTTACGCGGTCTTGGAAATCAAGCGATCTTGGAAATTAAGCGGTCTTGGAAATTAAGCGGTCTTGGAAACTTCCATCAGCAACCGCTCGGCCTTGGCGTCCTCATTGGCTTCGCTCGTAACTCATGCCGGATTTCTGCGCCCGCGCCAGTTAAGGAGCGATAACTCGATCACCTTTAGGTTGCGGCAGGGTAAACGATGCTTCAATGACACGCAGCGGATACGCTGCAAATCAGGCCGGTCGCCCGACGCAGTCAGGCGCGCAGCCGGCAGGCCGTCGCCGGTCGCCATCATCGTTCGACAACAGCGAGCACAAGCCCATCGGCAGCAGCAAGAAGAAGCCTGCGCAAAGTGCTCCATTCATGACCTCTGGCGGGACTGTCGGTGAGAACGTCATCTTGAACAAGGTGAGAACCAGGCCGATGGCACCCGTCATACCGATAGCTGCGGTCAGAAATGCCCTCAACAGCGCCGGCAAGCCCCGAGCGAGATACCCGTCCACTAGCCCGGTGATCGCCGATACGGGCAAGGTGATGAGAAAGGACGCCGTTACGCATAATGCAACGAAAGCATCGTCGACCGGACCCGCGACGGCGACAGCAACCATCAACACTGCAAGCGCGACCAGCGAAGGCCCCAGCAGAAGAAACATCACAGTTCGTTTCATTGAAGTCGATCCTTCCTTTGAGTCTTCCGACACGAAGCCGGGCTGCAATTATTTCTGCATCATGCCGGCCAGCGAATCTGGAGTTATGGCCGCCGACAGACGGCGGATGCCGAAACATCCGCCGCCGCCTCGCCAGCACCGCGTCACAGGTTACGCGGCCTTGGAAACCAAGAAGCTTGAAAATCAAGCAGCCTTGGAAACTTCCATCAGCAACCGTTCGGCCTTGGCGTCCTCGATGCGGTTCACCAGCTTGCCGCTCTCGTGCATGTCACGAACGGTCTTGGTCAGGGTGACGCAGGACTGCACCAGCATCACGATGCCCATTGCGAGATAGCCCTTGATCCAGAGATCGAGCGGCAGAAAAAACACGCCGATGGCGACCATGAAGGCCGAGGCGGAGAACGAAACGTAGGTGAAGGTAACCCAGGCACCGCTGTGGGGTTGGACGTTCTGGTTCATGATAATCTCCTGTTTTGATATGGGTTTAATCGATCAAGTTTAGTTTCAGGCAGCTTGCGTGCGTTTGGCGTTCAGCCGCGCGAGCACGTCGTCCGCGGTTGATTTCAGCCGGGGGCCAAAGCCCTGCTCGGCGAGCTTCTCGGCGGTCGCCAGCGGACCGCTGGCGGCATCGAGCTCGATCAAGGCGTCGGCGGCGGCCTGGGCCTCGGTCTGGCGTTCGCGCAGCCGCTTCAGCGTGTTCTCGGCTTCCGGCAGCGTGGATTCGTAAGGACGCGCCGCCTCGATGCCGCCCCGGCGCAGCGCGCGAACCGCCTCGGAGGCGCGGGCGATGCGACGGCCACGCTCGAGCTCGGTGATCCGCGCCTCGGCACTGCTGACCTGACGCTTCATGCGCGTGATTTCAGAGGCAAACAGGGCTCGCGCGGTCATGGCGGCATCACGGTCAGCCTCGAGATTGGCAATCGCCTGTGCCGCCTCGCGGGCGAGATCTTCCCGGCCGCCATCGAGCGCGGCGGTGGCGCGGACCTCGAGATCGGCAATCCGGGCATTGGTGGCGTCGAGACGGCGACCCTCCTGCTGGTCGCCGGCGATCGCCAGCGCCAGCGAGCGCTTGGAGCGCTCCACGGCCGCGGCCGCATCGCGCATCTGCTGGTCGAGAATGAGAAGCGCCGAGCGGTCTTCCAGCTCCTCCCCCGCTGCAGCCACGCTGCCCCGGAAGAGCGTCAAAACAGTTTTGAACATTGTTGGCTCCCTGTGTTATGAGCATTGCTCACGAATCAGATGTAGCACTAGTTTGAGCGACGCTCAAGAATTATTTTGAGCGTCGCTCAAAGATTTGGTGAAGAATGTCTAAAGCATTGGAAAGACGAGCTAAATTTCGGGAAGAGCTGATCCAGGCGGCGGAAAGAAGCATCGCCGCGGGCGGTTTGGCCGGTCTGAAGACCCGGGAGCTGGCGCGGGAAATCGGCGTCGCCAACGGCGCGGTCTACAATCTCGTCGAGGATGTGGACGAACTAATCCTGCGGGTGGGATCGCAGACGCTCGCGCGGCTGGACGCTTCCCTTACTGCGGCTGAAAGCAACGGCCCGGCATCGCCGCGCGAAACGCTGGTACGCATCGCGGTCGCCTATTGCGATTTCGCCGCGGAAAATCTCGAACTATGGCGCGCGCTGTTCGAGCACCGGATGGCGCCGGGCAAGCCGGTTCCGGAATGGGCGATCAGCGAACAGATGGACCTGTTCCGCCATATCTATCATCCACTCGCCGAACTCTTCCCCGAGCGAACGCCGGCCGAACTGGGCGTGACGGCGCGCAGTCTGTTCTCAGCCGTTCACGGCATGGTGCTGCTCGGGCTCGAACAGAAATTGATCGCGGTGCCGGTCGACGCGTTGCGGAAGGAGATTGCGGTGATCGTGGGCGCCATGGTCGATGGGCTGACACCTCCCGTCGTCCCGGGCAAGCGAAGCGTGACCCGGGACCCATAACCACCGATGTCAGATCTCCGGCGCGATGAGGCCACAGCTCGGTCCATCGCCGGCAGCGGTGGCTATGGGTCCCGGCTCAAGGCCGGGACGACGTGGTGGGAGTTGTGCCCGGCCCACCCGTGACAGGCAGCCTAGGTCTCGATGATGACGTAGCTGTCCTCGACGTGCACTGGAAACGTCTCGGCGAAGGCCCGTTCTGCAATTCCTCGCCGCTCTCCACCGCAACCGGATAGAAACGCTCCTCGATTGACAGACAAATCGAACGCCATCCAAATGTCCGCGTAACGAGCGCGTCGAACCTGGGGGATAGAATGCAGATGAAATCCGGCAGGCCGGCGATTCTCGCCGTCTCGCTTCTCACAGCAACTGCGTCCACCGCATCGGCCGCTTCCGCAACGGTCAACGGCCATGCCGCGCTGGCGCTGGCCGGCGTCGTGGCGCTGTATTCGCCGCTCTTGACCTCGGACGAGCGGGAAGCCGTCTCGGCACTCTTCGTCGGGCAGAGCGGCGTGCGCTACGCCAAGAAGATTTCGGTCACCGCCGACAAGATCGTCTGCCGGATCAGCAATGTCGACATCACCGCGCGCTCCTGCGAACTGACCTTCAAGGGCGCCAAGCAAACCATCACCGGACGGCGGGCGAGCGAAATCTTTGCGACCGAAGTCATGGCCGGCATACCCGCTGATGGCGCCGCCGGATCGGTGGTCGAAAGCCTCTCGAAGCTTAACTGCACGCTCGACCCGGCCGAGATCAGGAAAAAGGCCGGCGGCGGCGCTGATTGTACGTTCGAGACGGGGAATTGAGATAGCGCTATTTCCTGACGGCACGCTGCTTCTTCCCTTCTCCCCTTGTGGGAGAAGGTGCCTTCGCGCAGCGAAGGCGGATGAGGGGTTCTCTCCCTGGAGACAGACCCCTCACCCGTCTCAATCGTGCTTCGCACGATTGATCCACCCTCTCCCACAAGGGGAGAGGGGACGCAGACACGATTGACAGGACAATCGATCCCAACCCAAATGTCCGCCCCAATAAGGAAGCAGGCGGATCGCGTGGCGGGCAACGAACAAGAAACTTACGAATGCGACGCGCTGGTGGTGGGCTCGGGCTGCGCCGGGATGTCGGCAGCGGTGACCGCGGGGTATCACGACCTCAACGTTCTCGTCGTCGAGAAGGAGCCGCGCTTTGGCGGTACCACCGCGCGCTCGGGCGGCTGGCTCTGGATTCCCGGCACCTCGCTGGCGAAGGCCTGGGGCATCGAGGAAAGCCCGGAGCAGGCGAAGACTTATTTGCGGCATGAAGCCGGCAACAGTTTTGACGCCGCGCGGGTCGATGCGTTCCTGAGCGAAGGGCCGAAGGCCGTCGATTTTTTCACCAGCAAGACGGCGGTGCGCTTCGACATGCCGCTGACCTTTCCGGATTATCACGCCGAAGCGCCTGGTGGCACACAGGGCGGCCGTTCGATGGTGACGCGGCCGTTCGACGGCCGCGAGCTAGGCGAGCAGATCAAGAATCTCGGCAGTCCCCTGCCCGAACTGACCGTGTTCGGCATGATGCTGGGCTCCGGCAAGGAAATCATCCACTTCATGCGCGCGACAAAGTCGCCGGCCTCGGCGCTGTATGTCGCCAACCGCCTGTCGCGACATGCGATCGACGTGCTGCGCCACGGCCGCGGCATGACGTTGACCAACGGCAATGCACTCGCCGGGCGTCTGGCGAAGTCGGCGTTCGACCTGAAGATTCCGTTGTGGCTGTCGTCCCCGGTGCTCGAGTTGATCGTGGAAGGCGGCGCGGTACGCGGCGCGATCGTCGAGCGCCATGGAAAGCTGGTTCGGGTCAACGCCAGGCGGGCCGTGGTGCTCGCTTGCGGCGGCTTCCCGCATGATGTTGCCAGGCGCAAAGCGATGTTTCCGCACGCGCCCACCGGGGCCGAGCATTTTTCGCCGGGCCCCACCGGCAACACCGGCGATGGATTGCGCTTGGCGGAGACGGCCGGCGGCCGCATCGAAGACACGCTGCCGAACGCGGCGGCCTGGGTGCCGGTATCGATCACCGAGCGCAAGGACGGCAGCAAGGGCGTGATGCCGCACTTCATCGACCGCGCCAAACCAGGCGTCATTGCGGTGATGCGCGACGGCAGGCGCTTTTCCAACGAAGGCAATTCCTATCATGACTTCGTGCAGGCGATGGTGAAGGCGGCCAAACCCGGCGAGGAGATCACGGCGTTTCTTGTGTGCGATCATCGCGCGCTGAGGAAATACGGCCTTGGATGCGTGCCGCCTTTTCCGATGCCGCTGCGCCATCATCTCGCCACCGGCTATCTCAAGCGCGGCACCACGCTCGCTGACCTCGCCGACCGGACCGGCATCGATCGACAGGGGCTCGAGGCAACGATCGCCGAGTTCAACGCCTCAGCAGCGGACGGGCGCGATCCCACGTTCGGCAAGGGATCGCGTGCCTATAACCGCTACCAGGGCGACGCGCTGCACGGCCCGAACCCCTGCGTCGCGCCGATCAAGGACGGGCCGTTTTATGCGATCAAGCTGGTGATCGGCGATCTCGGCACCTATGCCGGCATCAAGACCGACGCGCACGCCCGTGCGCTCGACGAACACGGCCGGCCGATCGCGGGCCTTTATGCTGCCGGCAACGACATGGCCAGCATCATGGGCGGCAACTATCCCGGCGCCGGCATCACGCTCGGACCTGCGCTGACGTTCGGCTACATCGCAGGCAAGCATATCGCGGGAGCGGCTGCGCCCTAGAAATGTCTGGAGCTGGAACGAACGTCGATCGATTCGATTGTCTCGAATCGAACCGGAGATCGTTCCATGCGCGCGTACCGCCTGTCCGCAACCTTCGCCCTCGTCGCCTTCACTCCCGCACTCGCTTTTGCCGGCGATACCGAGTGGCGGCGCTACGTGATCGCAAGCACCGGGACCAGCGTCGACATGCCGGTCTCGATCTTCACCAGCGACGCCGGGCCACCGGAAGGCGGAACCGGACGACGGTTTTTCACCGAAGACCGCCGCGCTGATCTGACGGTGCAGTCCGTTCCCAATCCGGAGAATAACTCGCCCGCCACATTCCTGGCCAAGAAGCGCCCGCCCGCCGGCATCATCTACAAACGGATTACGCCTGAGTTCTTCGTGGTGTCCAGCATTCGCAAGAACCGGATCTGGTACAACCGCTGCAACCGCGGCAACGGCACCATTGACTGCGTGCTGATCAATTATCCCGCTGCAGAAAAACGCCAGTGGGACAGTGTGGTTACGCGGATAAGCCACACGTTGCGAAGTTAGCGCGGTCCGCGTGACCGGATTTAGGCAATCGGGAAAAACCGGCAGTTCTGTTCCGAGGTGAGGAACCGCCGCGCGTGCACTGCGTTGCCGAGGGTCGCCATTAGTAACCGCGAGGTTGTTTAGTGAATCGCAGGAATTTTCTCGCTGCTTCCGCGTTGCCGTTGGTATCCGGGGTGGCGCGGGGACTTTTGTCCCCCGCCCATGCCCAGCCGGCGCCGTTCGACCGATCCAACGTCCGGCAAATGGCGCGCGACCTCGCAAGCAAGCCGTACAAGGCGCCCAGCGAGAAGCTGCCCGACAATCTCGCCAACATCGACTACGATCGTTACCGCGCGATCCGGTTCTTGCCAGAGCGCGCACTCTGGCGCGGCGAGAAACTTCCGTTCGAAGCGCAGTTCTTCCATCGCGGGTTCTTCTACAAGAATCGGGTCGACATCTTCGAAGTGAAGGACGGCAAGGCGTCGATCATTCCCTACCAGCCCGACCTTTTTTCGTTCGGCGATCTGGCTCCGCCGGGGCCGGCGGTGGACCTCGGCTTTGCCGGGTTCCGGCTGCATGCGCCGATCAACAAGCCGGACTATTATGACGAGGTCTGTGTCTTTCTCGGCGCGAGCTATTTCCGTGCGGTGGCCAAAGGCCAATTGTACGGCCTTTCGGCGCGCGGCCTGTCGATCAACACCGGCGAAGCCAAGGGCGAAGAATTCCCGTTCTTCAAAACGTTCTGGATCGAGAAGCCGGCACCAGGCGCCAATTCCATCGTCGTACATGCGCTGCTCGACAGCGAGAGCGCTGCGGCGGCCTATCGTTTCACCATCCGGCCCGGCGACACCACCGTGTTCGACGTCGAAATGGCGATCTATCCACGCGTGGATTTAACTCATGCGGGCCTCGCGCCGATGACCAGCATGTTCTTCTTCGGACCGAACGACCGCAAGGACGTCGAGGACTTCCGTCCCTCGGTCCATGATTCGGATGGGCTTGCGATCTTCAACGGCCGCGGCGAGGAGCTTTGGCGGCAGCTGCATAATCCGAGGGATCTGCAAGTCTCTTCGTTTGCCGATCTCAACCCCCGGGGCTTCGGCCTGATGCAGCGTCAGAGGGATTTTGCTGCTTTCCAGGACCTCGAATCGAATTTCGAGCGCCGGCCGAGCCTATGGGCGGAGCCGATCGGCGATTGGGGCGAAGGCGCGGTGAAGCTGCTCGAAATCCCGACCAAGGAAGAGATTCACGATAACATCGCCACATTCTGGCTTCCCAAGAATCCGTTACCTGCCAAGGGCGAGCACACCTACACCTATCGTTTGCACTGGGGACCGGGTGCGCCGAAGCCCACCTCGCTCGCGCGATTTTCCCGAACCGGCATCGGCGCGCGAGGCGACAACGCCACGATCTTCGTGCTCGACATAACCGGCGAGCGTCTGAAGTCGGTCGATCCGAAAATCCTGCGCGGTGTTGTGACGGCCGAAAAGGCGAAAATCCAGAACATCGTCACCCAGCCAAACCCGGCGACCGGCGGCTGGCGATTGAGCTTCGAGTTGTTGAAGGAAAAGACCCCGGTCGAAATCCGCGCATCGCTCATGCAGGACAATGAGGCGATATCGGAGGCCTGGGTCTATCGATGGATACCGTAGCAAAAACCCGCGCGTCTGAGATCGGCGAGATCCCGTTGAACGAATTTCTTCCCCGGGAAGCGCCGATGGATATGGCGGTGCAGCCGTTGCGGCGGTTTGAGCCGCAACCGGCGCCGCGCTTTGCATCGATGTGGGCCCGGCGCGGCTTCGTCCTGACCGGCACAGCGATCCTGACCGCGGCGGGCTGTTACGAGATGTACCGGGTTCTCCAGGTCGGCGGTGTCACGGTTCTGGAATCGATCATTCTTGCACTGTTCGTGCTGCTTTTCGCCTGGATCGCCTTTTCCTTCATGTCGGCGCTGGCCGGCTTCTTCGTGCTGCTGGCGAGGAAAAAGAACGAGCTCGGCATCGACCCCAGGGCTCCCCTGCCCGCGATCCACAGCCGGACCGCGATGCTGCTGCCGACCTACAACGAAGATCCCCATCGTGTCCTGGCGAGGTTACGCGCAACCTATGAATCCGTCGCGGAGACCGGGCACGGCGCGCGGTTCGACTGGTTTGTGCTGAGCGACACCACCGATCCCGCGACCTGGATCGCCGAGGAAAAATGCTTTCTGACGCTGCGACAGGACGTCGGCAGCGCGGCCACGATCTTCTATCGCCACCGCCCCGAGAACACCGCGCGCAAGTCGGGCAATATCGAGGAGTGGATCAGGCGGTTCGGCTCCAGATATGAGTGCATGCTGATCCTGGACGCCGACAGTCTGATGACCGGCGACAGCGTCGTTCGCCTCGTTGCCGCCATGGAGGCGCACCCGAAGGCCGCGCTGATTCAGACGCTGCCTGTCATCGTCAATGCGAAATCGCTGTTCGCGCGCTGGCAGCAATTCGCCGGGCGGCTGTACGGTCCGATGCTGGCCGCGGGGATCGCCTGGTGGCACGGCTCCGAAGGCAATTACTGGGGACACAACGCCATCATTCGCGTCCGTGCCTTTGCGCAATATGCGGGACTGCCCGAACTCAGGGGACGCAAGCCGTTCGGCGGGCATATTATGAGCCACGACTTCATCGAGGCGGCATTGATGCGGCGTGGCGGCTGGGCGATCCACATGGCGCCGACGCTTCGCGGCAGTTACGAGGAATCTCCGCCGACACTTTCGGATTTTGCCGCCCGCGATCGGCGCTGGTGCCAGGGCAATCTGCAGCATCTGGCGCTGCTGCCGACCCGCGGCTTTCACTGGGTATCGCGGCTTCATCTGCTGACGGGAATCGGATCGTATCTGACCGCGCCGCTCTGGCTGATCTTTCTCGTATTCGGAATCCTGGTTTCGCTGCAGGCGCAGTTCGTCCGGCCGGAATATTTCCCGAAGGGATATTCGCTGTTTCCGCAATGGCCGGCACAGGATCCGGTCCTGGCGGCGTGGGTGTTCGCAGGCACGATGGGCATGCTGATCGCGCCGAAGCTGCTGGCCTTCGCCGTGATGCTGACCGATGCCGACACTCGGAGAAAATTCGGCGGCGGTCTGCTGGTGTTGGCCGGCATCATCGCCGAAACGATTCTTTCGGGCCTGACCGCGCCTGTCATGATGATCTTCCAGTCGTCAGCCGTCGGCGAAATCCTGTTCGGGCGCGATGCCGGATGGCAGGTGCAACGCCGCGACGATGGCGCGGTCTCGCACCGTGATACGGTCAATACCTATTCGGTGCCGACATTGGTTGGGATCGCCATGGCCGCCGCCGCCTATGCCGTCTCGCTGCCATTGCTGCTGTGGATGACGCCGGTAATCCTCGGCCTGCTGCTTTCCATTCCGATTGCAATATTGTCGTCATCGTCGGGCCCGAACCGCAACTCCAGACTGTTCAAGACCCCGGAGCAGACCGCGCCGCCACAGGTGCTGGCAAGGGCCAATGAACTGGCCAGCGCGCCGCATTCGCCGCTCGCCTGTCCGCTGCACGAATTGCGCCGCGATGCCGGTCTGCTCGAAGCGCATCTTAACAATCTTTCCGGACAACGGCCGCGAAAGCGCGGCGAGGTCGATCCGCATCTCGCGATCGCGCGCGCAAAAATCGAAGATGCTGAATCCTTCGAGGAGGCGGCGGGCTTTCTCAGCGCGCGAGAGAAGTTCGCGGTGCTCAAGTCGCCCGCGGTTCTCGCCGTTCTATTCGCCTTGCCAGATTCGGCGTAATTGCAGGACCCACCTTCCTGCTGCTTGAGATTGAACTGCGGCTGCCGTCATCCCGGATGCATCCTTGCATCCCGGATGCATCCTTGCATCCCGGGTGCATCCTTGCATCCCGGATGCATCCTTGGCCCATGCGGCAAATCTGCTAGACTGCTTGCCCGAGAGGCGAAAATGCAAGCGCCTGGACCAGAGCGAAGACTCGCAGCGGTTCTTGCCGCCGACATGGTCGGCTACAGCCGGCTGATGGAGGCCGACGAGGCGGGCACGCTCGCACGTCTCAAGACCCACAGACTTGAGCTCATTGATCCGGTCATCGCCAAGAACCGCGGTCGCATCATCAAGACAACCGGCGATGGCCTGCTGGTCGAGTTCCAGAGCGTTGCCGACGCAGTGCTGTGCGCGGCCGAGGTCCAGCGCAGAATGGCGCGGCGCAATGCCGACGTTTCGCCGGCCCGGTGGATTCAGTTCCGCATCGGCATCAATCTTGGCGACGTGATCGTCGAGGAGAACGACATTTTCGGCGACGGCGTCAATGTCGCGGCGCGTCTCCAGGTGCTTGCCGAGCCGGGCGGCATCTGCATCTCGGGCGCGGTGCGCGATCAAGTCGGCGATCGGCTCGACGACATCGCATTCGAGGATCTCGGCGAGCAGAGCGTCAAGAATATCACCCGCCCGATCCATGTCTTTCGGGTGCGGCTTGACTCGGCCACGATGGTGGCGCTCGAAAGCAGCAAGGAGGCCTCGGCGACGTCAGTTACCAGAAAGCCCTCCATCGCCGTGCTGCCGCTGGTGAATATGAGCGGCGATCCGGAGCAGGAGTTCTTTGCGGACGGCCTCACCGAAGACATCATCACCGAGCTGTCGCGCTTCCGTGACCTGCTTGTCATCTCACGCAACTCGACCTTCGTGCACAAGGGCAAAGCCGTAAAGGTGCAGGAGGTCGCGCGCGAGCTCGACGTCGAATATGTGCTCGAGGGCAGCGTGCGCAAGGTCGGCGATCGCGTCCGCGTCACCGTGCAGTTGATCGACGCGCAAACCGATCGGCACATCTGGGCCGAGCGCTACGACCGCAAGCTCGAAGACATCTTCGCCATCCAGGACGAAGTGACCGGCGCAATCGTTGCAACGCTTCCCGGCCGCGTCGAAGCGGCCAGGCAGGAACACGTAAAGCGCAAGCCAACCGATAACATGGCCGCGTATGAATGCGTCCTCGCCGCCAAAGTGCTGCACCACCGCTCGCAGCGCGATGCCAACGCAGAGGCGCAGCGTCTGCTTGATCGCGCCATCGCGCTCGATCCCAATTACGCGCACGCCCATGCCTGGAAGGCCTGCGTCCTAGGCCAGACCTGGGTCTATGGATGGTGCGCGGATCGCGACGCCACCTTTCAGCGGGTCGCTGACGAGCTGCAGATTGCGCTAGCGCTGGATGACAACGACAGCGACGTTCACCGCATCCTGGCTGCGGTCAACCTGACGCGCGACGATCATGACAAAGCAGCCTATCATCAGGAACGGGCAATTGCGCTCAATCCAAACTATGATCTGGTCGTGGTGCAGCAGGGCGAGTTTCTGACCTGGCTGGGGCGGCCGGAAGAGGGGATCGACTGGATCAGGAAGGCGATGCGCCTCAATCCGTACCACCCCGAGCGCTTCTGGAACCACCTTGGCCGCGCGCTCTACTGCGCCGAGAGATTCGCGGAAGCGGCCGAAGCCTTCGCGCGGATCACGCGGCCCGACCACACCCATCACGCCTTCCTCGCGGCCATCTTCGCGCAGATGGGCAATAACGTTGCCGCGGCCGCACATGCCGCTGAGGTCGTGAAGCTTGAACCGACTTTCTCGGTGGCCGCCTATCTCGCCACCCAGCACTACAAGCAGGAGGCCGACCGCAGGCGGCACGAGGCGGGACTACTCAAGGCGGGGTTACCGGGGTGAGGTTGCAGAAGCCTGAGTAGTGCCTAGCCGTGGCTCGCGGCATACAGCCCGCCTTCGCCAAGTGGCTCCGGCGCGGCAGCCTTCGCTTGCTTCGCCACGATAGGACTGAGTGTGGCTTGCCGAGCCGTAGCTTGCGAAAAAGACTGGTTACGGATGGAGCCCGGCTTCGCCCTTCGGGCTACGCCGCGGCAGCCTTCGCTTGCTTCGCTGCGATAGGGCTGAGTATGGCTTGCCGAGCCGTAGCTTGCGAAGCAAGCGAAGGCTGGTGGGCGCGACAGGGATCGAACCTGTGACCCCTACCATGTCAAGGTAGTGCTCTCCCGCTGAGCTACGCGCCCTGGATCGGACGACCAGTCGTCCCGCTCCAGCTTTAATCGTATTGGGTGGGGTCCGTATATCGGCTCCAAAGCGCCCCGGCAAGGATGCTTCGAGGTAATTTCTGACGTGATTTCGCTCGAAATCGAGGCCGAATCAGGCCGCCAGCATCTTGTTCACTTCGCTGACCAGTTCGCGCAGGTGAACCGGCTTGGCCAGCACCTTGGCGTTCTTGGGCGCGTCCGAATCGGAATTCAGGGCGACGGCGGCAAAGCCGGTGATGAACATGATCTTGATGTCGGGGTCGAGTTCCGAGGCGCGGCGCGCCAGCTCGATGCCGTCCATTTCCGGCATCACGATATCAGTGAGCAGCATCTCGAACGGCTCCTCGCGCAGCCGCTGATAGGCCGACATGCCGTTATCGTGGGGCGAGACCTGAAACCCCGCGTTTTCCAGCGCCTTGACCAGGAAGCGGCGCATGTCGTTGTCGTCTTCGGCGAGGAGGATCTTGTGCATGGCGGTCAGTCATCGAGCCCGGGCTTGGAGGATCATTCCACCCACTAAGCCCGACTGAGGGTAAATTTCGGGTGAAGGGTAGCGGCGTCTTGGCTTGGCAAGCAGCGCTATTTCTGTAGCGCCCCATATCAGGATCGATCAAGGCGGCGCTTTTCGGGCGTTTGCGACACCTTCCAGCCAGGACAGCGGCTTTTTTCGCTTGGCAGAATGATTGCGATTACGGACAATGCATCCTTACAAAACCCTGCCCCTCTCCGGCAGAATCGGTCGCTTGATCGATCGGCCCAAAGGGAATGCGGACATTCAAGGGACGGCGCCCGACGATGACCCAGTTTGATGGCGAGCTGTCGCCCCCGTTCGAGATCGCGGAGCCAGCGCACTGGCGTGCGCCGATCATCTTCAACTCGCCCCATTCCGGCTCGGTCTATCCGCTCGAATTCCTTAACGCCTCCCGGATCGACCTTACCGCGCTGCGCCGCTCCGAGGATTCGTTCATGGACGAATTGATCGGAGACCTGAGCGCGCAGGGCTTTCCGACGGTCCGGGTCAATTTTCCCCGCTCCTATGTCGACGTGAACCGCGAGCCCTATGAGCTTGACCCGCGGATGTTCACCGGCCGCCTGCCGAGCTTTGCCAATACCCGCTCGATGCGGGTTGCTGGTGGCCTCGGCACCATTCCGCGCGTGGTCGGCGACGGGCAGGAAATCTACCGCGAGCGGCTTTCCGTCGACGACGCGCTGGGGCGGATCGAGGCGCTCTACAAGCCCTATCACCGCGCGCTGCGGCGGCTGATCAACAAGGCTCATCAGGCGTTCGGAACCGTGATCCTGGTCGATTGCCATTCGATGCCGTCGGTCGGCGTCTCGCGCGACGAGCCGCGGCGGCCCGACATCGTGATCGGCGACCGCTACGGCACCAGTTGCGCGAGCCTGCTGCCCGACGTCGTCGAGGAAGTCATGAGCAAGCTCGGCTATTCGATCGGGCGCAACAAGCCCTATGCCGGCGGCTTCATTACCGAGCATTACGGCAACCCGGCCAGCGGATTGCACACCGTGCAGCTCGAGCTCAACCGCGCGATCTACATGGACGAGCGGCGGCGCGAGCGCAGCCCGCGCTTTGCGCAAGTGGCCACCGATTTCGCCGCGCTGGCGGAAGCGCTGGCGCAGGTCCCGCTCGGCGATCTCGGCCCGTTCCAGGCGGCGGCGGAGTAAGAGGCTACGCCTAGCCGTCATTCCGGACGTCGCGCAGCGGCGATCCGGAATCTCGAGATTCCGGGTTCGCTTCGCGCCCCGGAATGACGACAGAGCACCCCAAGAAAAAAGGGCCGCTTGAATGAACAAGCGGCCCAAGTCTAGGGAGGAAACGCCCAAGGAGGGCAGCGATAGGGCGAGGCCCTACCGCACCGCAACAATATGCGGCCGCGCTGCACAAAACGCAAGGGTTTTCGGCTCGGTTCCGGTCGAGAGTGGAATAGGCTGGCGGATCGGCAACACCGCCAAGACGTGACTTTTATATATGTAAAATCAATAACTTACACGGATTCCCGGCCAAGCCCCGGCGCCACTGCAGTGCTAGTATGCCAAAACTCGCGACTTCGTGATGGCGTGGCTAACCAAAAATCCACGCTTAAACGAAGCCTTTTCGAAAGCCGATTCGAAAGCCAGTTCGCAATACGAATGGGAATAACGCGCCGTTGGTCGTGCGCGACGGTGCGGATTGGGCTAGGCAAGAGGCGGTATACTTCTTCCATTGGCGGTAAGGGACAGCCGTGACGGTCATCGATTTCACAGCCTTCATCGGCCGCCTCGCGACCGCGTCGGGCGAAACCATCCTGCCGTTCTTCCGGACCTCGCTCTCCATCGACAACAAAAGCGCGAGCGATTTCGATCCCGTCACCGAGGCCGACCGCGCCGCCGAAGCGGTGATGCGCCGCCTGATCAAGGCCAACTTTCCCCAGCACGGCATTGTCGGCGAGGAATTCGGCAACGAGCGCGAGGACGCCGAATATGTCTGGGTGCTCGATCCCATCGACGGCACCAAATCCTTTATCGCGGGATTTCCGATCTGGGGCACCCTGATCGCGCTGCTGCACAAGGGAGCACCGGTGTTCGGCATGATGCACCAGCCCTATATCGGCGAGCGCTTTTCCGGCGATAGCGGCTCGGCGCATTATTGCGGGCCATCCGGCGAGCGGAGGCTGACGACGCGGCGCTGTGCTTCGCTGAAGGAAGCGACCTCCTTCACCACGAGCCCGCTCTTGATGAACGCCGCCGACCGCGAGATCTTCGGCCGGGTCGAGAGTGCGGTAAAGCTGTCGCGCTATGGCGGCGACTGCTATTCCTACTGCATGCTGGCGGCCGGCCATCTCGACCTCGTGGTCGAGACCGAACTCAAGCCCTATGACATTGCGGCGTTGATCCCGATCGTCACCGGCGCCGGCGGTGTCGTCACCAATTGGGAAGGCAAGCCCGCCCAGAGCGGCGGCCGCATCGTCGCCGCCGGCGACGCCCGGGTGCACGAGGCCACGCTGAAGCTCTTGAACAGCTAGCGGCACGCGCCGCGCAGGACCCCGATGGATGCATTGATCGTCGTCGATATGCAGGTCGGGCTCCTCAACGGGGAGCCGAAGCACGATCTGCGCGGTGTCGTCGAGCGCATCAACCAGCTCGCCGCCAGGGTCCGCGAACGTTCCGGCACGGTCATCTTCATCCAGCGTTGCGGCGGCAAGGGCGACGATTTCGAGCCGGAAACGCCCGGCTGGGCGCTGCTTCCCGAACTGTACCGCGAGCCCGCCGATATCGTGGTTCGGAAGACCTTGAACGATCCTTTCGCCGGGACCGACCTGTCCGCCCGCTTGCAAGCGATCGCACCGGACCGGATCCTCATCGCAGGATGGGCAACCGATCTTTGCGTCGATGCAACCGTCCGATCGGCCGTTTCAAATCATCACGACGTCGTGGTGGTGACCGATGCCCACACTTTGAATGACCGTCCCCACCTCGATGCGGCGAGCGTCATTCGTCATCACAACTGGGTCTGGGGACATTTGATCACGCAGCGATCGATCAGGCTCGCGCGCACCAACGAACTCCTGCTTTGACGAGGCTATAGCGTTTTCGAGCGAAGTGGGTACCGGTTCGCGTGAAGAAAACGCGTCAAAACAAGAATCCAGAGCTCCCGCCGCAACCGGCAGCACCTTGCATAGAGCGGTTCATCGCGTACGATGCCCGCCAACGCGCACCATGGATGCCGGATCCGGGAGTGTTCATGAGACCGCTGAGCAAGCTGCTTGCCGGACTGACGCTGCTATTGTTGCCAGCCTTGGCTTCGGCGCAGGACTTCCCCACGAAACCGATCAAGCTCATCGTGCCGTTCCCGGCCGGGGGTCCCAACGACATCATCGCGCGCGTGGTCGGCCAGCGCATGTCGGAAATCGCAAAGCAGCCGGTTGTGATCGACAATCGCGGCGGCCAGGCCGGCGTGCTCGGCACCGATGCGATCGCAAAGGCAGTCCCCGACGGCTACACGATCGGGATCGTGAGCGCGAGCGCGCTGGTCATCAACCCGACGATGGAAAAGGTGCCCTACGACGTGACGAGGGATTTCGCGCCCGTCACGCTGGTGACGACGGTGCCGGAAATGCTCGTTGTCGCCAGCAACGTTCCCGCCGGCGACATGAAGGAACTGATCGCGCTCGCCAAGGCACAGCCGGGGAAACTCAATTTCGCATCCGCCGGCGTCGGCGGCATGCCGCATCTTGCCGGTGAACTGCTCAAGCAGACGGCGAGGATCGACATCGTGCACGTGCCATACCGCGGCGCTGCGCCGGCCATCAACGATCTGCTCGGCCAGCAGGTGCAGATGGCGTTCCTCGATTTGCCGGTGCTGCTGCCGCATATCAAGGCGGGCACCCTGCGCCCGATTGCCCTTGGCGCTCCGAAACGCGCACCCACTTCACCCGACGTGCCGACCACTGCGGAGGTCGGCATGCCCGACCTCCTGATCGAAAACTGGTACGGCATGATCGCGCCGGCCGGAACGTCTGAGGCGATCGTCACCACCCTGAACAGCCTCGCCAATGAGGCGATGAACGATCCGCAGGTGAAGCAGAAGCTCGCGGACCAGGGCCTGACGGTCGCCGGCAACACGCCGGCGCATTTTCGCGACTACATCGGAACCGAGACCCAAAAGTGGGCGCGCGTCATCAAGGCCGCCGGCCTTGCCGCAAGCAAGTAACGCGCGGCTTCCTGTCAGGCCTCATCAACCCGGCGCCGACTTACGCAGATGCTCGGCCAATTGCTGCGCAGGCCTGGGTAGCGACTTGAAACTGCGGGCGCAGATCACGAGCCGCCGGTTGGCCCAGGAGTCCCTGATCCTGACAACATTGATCTTCATCGACCGCGCGCAGCGCTTTGCGGCGACCTCAGGCATCACGCCAATCCCGATGCCGGCGGCAACCATCTGGCCAATCGCATCGAAACTGTTCAGCCGCGCGCGAAAGCGTAGACGCGCGCCAAGACGCGCCGCGTGTCCGCTGATATGGGCGTGCAGTGCGATCGAGCTGATCAGGCCGACGAAATCGCGCGCCACCACTTCGCTGAAATCGACCTGCCGCCGGTTCGCCAGTTCGTCGCCCCGCCCGGCCACCAGCACCAGGCGATCTTCGCTGAACGGCATCCGCTCGATATTGTCTGCAAGCGCGTGTTCGGCGGCGAGCCCGAGATCGGCGGCACCGATTACGATGGCGCGAGCGATTTCGGCGCTTTCGCGCTCCTCCACATCGATCGAAATGTGAGGATGCGCGGCGAGAAACGCAGCCAGTGCCTTCGGCAGATATTCCGAAAGCCCCGATGTGTTGGCGAGGAAGCGCACGGTGGCCTTCGCGCCACGAGCAAAGGCCAACAGATCGCCGCGCATCGCCTCCACATTGTGAAGCACGATCCTCGCATGGTCGAGCAGGCTTTCGCCCGCCGGCGTCAGCTCGACGCCGCGACGACCCCGCGTCAGCAACGGCACGCGCAACGCCTCTTCCAGCCCCTTGATCCGCGCGCTCGCCGATGCCAGCGCAAGATGAACCTTTGCCGCGCCGTTGGTAATGCTGCGCGTCTCGGCGACGGCGACGAAGAGCTGAAGATCGACCAGATCGAAACGCATAAGCCCTCCTAACCCTCATGGTGAGGAGCGCCGAGGGCGCGTCTCCGGACGATGCTTCGCATCGCCGGGCGAACCATGAGGCCCGGGTATCGCCCGCGGCCATCCTTCGAGACGCGCGCCATGCGCGCTCCTCAGGATGAGGACAGTGTGCGCGGCTGGCTATCATGAGCCTTCGCATTAGACGAAGGCTGTCTCCGTAACCTCCAGATTGTGCCCGATGCGTCGATGGGTCAAGGTCCGGCCATGTTGGATTCCTTGCTTCTCCTCCTCGTCACCGCTACGTTCCTGCTCGCGGGCTTCGTGAAAGGCGCAATCGGGCTCGGCCTGCCGACGGTATCGATGGGCCTGCTTGCGGTGTCGATGCCGCCGGCCCAGGCGATCGCCATCGTCATCGTGCCGGCGATCGTCACCAACATCTGGCAAACCTTCGGCGGTCCGTACTTGCGCGATATTTTCCGACGGCTATGGCCGTTGCTGGCCGGAACGGCCGCGGGCGTCTGGCTGAACGCGGGATCGCTGATCGGGCCCTATGCGCGCTACGCCACGATCGCGCTCGGCCTGCTGCTGGCGATCAATGCCATTATCGGCCTGAGCAAATTTAATTTCACCATTGCCCGCCGAAACGAAAAATGGGTCGGCGGCATCGTCGGGCTGGTCACCGGCATGATTTCGGCGGCAACCGGCGTGCAGGTCATTCCGTCCGTGCCGTTCCTGCAGGCGATCGGGATGGAAAAGGAAGAACTGATCCAGGCATTGGGCGTGTTCTTCACGGTCGCGACCTTGGCGCTTGGTCTCAACCTCACCGGCGCCGGCCTGCTGACGGCCGCAACCGCACTGCCGGGCGCGGTCGCCATGGCGGCGTCCTTTGCCGGCATGTTCATCGGACAGGCGGTGCGGACACGGCTGCAGCCGGATATCTTTCGGCGCTGGTTCCAGATCGGCATGATTGTTCTCGGCCTCTACCTCGCCAGCAATGCGCTTGTGAAACTGATGTCGTAACTTCTCGCGAGGCCATGCAGGAAGCCCGCGAATTCCCTGCGAAGGAATTCTCTGGACAGGCGGACAGCCGAACCTAGCGCGCCTCCAGCATCGCAACGCGAATGCCGAGATAGACGAACAGCCCGCCGAGAGCCCGGTTGATCCAGGCCATCACGTTGGCCGATTGCCTGATGCGGCGGGCCGCCCTTGCGGCGAAGGCAGCTACCCCGAGGCACCAGAGCATGCCATTGAAGATAAAGATTATGCCCAGGGCCAGAAAAGCCAGCGTCTTGTGGCCTGAGTCCGCAGCCACGAATTGCGGCAGGAAGGCCAGGAAGAACAGCGCCACTTTCGGATTGAGCACGTTGGTTAGCGCGCCCTGCCAGAATACGCGGGAAAGCGACGTCTCGGCCGCTGCCGCCGGCTCCGCAATCGGCTGCGAACGCGACAGCAGCATCTGGATGCCCGTAAACAGCAGATAGGCCGCGCCGACCCATTTCAGGACCGTGAAGGCGGTCGATGACGCCATCAGCAGCGCCGACAGGCCTATGGCGGCGCCGAACACATGGACCAGACAGCCGCAGCAGATGCCGATCGCCGCTGCCGCACCACCGCGCCAGCCCAACTGGATGCTGCGGCCGATAATATAGGCCGTATCCGGGCCGGGGGTGACGTTGAGCAGCAGCCCGGAGAGGACGAAAAGCCAGAGTTCGTGAATGCCGAGCGTCTCAACCATCATTTTGACCCAACCTGCCCTTATTTTTTGCGCGAGTGCCAATTCCAGACGGTTTGCAGTACTATCATGGGCAAATCGGGCTTCCACCAGATAGCGCATATTTTATAAACATTGGAATCGGTCGGCCGACCACGTAGTGGTTATGCCGCCCATTCCGGCGCCGTTGGGGATATAGTGGGGAAATGGAAAGACGCCTGGCAGCCATCGTTTGCGCTGACGTCGCCGGCTATTCCCGCATGATGGGGGCCGACGAGGCGGGGACGCACGCCACGTTCAAGGCCCATCGCACCGCGATCTACCCGATCATCCTCAATCATGGCGGCCGCCTGGTGAAGAACACCGGCGACGGCTTCCTCCTGGAATTTCCCTCTATCGTCGGCGCCATCGAGGCCGCAGTCGCGATGCAGATGGTGATGGCGGAGCGCAACGAGCACCTCCCCGCCGACCGCCTCATGCAGTTCCGCATGGGCATCCACATGGGCGATGTAATGGCCGACGAGGATGAGGTGTTCGGCGACGACGTCAACATCGCCGTTCGCCTCGAATCGGTCGCCGAACCCGGCGGCATCGCCGTTTCGGGCAAGGCCTGTCATGAGGCGGGCAAGCGTCTCAGCGTGACGCTCGTCGATGCCGGTCCCCACCGGTTCAAGAATATCGAGGAGCCAATCCATGTATGGACGTGGCAGCCCGCCGGGTCCGACACCAGCAGCATTGCGCCCAAAGCCTCGACAGAAACATCGGTCACCAATCTTCCGGCCCAGTATCGCACGGCAATCGTGGGCGTGCTGCCGTTCGCGAACCTCAGCGAAAGCGCCGACGAGTATTTTTCCGACGGGCTCACCGAAGACCTGATCCACGCGCTTTCGCTGCAATCCTTCTACCGGGTGCTGAGCCGGAATGCGACGTTCTCGTTCAAGGGCAAGAATGTCAGCACGCGCCTGATCGCACGCGAAATCGACGCGACCTATCTGATCCAGGGCTCGGTCCGGCGCGCCGCAACCAAGATCCGCGTCACCGCCGAACTGATCGCGCCCGAGACCGGCGAGCAATTATGGACTGGCCGGCTTGACCGCGACATCGGCGACCTGTTCGCGATGCAGGACGAACTTACCACCAGCCTGTCAGCCGCAATCGCGGCCGAGATCTACCGGGCGGAGGCCTCCGCCCCACCCCGCTCGTCGTCGAACGACATCACTGCATGGGATCGGTTCCTGAAAGGGCTGTCCTACTACTACCTGCACACCAAGGCCGATTACGAAACCTCGATCAGCCTGTTCAGGGAAGCCATCGCGCTCGATCCGACGCTGTCGATCGCTCGCGCCTATCTCGCCACCATCCAGATGCAGGGCATGCAGTTCGGATGGATCAAGAGCACGCGCGAATTGTGGGAATCCGCGATGAGCCTTGCGGAGAGCAGCGTGCGGCTCGACCCCCGTTCGTCTTTTGCGTTTCAGATTCTGGCCTTTCTGCACGCAGTGGAAGGACACTACGAGGCGGCAATGGATGCTGCAAAGCGCGCAGTCGGGCTCAATCCGTACGACATGGGCGCCCGCGGCGTGCTCGGCTTTTGTCATCTCACGAGCGGCGAACACCGGCAAGCCATCGAACTGTTTACGATGGCGGCGCAGCAAGGCAACAACGACCCTCGATATCAATGGGCCGCAGTGAATGCCTTCAGCCACTACCTGCTCGGTCAATATGACGCTTCGCTGTCCTGGGCGCGCGAAGAGCTTTATGTGAATCCCAATCATCTCCAGGCGCTGGCGATACGGGCGGCAGCGTTGGCGCAATTGGGACGAACCGCAGAAGCGGCAAACGCGGCCGAGGTTCTCTTAAGCAACTACCCGACCCTGACCGTCGAGCGTTATTTGCGGAATTTTCATTGGAAGGTCCCGGCCGACATCGCCCATTTCCGCGACGGCCTTGTGAAGGCCGGCCTCCCCTTCAGTAGATTGACCCTCGTCGAATCCTCGCCAAAACTCGCCGTAGATTCCTGAGGGCGGAACGGGCCGTCGGTTGACACGGCGTCGAATTCCGCCAAACTTGCTACACGCTGAGGTAGCGCGCCACCGAATTCCTTTTTTCAGAACCGTCATCCGCATCGCCCTTGGCGGCGGACCGATTTTCATACTTGGTGCTTTGAGGATTTGAAGTCATGTCGGATAACCCCATCGGTACTGCTCCGCCCACCACGCCAACCGGGCAGATTCCCGTTTCCCCCAATAATCCATGCCCGTTTTTGCGCGCGCTGGTCGCCAATGGCTACGTCAGCGGCCACGACGTGCCGCTCGAAAAGCTCACCGAAATGATCGGCCTCGCAAGCGGCGAAACCGGCTCGGCCCAAAAGAGCGTGCGGATGAAAACCTGGATGGTCGCCGTCATTGCGAACGGCCTCGGGCCGCTGCGCGTCTTGAAGAGCGCGACCTCGGGCGCCGTGCTCGACGAGCTGCGAAACGGTCCTCTCGACAAGCATGGCGGCGGCTCGCGCATTCTCGACGCCGGCGCGAAGGTTCATGAAGAGCAGATCGACCGGCTCGCCACCTTCGGCAAGGACTGCAAGGATCCTTCAGGGGGCATCGAACTCGGACTGACGGCGAAAGAGATCGACGCCTTCATGAAGGCCAACATCAAGCGCGACGGCGATGCGACGCGCTGGTACTACCCGATCCTGATGAAAGGCGAATGGCCCGTCCTGCTGAAAATCCTCGGCAAGGGCGACGGCGAGGCGCGCTACCTCAGCGTCGCCGAGGTCAGGACGCTGTTCGTCGAGCGGCGGTTGCCGGAGCGGATCACGGCACGACTGCCGAAGCCTGCTGCTGGAAGATAACTGCCGCAGCGGGTGCGGCCGGCCACGCATTCGCTACGGCTTCGGCCCGTAGCCCGGAACCCATTTTTCGTGCTGGGGCAAGTCGTCCTGAATCGTCCACCAGGGCGCACGCGACGACGTAAATACGTGCAGACGCGGCCGAACCTTGGGATCATCGTCGAACAGACCGGCGGGGATACTGACTGTCTCCAGATAACTTGCCTTCCCTGGCGTCAGGCAGCCGCAAATCTTGCAACGATACCGGAAACCGCCGGGCGCGGATTCATAGCGCACGGTCATGTCTTCGCCGGCCAAAAATCGGAACTTGTCAACTTCGACGTGAGCGTACGTTGCGAATGCCGCGCCGGTAAGCTTGCGGCAATTGGCACAATGGCAGTGTGTGATCGATCGTACCTTATCGACTCCAAACCTGACGGCACCGCATAGGCAGCTTCCACGAATCATGACGGCATTCTCCAGACCCCAAGTACCGCCAGCGCGGTTCGCGTCCGATTGAACCGGCTTAAATCACGGCAAGCAACTATTTGAACAGCGGCGTGCCCGGCACGAAGGCATCGAACGCGGCCCAGAATTGCGAGCGGTAGCGGTCCTGCTCCTGCAGGATCTCGTGCTTGGAGCCCGCAATCACCAGATGCGAGCCGGCGCGCAAATGATAGGCGAATTCCTCGATCGCAGCCGTGGAAACAATGGTGTCGTTGCTGGCGGCCAGCATCAGGATCGGCTGGCGGATTTCGGACGGGTAGTTCATGCCGCGAAAGGTATGCATCGCCCTGAATGCGGTATCGGCCCAGGCCACCGTCGGCGAACCGATGCCCAGCGTCGGGTCTTCTTCCAGGATCGCGGCGTTGCGCGCGTAGCGCACGGGATCGCTGGTGAAGGGGTTGTTGATGAAGGATTCCGTTCCGGTCAGCGCGTCGCTGCCGCCGGGCACGTAGCGCCCGCCCTGCCCCATCAGCCTCATGACCCGAAGCAACGCCCGTGTCGGGAACGAGGTCCTGCGTCCCGGCAGGTCGATCATCGGCGCCGATAGCACCATGCGATCGAACCAGCGCTTTCCCGCATGCGCGACCCGAAGCAGAACCGCGCCGCCCATCGAATGCGCCAGCGCGAAATAGGGCGGCGGGCAATCCGGCAGCACCACCTGCTGCACGAAGGTTTCGACATCGACCTCGAAATCGGAGAAATCGCGGACATACCCCTTGCGCGGATCGCGCAGGCGGCGCGAGGAATGCCCCTGGCCGCGCCAGTCGATCATCGCCACCGCAAATCCACGATCGCGCAAGTCGCGCACCGTCTCGAAATATTTCTCGATCTGCTCACTGCGCCCGGTGAAGACGCAGACCGTGCCCTTGCGCCCTGCCGGCGGGGCCCAGCGCGCAAACCGCAATTCCGCGCCGTCGGGCGTCTTGATCGTGCCTGCGACGACATCCTCCGGAACCGGATTGGCGGGGATAGAGACGAGCGTCATGACGGGCAACCGGCTGGGTGGAAGGGGCTGGAAATCAAGGCAGGAGCGCAAAAAAGGGGCCTGTTTCGCCCCTCTTGAACACCGTTTCACCCCTCCCATATCACTTCTGTGCAGGCCGCTACCAGTGTTTCGGAACCGAAACCCAAAGCTCCAAAACGCTGAGGCTGCACGAAGACTAAAGCCCGGCCCGATGGCGGGCGGGTTAACTGAAACAGTCGCTCAATGGAGGACTACCCTATGCGTACCTACGATCTTACCCCGTTTTATCGTTCCACCGTCGGCTTCGACCGCTTCTTCAACCTGCTCGATCAGGTGACCTCAGACGGCAGCCCCGGTTATCCGCCCTACAATATCGAGCGCACCGGTGAGAACGCCTACCGCATCAGCGTTGCGGTCTCCGGCTTCTCGCAAGGCGAGCTTTCGATCGTCGCGAAGGAAAACACGCTGACGATCAAGGGCGAGAAAACCGCCAACGAGAACGGCAAGGACAATTCCGAAGTGCTCTACCGCGGCATCGCCGCGCGTGCCTTCGAGCGCATCTTCCAGCTTGCCGATTTCGTGCAGGTGAAGAACGCCTCGCTCGAGAACGGCCTGCTCCACGTCGATCTCGTCCGCGAGATCCCCGAGGCCAAGAAGCCGCGCAGCATTCCGATCAACTCGGGCGCGCAGGCCCCGCAGGTGGTCGACGCTTCGGTCGCCGCGTAACACAGTAGATTCAGCCGGTATTGGCTGAACGCGAAAACGCCCCGGGCAACCGGGGCGTTTTTTTGTGCGCGCATACGAAGACGGCGCAATCCGGCTCCGCTCATTAACAGCGAATTTAAATGATGTCCGCTTCTGCAACGACTATTTCACCGCCTGCCCCGGCAACGGCGCCGCCGAGACGCGTAACGTTTGCAGTTCGACGACGTATTCACCTTTGCACCCAGCGCTTCAACAGACGTATCAAATCAGGAGAGATCGATGACAAGGTTACGGATCGTTGCGGCGCTCGCCGCCAGTGTGTTTGCAGGATCGTTTGGCGTACTCACTACGCCGGCGCAGGCCGCGGCACCGGTCAAAGTGAAAAATGTCGTGCTGGTGCACGGTGCCTGGGCGGACGGATCGAGCTGGTCGGAAGTCATTCCGCGGCTGCAGGCGGCGGGCCTTCGCGTCACCGCGGTCCAGAATCCGCTGACCACGCTGGAAGATTCCGTGGCCGCAACGCGCCGTGCACTGGCGCAGCAGGACGGCCCGACCGTGCTGGTGGCGCATTCCTGGGGCGGCACCGTCATCAGCGAAGTCGGCACCGACCCGAAGGTCACCGGGCTGGTCTATATCGCGGCGCGCGCGCCCGATGCCGGCGAGGACTTCGTGGCGTTGTCGCAGAAGTTTCCGGCAGGCCCTGCGCGCGCCGGCGTTCAGGAGCATGACGGCTTCACCAAGCTGTCCGAGGATGCGTTCCTGAAATATTTTGCGAACGGGGTCGATCGAAAGACCGCGGAAGTTCTCTACGCCGTGCAAGAGCCGACCGCGGCCTCCCTGTTCACCGGCCGCACCACTGCTGCCGCCTGGCACAGCAAGCCGAGCTGGTACGCCGTGTCGAAGCTCGACTACACCATCAATCCCGACCTCGAGCGGTTTCTGGCCAAGCGGATGAATGCGACGACGGTCGAACTTGAAGCCGGCCACCTGTCGCTGGTCTCGCAGCCCGATAAAGTCGCCGATCTGATCCTGGCTGCCGCCGGTCAGCATGAATAGCTCGCCGCAATGAAAACGCCCCGGGAAGACCGGGGCGTTTTTGTCTCTGTCGTCCCTGCGAACGCAGGGACCCATACATCGTGATCTATCAATTAGGCGATATGGCAGACGCCCTTCGCAAAACGACCGCTGGTGGTTATGGGTCCCTGCGTTCGCAGGGACGACGATAGAGTTACTCCAGCCCCTGGACCGTGGGCATGCCCTGGGTCGGCGCAATCTGCGGGGCGGGCTTTGCTGGGACCGAGCCGGTTGTCACCGGGGCGGCCGCCTGCACCTCGGCCGACTTCGGAGCAGGCGCTGCCGCCTGCTGGACCGGCGCGGCAGCGGGTTTGGCGGCAAGCGGCTTGGCCTTCGGCACCGGCACGGTGCGGCTCGCAACGTGAGT
>NZ_LLXX01000121.1:88793-102664 GCF_001440405.1 Bradyrhizobium valentinum
GCTGGGCTGAACCTTGGGTTGAACCTTGGATCTGGGCCGGCGGCGGAGCCCCCGGAGGTCCCTGGAGAGCGCTCTGCTCCTCGTCGTAATTGTCGCCCATGCGGTACCCGGGCACGAAACGGATAATCCGGCCATTGCGCGCGTCGATCACCAGCCGGCCGTTCTCGCCGCCGCGGTCGTGCACCGCAATCGTGTAGACGACGCCGCGGAGCCTGGGGATGCCGAGCGGCAAGAATCCGTTGTCGCGCAGCACGGAATAAACTTCCGTCGACGGCAGCAAGCCGGGGCCGGGGCCGTATCCGTATTGCGGCCCGGGTGCGTAGCGCGGACCGGGTACGTACCGCGGCCCGGGAACCGGAGGCGGCGCCACCGCATAGGGCGCGTCGAAATCCGACGCCGCCGTGTAAGGCCCCGGCACCTGCGCCTGCGCGCCGCCCGCAAAAAGGACCAGTCCCGCCGCCAAAGATCCCGTGAACAACTTCATCCGAAAGCTCCTGTAAGCCCGCAGCCGCCGGGCTGAAGCGGGAGCATTTCGCTCTCTCGCCTACCGGCCCGGCCACGAATTTCCTTGCGAAATCCGGCGGTCCTTGGGCCGGATCGGGGCGCCGCTGCCGCAAACCTGCCACCAGCAGTTTTTCCCGGGCCACCAGGCGCCGATTCGCATGCCGCCTAAGGACTTTCACGCGCTTGTGTGATAAAGAAAAATTTGGCATGGTCGAAGTTAGGACAGTATCGCTGTCTCAATTGCGGGGCGGTCCCGGCACAGGGATTGCAACGAAGCCGTGGCGCCACGAGCTCCAGGGGCAGTGCAGGCAAGGCCGTTCCTCAGGGACGTTGAACGCCCAGGCCTGAATTTAAGAAATTGCGGCTCGCGGAGGACGAGCGGTGGCCCGGTGGGTGCCGCAAGCGTCCAAGGTGCGCCGACGACGGCGGTGAGGCCCTTAGCCTTTTTGAGAGGAATGAGATGAGCGGGTCGGAATTCGAGCGCGAAAACATCGTGACAGAAACACTGTCGGCGACCGCAGCTTCGAAACCGGCGGACATCGCGCGCGAGCATGATTGGCGGCCGCCGGCCGAGGGCCTCTACGACCTCAGCATGGAGAAGGATTCCTGCGGCGTCGGCTTCATCGCCAACATCAAGGGCCGCAAGTCGCACCAGATCGTCTCCGACGCGATCAGCATTCTCTGCAACCTCGAACATCGCGGTGCGGTCGGCGCCGATCCGCGCGCCGGCGACGGCGCCGGCATTCTGGTGCAGATCCCGCACGCCTTCTTCGCGCGCAAGGCCGCCGAAATCGGTTTCAAGCTGCCACCGCCCGGCCAGTATGCGATCGGCGCGCTGTTCATGCCGAAGGAGACGGCGTGGCGAAAGGTGATCCAGAGCATCATCGCCGAACAGATCAAGGAAGAGGGCCTCGTGCTGCTCGGCTGGCGCGATGTGCCGTCCGACAACGCTTCGCTCGGCGAAACCGTCAAGCCGACCGAACCCTACCACATGCAGGTCTTCATCGGCCGCAACGGCACGGCGAAGACCGAGGAAGAGTTCGAGCGCAGGCTCTACATCCTGCGCAAGTCGATCTCGCAGGCGATCTATCAGCGCCGCGACCGCGGCATGGCCGGCTATTACCCGGTCTCGCTGTCGTGCCGCACCGTGATCTACAAGGGCATGTTCCTCGCCGACCAGCTCGGCAAGTACTATCCCGACCTGCATGAAGCAGATTTCGAAAGCGCGCTGGCGCTGGTGCATCAGCGCTTCTCGACCAACACCTTCCCGACCTGGTCGCTGGCGCATCCGTACCGGATGATCGCCCACAACGGCGAAATCAACACGCTGCGCGGCAACGTCAACTGGATGGCGGCCCGTCAGGCGTCCGTTCACTCGGAGCTCTACGGCAAGGACATCAGCCGTCTGTGGCCGATCTCCTATGAAGGCCAGAGCGACACCGCCTGCTTCGACAACGCGCTCGAATTCCTGGTGCAGGGCGGCTACTCGCTGCCGCACGCGGTCATGATGATGATTCCGGAAGCGTGGGCGGGCAATCCGTTGATGGATGAGCAGCGCCGCGCCTTCTACGAATATCACGCCGCCCTGATGGAGCCGTGGGACGGCCCCGCCGCGATCGCCTTTACCGACGGCCGCCAGATCGGCGCGACGCTGGACCGCAACGGGCTACGTCCCGCGCGCTATCTCGTCACCAAGGACGACCGCATCGTGATGGCGTCCGAAATGGGCGTGCTGAAGATCCCCGAGGACCAGATCGTCACCAAGTGGCGGCTGCAGCCCGGCAAGATGCTACTGGTCGACCTCGAACAGGGACGCCTCATTCCCGACGACGAGATCAAGGCGACGCTGGCCAAGAGCCATCCCTACAGCGACTGGCTGCATCGCACCCAGCTCGTGCTGGAGGAATTGCCCGACGCAGCCACCAAGGGCATCCGCTCCAACCTGCCGCTGCTCGACCGGCAGCAGGCGTTCGGCTATTCGCAGGAAGACATCAACATTCTGATGACGCCGATGGCGGCCACCGGCGAAGAAGCCGCGGGCTCGATGGGCAACGACACGCCGATCTCGGCGCTGTCGGACCGGCCGAAGCCGCTCTTCACCTACTTCAAGCAGAATTTTGCGCAGGTCACCAACCCGCCGATCGATCCGATCCGCGAGGAGCTGGTGATGAGCCTCGTCTCGATCATCGGGCCGCGGCCGAACCTGTTCGACCTGCAGGGCATGGCCTCGACCAAGCGGCTCGAAGTGCGCCAGCCGATCCTGACCGATGCCGACCTGGAAAAGATCCGCTCGATCTCCGATGTTGCGGACACCCATTTCAAGTCGCGCACGCTCGACACCACCTTCCACGCCGGCTTCGGCGCGGCGGGAATGGAGCAGGTGCTCGATGAGCTCTGCGCGCGGGCCGAAGGCGCGGTGCGCGAAGGCGTCAACATCATCATCCTGTCCGATCGCATGGCAGGCTCGGACCGGATTCCGATCCCCTCACTGCTCGCCTGCGCCGCCGTGCATCATCATCTGATCCGCACAGGCCTGCGTACCTCGGTCGGCATCGTCGTCGAATCCGGCGAACCGCGCGAAGTGCACCATTTCGCCTGCCTGGCAGGCTACGGCGCCGAGGCGATCAACCCATATCTGGCGTTCGAAACCATCATCGCGATGAAGGACCGCCTGCCGGGGGCGCTCGACGACTACGAGATCGTCAAGCGCTACATCAAGTCGATCGGCAAGGGCCTGTTGAAGGTGATGTCCAAGATGGGCATCTCGACCTATCAATCCTATTGCGGCGCGCAGATTTTTGACGCCGTCGGATTGAAGGCCGACTTCGTCGCCAAGTATTTCGCCGGCACCCATACCCGCATCGAAGGCGTGGGCCTGGCCGAAATCGCCGAGGAAACCGCGCGCCGCCATACGGACGCGTTCGGCGACGCGCAGGTCTACAAGACCGCGCTCGATGTCGGCGGCGAATATGCCTACCGCACCCGCGGCGAGGACCACGCCTGGACGGCTGAATCCGTTTCGGCGCTCCAGCATGCCGTGCGCGGCAACTCGCAGGAGCGCTACCGTGCCTTCGCAAAGATCCTCAACGAGCAGTCCGAGCGGCTATTGACGCTGCGCGGCCTGTTCCGGATCAAGACCGCCGAGGACGAGAAGCGCAAGCCCGTGAAGCTCGACCAGGTCGAGCCGGCCAAGGAGATCGTCAAGCGTTTCGCCACGGGCGCGATGAGCTTCGGCTCGATCTCGCGCGAGGCGCATACGACGCTCGCGATCGCCATGAACCGGATCGGCGGCAAGTCGAACACCGGCGAAGGCGGCGAAGAGTCCGATCGCTTCAAGCCGATGCCGAACGGCGATTCAATGCGCTCGGCGATCAAGCAGGTCGCCTCGGGCCGCTTCGGCGTGACGACGGAATATCTCGTCAACTCCGACATGATGCAGATCAAGATGGCGCAGGGCGCCAAGCCCGGCGAAGGCGGCCAGTTGCCTGGCCACAAGGTCGACGCGACGATTGCGCGCGTGCGGCATTCCACGCCCGGCGTCGGCCTGATCTCGCCGCCGCCGCATCACGACATCTATTCGATCGAGGATCTGGCGCAGCTCATCTACGACCTCAAGAACGTCAATCCGGACGGTCAGGTCTCGGTCAAGCTGGTCTCCGAAATCGGCGTCGGCACGGTGGCCGCGGGCGTTGCCAAGGCGCGCGCCGACCATGTCACCATCGCGGGCTTCGAGGGCGGCACCGGCGCGTCCCCCCTCACCTCGATCAAGCACGCAGGCAGCCCTTGGGAAATCGGCCTTGCCGAAACCCACCAGACGCTGGTGCGCGAGCGGCTGCGCAGCCGCATCGTGGTCCAGGTCGACGGCGGCTTCCGAACCGGACGCGACGTCGTGATCGGCGCGCTGCTCGGCGCCGACGAATTCGGCTTCGCCACCGCGCCGTTGATCGCGGCCGGCTGCATCATGATGCGCAAGTGCCATCTCAACACCTGTCCGGTCGGCGTCGCGACGCAGGATCCCGTGCTGCGCAAGCGCTTCACCGGACAGCCCGAGCACGTCATCAACTACTTCTTCTTCGTTGCCGAGGAAGTGCGCGAGATCATGGCGCAGCTCGGCTACCGCACCTTCGACGAGATGGTCGGCCAGACCCAGATGCTCGACCAGTCCACGCTGGTGGCGCACTGGAAGGCCAGGGGGCTCGACTTCTCAAAGCTGTTCGTGCGGCAGAAGGAACTGCCCGGCCAGAAGATCTATCACGCCGAGGCCCAGAACCATCATCTGGAGAAGGTGCTGGACCGCCGCCTGATCGAGAAGGCGCAGGCCGCGCTCGATCGCGGCGCACCGGTGAAGATCGAGGAAGAGATCAACAACACCGACCGCTCCGCCGGCGCGATGCTGTCGGGCCAGGTCGCCAAGATCTACGGCCATGCCGGGCTGCCGCATGACACCATCCATGTCAGCCTGAATGGCACCGCGGGCCAGGCGTTCGGCGCCTGGCTTGCCCGCGGCGTCACCTTCGATCTCGAAGGCGAAGGCAACGACTATGTCGGCAAGGGCCTTTCCGGTGGCCGCATCATCGTCAAGCCGCCGAAAAATTCCGGCATCGTGCCGGAGGAGTCCATCATCGTCGGCAACACGGTGATGTATGGCGCGATCGAGGGCGAGTGCTATTTCCGCGGCATCGCCGGCGAGCGCTTCGCGGTGCGTAACTCCGGCGCGGTCGCGGTCGTCGAAGGCGCCGGCGATCATTGCTGCGAATACATGACCGGCGGCATCGTCGTGGTGCTCGGCAAGACCGGACGCAACTTCGCGGCCGGCATGTCGGGCGGCATCGCCTATGTGCTGGACGAGGCCGGCGATTTCGAAAAGCTCTGCAACCTCTCGATGGTCGAACTCGAGCCGGTGCTGTCGGAGGAGATGATCAACGCCGGCACCTACAATCACTCCGGCGATCTCGAGGCGCATGGCCGGGTCGATGTGTTCGCCAATCTGCTGGAGTCCGATATCGAGCGGCTGCACATCCTGATCACGCGCCACGCCAAGCTGACCGGCTCGCAGAAGGCCGCCGAGATCCTCGCGAACTGGAAGCTCTGGCTGCCGAGATTCCGGAAAGTGATGCCGGTGGAATACCGCCGTGCGCTGAAGGAATTGAAGGCGAACGCCGACGCCGAGCCGAAAATCGCGATCGGGGCTTAAACCTCAGACCCTCATGGTGAGGAGGCGCGAAAGCGCCGTACCGAACCATGAGGCCAAGACACGGGCAAAGACACGGGCCTCCATCCTTCGAGACGCGGCGCATGCGCCGCTCCTCAGGATGAGGAGCGAGAGAAACACAGACGAACGAGAGATGCAGGGGCATCAGGTTTAATGGGCAAGATCACAGGTTTTCTCGAGATCGACCGCAACGAACGCAAGTATGCGCCGGTCACCGAGCGGGTGAAGCACTATCGCGAATTCGTCATTCCCCTGAGCGAGAAGGACACCCGCGACCAGGCCGCGCGCTGCATGAATTGCGGCATCCCCTATTGCCACGGCACCGGCTCGGTGGCGCCGGGCACGCCGGGCTGCCCGGTCAACAACCAGATCCCCGACTTCAACGACCTCGTCTATCAGGGCAATTGGGAAGAAGCCTCGCGCAACCTGCACTCGACCAATAATTTTCCGGAGTTCACCGGCCGCATCTGCCCCGCGCCGTGCGAAGCGTCCTGCACGCTCAACATCGACGACAACCCGGTCACCATCAAGACGATCGAATGTGCGATCGTCGATCGCGCCTGGGACAATGGCTGGCTGAAGCCCGAGATTGCGCCAGCGAAGACCGGCAAGAAGGTCGCAATCATCGGCTCAGGCCCCGCGGGCCTTGCGGCCGCGCAGCAGCTCGCGCGCGTCGGCCATGACGTCCATGTCTACGAGAAATTCGCCAAGGCCGGCGGCCTGCTTCGCTACGGCATCCCCGACTTCAAGATGGAAAAGCACATCATCGACCGCCGCGTGGCGCAGATGGAAGCCGAAGGCGTGACGTTCCATTACGGCGTCCATGTCGGCGGCACTTCCGAGGGCGCGATCGATCCGCGCGAACTGCTCGCCCAGTATGACGCCGTGGCATTGACGGGAGGCGCCGAAGCCGGCCGCGACCTGCCGATTCCGGGGCGCGATCTCGACGGCATCCATTTTGCGATGGACTTCCTGCCGCAGCAGAACCGCCGCGTCTCCTCCGAGCCGCTCGGCAGCGAAAGGGACATCCTGGCCGGCGGCAAGCATGTCGTCGTGATCGGCGGCGGCGACACCGGCTCCGACTGCATCGGCACTTCATTCCGGCAGGGCGCGAGGTCTGTGACCCAGCTCGAGATCATGCCGGCGCCGCCCGAGCACGAGAACAAAGGCGTGACCTGGCCGAACTGGCCGCTCAAGATGCGGACCTCGTCGAGCCAGGCCGAAGGCGCGGTGCGTGAATACGCGGTGCTGACGCAGAAGTTCTCGGGCGTCGACGGCAAGGTGCAGAAGCTGCATTGCGTGAAGGTCGACGACAAGTTCAAGCCGCTGCCCGGCACCGAGTTCGAAATCGACGCGCAGCTCGTGCTGCTCGCCATGGGCTTTGTGCATCCCGTGCACGAGGGCATGCTGAAGACACTCGGTGTCGACCTCGACCAGCGCGGCAACGTCCGCGCCAACACGCAGGATTACCAGACCTCGCTGCCCAACGTGTTCTCCGCCGGCGACATGCGCCGCGGCCAGTCGCTGGTGGTCTGGGCGATCCGCGAGGGCCGCCTGTGCGCCCGGGCGATCGACCAGTATCTGATGGGGACGACGACGCTGCCGCGATGAGCCTGTCTCCTCCCGCACGAGACTGTCATCGCCCGCGAAGGCGGGCGATCCAGTATCCCAGAGACGTTTGTCGTAAATCGATAGGCCGCAGCGTACTGGATACCCCGCCTTCGCGGGGTATGACGGCTTCCTTGTGGCCCCTTCAATTCTGCAACCTCACGCCCAGCATCACCACCGTGGACGCCGTGCTGTTGCCCGGCAAATTCGAATCCAGCCAGTCGCGGCGCAGCGTGCCCCTGAGCCAGACGTTGCGATTCATCTTGTAGATGGCTTCGCCCGACACCGCGTAGATCTTGTCGCGCCTGGGATTGCCCTGATAGTCGAGCTCGCCCCAGGTGAACTTGCCGATCGCGGTCAGCCAGCGGCGGAAGTCGTGGTCGACTTCGACGGTATAGATGTGCGTCAGCACGCCCGACGTGCCGGGCAGCGTGGTTTCCGTGATCGTGGTGTCGGAATAGAATTTTGCCGTGGTCAGCGGCGTCGCAGTCCAGACCAGCGAGGACGAGACGAGCAGGCCTTCCAGGCGATCCAGCCTCGGATCGACATAGTCGCGCGCGGCGTAGCCGACGCCGATTTCGCCGGTCAACAGCCGCGAGAATTCGAAGCTGGTGCCGCCCTTGACGTAACCGCCGCTGGAGTCGCGCGCAAAGCCGCCGCGGTCGAGCTTGACGTCATGCACGCGGCTGTCGCCCTGCACTTCCACGAACGGCTTCACGCCGGGCCGCAAATCATAGCTGGCGCGGCCGACACCGCCATACTGGCTGAAGTTGCGATCGTCATTGGTGGTCGAAGTGCCGTCGGTGAGTTTCGAGTTGGTGTAGTCGGTGCGATCGACGGTGGCGCCGGCGGAAACCTGCACCCGGTTGAAGGTTTGGTCGACACCAATGGTACTGCCTACCGTGGTGTAGATCGGATATTTGGCGAGACCCGCCTGCACGTTCGGGCTGCCCGGATTGTCGGTCGAGACGAACAGGCGGCCTTGCGCCATCAGCCTCGTGTCGCGGCTAACGTCGAGCCGGCCGTCGACATGCCCGATGAAATTGGGCCGATCGATATCGAGCGGCGCCGACAGCGGCGTGCCGTCCGCGTTCGGCGTGAGGTTGCTGGCATAGCCGGTGAAGGAGCCGCGCAGATCGGCGACCAGCGCATGACGCTCCCAATCGGAGACCGCGAGGAATTCCGGCGCGATCACATAGAACGGCTTGCCTTGCGCGGGGACGAGCCGGCCAGGATTGGTATCGTAGCCGCCGGAGAACTCGACCGCAGACTTGATCAGAAAACTGCCGGCGTAATCGCCGACCGCGCCGAACGGATCGTCGTCGATCCTGAGGCGCTTGCGCGGCGGCTGTCCCACCAGCGTGCCGACCATCGCCGGCGGGATTGGCGTCTTGTGTGCTGACTGAGACGAGGGAATCGAGAGCCGCAGCCGCATGTTCGACGTGATCGGCGGCGGTGGACTACCCGGACCGACCGGCGGCTTCGGCTTTGCCTGCCCTGGATAGTGTTTCGGCTTCTTGCGCTTGCGGTTCAGCGAGTCGTAGCCCGTATCGGCGGCGCCGTTCGCCGCCGGCAGACCATATTTCGGGATCTGTCCGATTCGCGACGACGCAGGCTTGTCGCCCTCCTGCAGCCTCGGACTGCCAAGCGGATCGTTCACCTCGGCCGCAGTCCGGCGCAGCGGCGAATCGGGCGACGTGATCTGGCCGGTGCGCTTCGAGCTGAACAGGTCCGGCGTGACGGTTTGCGCCAGCGCCGCGGTTCCCGTCAGGGCGATCAACACAAGGCACGGCAAGGCTGCGCGAAAGACGCGCGCGCGGCCGTTCCGGCCCGTTACTGGCCCAGCCCTCACGTTGAGAAATACTCCAACAAAAACAGATATTTGATTGATACGCATCGAGCGCGCGCGTGAGCACGTCGTTAATGGAGTTAAAACAATTATGGTTAATGAGCCGTTGAGGGCCGTGCCGCGCACGTCGCATCGCCCGGCGGGCCATGCTATGGACGGCTTCGGCGCGATGCGCCCTCCTCCCCTGGGACAGACATGGCCAATCCAAAACCGCTGATGGCAAAATCATCCGGCACCGACTCCGCCGACGCCGCCGTTCAATCGGCCCTGCGCACGCTCGATGCCGAAGGCAGCGGGATCGCCGCATTATCAGCGGCGCTGCAATCCGATCTCCGCGCGCCCTTTGTCGCCGCCGCTGACCTGATCCGGAACGCCAAGGGACGGCTGATCGTCACCGGGCTCGGCAAATCGGGCCACATCGGCCGCAAGATCGCCGCGACCTTTGCCTCCACCGGCACGCCGGCGTTCTTCGTTCATGCCGCCGAAGCGAGCCATGGCGACCTCGGCATGATCACGCCCGACGACGTCATCCTGGCGCTGTCCTGGTCCGGCGAGCAGCCGGAGATGAAGAATCTGATCACCTATGCCAAGCGGTTCCGGATTCCCGTGATCGCGATGACGGCGGAGCGGGAATCCTCGCTCGCCAAGGCCGCCGACGTGGCGCTGACGCTGCCCAAGGCGCGCGAAGCCTGCCCGCACAACCTTGCGCCCACCACCTCCTCGCTGATGATGCTCGCGCTCGGCGATGCGCTGGCGATCGCCCTCCTGGAAGGCCGCGGCTTTACGTCAGTCGATTTCAGCGTGCTGCATCCGGGCGGCAAGCTCGGCGCGCTGTTGAAATATACCCGCGACCTCATGCATTCCGGCGACGCTGTGCCGCTGAAGCCGCTCGGCACAAAAATGTCCGAGGCGCTGGTCGAGATGACGTCGAAGGGCTTTGGCTGCGTCGGCATCGTCGATAGCAGCGGGCATCTTGCCGGCATCGTCACCGACGGCGACTTGCGCCGTCACATGGGGCCCGACCTGATGACGGCAACCGTCGACGAGGTGATGACGAAAAACCCGAAGACGATCGACCGCGACGTGCTGGCCGGCGAGGCGCTGGAGATCCTCAACTCCTCGAAGATCACGACGTTGATCGTGACAGACGCCAACAAGCCGGTCGGCATCGTGCACCTGCACGATTTCCTGCGCGCGGGCGTGGCGTAGCTCGTAGGTCTCGTAGGGTGGATTGGCCGAAGGCGTAATCACCACATCCTCTCGTCGAGTCGTGCTCGAGATGGCGGGTCGTGCTTTTCGCTAAGACCACCCAAGGGGTTGCGCAAATTCGGCGGAAGATGAGGTGTCGACCAAGAGCACCGCGCACCACGTCCGGCGGATGGGATTTCGTCGCGGGAGAGAGCATCAAGCCTGCCGGTCGCACCGAGGTGCGCGGGGCGTCAGACACTATCTCTTTGGCCGACGTGACGCGGGGCGATATCGCACATGGTCGATCAGGGCGCGCAGCTTAGGCGGAAGATTTCGGCGGTCCGCGAAATAGAGGAAGAAGCCTCGAAAGGGCGGGCAGTACTGCTCCAGAAGCGGCACCAGCTCCCCTCGCTTGATGTATGGCCTGAAAGTTTCCTCCATGCCGAACGTCAGACCGCCGCCGGCGCAGGCGGTCCGTACCATGACCCACATGTCATTCGTCGTGATCCTGGGGTTTACCGCGACGTCGAATTCGCGGCCATCCTCCTCAAATTCCCAGCGATACGGCGCCATCTCCGGAGCCGGTCGCCAGCCAATGCAGCAGTGCTGCGAAAGCTCGGCCGGGTGAGATGGCGCCCCAAAACGCTTCATGTAGGACGGTGCGGCCACGACCATCTGGCGCTGATCGCCTGAGACCGGCACGGCAATCATGTCCTGCTCGATGACTTCGCCGAGCCGAACGCCTGCGTCATAGCCCTCAGCTACGATATCGAATTCCTCGTCAGTCACGGTGATGTCGATCTGCACACCTGGATGAGCGTGCGTGAAACTCGCAAGCAGTGGTCCACAGATGAAGCGCTCGGCGATCGAGGAAACGGCGAGCCGTAGTTGCCCTGTTGGCTTGTCGTCCCGATCCTGAGCGGTATCGAGTGCGAGTTCGACTTCGGCGACGGCTGGCGCGACACGCTGGTGCAACCGCACGCCGGCCTCTGTGAGGCTGACGCTGCGCGTCGTCCGCTGGACAAGGGCTACCTCCATCCGGTCTTCCATGCGTCGAATGGCTTGGCTCACCGCGGATCGGGTTACGCCCAGCCGCTCGGCAGCACCGCGAAAGCTCTTCGCTTCTGCCACCGCGAGGAAAACGGAAACAAGATTTAGATCTACCGTCATTGGTTAGCAAAACTTACCAAGCTAGTCACGATTGGGCAAATTGTTTTGCGTGTCGCGGTACCGTACATCTGCCCTTCGACATGAGGTGGAGGTACAGACAATGACGTCTCTCGATCATTACCGTCTGCTGGGCCGGTCCGGCCTGCGTGTATCCCCAATCGCGCTCGGTACGATGACCTTTGGTCAGGACTGGGGCTGGGGCGCCGATGCGGGCGAGGCGCGTCGGATCTTCGATCTCTACATCGATCAGGGCGGCAACTTCGTCGATACGGCCGTGAACTACACCGATGGCGCCTCTGAGCGCATCGTCGGCGAGTTCATCAAGGATAAGCGCGACCGTATCGTGCTCGCGACCAAATTCACCATGGCGCGCGAGCCGGGCAATCCGAATTCGGGCGGCAACCACCGGCTCAATATGCTGCGTTCGGTGGAGCAGAGCCTGCGGCAGCTCAACACCGACCGCATCGACCTGCTCTACCTGCACGGCTGGGACATGACCACACAGCCCGATGAAGTAATGCGCGGACTGGACGATCTCGTGCGTTTGGGCAAAATCCACTACGTCGGCATCTGCAATACGCCGGCCTGGCGTATCTCCCAGATGCAGACAACCGCCGACATGCGCGGCTGGTCACCCTTCGTGGCGCTCCAGATCGAGTACAGCCTGATCGAGCGCACGGTCGAGCATGAGCTCATTCCGATGGCAGTCGCGCTCGGTATGGGCGTGCTGCCCTGGTACGCCCGGTCCGATGTCAGGGATTCGCGCGATGCAATCATCTCGTCGACGCGCAAGGGTGTCATTGCGTCATCCGGCCATCTCAATGAGCGGTCGATCGAAGTTGCTGATGTCGTGCGTACGGTAGCCGAAGAGGTCGGCGCGACCCCGTCCCAGGTAGCGATCGCCTGGACGCTCGCGAACCCCGCGGTCACGTCGCCTGTCATGGGGGCGCGCACATTGGCCCAGGCGAAAGACAACCTCGGCGCCCTCGGCGTCGCACTTTCGCCTGAGCATGTCGATCGGCTCAATCAGGCGAGCGCGCAGGATCCGATCTTTCCCATCCGCTTCGTCGGCCGTCCCATGGTTCAGCAGCTCATCTTCGGCGGCGCATCCGTCGCCCGGCGGGATTGAAAGTGAGTCAACTCAATGTGTCGGCGAGAGTCGTGTCGACTCGTTGCCCCTAGGAGAAGGGAAGTAGAGCGGAAAGGGAGAAACTGATGAGAGCCATGGCAAATCGCGCACTCGCATGGTGCATGTGCGCCGCGATGTTCACCGCTTCCAGCCTGACCACGGCCGCCCCCTGCGGCCAGCCGAGCACGACGGAAGATAACAACAGGCAAGTCGTCACCGAAGCCTTTCATCGCTGGGCAGCCGGCGGAACTTCCTTCTTCAACGACGTGCTCGCCGAAAATGTCGTCTGGAGGATCAAAGGATCGAGCGCAAGCGCCGGTGAATTCCGGGGTCGCGAGACCTTCCTGGAGCGGGCGGTCCGCCCATTCGCGACGAGATTGTCCACTTTCGTCCGCCCGACTGCCGTACGGGTTTGGGCCGATGGCGATCATGTGATCGCTCAGTGGGAAGGGAGCGGCGTGGCCCGCGACGGCAAGCGTTACAGCAACAGCTACGCCTGGATCTTTCGCATGCACGAGGGAAAGGCGACGGAGGTAACGGCCTTCCTCGACCTCGTTCCTTACGACGACGTCCTGCGGCGCATTCCCGCGCTTCAGCAGTAAGACGTCAGCCGATCACTGGAGAAACAAGATGAAGCATCGACCAATCACAATATATGCCCTGCTGTTGGGATCACTTTGTATCATCGAACCATCGATGGCGGTCGCTTCAAACGAGGTATCAGCAGGCGGCAAACCCAAACAGCAGTCCATGGAGAAAGAAATGACGCAGCATACCTACGTTGGCATGTGGGTGACCGATGGCGGCCACATTCGTCATGAGCTTCTTCCGAACGGTCGCTACGACGAAGCCCGCGGAACACGCGCGAGCGCCTATCAAGGACGTTATGAGATCAAGGGCAATCACATCGACTATTGGGATGACACCGGTTTTACCGCTGACGGCAACTTCGTCGACAAGGATACCCTCCATCACGGCGGCATGATCTTCCGACGCCAGTAACGTCGATTCCTTCCGACACGATCTCGATGTGACCGCCGCGGCCCCTTACCCTTCACCATCCGGTCGAGGGTGACCTCCGACAAGGGTGAGGTAGCCGAAGGGGTAACCCACCTCTTTTCGTGCCAGAAACAATGGTGGGTTACGCTTCGCTAATTTTACTGCGTCATGATTTTTCTGCGCGTGCGTGATGCTGCGACGGCGCCGCAACA
>NZ_LLXX01000122.1:0-18024 GCF_001440405.1 Bradyrhizobium valentinum
AGCACCTCGCCCGCGACCTTTTGAATCAGACGCTTTTTCTGACTCAGTAAGACTAGTCATCTGGAACGCAAGTTCGTCACATTATAATGATAGCTCGAATCTCTCTGTAGAGGAGAGCGCTTGTGGCGAATGCATCTGTGAGAGGCCGGCCGATCGAGCCGTTGGTGCTGAGTGCGCAGGAGCGGACGTACTTGGAGAGACAAGTCCGTCGTCACCGTGTTGCGCGGTCGCTATCTGAGCGGTGCCGCGCGATCCTGCGATGTGCGGACGGCTTGCCAATGCCCCATGAAGGAGAGCTTGGCGCCTTGGCCATCACCTTTGCGATAGAGCCTGGCGTCTGGATCGGTGGTGAGCTATCGCCCAAAGTTGGTGACGGCGGGAATCGGGAAGGCGGCATATCGTGGGGGTGCTTGACGCCTCCACTTCTCCACCGAAGGAGCGATATGCCGTGTCCAAAGATAACATCATCAAGCTGATTCAGCCAGGAAACGTCGACGATCAACTCACTGAAATCTTGCGCAATGGGGCGCGTGCTTTGTTGGCCCAGGCGGTCGAGGCCGAGGTCTCGGACTTTCTCGGCAAGCATGGCGATTTGAAGACTGCGGACGGCCACCAGCGCATCGTGCGCCACGGTCACCTGCCGGAACGGGAGGTGATGACCGGTATCGGTCCGGTCGCCGTCCGCCAGCCGCGTGTGCGCGATCGCGAGGCGGACGCTACCGACCCCGACCGCATCCGGTTCTCTCCGTCGATCCTGCCGCCCTACATGCGCCGCTCGAAATCGATCGAGACGCTGCTGCCGATCCTTTACCTGAAGGGTATTTCCACCGGCGACTTCTCCGAGGCTCTGGCGGCGCTGCTCGGCAAGGATGCTGCCGGGTTGTCGGCATCCGCCATCGGCCGCCTGAAGGACGGTTGGCTTGACGAACACACCGCGTGGCAGAGGCGCGATCTGTCGGCGAAGCGCTACGTCTACATCTGGGCCGATGGCATTCATCTCCAGGCACGCCTCGAAGACGAAAAGCAGTGCATCCTGGTGCTGATCGGCGCAACGCCGGAAGGCCGCAAGGAACTGGTCGGCTTCACCGATGGCGCCCGCGAGAGCGCGCAGGACTGGCGCGATCTGCTGCTCGACCTGAAGCGACGCGGGCTAGACGTGCCGCCGCGGCTCACCATCGCCGATGGCGCGCTCGGGTTTTGGAAGGCTGCCGGTGAGGTCTGGCCGAAAACGCGCGAGCAGCGCTGCTGGGTGCACAAGACCGCGAACGTGATCGCCAAGTTGCCGAAGAGCCAGCAGCCGAAGGCCAAACGCGCGTTGCAGGAGATCTGGATGGCCGAAACCAAGGCCGCCGCCGAGCTGGCGTTCGACGCCTTCATCGAGAGTTACACGCCCAAATACGAGAAGGCGGCCGACTGCCTGAGCAGGGATCGGGACACGCTACTGGCGTTCTACGACTTCCCGGCCGAGCACTGGAAACACCTGCGGACGACCAATCCCATTGAAAGCACCTTCGCTACCGTGCGCCACCGCACGATCCGATCGAAGGGGTGCCTGTCCAACAGGACGGCGCTCGCGATGGTCTTCAAACTGCTCGAGGCCGCGCAGAAAAGCTGGCGTCGTCTCGATGGCCACAACCAGTTGCCAAAACTCGTTCTCGGTGTGACATTCAACGATGGGATCGAGGTCATCGCCAAACCGGCTGACCGTCAGCCCAAAACCGCCGCCGCCTGACCGGCCAGGCCGTCACCAAAATTTAGCGATAGCTCATCGGTGGTTGATCCATGCGTCTCGTTGGAGCGCTTCTCCTTGTGGAAGCCGCGCTCGCCATTGCGGCCTGGATCCGGCGGCTTGTCCTTGCCGTCCTTGCGTCGGAAGCTCTTCATTGATGCCCACGCCTCGATAAGCGTGCCATCGACCGAGAAGTGATCGTTCGACAGGAGCTGCTTCACCTCAGCCTGGTCCAACACCGCGCCGAAGAACTTCGCCGCGACATCCCCTTCCAGAAGCCGCTTCCGGTTCTTGGTGATTACCGTCACGTCCCAGATCGGCGCGTCCATCGACAGCCCGACGAACCAGCGAAACAACAGATTGTAATCGAGTTGCTCCATCAACTGGCGCTCTGAGCGCACCGAGTAGAACGCTTGTAAAAGCAGCGCCCGCAACAGCTTCTCTGGCGGAATCGAAGGCTGGCCAAGCTTCGCGAAATCGCCTGAGAGCGCCTCACGTGCCCCATCGACAAGCCGCCTAATGGCCCGCAGCGGGTGATCTTTGGGAACCCGCGCCGAGCAGCTCACGTACGAAAAAAGGCCCTCTGACGCCTCATCTTCTCCGCGCATCGGCTGTCCTCTGCCCCGATTCAACAGGACAAAGGAATCACAATCGCAGCCGATCCGCGATACTTTTTCCGCAGCCTGCTAGTCTAGTAGGTAAACCTCTGCGCTGACGAGTGGGGGAGAGCGATGTCGTACTGCGCAACCGCTAACCCTCCAGCTAAGGAGCAGTCCCAAACGCTGCATGACGCCGAACACTTCATCGCCAAGCTGCCAAACGCGAGCACGACGCGGCGGAACCTTGGTGGATAAGATTACTGTAGTCCATCCGATCGGCGCTGCCGAAATTGCCGACATTGTAGTAGCCGGCAATGACCTCTCTGTGCGATGGAGCGGTCGAAAGTTTGGACAGAGCCTCCATTTGTCAATTCTGGCATTTTGGGCGCCCCCTTCGTTGCGTCGAAGCAATGCAGCGTCTCGCCTCCGTTCCGCTTGTTATCAGCCTGGTACAGGCTGGGAGTACTCGCTTACGACGGACGTGCTGAGGGCCGTGATCGAGAAAGTGACGGGAAACAGCCTGGAATCGTTTGTCACCGAGCGGTTCATGACCAAGACGGCGATTATTGGCTCCGGCGCGATCTCGAATCCCATTCGGGAAGCGTTCTATGCGGCTGATTGAGGTTCGACCCCAGCGCTCTTCTGATCACAATCGTCGGATCCGCCCGGCGAGGCTGACACGTTCGAGTTGGGCCCATAAGCATCGGTCGAAGGCCAGCGCCAACCCTGTCCGATTCACCCCAGATAGTGTTGCAAAAGTCGAAAGTTGCAGGGCTCAAGATTTTTCGCGAAAGCACTAAGCAGCGAGCGATCGCTGATTCGTATGACCTCAATCGTGGTATCGAAGTTGCCTGTGAATTTTGCGTGAGGCCGTGAGGTCCCTCACATTTTGTATACGAAAGTCGCGCCCACGGCCCGCAGAATTTTGGTCATCGGCGAAAATCGACTTGTGCAACACAATCCCCCAGAAAGTGGACCGCGCGTCCTTAGGATGGTCTTCGGCTTGGGGCCAATAGCCGGCGTTCAGCTCGCTCCCAGCCCTAATCGCGGGGGCCCTGCCGCGGCTGAGGATTGTTGGCGGGGTTGGTATCGTACTTCGATATTCGCGTGATGAGCCCGCTAGTGGTGAGCGGTTGCAAGTCCGCCTCCAGCGCGTCGGCAATCTCCTTGGCATAGATCTCCCGGTCGTCTACGTAGAGTGCAAAGGATTTCAAATACTTTTCCTTCTTCGCTGGATTCTCAATCGTCGCCTTTGTCCACTGGTAGAGCGGATAGTTTTCGACGCCGTGCTCTTCTGCTGCGGCGACATACTCCGCAAAGGCATCGAACTGGCATTTCGGCGCAGCGCGATGCTTGGCGAGGATATCGAACAGCGGTGCCAGTGCCGGAACACGAAGTTTTCGGCCTACCGATTCCGCCGTGGCGGAATCATTCACATCGAACCTAACCTGATACTGCCAGTGAGAAGCCACGCTATGCTCGCCTTCTGGTCGCACCCGATTATTCTCCTTTTCCCATCGCAAGGCGCTACCGCTTCCTCACGAGCAGGTCCGGCATGCATTGTATCACAAGCTGGCCGCAATGTCAGGCCGACCGTTGCGTTAGGAGCTCCTCATTTTTAAGGCACTCGTTGGACGAACGAAGATCGATCACCACCCGTTGATAGGTGCCGCTGCCGATCTCCTCTATCCCGTCGCTTGCCGGCACCTTGAAGTCAACTCGTTTTCCCTCGACGTTGATTACCTCGGCCGTCGCGCACACCTCGTGGCCTACAGGCCGTGGCGGCGAAGGGCTGTACGTCTACTGCAGCGCCGACCCCGCTTTCGATGAGGCTCGCGAAAACCAGATCTTCGTCAGACCCGCGCTGGCCGTTTCTCAACTAGCACAAGCAACGAACGCGGGAGCATAGTCTATAACGGTAGGATCTCCGTGAATTTGCGAACGCGTTAGGCGGTCTTCATTGGGCCGCTGCTTGGTGACCTTACGCGCGTTACACTGCACCGGCCATCAATGCTGACGGGCACGTCACCCTCGATGGTGGCGCGACGAACGACGCGATGCTGGTCGCCGTAATCATTGACCGCATAATGGTGTGTGGCGCGGTTATCCCAGATCGCGACATCGCCCTCCCTCCAGTTCCAGCGCACGGTGTTTTCAGGCGCGGTGATATGAGACTGGAATACATCCAACAGCTTTTGGCCGTCATATTTGGGGATGCCAAGAAAACGCTGTACCAAAGCGCCGAGCACTAGCGTCCGCTCTCCGGTTTCGGGGTGGACACGCACCACGGGATGCTCAGTCTCGAAGTTGGTTCTGGTGAAGACCTCGTCAAAATGCTTCTTATCGACCTCGCGGACTCGGGCCATTCCGGCATAGTCGAAGACGTTGCTGTGAACGGCCCAGAGCTCGTCTGCAAGCCGTTGCAGCGGTGGCGGCAGGTCGAGATAAGCGGCCGCGGCGTTCGACCAGACCGTATCGCCGCCGAATAGTGGGATCACAACGGCCCGCAGCACCAAAATCTTGGGATAGGAATCGGCGAAGGTCCCATCGGCGTGCCACACATCGGCCCGGCCACCGCCGCGCGCGGAGTCAAGCTCGAGGAGCGATGCCGTTCCCTTGGCAACGCCGAGCATCGGATGCGGCACCAGCTTCCCGAAACGGGCAGCAAATCGCTCCTGCTCGGCGTCATCGAGATGACCTTGGTCGCGGAAGAAGATCACCTTGTGGTCGAGCAGCAAGCTGTTGAGTGCAGCGATCGTCTGGTCCGGCAAATCGCTCGAGAGCTTGATATTTCTGATTTCGGCGCCGATGCGCGCTGCGCGTTTGACGATATCGGTACGCGGAATGACATTATCGATCAAGGTCGTTTCGCTCATGGATGTTCCAGCCTTTGCGGTTTCTTCACCAAACAAACGCATTCAGCTGCGACCCGGAATGGGTGAACGCTAGATTGCTAATCATCAAAATCCGCGGCAATCGGCCCGTTGGTGCGCTGTTCGTGCGAGGCAAAAGCGGCCACGCACGGATCGCGGCTGATCCGTACCATTTTCGATGGGATACGCCTGAAACTCGCCGGTGCCCCTTGCCTCGGTGCAGCATTAGCTTGATTGAGCGCATCGACGATCCGGCAGGTTCAACTTCGAAGAGTCTCATCGAGACTGCCTTCGATCATTGGTTTGGTGAAACTTCTCTACGATCGCGGATACGATCTCGTCCTTCCAAGAAGATACGAAGCGCTTGGGTGCGCAGGTGACGTCACCGGGTTTCATAGGCAAACCTCGCATTTAGCAAGTGATCTCCAGCAAGCACCGTGCCAGCCGCGAACGACTACCTGGCGGCAAGAGCGCCAAAGGGATCGGGAAAACCCGGCGCGACGGTCACCAAATTGGGCCGATAATTCGACCAGATAGCCGGCTAGCCCCGATGGCCAGCGCGCGCGAAGAAGCAGCGCCTAACGATACGTGAGGTCGAGCGCCTAGGTCGGGGCCAACGGCACAGCGGCGTATGATCGTCAGGCGTCCGTTCGGATCAGCACGAGAGGCGATAGTCATCAGATGACCTTCCATCTTTCAACATCAGACACGTCGGGTTCAAGACGGAGATGTCGGAGATCTGACAACCTGCAGCGTCGATCCAAAGGCATGCTGGCGGCTACGCGTGTGTTTTCTCTCGTAAAGCAAGGCACACACCAAATCCGGCACCATCGCGGCACCCCCGATCTCGATGTGGTGGCACCTTTCATTCCCGAGCTGCTCCGGCGATAGCCGACCGCCCGATGCACGTAGATTCAGATCGAGTTACGGGGGGCTGGTCGACAATACCGCCGGCGCATCGTTTGCAGCTCTCCGCGAGTGATCGAAGTTCCCGTCACGAGAACATCGCGGTTGATGTTTGCCCAGGTCATTCCCCGGCCAATGGATGAAGAGAACCGTGACCCGCCTCGCTGCTAGCGTTCTGTCCCGCAAGTTCGTAGCATGGTTATTGCATGGGTTCCGCGTATCCGATGAAGGAGATATCGATGCGCACCGGACAGGCGAAGGCGATGCTGACGATTTCCAGCGACCAAGACACGCAGCTCACGGCCATAATACGGTCGCGCTCGCTGCCGCGGCGCTGACGCTGCGAACAGAGATCGTGCTGGCCTGCCAACGCGAGCCGAGCAACGTCGTCTTGGCGACGCGGCTTGGTGGTCGGCCCCATACGATCGGCAAACGGCCCAATCGCTTTATCGCAAATCGCATCGAGGATCATCTACGATGAGACGCGTACCGGCGGACCCCCGCACGGTTGAGGATGAGGCTGTGGCCGAGCTGATTAGCAAGACACTTGCTCGCAAGCCCAAAGCCGCAATCCATTGGAGCGTGCGCCCATCTAAAGAGACGGAAATTGCCAAAAGCACCGTTCATCGCCTGTTCCAACTCTTCGGTCTGCGGCCTCACTGTACCGGCAGCTTTAAACCCTCGACCGATGCTTTTTTGTCGAGAAGTCCCGCTTCCAGAAGATTGGAAGGCGATGGAGGAGACTGCTTGCATGAGTGACGGGCTTCAAAAGGGCGATGACGCGGCCACCATTGAGGAACTGCTCCAACTGCTAATCAGCATCCTATCGTCAGCAAGGCGGCTTCCGCGCGGCCCAGAAAGCGATGCAGCGTTACGGCAGATAGGGGAACTTCAAAAAGGTGTAGGCGTGGTCCTGCTGAAGCGGTTTTACGATAAAGCATAGCAAGCTCCTTTGCCGTGGGGCAGGGGCTGCCTGCGGACAATCTGCCTCAACTCACGACGGAGCCGCGTAAGGCCCGCAACGAGATGTCGGATCTCGCTTGGCGGCTGATGAATCCGGGCGAATCTACACCCCCCGTCCGCCGCCCGGTTGAATCGCTACAGTCAGCAATCTCGGCGAAGCACAGTGGAGCGCGCGGCTTCGGCACATCAGAGTCAAGCTCTTGGGCTGCCGCGAGACTTGGCATCGCTGCACTTCAGCTGCCAGCGTGGTGAAGCGGCGAAGAAAATGCAAGGGGCTATCCGCCGAAAGGCGAGAATGCGTAACAGCTCCCATACTTTCCTGCGCGGTCCAGTAAGGTGCCGCGGCGATATGCGGCAGAAAGTTCGCTGGTTGCGAGCGGCTTGATAGATGGCGGCCATAACCAGACAGACCTTGAAGGGAGCACATTGAATATCACGCACAACGTTCTCTTCGGATTTCATCTTTTAGACAGCTCGTGCTGAAACACCATCGGCTATTTTGTTTCAGGGGAGGGTGAGAGATAGACAATGCAAGCGCTAAGCGTCTGCGGACTACCGGGCGGCCGTAAAGTGTCTGAACGCCGCCGAGCGGCGGCGGTTTGCTAGAGCCGGCCACTCGGGTCGCTTCCGAAATCGATCGGTTGTGCCGCCCTTTTCACTCAGCGGCAACAGGAGCTCCGAAATCGTCCTATCGGCACCGGCCACCATTGAACTCGATAGCTGCATCGTAACTGTCCCGACGCTCAAACGCCTCAAGCCCGGTATGCGAAAAAGCCTGGTACTTTCCACGATGTGTGCTGTGATGATGCCGATCGATTACGCGTGCTCAAAAAAGGGGCCACCGCCCGCATCGAGTAGGACATCGAGAAGCTTGCTGAGGCTGTCGAACCCGTGATCTTGCGGGGCTATCACGGCGCAGCACGACCGACGCCGGCATTTATCGCCGTGAGGAACCTCGCACGCATGACCGCGGGGTGATGACCGAAAGATTGCGGGTCATCACCGATGGCGGGCATTCCTATTCCAAAGAACTCGTCGATTTCTTGCAGCATATATTACGCACCGGGTGCCAAAATCCGAACGTGCGCACTGTCGTGCTCGACGGGTCCTACCATGACGATGGAATCGGACCTTGAAGGAGCTCTTGCAGAGGCCCGAACAGCACGCTCGCAGCGGCAGTCTCCGGCAGCCCTTACCAAGAGGGTTGAGGAGGCGGGCAGCCCAATCGAGCCGGCTGTGGTTTTCGGCAAGCTAAACATCAATTTCTTCTTCAACGTGCTGGTTTTGGCCAAATTCATAAAGCTGAAGCCAGTCGAGCAATTCGGTTAGCTACTTTCCGGCGCAAAATCAACCGACCTTGATCGCTGTGCGGAGTCGATCGGTAGGGCGAAAAGTGCAAGGTCGGACGAGGTCGACGTTGACTTGCGTGGGCGGTGCTGATTCATTTGTATGAATGATTCGCAATCGAGCCCTTCAAACGCGCGAGAAGCTTGTCGGGAAGCTGGCGGTCACTGGTGAGCTGCTGCGCGGTTCGTTGCTGAAGCGCACGGTTCGTCACAAGAGCGGCTGCCCGAAGTGCGCGCGCGGCGAAGGGCACCAGGTGCATGTCCTGACCGTGAGCTATGCGGGTGGACGCGTGCGCCAGTTCAGCGTGCGCCGTGAGCGCGTTGCCGAAGTGCGCCGTTGGCTGGAGAATTATCAGAAACTGAAAGAAACGATCGAGGCGATCTGCGAACTCAATCACCAGCTGTTGCGCCCTAATGCGGCGGTGCCGCGGGGCGGGAGGAAGAAACGTGATTGAGATGCGCAGAGCGCAACTGAGCTTCGGCGACGGCTTGATCGCCGGGGAAGTGAGCGATCTTCGCGAAGGTTGGATGCCACATGCTGACCGGGTTCTGGCGGATGAACAGATCGTAGGTGCGGTGTACGAGGCGCTGGCGAGACGACACCCCAAGAGCCGCAGTCGTGGTCGGCTGGGCGCACCGGCCGAGGTGGTTTTGCGATTGTTGATTCTCAAGCACGTTCGCAACTGGAGCTATCACGTGCTGGACGCGAAGTGCGCGCCAATCTGGTGTATCGCGACTTCACCCGGGTAGGCGGCGGCAAGACGCCGGACGCGAAGACAATGGGGCGCTGGGGCTGGGCTGTGGATCCGGAGACAATCAAGCAGATCCACGACCGGATCGTGCAAATCGCGCAGGAACAAGGGGTGACGCAGGGACGCAGAATGCGCGTGGATACGACAGTGGTGGAGACCAACATCCACCACCCGACCGACAGCACGTTGTTGGGCGACGGGGTTAGGGTGTTGATCCGCACCATGAAGAAGATCACCAGGATCGTGGGCACGGCCGGAACGAAGCTGCGCGACCGAACGCGAAAGCGTAAAACTGCGCCTGCTCGATATCGCGCGAACCGCGCGTGCCAAAGGACCGCTCAATCACGAGAAGCTCAAGGAACGCTACCGGCGGCTGTTGAACTCGACGAGCCGTGTAGTGGGGCAAGCGAAGCGCTTCTCCCATGAGATCTCCGCAGGCGTGAAGCGGGCCAAGGGCATCTTGAAACGGCTGGCGCTGAAAGGCTTGCGGCAGGAGCTGGAAACGATGATGCCGCTCGTGCGACAGGTGATGCGGCAGACCCGGGAACGCATCTTCCGCGGCAACACACACGGGCAGAGGACAAGCTCTTCAGCGTGTTCGAGCCCTCGACGGAGATCATTCGAAAGGGTAAGGCCGGCAAGCCCAATGAGTTCGGCAAGATGGTCAAGCTGCAGGAGGCCGAAAAACCAAATCGTGATCGACTACGAAGTCTACGATCGGCGGCCGAGCGATTCGGACCTGTTGGTTCCGGCCATCGAAATCCACCAAGCCAAGCTCGGCCGCACGCCGCGCTTGGTCGCAGCAGACGCCGGGTTCTATTCCGCCAAGAATGAAGGCAGAATCGTCGCCATTGTGGATGTAGAAGTGGCCGACGAGCCTGTCTGCAGTGGCGATCATAGCCATCCGCGACCGCAGGACGGATCGTTCTCGTCGTGCCCTTCCCATGAGAACTCCGCGCACGCCGATCCGTCGCGGGTGCCGTAGCGCACGTCCAAGAAGCTCTTGAGAGCCCCAAACGCGATTTCGCCATCGGACTTGCCCTGGAAGGTGAGATGCGCCTCCTCGAGAAGATCGAGGTACTCGTTGTCCCAGACGTCCATCTCGACGATGCGCCAGCGGCCTGCAAAGGCCTTGGCGAAGCCGGGCACCTTGGCCATCAGCCGGTCTCCGCGATCCGCTTGGGCAGCCGCACCAGATTGTAGTCGGTGGCAGCGAAGGTAAAGGCCCATGCGACGCGGTCACGGCCACGGAACCGGGTCTTCTCTTGCCCCGGGATCGTCTTGATCCAGCCGAATGCCTCCTCGATCCGCTTCGGATGCGCTGGCTGACAGCATAGCCGCTGTGCCGGGTCGTTCGCCCGTCAAGCGTAGAGCGGCGGCCGCTGGTGTTCTGTGCCACATGCGGCGTCACGTTCATCGAGCGCAGCTCGTTGACGAAGTCTTCAACGTCGTAGGCTTTGTCGGCGCCAAGCGTGATCGCTGTCGGTCGGTCAGCACGAGGCTCGATCATGTGCAGCGCGGCCACCCGCTCGGCATGCCCGTCGGCCTGCGTCAGGCAGGCGTCGACCAGCAGACCGTGGCGGTTCTCCATCAGCCCGTGCCCAATGAAGCACAGCTTCGTCTCCTTGCCTTTGCCCTTGCGATACAGCCTGGCGTCTGGATCGGTAGTCGAAGCATGGGTGTCGTTCGAGCGTTTCTGGCCGTGGAAAGTCCGCATCGGCATTGCGGCCGCCGCCTTGCGCCGGCGGTTCGCCGGAGCCGTCCTTCGGCTTGACACTCTTCATCGAGGCCCAGGCCTCGATCAGCGTACCATCGACCGAGAAGTGATCACTCGATAGAAGCCTCTTCACCATAGGCTGCGCCAGCACCGCCGCCAAGAACTTCGCCGCGATGTCGCCTTCCAGCAGCCTTGAGGTATGTCTATTTTCACAGGGCACTACGATTGTATCGAGCTGCGACCCTGCCAATTGAGATACATCAGTTTTATGCAGCTGATGCTTCCCCTAGTCGTCGTGTGCGGGGCAAAAACTCAATCGCCCCGGAGGCAAGATCTATCATGCGCGGCTGGGACCGCGTTTTGAGTGGGGCGGCCATTCATGCAGTTTCAGTTCCAGGCAATCACGTAACGATGATGAGCAACCCAGAAAACCGCGAAGTTCTGGCACGCATGTTATCGAGAGCCTTGAATGGTTCGCCAATAAACACGCTGAACTGCACCCCGTTTTCACCGGACACCCGCGTTAGCCGGAGGAGCTAGGCCTAGTCCTAGGCATATGCCTATGTCTGAGATGTTTTCGAAGGTGGAAGTCAACACCCGGCGTTGCCGTGCTGGCGTCGGTTTACGATGACCTGCCACCGAACTTTCATCCAGCGCCGGTTAGAGTGTCGGAGGTGGTACGTCAAGTGCCGCGGGTGGAGCAACGGACGATCGGCGGAGCTGGTCGACCCAGTAGCGATTTTCGCAATCGATGCGAAGAAGGAACCAACATATCGCGGAGTTTCCATTTCAGCTTTCCTGGGACCGATCGCATTGATGCGACTGGATAGACCATGAGCCGTTTCCATATCGGTCTGCGCGTCGACGCTTTTCGCGACGTTCTCGCCTTCACTGGCCGCCACTGGAGCTGGCAGCCGGCCCGGCTCGCGATCATCATGATCGCGATGTTCGCCTGCACGTTGGCTGACGTACTGACGCCGCTCTATACGGGCCGGCTGGTCGACGCAGTTGCGAACGGAGCTGCAACGGAGGCCGTCGCATGGCTTGCCGCCTTCTCTATGCTGATTGGGCTCGCACTCGGCGCCATTGTTATGCGTCACGTTGCTTTCATCTGCATCATCGATCTGACGCTGAAGATGTTGTGCGACATCTCGAGCGACGCATTTGATCGGGTCCAGCGCTTTTCGACCGATTGGCATGCCAACAATTTCGCCGGCTCGACGGTACGCCAGATCACGCGCGGCATGGGCGCGCTCGACCTCTTGAACAACACGATCCTCGTCGCGTTGTTCCCCTCGCTCATCATGCTGATCGGTTCGGCCGTGCTGCTCGGCTGGCACTGGCCGATGATGGGCCTGATCATTGCCTGCGGCTCTCTCGCCTATGTCGGATTGACGATCACGCTATCACTCGGATATATCGCGCCGTCGGCGAGCCTTGCGAACAGCTGGGATAGCAGGCTTGGCGGCGCGCTCGCCGACGCGATCAGTTGCAACGCGGTGGTCAAGGGCTTCGCAACCGAACAATGGGAAAACGAGCGCCTCGCAACGGTCATCGCCAAGTGGCGACGTCGGATGCGTCGGAGCTGGGTGCGTGGAGCGATCAACGGCACGACGCAAGGCGTAACTCTGCTCGCGCTCCGGGTGGCGGTGATCTGCTATGCCCTGCTTCTATGCTCACGCCGCCAGGCAACCGCGGGCGATATCGCCCTCGCGCTTACCTTTGTGCTGCAGGGCTACCTGCGCGACGTAGGCATGCACGTCCGCAACGTGCAGCGCTCAGTGAATGATATGGAGGAGCTGGTCTATATCCAGAGCCAGCCGCTCGACATCGCTGATTGTCCGGAGGCCAAGCAGATCCGGATCACGAAGGGCCGCATCGATTCTAAGAACGTCCATTTCCATTATGGCAACGATGGATTGCCGCTCTACAGGGACTTCTCAGTGTCGATAAAGGCCGGCGAACGGGTCGGTCTGGTCGGTCCCTCCGGCTCCGGCAAGACCACCTTTGTGAAGCTCATCCAGCGACTTTACGACGTGAACGGCGGTCGGATCCAGATCGATGAGCAGAACATTTCGAAGGTGACGCAGGCTTCGCTGCGCTCTCAAATTGCGATTGTGCAGCAGGAATGCCTCTTCCATCGCTCGCTAGCCGAGAACATAGCCTACGGCCAGCCCGGCGCCAGCCAGGCCGAGATTGAGGAGGCGGCAAAACTCGCCAGCGCGCATGAATTCATCGCGCGCCTGCCGAAGGGCTACGGTACGCTGGTCGGCGAGCGTGGCGTAAAGCTTTCCGGCTGCAGCGCGAGCGGGTGGCGATCGCGCGTGCCTTCCTTGCGGACGCGCCGATCTTGATTCTGGACGAGGCAACCTCGAGCCTCGATTCGGAGTCGGAAGTGCTGATCCAGAACGCGATGGAGCGGCTGATGGTCGGGCGCACCACGCTGATCATCGCGCACCGGCTCTCGACGGTGCGCGCGCTCGATCGGCTGCTCGTCTTCGATCGCGGCCGCATCATCGAGGAGGGCGACCACGCCGCGCTGATCCGTCTAGACGGCGGCATCTACCGCCGTCTGTTCGAGCGGCAGCGCTGGAGCGTGGCGAAGGGGCTGGTTTGAGGCCAATGCGGAAAGGGTCGGATGAGGCGTGATTCACTCGTTTTTGCGGGGACTCTCGACGGTTTTGTGAGGCGCGGCGACGGGCTGGTGACGGACGCCGTGCGCGACCTCATTGAAGTCGGATTGAACTGGCCCGCTGCTGCTAACACGGTGGCCGAGGGAGCGGCGCAGCTCGATGTAGCGCTCGACCTTCTCGCCGAAGAATGCGGCGAAGGCGGTCATGCGGCGCCTCCCGGAAGGGGGAGCGCGACCTCAGCGAGCTGCCCCGGGTTTGCCGGAGGCCATTTGGTTCAAATTATGCTGCCATGGCCGACTGTTCCAGCATGGCGTAGTAGCGTTGCTCGGCTTCTGGGATGTTGCCGATGGGCCCCAGGAGCCGTCGGTTGTTGAACTGACCTGCCACCGAACTTTCATCCAGCGGCGGTTAGAGCGGTTCACGGCTTGATTGAATCGGAAGGGATTCCGGATTTGGGGCGAATATGATTCAAGATGACCGCAATGTGCTGCAGCAAAATGGCTGAACCGCGCAATCCGGCTCAGATAAAGCTTAGCGGATGCTCGCTTGTAACAGAGCGAGAAAAAATACCCCGCGATGCGATCCATCTCGGCGCCGAGCGCCCCGTTACGAAGACGCTTGAGCAGCCCGCGACACGAAAAATAGAACTTGAGCATTGTGCCCCTCCGGCGTTGCGGCGCAGGGGGATCCCGCGTCCGCGCGAGAGGCACGAAATATTACGTGGCGGAGGAATCCAGGCGTGGCGGGACCTGGCTGGCGTTAGGGCGCCTCCGCCACATAATCTCGTCCGACACATAAGAACGGATCTGAGCCGGCATCGCGCACAAGCGCAACAAGGCCATCGATATTCTTGAGGACAATCGACTTCGATACGAGAGGTCTTGTCGCCATTGACGGTCCGTCTTGGCATCTTGAGCTCTGTCCGCTTCAAGACGTCAATGTCCCAAGGTCGACAGTTGGATGGCAGTATTCCCCGAGCGAGGCGCGAAGCTCATTCTTTCGTCAGGAAGATCTTGAGGACATCTTTGGCACGCTAGTTGCTAAGATGATGGGCGTCACACCACAATCTCGCCGCCTCGGCTAAGAGTTCAGATGAAACCTGTTCGATTGATCCAGATCAGTGCGATGCTGATGCTGCCGCAGTCCGTGGCACGCGCGGTGTTGCGAGGTTTCTCACATTCTGATGTCGCTTCGATTCCCGGCAATGACTTGGCCATAATAGTGCTAGGTCTGTTCACACTCACGTTTGAGTGGCATTCTCGGAGCGAAGGTCCAGCAGCGTTTTGACGCTCAACAGTCCGGCAGAACGAAGTGGCTTGCTGCCGCTCCGAAACGGGGCGTGCTCGTATTGCTGCGACTATCGACCGGGCTTCCCTAATGGATATCAGGTCGCAAAGTGGTGGTGATGGATTTTCTGAGTGAGGTCTCTAGTCGGTTTTGCGCGCCGTTTCGGGCCACCCAGGCTGCACGACGAGTTAACCAGAGCGCGAACACGGCTCCGGCTTTCCTCCGCTGCGCGCTGGCGCGCATCTCTGCTCGTGCTCAGATTTGGTGGCGAAGCGCTCGGGCATGTCACATGCGACCATTTAAGTCGCTAGTTGTTGCAGATCCTACTGCGCGTGATTTTGCGGAGTTGAGCAGTCAATCGCGGGGCCATTGAAAGTGCTGGCTCGCGTGGCACACGAGGAGTTTTCGTCTATGGGGGTGGAATACGAACATTGCGACACATGTGTGTTGGCCTCGTCGAGTTGCGAACTCGGCGATTGGGCTGGGCAACGACCTGAAGCCTCACCAATAGGTTCTACCGTCTTTGTTGGTAGTGGCACGCTAGCGATTAGGTGCGCTCAGCTAGCGATGGAGATGGGCCACGTCATCGGCGCAATCTTGAGTGCCGACGCCATATTCCGCGATTGGGCTGCTCGCGCCAATATCTTGTGCGTAGGGAGCGTTGAAGAGCTCTCCATACTGCTCAATACCGAACCGGTGGACTGGATATTTTCTGTTGCCAATCCGTTCATGTTGCCAGCAGATGTGTTTGGGCGAGTGCGTCGAGGGGCTTTCAACTACCACGACGGTCCGTTGCCACGGTATGCGGGAACTCATGCGACGTCTTGGGCGCTGCTGGCCCAAGAGACCGAATATGCCGTCACGTGGCATCGCATCGATGATGGTGTTGATACGGGTGACCTGGTTGTTCAACGCCAAGTCTTGATTGCGCCCACTGATACGGCGCTAACCCTGAACCTCAAATGTTATGGGGCTGCAGTCGAGGGCTTCCGAGAGCTTTTAACTGGTTTAGCGAATGGAGAGCTCAATACCTGTCCGCAGGCGCTAGTGGACAGAAGCTACTTTCCGAGACGTCGACGTCCAGATGCGGCGGGCTGTCTGCGATGGGATCGATCCGCGCAAGATCTCTCAGCGATAACGCGCGCCTTAGACTTTGGGCCGTATCATTCCAATCCGTTATGTCTGTCCAAGGCTCTTGTGGGCGATGACGTTGTCGCAGTCAGGTGCTTGGAGGTGTCGTCTGCCCGCTCGGGCCTTTCGCCGGGTTCCCTGGTTGAAATCCACCCGAGCCACTGGCGTGTGGCGACGGCCACAGAAGATGTTGATGTCTGGTTTGGCAGCTCAGATGGTGAGACTCTGGACGCCCGGGCACTTGCAAGGCACTCCGATCTGAATGTAGGCGATCGCCTTCCGATTCTAAGCGATGACGAGGCGCGGAGCATAACTGTTACACATGAAATGTTGGCGCCTCGGGAGAGTTTCTGGCGACAGCGGCTTGAGCAATCTAAAATATTGCAGCTTCCTTTTCTGTCGTCTCCACAAGCTGTGGCTCCCCCGAGATGGCAGTCGAGTTCATGGCTCATTCCAAGTGCCTTGGCCGAGCTGTCCCCCAATGATCGCACCGAGTACCTACTGAGCGCTTGGCTGATCTATCTCGCCCGCCTCACGGGAGAATCAGAGCTTCAATTGGGATGGACTCCCCCAGCGAATGAATCGCGAGCCGGGGTGAAGGCGGTGGAGGTGCTTGTCGCTTCTGTCGTGCCAATGGAAATTATCATAGATCTCGGTCATGATTTTGCAGAGGTGCGCAGGGCGGTGGCGGCCGAGTGTGCTCAGCTGAGGGAGCACGATAGCTTTGCGCGGGATATTATCGCGCGCTACCCGACGTTGCGGAGTGGTGAGGCGCTACGATCGCGCCGTCCCTGGCCGGTTGGCGTTACGGTTACTGCAAATAGCGGGTCTGCCGCTGGTGATCTTGCAAGCCCGAGTTTTGAGGCGCCCCTATCCGGTAATTTGCTGACGTTTGAGGTTTGCGCTCTGGAAGGGAGCTTTCGATGGCACTTTGATGCAGGTCGCTTGGCGCCCAAGCAGATCGACCGCATGACGCAGCATTTGCAGAATTTGTTGTGTGCTGTGATGGCCGATGCGCAGCAGCCGGTAGGACGAATCCGGCTCCTGCCGTCCGCTGAGCGCGCGTATCTGTTGGAGGAGCTGAACCGGACGGCGGCGGAGTATCCTGAGCAGCAGTGCATCCATGAGCTGTTCGAGGCGCAGGTGCGCAAAGCGCCGGATGCGGTGGCGGTGGTCTATCAGGACCAGCGCTTAAGCTATGACGAGCTCAATGCGCGGGCGAACCGGCTGGCGCACCACCTGATCGCGCTCGGGGTCAGGCCGGACCAGCCGGTGGCGATCTGCCTTCAGCGCAGCATCGCGATGGTGGTCGGGCTGTTGGCGATCCTCAAGGCGGGGGGCGCGTATCTGCCGCTGGATCCGGCCTATCCGTCGGCGCGGCTGCACCAGGTGCTCAACGATGCGGCGCCGCCTCTGCTGCTGGCCGATGCGGCGGGACGATCGGCGCTGGGCAGCGATGCGCTACTCGATCTGACGGTGGTCGACCTGGAGACGGCGACCCCGGCGTGGGCGCAGCTGCCGGCCGCGAACCCGGACCCGCGCGCCCTCGGTCTGACCTCACGCCATCTCGCCTATGTGATCTACACCTCGGGATCCACCGGAACGCCCAAGGGCGTCATGGTCGAGCATCGGGGATTGGTCAATCTGGGGTTGGCTCAGATCGTGCTTTTTGGCGCTTGTTCCAACAGTAGAGTGGTGCAGTTCGCCTCCTTTGGTTTTGATGCAAGTGTTTCAGAGCTTGTCATGGCGTTTGGCTCAGGAGCTGCCTTGCACTTGCCTGCGGGTGAGATCCGTCAATCGACCAAAGAGCTATCGGACTATCTGCGAAACGAAGCCATCACGCATGCGACGTTGCCTCCAGCATTGCTTCAGGGAAGCCAGCATCTGGAATATTTGGCGTCGCAACTTCTCGTTCTTGCTGGAGAGCTCCCGAAGGCCGAACTTATCCGAGCCCTGCCTGCAGCATCTATTATCAACGCCTATGGACCTACCGAAGCAACAGTCTGCGCGACGACGTGGAGCTGCCCGGCTGATTTTGATGGCGCCGTTGTCCCGATTGGCCGTCCGATTGCGAACACGCGGATCTAT
>NZ_LLXX01000122.1:18398-46085 GCF_001440405.1 Bradyrhizobium valentinum
ATACAATCTGGCAGGCGGATCGATTCCAGTTCGCTGTCCACGACATTTTCTTGCAGCGAACCTCCCCCTCTTTTGATGCTGCGGTTTGGGAGCTATGGACACCTTTGTCGATCGGGGCACGTTCAATTCTTCTTCCTCTCGACCGGCAACTAGATATTCGAACAATTTTGAGTCTGCTGGGTAAGTACCGAGTGACGGTTCTGCAATTGGTTCCGTCGCTTCTTTCAGCATTGCTTGGGATCACTGACGTTGAGCAAAAGGAAATCGATTATCTACGCTACATATTCTGTGGTGGAGAGCTCTTCAGAAACGGGTTAGCCACTAAATGGCTGCGATTGGCATCGACGGCACTTGTCAACCTCTATGGACCTACTGAGGCGACGATTGACGCGACAGCTTGGTTTTATCGAGCTGGATTTGATGGCGCCGTTGTCCCGATTGGCCGTCCGATTGCGAACACGCGGATCTATCTGCTGGATGGTGATGGCGCGCCTGTTCCGTTTGGGGCGGTGGGGGAGCTTTACATTGGCGGCGCGGGGGTGGCGCGTGGCTATCTGAACCGTCCCGAGCTGACCGCGGCGCGGTTTTTGGCCGATCCGTTCAGCACTGAGCCGGGGGCGCGGATGTACCGCACCGGCGACCTTGCGCGCTATCTGCCGGACGGCAATCTGGCGTTTCTGGGCCGCAACGACGACCAGGTGAAGATCCGCGGCTTCCGGATCGAGCCGGGCGAGATCGCGGCGCGGCTCGTCGAGCACGCCGCGGTGCGCGACGCGGTGGTGGTGGCGCGCCAGGACCGCGCCGGCGAGCAGCGGCTGGTCGCCTATGTCGTTACGACTGCCGAGCACGCCGGCGAAGCTGAGGGGGCTGAACTTGCCGGCACGTTGCGCACGCACTTAAGTGCGCGGCTGCCGGACTACATGGTGCCGTCGGCGTTTGTGCACCTTGCGGCGCTGCCCTTGACGGTGAACGGCAAGCTCGACCGCAAGGGCCTGCCGGCGCCTAAGGATGAGGCGTATGCGCGCGCCGCCTATGAGGCGCCGCAAGGCGAGATCGAGACGGCGCTGGCCGAGCTCTGGGCCGAGCTTCTGGGGGTAGCGCGGGTCGGGCGCCACGACCACTTTTTCGAACTAGGCGGTCACTCGCTCTTGGCGGTGCAGTTGCTCAGTCGAGCGCTCGATCTTGGGCTGAAGCTCAGCGCCGCCGACCTCTTCCAAGCCCCTGTTTTGCAGAAACTTACGTCGAAGGTTGAGTTGCAGCAGCCGCACCGCAATGCAGCTGGAGTGCTATCCGTTCGTGTAACGGGATCGCAAGCGCCACTCTTCTTTGTTCCCACAGGTTTGGGGGATTGTTCCTATGTCGTCAGTTTGGTCAAAGAAATGGACATAGACTGTCCTGTCTATGCTCTGCCATGGCCGTCCTTCGATGAACTTTGTTCGCCAACTCTTGAGGCGATAGCCTCGCAACTAATCTCGGCGATCAAAGAGATTCAGCCGCAAGGCCCATATCGCTTCGCCGGATATTCCTCAGGGGCATTCTTGGCCTACGCAATTGCCCAGCGCTTACTAAGCCTCGATGAAACTGTGTCATTCATGGCTTTCATCGATGTTACGTTACCTGCAAATCCATTGAGCATGTCGCCAGCCAAAATAGTACTAGAAATGGTGCTAGAGTCTCTCAAGCCCTTGGATGATGAGCGGTTCGAAGTGTTGGAGCACTTTGCTAGACAATGTTCAGTTGCCCAGTTGCTTGAAAAGGCGCAGCAACTTGGGGCGCTATCTCTAGATCATGATCTCGAAATTGACGCTTTGAGGTGTGCAAGAATTGCCCAATTTCGAAGGGCGCTGCAGTTATACCAAGTTCCATCCCTGCCAGTTGAAATACATCAGTTTTATGCCACAGAGGCCAGTTCACCCATACGCGGTTGGGACCAAGTTTTGAGTGCAGCGGCCATTCATGCTGTGCCAATTCCAGGCAACCACATGACGATGATGAGTGCTCCAGAGAACCGCCGAGTTCTGGCTCGATCTATATCAGCGGCCTTAAACCCCAATTTGGGAGCTTGAATCACAGGCGCTCGGCCACCCAAATATGCGGTGTCGCAGGTGATCGGGTGTAAGCGCTAAGCCGATCTTTCAATTGCATAGGGTAATCGCGGGGGTGGGGACACCGGCGCGGTTGTGATGCGTTGGATTAAGGTGGTTGCCCCCCGATAGGATGAAATACGGGCTCTCGACTCGACGCCGGGCCCAGCATCAAACGGGAGACAACCATGAAGCAGTTTATCGGCCTCGACGCGTCATTGAAAGATACAATCGTCTCGGTGCGCAAAGGAGGCAAGCGGATCTGGCGCGGAAAATGCCCATCCGATCCCAAGCTGATAGCCGATGTCATCCGCAAGCGTGCATCGAACGCGGAACGCGTCGTGTTCGAGACGGGCCCCTTGTCAGTCTCGTTTTACCACGCACTGACACAGGAAGGATTGCCAGCGATTTGCATAGATGCGCGGCACGCCAAGGTGGCGCTAGATATGGCGCCAAACAAGACCGACGCAAATGACGCGGATGGGCTCTCGCATCTTGCCGAGGTCGGCTTTTACCGCGAGGTGCGGGTGAAGAGCTTTGACAGCATGCTGGTTCGCACGCTGGTCGCAGCGCGCAACCAACTGCTCAGGATGACAACCCAGCTGTCCAAACAGATCCGCGGCCTGATGAAGACGTTCGATCTAGTCGTTCCCAAGGGGGCAGGACGCGTGTTTGAGGGCCATGTGTGCAGCCTGCTGGCGAACAATGCCGGCCTCAAGCAGATTATCAAGCCGTTGCTCGATGCCTGGAGGGGCATGCGCGCCCGCGCCGCTGAATTGAGCAAGCAACTTGTTGCTTCAGCCCGCGCGAGTGAGCAATGCCAGTTGGTTGCGTCGATCCCTGGCATCGGCGCGGTAACGACTTCCTCCTTCGTTGCAGCGATCGAGGATCCGGGAAACTTTAGAAAATCGCGCTCGGTGGGCGGCTGGATCGGTCTGACGACCAGACGCTACCAGTCGGGTGAAGCCGATTATGACGGTCATATATCCCGGCGCGGCGACAATCATCTGCGCGGACTGTTGTATGAAGCAGCGACCGTGAATCGGCGAATCTTTGGCCTGCGCTTCTCGGTTCGCTGAGCCTGCGGCGTAGCCGGTGCATCCGCGAGAATTGCGCGGCGTGCCAGTCTGGCGAACAGCATCAAAGTTATGTTCTGTACGGCCGGGCGAATGGGCGTCGTGTTGCCGTCTATGTGCCGGAAGAGCTTGTGCCGGAGGTTCAGCGCAGTCTGGACAACGGGCGGGCTCTGCAGGATCTGCTGCACCAAGCGGCGCCGCGATATATCAAGGCGCTCAAGCGCGCACGCGCCAGAGCTGCGAAGCGCGACGAGGATTGAGCGGTGTCCCGGATAGCGGAGCGGCAGGTCAGTTTTGCTGATTGGGAGTTGGTGCGTCAGGGCCTGTGCCATGAGCCGTTGCTGCAGGCGATTTCCGATTTTCTTGACGACCAGAAGGACATAATCGACCAGGTCCGCGGCGATCTGACGCGGGGTTTGAAGAAGGCCGAGACGGGTCGCAGCGGCCTGACGCCGCAACAGGTGCTGCGCTCGCTGGTTCTGATGCGCGTCAAGAACTGGAACTATCGCGAATTACGTGAGCGGATCGCCGACGGATGCACGCTGCGCCAGTTCACGGACTTCTATTGTCTGCCAGTGTCTCGACACGATGCGTTCCACCGCGGCTTCAATCGGCTCACGCCCGAGAGGCTCAAGGAGATCAATGATCTGGTGGTGCGGGCGGCGGTCGAGCTCGGACTGGAAGACGGCTAAAAGTTGCGTGTCGATACCACGGTGGTGCAGACCGACATTCATCATCCGACCGACAACACGCTGTTGTGGGATGTCGTTCGCGTGGTCACGCGCCTGATCGGTCGCCTCGCCACGGCGCTGGAGCGCCGGCGGATCAAGGGGTTCCGAGATCGGACGCGATCGGCGCGGCGGCGGATGCAAGAGATCCAACGAATGACCACAAGGCAGCGCCAGGATCAGCAGACCGCGACATATCGCGAACTCATTGGCATTGCCGAGGAAGTCATCGAAAGCGCACGAACGGCGCTCCGGCAAACCCGTAAAGCGCGCGGCAAAGATATGATCACCGATCTGGCCATCGCGGAGACGCGCAAAGAGATAGAGCACTTTTGTGGTCTTGGAGACCGTGTGACAGATCAGTCGCGCCGCCGTGTGCTTAACGGCGAGCAAGTTCCAACGGCCGAGAAGCTCTATTCGATTTTTGAGCCCCACACGGACCTCATCAAGCGCGGCCAGGCGCGGTCGCCGATCGAGTTTGGCCACAAGGTCTTCCTCGCCGAAAGCGCGCGCGGCTTGATCACGCAGTATGACGTGCTAGACGGAAATCCCATCGACGAACAGCATGTGGTTATCTCGCTGGTACGCCACAGGCAGACCTTCGGCGACGTCTCCAAATTGTACGGATCGGATCGCGGCTTCTTCAGCGAGAAGAACGTGATGTCGTGCAAGCAGGAAGGCGTCAAGGTGGTGTGCATCCCACAGCGGGGCGGCACCAAGGCGCCCGAACGCGAAGCCTATGAGAAGAGCTGGGAGTTCAAGGACGGCCAGCGCTTTCGCGCCGGCATCGAGGGGCGCATCTCGGTATTGTTCCGCGGTCGCGGCATGAATGTCTCGCCGAAGGTCGCGAGCGCTTCGAGCTATGGGTTGCAGCCGCCGTGCTCGCCAACAACCTCATGAAGATCGCAGCCCTGTTGGCGGACCGATGATCGCGCAGACGAAAAGCCGCCTGACAATATCCCTTCAAGTCCCTCCCTTGCGGCGGAAATCTTATCCGCTGCACTTCAGTGCAACCACACCACCGTCTACCGGATGCCTCATGAAATCGCGACGAAACTCGCGTCAAAACACATGGCGAATGCTAGATCTACTGCTAATTCGCCCCGGTTTTATCGAGGAAATGGCGCCCTCAACACAAATGCAGGTGTTTCGCGACAGAAACTAGCTAAGCTAGTGCAACGGAGGACTGGCCGGACGGCTTCATCGGAGACCTCAAAGCACTCACGATGGAGGCCGGCCGCAAGCAAGGTGACGAATAGCGAACGAAGAATGTCAATAAAAGAACCCGATCGCCAAGGATTGCTGACGTGTTGAGCCGTGAGGCCGAGGTCCTCATCGACCTTGTGGTATGGCGAAGCGCGCGGCCCGCGGGCCGCGCTCACAAATCAGATCCGAACTTTGAGCAGACTGCGTGCTCATCGTCTCATGCGCTGGCTCCGCCGCGATACTTATCCAGTGCGGTATCGAGGCACCTGATCAAGTGCCGTCCAGCGAAGGGCTTGGCCAGGAAGCAAATCGCTCCGGCGCTCAGCGCACGGGCGCGAACGCGATCATCGGGAAAGGCAGTGATGAAAATGAACGGTGCACTGTAACCCTGGGCCCGCATATGTGTCAGCAGGTCCAAGCCGCTCATAATCGACATCTGCACATCCGCAATCACACACGATGTTCCGTTCAGATGGGGCGAGCGCAAGAACTCCTCGGCCGACACAAATGTATGGACGATATAGCCGCGGGATTTCAAAAGATTATTTATCGCAGCACGGACCGACCCGTCGTCATCGACGATGGAAATGAGCGGAGGCGTGGACAAGACGATCCCCTCCTAACGCGGGAAAGGCGCTTGCCGAAGCATAGCCGCCTGGACAAAGGGTAGGCTTGTGGACCAAGGTGGGCTTGCGGGATGAAAATGTAAACTCATACTTGGGCTCATTCGGGGTGGTTGGCACAAATTCCGAGGGTCTCAGCCATTCTGACTAAATCGGCCAGCGACCGTGCACCCATTTTCTTCATCACCCGTCCGCGATAGATCCTGACGGTCATTTCGGCGAGCTCGAGCTCTGCGGCTACTTGTTTGTTCATCAGGCCGGCAGCGACCAGTTTCATCACTGCCTGTTCGCGTGGGCTTAAGGTCTCGAACAAGGACTGCAAGTTCGCAACCGTCTTCTCAACTTCCCGCCTCTTGCGATCCCGTTCGGTCGCGGCGACGACAGCGTCAAGCAGCTCCTGATCGCGAAACGGCTTGGTAAGAAAATCGACCGCTCCACCCTTCATGGCCTTGACGCTCATTGGAATGTCGCCATGGCCAGTTATGAAAATAATCGGAATGTGAAGGTTCAACTTGGCTAGCTCAGTCTGCAGCTCGAGGCCGCTCAATCCAGGAAGCCTGACGTCAAGGACGAGGCAGCTGGCAACCTCCGGAAGGTTGCCTTGCAGCATTTCCCGCGCCGATCCGAACGCAGCAACGTCCAGGTTCACCGATCGAAAAAGATTCGCGAGCGAACGACGCATTGAGACGTCGTCGTCAATCACGAACACGATCGCCCTTCCGCTCGACTCCTCGGTCTTTACGCCTTGGTGCGGCGAGTCGGAGCGCCCGGTCACGACACGACCTCTTTATGCAACGGAAGGGCGAATTGAAAAGTCGCGCCCGGCTCTTGCTTGCGGGCGATCGACAGGCTCCCTCCGTGAGCCTCCACGATCGAACGGCAGATCGAAAGCCCCATTCCAAGGCCGCTTGATTTAGTGGTAAAAAAGGGATTGAACACGCGATCCGCGTCGTCCTCGGTGATCCCGACACCGCAATCAGTCACGGCAAGGTGCACGCGTCCCATATCGTCCTGGGATGACCGAATCACCAGTTCGCGCGGCCGGTCCCTGACCGTCTGCATGGCCTCAATCCCGTTCATCACCAGATTTGTGATCACCTGTTGCAGTTGAACCCGGTCACCCAGGATCATGGGGAGGGCCGGCGTCAACTCGGTCCGGAACGACACCTGATGGCTGACCAGCTCGCGTGTCACCAGCGCGATTACCTCCTTGACGATGTCATTGATATCGACCGGCACCATCTCGATCTCGCCTTTCTTCGCAAGCGCGCGGATGCGGCGGATCACCTCGCTCGCCCGAATCCCGTCCTCGATGATCCACTCCACTGAGCAGCGCGCCTCCGAAAGATCAGGAGTCTCGCGACCAAGCCAACCCAGACAAGCCTCGCCATTGGTGATAATGGCGGCGAGCGGCTGGCTTATCTCGTGGGCGATGGAGGTTGTCAGCTCGCCCAGCGTCGTCACGCGCGTCACGTGCGCGAGCTCTGCCTGTGCCTTCCGCAGTTCTCGTTCGGCCTGATCTGCGCGGATGGTTGCGGTGATGTCGGTGCTGACGCCGCGATAGCCGAGGAAATTGCCGGCAGCATCAAAAAATGGCTTGCCGCTGGTCCGGACGTAAATTGGAGATCCCATCTGGGTGACGGTGCGATAGATGAAATCGCGAAATGGAAGACGTGCATCGAGTGTCGCCCGATGCTGCCGCCACTTCTCGGGTTCTGCTTCGACATCGCGCGCAATTTCCCAGCTAAGCAGGCCGACGACCTCTGTGGCCAGAATGCCTGCTGCGCTGGTGTGCTCCGACAAGCGGGTGACCCGGTGGTCCGGTCCGGTCTCCCAGAGCCAGTCGGAGGCCGTTTCGGCGTAGTCGCGAAACCGCTGCTCGCTTTCGCGCAACGCAGCAAGAGCTCTTTCCAGTCGTTCCCTGGCCGCATGTTGCTCGGTGACATCCATATGCGTTCCGATGAGTTCGCTGACGTTGCCATCGCTGCCGACCACGGCGTGCGCAACGGAATGTATGCGCCTAATCGCGCCATCTGGAAGAAGGATTCGGAAATCATATTCGAAGTGCCCTCCCTTGTCTTTGATGGCCTGGCGCGGCACTTCCTGAAGCCGCGGCAAGTCGTCTGGATGGATGCGCGACCGGATGGTCTCTATCGATACAGCCTGTTCCGGATCGAAGCCAAACAGATGATCGACTTCGGCGGAGCGATACACAAATTCGAGACGGTCGACGTCCCAGGACCAACTGCCCGTGTGGCTGAGATGCTGGGCTTCGGCCAGATAGGCCTCGCTACGACGCAACTGCTGTTCCGCCTGCTTTGCAGCCGTAATATCCGTCACTGCGCCGACAAACTCGATATCACCAGAGGCGGTTCTAATGGCTCGTGCCAGCGCGTGGAGGTGCTTCACCGAGCCGTCCGGCATCAGCACTCGGTATTCGTGCTCGAAATCCTCTTCGTTTTGGAGCGCTCGTTCGATGGTCTCTCGCACGGCAGCCCGATCTTCTGGATGGGTTCGATCAACGACGAGTTGCGGGATCGGTTTCGTCGACGGATCGTATTGGAAAATACGAAAGGTCTCCTTTGACCAGTGGACCTCGCCGGTGGCGACGTTCCAGCCGAAGCTGCCGGTGCGGCTCAATTCCTGCGCCTGGGCCAGATGGGCTTCGCTCCGCCGCAGGGCAGTTTCCGTCCGCTTTCGCTCGGTGATATCTTCGCAAGCGATAAGGACGACGAGCTTGTCTTCTGCCCACTGCATGGCTTTGGCGTTTTCGCGCACCCACAGCACCGAGCCATCCTTCCTGATCTTCTGGATCTCCCAAGTGTGCGATTGGCCGACCGTTTCAATGCACAGCCCGACGCGCTCGCAAACAAACGGACGATCTTCTTCCAGAAATACCTTCAGCACGGAATGCCCGACAAGCTCCGAGGGCGCATAGCCGAGCTGTGTTGCGCCAAACGTGTTGACGTTCAGGACCATTCCGGTGGCATTGACTGTGAATTGCATGACCGGGTTATGCTCGAAGATTTCGCGCCACTGTTTCTCGCGGTCGCGCAACTCAGCCTCGCTGCGCCGCAGCCCGGCTGCGGCCTCAAGCGCAACCTCCCTTTCTCGGCGGACTTTTCCGATCAGGTGCGTTCCAACAATTGAGGCAACAAGAAAGGCCACAACCACAGGAAGATCCTGCGGATCATTCAGATTGAAAGTGGGCGGCGCAAAGAAGTAGGCCAAAGCAGCGACCGGCAAGATGAAAAGCATGGCAGAGGCTATGAGGCTGCCCATCAGAGAAAACACCAATATCATTTCCAAATAGCCGAACGCCGACGCGGCGAATGGGCGTGAAGGTACAACGCAGTTAGCGTCATCAACGCCAGCGCGAAAAACTGCGTGGCTGAGCGTCCGAACCTGAACTTAGTAAGCTGGTTACTCATGATCCTAAACTATCGAAAGGAGCTGGAGAACTATACGAATGTTTTAACCCGGCCCTGGCGCTGATTTTCAGCAGCTAGCGCTAGCATTATCATGCCTCGGCACAATTCAGCCATTATCTCAATGGCTTACGCGGAAGAGCGACTTCCGTGCTCCCCGGCTTTGATGACGCCGAAAGAAGCTTCGCCAAAAATTGGCCGATTGAGGCGGCCATCAAGACCTTCTTAGAACCCACACGGCAGTGCGCGTAGAACCGGTAGAGCGCAACAAGCGAGGCCGGCACTTCGAAACCGAGTATCAATCACGGGAAGCCTTTGGCGAGATGCCTATGTTGGCCAGTCTCCTAAATCTAGGCCTCGAGCAGGGCGTCGGCCAGGCGCCGTGGACCGCACCGGGCGAGATCTTGGAGGGCGACTGCGGGGCTTTCGTGTCGACCCGCGCGTGGGTCTTGGTGGTGAGGCCTCCTCGGCTTCGGCCCACACAACGATCTCCACTCTTTTTTTGGCCCCGGAGGCGTGCTGATGGATGCTTACAATCGAACTGCCATCGTGAGCCTTGACGACAGCATTCATCAGACCGATCCCAGATAGCCGCCTTGCGCCACCGGTTGAACCGATTGTCGTGTACGACCCGTATCGTTCCGGCAGGTGAAGGCCGGTGCCGCAGTCGAGTAGAGTTCATTCAAGATAGCCACACCAACGCGACCACGCATAGTGAGCTGCTTCTGTATTGTTAGATCTTATCGATTGCGCTCCGACCTGTTTGGCCCGGAGCCGACCAGCATTTGGTGTCTTAAGGCGGTTTGGAGTGGCGCTTTGCAGCAGCGGTTATCATCTACGGTGTCGCCCAAGCCGCTCGGTAATATCGTCCCACTCGCCACAAGCCGAGCTAGCATCGAAGATGAAGTTGCCACCGGCAGCTTGGGGTCCAAGGGTTGAGGATGTGATGCGTCAGAGCGCGCCCAAATCAACTACCAACTTCAGCAGTGGATGGAACTGATGCAGACATGGCAATTAGCATTAAATGAACGCCGCGCGGCGGCCAGATCAAGGAACTACGGATGCAATATGTGAAAGCTTTGATGCGGTGCCATGTCGGGAGTGCGCGTCAATGCCAGGGATGGAGTGAAGCGTGATCAAAGCAAGCGCGACGACAAAGTCGCTGGCTGGAAAGCCCACGCCTTCCGCTCCAGATGATGATCCCTATCTGTGGTTGGAACTGATCGAAGGCGCGCAGGCGCTGAAATTTGTCGAGTGGCAGAATGGCAAGACGCTGCAGGTGTTTGGCGGCGCGGCATTGGAGCGGGATCGCGATGCGCTGACCTCGATTTATGACCGACCTGACAATATCCCCTATGTCAGCCGGCGCGGCGGCTACCTCTACAATCTCTGGAAGGACGCCAACAATCCACGCGGCGTCTGGCGACGAACCTCTCTGGAAGAATTTCGCATACCGAAGCCGTCATGGGAAGTTCTGCTCGACATCGATCAGCTCGCTATCAGCGAAGGCCAAGACTGGCTTCTGAAAGCGACGGCCTCACTGGCCGGCGATCATAGACGGATGATTTTGAGCCTATCGCGCGGCGGCAGCGATGCCGTCACCTTGCGTGAGTTCGATACCGGCGCGAAGACATTTGTCAGCGATGGCTTCGTCCTGCAGGAAGCTAAGGGCGGGGTTGAGTGGCTCGATCGCGATACGCTGGTGCTGTCGAGCTCTCATGGGCAGGGCATGGCGACGACCTCCGGCTATGCGCGTACGGTGAGGCTCTGGCGTCGCGGTACGCAGGCGGATCAAGCGCCGGTGATCTTTGAGATCGCAGCCGATCATGTCGGAGCCGGCTGCGATGTCGACCACACCGTTGCGCCGCCGCGGATGTGGTTCGTCGACGGGGTGGACGCCTTCAATTTTGCCCGCTGGCTCGGTGACGAATCCGGCGCCACGACTAGAATCAATTTGCCAAGCAACGTCTGGATGCTCCCCCATCGCGATTGGCTTGCCATCAAGCCGCGCGAATCCTGGTCTGTGGCGGAGCGGACCTATGCCGCGGATACGGTGCTCGTCACCTCGTTGGCGGCGTTCCTTGGAGGCAACCCTCAGTTCGAGGTTCTTTTCGAACCGGGCCCGCGCCGCGCGCTGCAGGGATTCTCTTGGAGTGCAGGCAAGCTTGTGCTCTCCGTTCTCAACGAGCTGCGGCCGTCCTTCGAGATCTGCACGCCATCCGATAAAGGGTGGACCCGCGCGCAACTGCGCGGGCTTCCCGACATCGGGGTCGTCGACCTCTGGCGCCTTGATTGGGATCCATCGGAAAGCAATGGCGACCTGCTCGCCGTGAGCCAGGATCCGCTCACGCCAGCTTCGCTTATGCTGATCGAGAATAACGTCGGCAATCCGACCGTGCTCAAGCAGGCGCCGAAGACCTTTACCGCGGATGGGCTGGTGGTCACCCAACACGAGGCCATTTCGGTTGATGGCGAGCGCATCCCCTATGTACAGACCGGTCCGGCCGACGAGACGGGCGATGCGCCCGTCCATATGAGCGGCTACGGCGGCTTTGGGATCTCGGTGAGGCCGTACTATAATTCAGCGCTTGGCAAGCTTTGGCTCGAGCGCGGCGGCACCACGGTGCAGGCGAATTTACGCGGCGGCGGCGAGTTCGGTACGCGCTGGCACGATGCCGGCCGACTCGGCGGTAAGAAATTGTCGCACGACGACTTCGCTGCTGTTGCCGCCGATCTCGTGCGTCGCGGCGTGACGGAGCCGAAGCGGATCGCAGCCCAGGGCGGATCGAACGGCGGCATCCTCATCACCAATATGCTGACGCGCTATCCGGAACGCTTCGGCGCGCTGTTCTGCACGATCCCGCTGATCGACATGCGCCGCTACACCAAGCTTCTGGCAGGAGCAAGCTGGATTGCAGAATATGGGGACCCTGACAAGCTCGATGACTGGGAGTGGCTCAAGACCTATTCCGCGTATCATGCCGCCAAGCGCGGCCAAAAATACCCGCCGATCCTGATCGCCACTACGCGGCGTGACGATCGTGTTCATCCCGGACACGCGCGCAAGATGGCCGCGAAGCTCCAGGCGATGGGCTACGAGGCCTATTTCTACGAGCCGGCGGCGGGCGGCCATGGTTACGGCCGGGACAACAGGGAGCGCGCCGGCTTCGAGGTGCTGGGCTTTCGGTTCCTGAAGAGCAAGATCGGCTGGCTTGACGGCGAGGCTTAGGCGGGCCCGACGTTTGTGATCCCACAGACTCCAGCGTGATTGTTGCATGACATTTCAGCGGTAGGAGATTGGAAAGAAGCTCGGTTTGACCAGCCCTTTCTGAGGCCTACGCCGTCCAGCGGCATCGGGGGCAGCCTTTCCATTTCTAGCGCTTCAACGTTCGCCTGGAGAATACGATTGCGCAGCCGCCAATTTCGAGGCCGCAACCTCAACAACGATCATGGCGAGCTGGCTTGCCTGAGCTAGGCGCCCGTTCGCCCCACACAAAGGAGAAACGAGATGAATCAGCGGGATGTGGCCGAAGTCAATCTTCACGACCTACAGGTCTCGGATCCGCTGATTGGGAAATGCCAGCACTTGGTGACGGAAGTGGCGATTCCCTATCAATGGGACGCGCTGAACGACCGCAATCCCGCAGCGACACCGAGCCACGCGGTAGAAAACTTCCGTATTGCCGCCGGACGTGCGAAGGGGGAGTTCTACGGCACGGTTTTTCAGGACAGTGATGTCGCAAAATGGCTAGAGGCGGTTGCTTGGTCGCTATGCCAGACACCCAATCCGGACCTGGAGAAAGCCGCCGATGAGCTGATTGAATTGATTGCGGCCGCCCAATGCGGCGACGGCTATCTCAACACCTATTTCATGCTAAAGGCGCCTCAGGACCGCTGGAGCAACCTAGCCGAATGCCATGAGCTTTACTGTGCCGGCCACTTGATTGAAGCGGGTATCGCTTTCTTTCTGGCTACTGGCAAACGACGCCTGCTGGAGGTCGTTTGCAAGCTTGCTGACCACCTCGGCACAGTTTTCGGCCCGGGGCGCGATCAGTTACACGGCTATGATGGCCATCCAGAAATTGAACTTGCATTGACGCGCCTCTACGAAGTAACGCAGGAGCAGCGATATCTGACGCTAGCCAATTATTTCGTGGAGCAACGCGGCACAGAGCCGCACTTCTATGACATAGAATACGAGAAACGCCGGCAATCCTGCCACGTCAAATCATCTGGCGTGCCCTTGACGGTGCAAAATAAAGCCTATAGCCAGGCGCACCTGCCAATTTCGGAACAGCGGACCGCAACCGGTCATGCGGTTCGGTTTGTATACCTCATGACTGCGGTCGCTCATCTCGCGCGTCTGCGTCAGAACGAGCAGCAACGCCAGGCTTGCCTGCGGCTATGGCAAAACATGGTGCAGCGCCAGATCTATATTACCGGCGGTATCGGCTCGCAAAGCTTCGGCGAAGCGTTCAGCAGTGATTACGATCTGCCGAACGATACTGCGTACGCGGAAAGTTGCGCGTCGATTGGCCTGATGATGTTCGCGCGCCGTATGCTGGAGATGGAAGTGGACAGTCGCTATGCCGACGTGATGGAGCGCGCGTTCTACAATACGGTCCTGGGCAGTATCGCTTTTGATGGGCGTCACTATTTCTATGTTAACCCGCTCGAAGTTCATCCCAAAACGCTGCGGTCCAATGGCATCTACAGTCATGTCAGGCCGGTGCGGCAACGCTGGTTTGGCTGCGCCTGCTGTCCGCCGAACATCGCACGCATCTTCACATCAATTGGTCATTACATCTATACGCCATGCTCCGACGCGCTCTATATCAATCTCTATATTGGCAATAGCGTGGCGGTATCGGTCGGCGGGCATACGCTGCTGTTGCTCATGAGCGGCAACTATCCTTGGAGGGACGAGGTGGAAATCGCTGTGGAATCTGCACAGCCAATCGCCCACACGCTCGCCCTGCGCCTGCCGGAATGGTGCAGCGCGCCGGAGACGACCCTGAACGGCGAACCTGTCAATTGCGAGTCGCGCAAGGGCTATTTGCACATTCGCCGCACGTGGCGGCAGGGAGATCGGGTCAAACTATCGCTGCCGATGGAAGTACGCCGCGTATACGGTCATCCGCAACTTCGCAATTTGGCGGGCAAGGTGGCTATCCAGCGTGGCCCTTTGATTTATTGTCTGGAAGAAGCCGACAACGGGACCGAGTTACACAACGTTTGGCTTCCTGCAGAAAGCCGGTTTTCGCTTATCGAAGGCACTGGTCTCTTTAGCGACAAGATTTTGCTGCAGGCTGATGGGGCCAGGTTGCAACACACGCATTCTGAAGAAAGGGCGCTTTATCAGTACGACAAAGTGCCCGGACAGCTACAACTGCAGCCGCTGACATTCATTCCGTGGTTCAGCTGGGCTAACCGCGGCGAAGGCGAAATGCGGATTTGGATTAATGAGCGTTGACGCGAACGCCTGAGTCGCGCGTCAAGTGCGATCAAGTTTGGCCGTCATGATGCCGTATCATCTCGGGCGCATCGGAGCTGACCCTTGCTTTCTTGACGGGCGGACCATCTTGCAGTGCGTCAGCCGTGTTCGGATTATCTACGCTGGCCGTCCGATAGTCAGCTAGATTGCCGCCCAGAAACAAGACCTCGGTCTCCTCGGTCGGTATTCCCCTCACCCAAACTCGCAACTCCTCATCTCCAGGAGCATGGCCGCGCTCTAAAATACCGTTGATTTTTTTGGTCGGCCAAGCGGTGACACTCGGTACCGTGTAGGTGTGTAACTTCTTAGCGTTCTCTGCAATTGCCTTCGCGCCATGCTCGGTCTCGTCCTTTGAAAGGAGCAGTCGTGAGGGGTCCTCGCACAATGACACAAAAGCACTCTCTGTAACGCCTTGGGTGTGCAATGCAGCGAGGCGCGCCATATCAATTTCGTCCTCCCTTTTCGTCGTCCGAGCAGATAGCGGCCTTAGAAACATGCGGGCTAGCGTGAGCACGCAAATCCGCTAAGGAACGCACATGCGCGACGGCACTCACCTCCTTCTCTAGGAGCGGCTCGCAATCGATGTCCTCGTTCTGAAAACGGTGTAGCGGCAGATACGATGATGCCAACACGTCCTCGAGAATGCGGTCGCCATCGATACTGCCCGCGGAAGATCCGGTTGTTCTTGGCCACTGTGCTGTTCGCTGCTCAGCCAGCCTGATCTCGTTCCTGAGCGCCTCAACGTTCGCTCCGGCCAGTGATGCGGCAAGCTCGGCGCGCCCTCGGATGAACGATGGGGCCGGGCACCGTTCGCTTTCCTGGATAGCGCACGCTCCCAGATTGCCTTTCGTCATGATCGAGGGCGATCCAACTTCGGAATCTGTCAAAGCGGTAGCTGAATCAGACGTTTGGTGGATTGGCCGAAGGTCACTTAGCTGCTGCTCAAAGTTCGCTTGGTCCGCGGACGGGTGTGCTGGTGACCTGGTTTGTCCGCTCAGGTCGTCCGGCTGTTCCGGCGCCCGTTGATGCTGCCGCAGGAGACCGTAAGCTTGAACGGAGTCTTCTGCAGTGTTCGGTGTATCGATATTCATTGTGTTCCCCGCGAGCATAGGTGCATCGGTCCTATTTTTGTAAGGGGGGCGGCTTTCGAGAAGCTGACGAGTCAGAGAAGGAATGCCACTGACGCCCAAACTTTTTCGATCGCTTCCCGCTCAGCTGCCATCACTGCGGAGGAGAGCGCCCCACGAACCTGCATCGGCGGCGCGGATCCACCCTCCGCCACGAAGCGGACGACTCGTAGCCTGCAACAGTACCACTACAGGATGTCAGAGCCGTGGGGGCGATAGGGCTCTCTCCTTTCTAGTCGCGCTCGCCGTCGTGGCTCGCTGCGGCGCCTGCGGCCCAGGCACCCGAAAGATCTACCGAGCTCAGCCGCAGCGCAAGCATCGGCCGGGCAAGGCTCATCATTTTGATTTCGACTTCAGCATGATGGCCGGCACGGCCATAGGGCGATCCGCTGCCCCGTACTGGGCTGCTAGCGGAGCGGCAAACGGAGGTTGCAATTGCTTTCACCTTCCCGACTCAAAACTCTCTCATGCTCATAGGAACCTTTCTTCGGCAGACACCGATCCTGCTGCACCCGCAGAAAGAACGCTTTGGCCATTGGCTCATATTCTATTTTCTCTAAACCGCGTCAGCTTCTCAAAAGCTAACGATAGTAGCGTGGGAGGTCGAGAGCGAACGCGCTGCTCAGATATGCGAAACGGCTCCAATCGGACGGGAACATGGCCCCATTTAACAAAATCAATCCGTTCGACAGAGAGTTTGCTGCCTACAACTCCACGGTCCAACAGCCGCAACAGCAGCAAGTGGATTTTGCGCAGCATTTGGACGAGCTGCCTCAGATGGATGCCGTTAATCCCGACAGAGAGTTTTCGATATCTCTGAGGAAAACGATCGCCTCATCCAAGCAGCGGCCGATGCAGCCCGTGATCGGGGGACGCCGCCGAGCACCGTCACCGTCGGCATTTATGATCATCATCTTCGCAAATTGGCTGATGTGCTCAAGCGTTCTGGCCAAACTATTGCTATGCTCGATGACGAGTCGTTGCTCGATCGCGCTAAACGGCTGTTTCCGAAAGACAAGGTAATCGTCCCCGCGTTGTCAATGCTTAGTCGATATCGTGAGTCCGGTGCCGCCGCTCGCCCCATTACAACACATTATCGCGCTTCCAAAGAAGATGACCGCCTCATCAGGGCGGCGGCCGAAGCAGGCTTTGGTCGAGCGATCGACCGGAAAACCGCCGAAAATTATTCTAGCAATCTTCGCAAGTTATCTGCAGCACTCCGGCCTTCCTCGATTGCTATCTCGGTCACGATTCGCTGGTCGGCCACGCTAAGAGGTTGTTTCCGAGCGACAACAAACTCATCTATGCGTTGAACAGGCTTCGTGAGTACCGCGAGAGCGCGGGCAGCGCACTTCGCGCGAGGAGGGAGGCAGTTCGCGGTTGCCATTAGGGCCGGCGGCCCATGCGCCCGTGCAAAGTTTCGGTCAGGAACAGCTTTTGGGTAGTGCCGCGGATCGGGGCGGCCCGGTGCTGGCCGACAGATTCGATGCGCCGGAGCTTTGGCAGGGAATGGGTTCAGCCGCCCACTGGCCCGCGCAGAGTGTCGACCAGGAGCAGCTTTTGGATGCCGCGGATCGGGGCGGCGAGCCTGCAAGCCAGCTTTGAAGAGCGCGTGAGCGGACTGCGAGACGGTTCGGGCTCGGGCAGGCCCAGGCGCGGCTACAGCCAGGCCTTTTGGGGAGGACGTGGCGCTTATTCGCGAAGCCAAGCCAGCAGCCCGCGACAAAGGCGTACCCGAGCGTTGCGTCACGAACGCGCGAACTGATGTACAAGATCTAAGCATCTGGCTTCGCTAGAACAATAGGGCTCCAATAGCGGGCCGGCTTGACCACGATTCCCTTGTGGCCGATATGCGGGACTATATCACCAATGGTGGTGGTCCCCGGAGTGTCGTGTCGTCGGTGAACAAGCTCCTGCCCGGGACACTCCCGACGCTAGACGACCTACTCGGTCGAGCCCCTCGCGCCCTAGATCCCTATCCCCTAGATGCCCGCCTGATCAACGAGGCGTTGTGGCACGCCGCGCGCGACGTTGGAGCCTCGACTGGTGAGCAGAGGAGGCCTATTCATATGCGGGCTACCCGTCTTCGCGCGCTCAGTGACTGGCTGAAAAAGGAGAATAGGGGGAGCTCGTTGGCCGGCTCAACGGCAGTCAGCGGCACCAGTACGCGTTTCAGGAAGACGTTACGGTGTTCAGGGGATCGGGTCGAAATCGAACACTAATGGACGGGGATTTGGCGATCCTTCGGAACTACCTACAAACGGTCGACGCGGACCAGGCGCTGGGGTTGCAAGGCCGCGAGCAATCGGGTTTGCCGCAATGGAGGGCGATCAGGACCCTTCTGTCGGGGCTCCGTTGTCAGACATCTATGGCGGTCTTGAGCCACTGGTTCACCTGAATGCGCCCACACCGTACGATTTGCGTGACGATGCTCACCCTGCGCCCGCGCTGGACCTCGCCGGACCGTCTGTCAGGGCTCCGTCGCCAGACATCCACGGCGGTCTTGAGTCACTGGTTGATTTGAATGGGCCCACAGCGCACGATTTGCGTGACGATGCTCAGTCTGCGCCGGCGCTGGAACCTCGCCGGACCGTCGTCGTCTGCCAGGGCCCGTCGCCAGACATCTACGGCGGCCTTGAGTCACTGGTTGATTTGAATGCGCGCACAGCGCACGAGTTGCGTGACGATGCCGACTCTGCCCCGCCCTGGACGCCGCCAAACCGGCCGTAAGTCGTCCGGAATCGTCCCACCCGGTAAGCGGTTCAGAGGCATATCACGCAGCGACCTGATTTCTGTTTCGCCGTTCCTGCAGGACTTTCCCACGGCACCTACCAGCTGCCGGACGCGGGCAGGGGAGGGCAATTGGTCGACGTCAAGGCCAGCGGCGAGCTAGCCGACGTTTTGGTTCGACATGGATGGCAATCGCACTGAGAGGCTTCGAGATTTGCAAGAGCGGGTTAATCGGCGCGAATGCGAGAGTGACTGCGTCGCTGATCAATCAACGCGGCAGAAGCCACGCTGATAGTGCGATCTTCTGTCGCCAGCGCTCGCCTTCGCATATTATTGATGACGAGCTTTGCAATCGCTGCCGGCAGGAAAATGATCTGGACTTTGAGGCCGCGAACCCAAGACCAAAGCGATCCTGACGACCCCAGGAAATCACACCATCGCTGTTGCGGGACCGATTACCGGGGCGAATCCGCCTTCGGCCGCCAGTGAAGCAGTTCAAGTGCGCGGGCGATACGCAAGATATCGCGCGCAGGTCACCACCCTTCACATCCGTAGCAGCTACGACAGGATTCCTGCATTGTCCGCACCGCGACACGCGCCAAGATAGTTGGATCCGATTCACCCCCTGCGGCCAGAGTTGAGACCTTCACGGCAAGGCATGCCTTCAACGAAGACGTCCGCCTCGCTTCGGGCACTATCCGGACAGCATGCTCCAAAACACCGCTCAACTCAGCACATACTTTATTTTGCGCGGATTTTGCAGGCGTCATGATGCTACTCCACAAAATAGAACGTGTTCATGCGGGCTCCGGCCTACCCAGCCAGTGTTTCCAAAAAAAAACATAGAACTCGGCACCCGATGGCCCCTTCCGTCGAGTGAGTGTGGCAGTCGGGTTGGGGACGGTCACACCGACGAATACAGGAGATATGATGAGGTCATGTGACAGTTCGACGAAGGAATCACTGCGGCTCGCTGGGATGTAGTGCCACTCGATCTGCCGGTGCTGCGACCAGCCCGTTGCCATGCTGGTGAGCTCGGTGCCGCGGGGGACGATCATTGCTGGACAAACGTGGAATGCAATCACAGCGTTGAGCTCGCGCGCGACCCGCAAGACTGGCGACGAACGTATCAACGATAAGCAAGACGTTCGCGCGTGAAGTCATCGACGATGGCCAGGATGCTCGGAAGCCAGAATAGATCTCAACTTCTAATTGGTCGAGAGCGTCCAGGCCCCTCATCGCGCTCTTGGGGAGCTCAGTTCATTTAGTGGAAGACCGGAGCGCTCAGGCACCCCGGGGGCGGCGCGTAGCCGGCCAAGGAATGGCTTCGATGCTCTTTCGATGGCGTCCCGATCAGCCAACAGCTTTACCTTCGTCCACCACCAGATCGTCTCGTCCATGTCGACATCCAGTCCAGAGAAGAATTCGATGCGCTGGCTGCCTCCGCGTCGCTCAACGCGCGAAGTTTTCGGTACAGTCAGTTCCCTTGCCGCTCACCACAGTGCCAGCCCAAAATCCACCCGGTATCGCACTCGCACTACGGTTCATCCGAAGATGTGCTGAACGATGCCTCCTTTTTTTCAGACGAGAAGCGCGTAATCCTATCGTCATGGCCCTTGGATATGTATGGTCAATTCTCCCCGGCGCTTCGCGAGGTAACGCTTATCCTGCATCGACTGTATCTGGACGACATGCTGGCGGCGCTGAAGCAGCTGGACGAGAAGAACGGCCCGCCGCCACGCGGGGGATTGGCCACGCGGCGGCCTCGTTTCAGCAGGCCTGACTGCACTGCTGCTGACGAGCCGCAGCGTTCTATCGACAGACACGCTGCGATGAGGTGGCATCGATCGATGCATGCCTCGCGCACACCGAATCATTCGCGATCGAGCCGCGAGGCAAATGTACTGCCCCTGGCTGAAGAATGGCACGATTGGTCAGTAGTTCCAAACTGAGTAGGCATCCGGGATGACTTCGATTGATGATAGCTTAAGTGAGATCAAATCCGTGCGGAACGACATTTGGCGTTGTCGTAGATTGCTTCAAACCGAGCTGCCTGATGCGGAGCGAAAAGTCGTTGAGAAGCGCCTGCTTGAACTGCGTTCCGCCTTTGAACGGCTCTTAGCAACCACATTTCCTTTGACGTTGAGGCTGTGTGGTCAATTCGGAGCCTGTGCCGCCCGGCCGCGGCTGTCGATGCCAGTCCATTGCGCCAACCGGCCGCGCGGATCGATCTCCAAGAGCTTGACACCGGAACGAACATCGCTGCCGTGACGGGAGATGCCGCGCAGCACACCGTCCCGCGAGGCCACCACCGGCACGCCGGAGATGGCCGATTACGAGATCCTTGTAGATGCGCGTGCCGATTTCGACTGGCGCCCGCCAACGGCCGGCGAAGTTTGAGTAGACAAAGCGTTTCCGCGCCTAGATCACCAGCCGGTTCGCAATGGCGTCGGCAGCAATCGATCCATCCGTCTCCGTCGACGATGCCGATCCTGCCCGGTCGGGTTTCGTCTGCGACATGGAGACGAGGACCTGTCCCCGCCTACTGCAGTCGGCGCGAACCGCTTTAAGCATCTGCATGGCATCATGGACGCGCTCACCGACGACATCTTCCATCTGCGCGGTGTCGGCAAACAGCGCGTCATGAAAGGCCATCTTGCGCCGGATCACAGGCGGGCGTGCAGCACGCGCTTTCTGTCCGAAAGCAAACCCTCGGCTTGTCTCAAATCCGTCAATCTGTTGCGAACGCGACGTTGCGCAAAAGTCCGAGGGCTATCGCGTCGCTTACGCTGGCCTAAAACCTTGCAGGAAATAAGCAGATAAGGGCCAATGTTTTTTGCGATCGCCGCACATCCGGTGTTTGGCCCCGACAATATGGATGCACTCGGCGCGTTCAAAGATGCGCGCATCGTTCACTTCGCAATGGTGCAACGGTTGCGGGTAGATCGGGTGCTGGACGATCGATCGATTCCGACGGCCGCCCTCTAGCCATCATAGCCAATCTGGTCGGCCAACCGTGAAGCTGCATTGCCTGCTCGCGCGCGACTGCGGGCAATTGTTGGCGCCGCGGTCGGGGCTACAGAAGAGGCTGTCAGAGCTGAAGCCCACCCGCGACGGCAAGAAGGTCCATTTCAAGCGTCATCAGCACCGTCACTGCGGCCAGATCGAGAAGATCGCGGTCGTTGCCAAGTCCAAGACGATCGTACTGTTGCGGGGCGTTCCGCGACCGGCAAGGAACTGGTCGCCACGCGTGCACGAGCTGTCGCCCCCGCTGCCTGAGACGGTGCTGGATCGCAATTGTCCGCCCAAGAGAAGAGGTCTTCATCGGAGCGCTGAACTCGCTCAAGGAATATCGAATGGCTGAGATGGCAACGCCGTTTCTCGACGAGATCGGTGAGATCTCGCCACACTTCCAGAAGCTGCTCTGTCTCCTGCAGGAGCAGGGACTCCAGCGCGTCGGCGACAAGAGACTATCAAGGTCGCCGTACTGTCACTGATGCCATTAACCGCAATCTCCAAAGGCGGTGGCGCGAAACAAGTTCCGCGCAGACCTCTACCATGGCATCAGCGTCGGGGAGCGGAGCGAAAATGCCGACCGCGACACCGTTATCGCGGGCATGGAGAAGTCGGGCTGGGCGCGGGCGGAAGGCGATTCGCCGCCTCGGGTTAACCCCATGCCAGACCAGCTACGCGCTCAAGAAGTACGGCATTCATATCAGGTGCGTGTGAGCCGAGTGTCGTGGTCGCGACACGGTGTCTGGCCCAGGACACGCGAGAGACAGGAAAATAGCCGAGATAAATCAAAGCTCGGCCTTTGGCACGAGCCTTGAAAGAAAGAAGCCGTCCCGCGTCGCCCGCCCAAGGAATCGGAGTTTATGGCTTACAAGATAATCGCCTCCCAGTGCACCGTCTGCGGCGCGTGTGAGTTCGAATGCCCCAACGCAGCAATCGGCCTCAAGAACGACATCTATGTAATCGATCCGAAGAAGTGCACCCAATGCGAGGATCATTTTGACGCGCCGCAATGCGCTGTTGTCTGCCCGATGCCCGACACATGCGTGCAGGCATAGAAGAGCGGCCGATGAGTGGGGCCGTGACGCGCAGCAAGATTGAGACTCTCTCGGCGGCGGTAACTTCTCTGATCGGTCGCCCGATTGGCCTGATCGCCGGCCTCGAACTGCGTGCGGCTTGCGCGATCGCCTATGCATCGAAGCAGGAACGGCGCAGCCCTCGTCGGAAATGGGCGGAGTTGTCCTTGCGGAGCGGGCAATGGTAGCCGTACGGGAGACGATCGACCGGGTGCGCCGCATCGACGTCGACCAGTATCGATATGGATTCGAGACGGTCATTGAATCGGAAAAGGCCCCAAGGGTCTGTCGGAAGACACCGTCCGCTTCATTTCCGCGAAGAAGAACGAGCCGGCCTGGATGCTGGAATGGCGGTTGGAGGCCTATCGCCGCTGGCTGACCATGACCGAGCCGACTGGGCGCGCGTCAACTACCCCAAGATCGACTACCAGGACATTCACTACTACGCGGCGCCGAAGCCGAAGAAGACGCTGTCCTCGATCGACGAAATCGATCCTGAAATCCTCAAGACCTACGAGAAGCTCGGCATCCCCCTGCGTGAAGTCGCCATTCTCGAAGGTGTCGAGCCCCCGCCCGGCGGCGAGCCGTCGGCCAATCGCAAGATCGCGGTCGACGCGGTGTTCGACTCGGTTTCGGTCGCGACCACGTTCCAGAAGGAGCTGAAGGCCGCGGGCGTGATCTTCATGCCGATCTCGGAGGCGATTCGCGAGCACCCCGAGCTGGTGCAGAAGTACCTCGGTTCGGTCGTGCCGACCTCGGACAATTACGTCGCGACGCTGAACTCGGCGGTGTTCTCCGACGGCTCGTTCGTCTACGTGCCGGCGGGCGTGCGCTGCCCGATGGAGCTGTCGACATACTTCCGCATCAACGAGCGCAACACCGGCCAGTTCGAGCGCACGCTGATCATCGCCGACAAGGGGTCTTACGTCAGCTACCTCGAAGGCTGCACCGCACCGCAGCGCGACGAGAACCAGCTCCATGCCGCCGCGGTCGAACTGGTCACGCTCGATGACGCCGAAATCAAATATTCGACGGTGCAGAACTGGTACCCCGGCAATTCCGAAGGAAAAGGCGGCATCTACAATTTCGTCACCAAGCGTGGCGACTGCCGTGGCAACAATTCAAAAATCTCCTGGACCCGGGTCGAAACCGGTTCGGCGATCACCTGGAAATATCCGAGTTGCATCCTGCGCGGCGACAATTCACGCGGCGAGTTCTACTCGATCGCGATCTCGAACGGTCACCAGCAGGTCGATAGCGGCACCAAGATGATCCATCTCGGCAAGAACACGACCAGCCGGATCATCTCCAAGGGCATCGCGGCCGGCGTCTCGCAGAACACCTATCGCGGGCTTGTCACCGCTCCGCAAGGCGACCGGCGCGCGCAATTTCACCGCCTGCGACTCGCTCCTGATCGGCGACAAATGCGGCGCGCATACCGTGCCTTACGTCGAGGCGAAGAACTTGTTCGCGATCTTCGAGCATGAAGCGACGACGTCAAAGATCTCCGAGGACGTGCTGTTCTATTGCACCCAGCGCGGCCTCAGCCAGGAGGAAGCCGTCGGCCTCGTGCTCAACGGCTTTGTGAAGGACGTGCTGCAGCAACTGCCCATGGAGTTCGCGGTTGAGGCGCAGAAGCTGATCTCGATCTTCCTCGAAGGTTCGGTTGGATAGTGACCTCATCTTGAGGAGGCCGCGCAGCGGCCGTCTCGAAGGATGAGAGGAAAGATTGTGGCCACGTCCTTCGAGACGCGCCTGCCGGCGCTCTTCAGGACGAGGGGTGAAAACGGAAAAATAATATGTCATGGCTTGAAGTGAAAGATCTGAAAGTCCGTGTCGAGGATCGCGAAATTCTCCACGGGCTGACGCTCACCGTGAATCCGGGCGAAGTGCACGCAATCATGGGACCGAACGGTTCCGGCAAATCGACGCTGTCGCACGTCATCGCGGGCAAGCCAGGCTATGAAGTAACCGATGGCCAGATCCTGTTCCGGGGCGAAGACCTCCTGGAGATGGAGCCGGACGAGCGCGCCGCCAAGGGCGTGTTCCCGGCGTTCCAGTATCCGGTCGAAATCCCTGGCGTCGCCACCATGAACTTCCTGCGCACCGCGCTGAACGCTCAGCGCAAGGCGCGTGGCGAGAGCGAGTTCTCGAAGCCCGACTTTCTTAAGAAGGTGCGCGAAGTCGCAAAGTCGCTCAACATCCCGCAGGACATGCTCAAGCGCGGCGTCAATGCCGGCTTTTCCGGCGGCGAGAAGAAGCGCAACGAGATCTTGCAGATGGCGCTGTTCGAGCCTGCCGTCTGCATCCTCGATGAAATGGATTCCGGCCTCGATATCGACGCGCTCAGGATAGCTGCCGATGGCGTCAACGCGCTGCGCTCGCCGCATCGGGCGATGATCGTCATCACCCACTATCAGCGACTCCTGAACTACATCGTGCCTAACGTTGTGCACGTGATGTCGAAAGGGCGCGTCGTGAAGAGCGGCGACCAGCAGCTCGCGCTGGAACTCGAGACCGCCGGGTACGCCCAGTTCGAGGACGTGGCCTAAGCGCGTAAGGAGCTTTCGATGAACCTGGTTCTGGCAAAAGCCGATACCGGACGTGCGGTCGGCAATGTGTTTGCCAATGCCCACAGCCGGTTGCCCGGCGCGGGCGCTGTCGCGGAGGCGCGCGCCAAGGCGTTCAAGGCCTATGAGCGTGCAGACCTGCCGCATCGGCATATCGAGGAGTGGAAGTACACGGACCTGCGTGCGCTGGTGCGCGAGGTGGCGCCGCTGCCGCGCCCGATGCCGCCGCGCTGGCGCGGGCGAAAGCCGCGGTCGCGCAGACGGCGATCGAAGGCGCGACGAAGCTGGTGCTGGTCGATGGGGTGTTCGCGCGCGATCTCTCCGACGTCCCCGAGCTGGGCCACGGCGTCGAGGTGCGCACGCTGCGTGAAGTTCTGGAGAATCCGGCCAACGAGGAGCGAGGCGACCTGCTGCTGACCGCGACGACGGATGCGGTGATCTCGCTCAATGCCGCGATGGTGACCGACGGCGTGATCATCACGGTCGCCGCCGGCGCCGTGCTGTCCCGGCCGATGCAATCGTCCATGTCGTAGCCACATCGTCGGCATCGAGCTTCACGCGCTCGCATCTGAGGCTTGGCGCGGGCGTGCAGGCGGCCGTGGTCGAAAGCTTTGTGGCGGCCGAAGGCGCTGGCACCTACCAGGCCAATGCTGCGGTGATCGTCTCGGTCGGTGATGAGGCTAATTTTGCGCATCTGCACGTGGTGGCGGACCTGGCGGACGGCATCAATATTTCCTCCGGATTGATCGCGGTCGGCGTGAAAGCGAAGCGCAATGTTTTCAGCATGACCTGTGCGGAACGATTATGGTCGTTCCGCTCTCCGCGATCAAATCGAATCCGCCTGCGCCCGGAAGGCGACCGCCTTCAATTAGCCGAGTTGCGGGCGGCCGGCGCACTCCTGGGCTTCGACGGCGGCAACCGCCGTCATGTTGAGCACGCCGCGCGCCGTCACCCCCGATGTGAGGATATGCGCCGGGCGTGCCGGGCCGATCAGGATCGGTCCCACCGGCAGCGCGTCCGCCAGCGTCTTGATCATCTGGTAGGCGACGTTGGCGGTGTCGAGGCTCGGCATGATCAGGATATTAGCGTCGCCTTCGAGCTTGGAATGCGGCAGCACGAGTTTGCGCGCAGCCGCCGAGAGCGCGGTATCGCCCTGCATCTCGCCGTCGGCCTCGATCTCCGGGTGCTTTTCCTTCAGGAGCGCGGTGGCACGGCGCATTTTGCGCGAGGCGTCGCTGTCGTAGCTGCCGAAGTCGGAATGTGACACGAACGCGACGCGCGGCTTCATGTTGAACCGATGCACATGGATCGCCGCAAGCGAAGCCATCTCCGCGAGCTCTTCGGCGCTCGGGTTGGGCCGCACCTGGGTATCGGCGATGAAATAGGAACCCTTGCTGGTGATCATCATCGACAGCGCCGCGAAATCACTGACGCCGGGAAGGAAGCCGACGATCTCGCGGACGTGGCGCAGATGGCTCATATAGCGGCCTTCGACGCCGCAGAGCATCGCATCGGCCTCGCCGCGGACCACCGCAAGGGCTGCGATCACGGTGTTGTTGGTGCGGACCACGGTACGTGCGGCCTCGGGCGTGACGCCGCGCCGTCCGGCGACGTCGATATAGGTCTGCACATAGGAGCGATAGCGCGGATCGTCCTCGGGATTGACGAGGTCGAAATCCTGTCCGGCCTTGATCGAGAGGCCGAACCGCTTAAGCCTCGCCTCGACGACCGAGGGACGCCCCACCAAAATCGGCCGCGCCAGTTTTTCCTCGAGCACGACCTGCGTCGCGCGGAGCACGCGCTCGTCCTCGCCCTCGGCATAGATCACGCGGACCGGCTGGGTCTTGGCCTTGGCGAACACCGGCTTCATGACAAGGCCGGAGCGGAACGCAAAGCGTTCGAGCAGCGCGGTATATTCGTCGAAATTCTTGATCGGGCGCGTCGCCACGCCGGATTCCATCGCGGCCCTCGCCACCGCGGGCGCGATGCGCAGGATCAGCCGTGGATCGAACGGGCTCGGAATCAGCGATCCCGGCCCAAAACCTTGCGTCTCGCCGCTGTCAAACCCGCGCGCCACCGCATCCGACGGCGGATCGCGCGCGAGCTGCGCGATCGCCTCGACGGCCGCATGTTTCATTTCCTCGTTGATCCCGGTGGCGCCGACGTCGAGCGCGCCGCGGAAGATGAACGGAAAGCACAGGACGTTGTTGACCTGGTTCGGGAAGTCGGAACGCCCGGTGCAGATCATCGCGTCGGGCCGCGCCTTCCGCGCCTCGTCCGGCATGATTTCCGGGTTCGGATTGGCCAGCGCCATCACCAGCGGCTGGTCGGCCATCGACTGGACCATCTCGGGCTTCAACACGTTGGGTGCCGATAGCCCCAGGAAGATATCGGCGCCGCCGATCACGTCCGCCAGCACGCGCGCGCTGGTCTTCTGCGCATAGACCGCCTTCCAGCGGTCCATCAGCGTGTTGCGGCCCTCATGCACCACGCCGTCGATGTCGCAGACCCAGATGTTCTTGCGCTGCGCGCC
>NZ_LLXX01000122.1:46095-79598 GCF_001440405.1 Bradyrhizobium valentinum
GCGAGACCAGGAGATTCAGGCACGCGATCGCCGCAGCGCCGGCGCCCGAACAGACGATCTTCACATCGGGCAGCTTCTTGCCGTTCAGCAACAGCGCATTGACGATGGCGGCTCCAACGATGATGGCGGTGCCATGCTGGTCGTCGTGGAACACCGGGATCTTCATGCGCTCCTTGAGCTGCGCCTCGATCTCAAAACACTCCGGTCCCTTGATATCCTCGAGATTGATGCCGCCGAAGGTCGGCTCCAGCGCCGCCACCGTCTCGACTACGCGCTCGATGGTGTCGGCGGCGATTTCGATGTCGAAGACGTCGATCCCTGCGAATTTTTTGAACAGGACCGCCTTGCCCTCCATGACGGGCTTGGACGCCAGCGGGCCGATGTTGCCGAGGCCGAGCACGGCGCTGCCGTTACTGACCACGGCGACCAAATTGCCACGCGCCGTCAGCGAGGCGGCCTCAGCGGGGTCTTTGGCGATTTCGGTGCAGGCGGCGGCAACGCCGGGCGAATAAGCGAGCGCAAGGTCGCGCTGGTTGACGAGCGGCTTGATCGCCTGGATTTCGAGCTTACCGGGTCGTGGCAGCCGGTGATAAGCCAGCGCCGCCAAAAGGAGATCTTCAGAATGGGATGACATGCTACTCTCGCGTTTCCCTGACCCGAAGCTTCTAATTCTGTGCTAGTCTAACCGAGGTCAGTTGTCCGGTAGATGGAGCCGGATGTGAAGCACGCCGGGCAACCTGGATGCAACATCGGATCGCACCCCATCAACAGCCCCTAGTGCGTTAAGGCGCATCAGCTAGGGCGGCCTGGGCGTCGACGCGCATGAAGACCATAGAGCGGAAATCGTACGAGCGCTGTGGCTTGAGGTGCTCAAGGCACTCGAGCAACGCCTGCGGATCGGCCGCGACGATCTCTCTGGCTGGTCGGCCCAATAGCATTGGGATCAGGATGGCGACGAGGCCAGGCGCAATGTGCGCACGACCGTCGCCAACGAGGTGAGCAGCGGTCGGGCTTCGCAACAATGGTGAACCAGACTGGCTGACGCAGCCTTGCAGCTGGGGCGCCTCGTCACGTGCGATTTCCGGCAGCGGGCCCGCCAAGTATCGCAATGTTCTCGCGGCCTTGTGGGGCAATGCGGTGCAATATTACGCGCGCCCGCCCTTGTTTTATTTCGAACAGGATCAAACGAGCACGTCTGTCGACACGCTCCATGTCGGGTTTGCAACAACGGTCCGGTTACCCGCGCGAACGTGGCTATCTACTTTCAACTGCGCTGATTTTTGCGCTTACGCCGCGGCTGGCACGGTCGTTGCAAAACTCTTGGCCGAGAGCCGCCGTAGCAACAGGAAACCTTTGAAGGATATCAGCATGAGTCTAGCCCCGACCCAGAGCGTCGCAGAAATCAAAGCCCGCAACAAAGAGCTGATTCAGGAGGTGCTGAAGGTCTATCCGGAGAAGACCGCAAAACGGCGCGCCAAGCACCTCAATGTTCACGAGGTCGGCAAGTCGGACTGCGGAGTCAAGTCCAACCTCAAATCCATCCCCGGCGTGATGACGATCCGCGGCTGCGCCTACGCAGGCTCCAAAGGTGTGGTCTGGGGACCGATCAAGGACATGATCCATATCAGCCATGGTCCGGTCGGCTGTGGACAGTACTCGTGGGGCTCGCGGCGTAACTATTACGTCGGCACGACAGGCATCGATAGTTTCGTGACCTTGCAGTTCACATCCGACTTCCAGGAAAAGGATATCGTGTTCGGCGGCGACAAGAAGCTCGTCAAAGTCATTGACGAGATCCAGGAGCTGTTCCCGCTCAACAACGGCATCACCATCCAATCGGAATGCCCGATCGGCCTGATCGGCGACGACATCGAGGCGGTCTCCAGGGCGAAGTCGAAGGAATATGGGGGCAAGACCATCGTGCCGGTCCGCTGCGAGGGTTTCCGCGGCGTGTCACAATCGCTCGGTCACCATATTGCCAACGACGCGGTGCGCGATTGGGTGTTCGACAAGGTCACGCCCGAGAGCAAGCCGACGTTCGAGCCGACGCCCTATGATGTCGCGATCATCGGCGACTACAATATCGGCGGCGACGCGTGGTCATCCCGAATCCTGCTGGAGGAAATGGGCCTGCGCGTTATCGCGCAGTGGTCCGGCGACGGTTCCCTGGCCGAGCTCGAGGCAACGCCAAAGGCGAAGCTTAACGTGCTGCATTGCTACCGCTCGATGAACTACATCTCGCGGCACATGGAGGAGAAGTTTGGCATTCCCTGGTGCGAATACAACTTCTTCGGGCCCTCTAAGATCGTGGAGTCGCTGCGCAAGATCGCCGGCTATTTCGACGACAAGATCAAGGAGGGTGCCGAGCGGGTGATTGCAAAATATCAGCCGCTGGTGGACGCGGTGATCGCTAAGTATCGCCCGCGCCTGGAAGGCAAGAGCGTGATGCTGTTCGTTGGCGGACTGCGTCCGCGCCACGTGATCGGCGCCTATGAAGATCTCGGCATGGAGGTCGTCGGCACCGGCTACGAGTTCGGCCACAATGATGACTACCAACGCACCGCCCAGCACTATGTCAAGGATGGCACGTTGATCTACGACGACGTTACCGGCTACGAGTTCGAACGCTTCGTCGAGAAGGTCCAGCCTGACCTGGTCGGCTCGGGCATCAAGGAAAAATATGTCTTCCAGAAGATGGGCGTGCCGTTCCGCCAAATGCATTCCTGGGACTATTCGGGTCCGTATCATGGCTATGATGGATTTGCGATCTTCGCGCGCGACATGGACATGGCCATCAACTCACCGATCTGGAAGAAGACCAAGGCGCCGTGGAAGGACGTCCCGAAGCCGAAGCTGTTGGCTGCCGAATAACTCGAGTGGCCCGCCTCTCTGCTGAGAGCCGGAGCCGACATTAATCACGATTTTCGAAGGGATCCTACCAATGGCGCAGAGTGCAGAACACGTGCTCGATCATTTCGAGCTATTCCGCGGTCCGGAATACCAGCAGATGCTGGCCAACAAGAAGAAGATGTTCGAGAATCCCCGCGATGCCGCGGAGGTCGAACGCATTAGGGAATGGGCGAAGACGCCCGAATATCGCGAAAAGAATTTTGCGCGGGAAGCGCTGACGGTAAACCCAGCCAAGGCCTGCCAGCCGCTGGGCGCGGTGTTCGCCTCGGTTGGCTTCGAGGCCACGCTGCCCTTCGTGCACGGCTCCCAAGGCTGCGTGGCCTATTACCGCAGCCATCTGTCGCGGCACTTCAAGGAGCCAAGCTCCTGCGTCTCCTCGTCGATGACGGAGGACGCGGCGGTATTCGGCGGGCTGAACAACATGATCGATGGGCTCGCCAACAGCTATAATATGTATAAGCCCAAGATGATCGCGGTCTCCACCACCTGTATGGCGGAGGTGATCGGAGACGACCTCAACGCCTTTATCAAAACGTCCAAGGAAAAAGGCTCGGTGCCAGCTGATTTCGATGTGCCGTTTGCGCACACGCCAGCCTTCGTGGGCAGCCACGTCACCGGGTACGACAATGCGCTCAAGGGCATCCTCGAGCATTTCTGGGACGGCAAGGCGGGGACAGCCGCGAAACTCGAGCGCGCGCCCAACAAGAAGATCAACCTCATCGGCGGCTTTGACGGCTACACCGTCGGCAACATCCGCGAGATCAAGCGCATCTTCGAATTGATGGGCATCCAGTACACCATTCTTGCCGATAATTCCGATGTGTTCGATACACCGACCGACGGCGAGTTCCGGATGTATGACGGCGGCACGACTCTGGAAGACGCCGCGAACGCGGTTCACGCTAAGGCAACGATCTCGATGCAGCAGTGGTGCACGGAAAAGACGCTGCCGTTCATCGCCGCCCATGGCCAGGAGGTGGTGGCGTTCAATTATCCGGTGGGCGTGTCCGCAACGGATGAGTTTCTCATGGCGCTGTCGCGCATCAGTGGCAAGGACATTCCGGAGGGACTGGCACGAGAACGCGGCCGCTTGGTCGACGCGATGGCCGACTCCAGCGCGCATATCCACGGCAAGAAGTTCGCGATCTATGGCGATCCAGACCTCTGCTATGGGTTGGCTGCCTTCCTGCTCGAGCTTGGCGCCGAGCCGATCCATGTGCTGTCCACGAACGGCAACAAGGCCTGGGAGAAGAAAATGCAGGCGTTGTTTGGGAGCTCGCCGTTTGGGCAGAACTGCCATGCCTATCCGGCGCGAGACCTCTGGCATATGCGCTCGCTCTTGTTCACCGAGCCTGTCGACTTCCTGATTGGTAACACCTATGGCAAGTATCTGGAGCGCGACACGGGTACGCCGCTGATCCGGATCGGTTTCCCAATCTTCGATCGGCATCACCATCACCGCTCTCCGGTGTGGGGCTATCAGGGGGGCATGAACGTGCTGGTGAAGATTCTCGACAAGATCTTCGACGAGATCGACAAGAAGACCAACATTGCCGGCAAGACCGACTATAGCTTCGACATCATTCGTTGATGACGAACGGCGCGCGCCATCGCCGGCAAACGTCGGCGATGGCCTAAGCGCACGATGGACTGATCTTCGCGAACAAGCTCGGTTGAGAGGAGAGACGGATGAGTGCGCTATCGGCCACGATCCAGGAGATGTTCAACGAGCCGGGCTGCGCCAAGAACGCCAACAAGTCGGATGCCGAGCGCAAGAAGGGCTGCACCAAGCAGCTGCAGCCGGGCGGCGCCGCAGGCGGCTGCGCCTTCGACGGCGCCAAAATTGCGCTGCAGCCTTTTACCGACGTCGCCCATCTGGTGCACGGTCCGATCGCCTGCGAGGGTAATTCCTGGGACAACCGCGGTGCGGCTTCGTCTGGCGCCAGCATCTGGCGGACCGGCTTCACCACTGACATGAACGAAACCGATATAGTATTTGGGGGCGAGAAGCGTCTCTACAAGGCAATCAAAGAGATCATCAACAAGTACAACCCGTCGGCCATCTTCGTCTATCAGACCTGCGTTCCCGCCATGATCGGCGACGACATCAATGCGGTTTGCAAGGCGGCTTCGCAAAAGCTCGGCAAGCCGGTCATTCCCGTAAATTCGCCGGGCTTCGTCGGCCCCAAGAACCTAGGCAACAAGCTCGCCGGCGAGGCCTTGCTCGAGCACGTCATCGGCACGCAAGAGCCGGACTACACCACGCCCTACGACATCAACCTGATTGGCGAATACAACCTCTCCGGCGAGCTTTGGCAGGTCAAGCCGCTGCTTGACGAGCTCGGTATCCGCATCCTCTCCTGCATCTCGGGGGACGGCAAATATCGCGAAGTCGCCTCTTCGCACCGGGCGCGCGTTGCCATGATGGTATGTTCGAAGGCGATGATCAATGTCGCGCGCAAGATGGAGGAGCGTTACGGCATCCCGTTTTTCGAAGGGTCGTTCTATGGCATCCAGGATTCTAGCGATTCGCTGCGCGAAATCGCCCGGCTGTTAGTCGAGCGCGGCGCGCCTTCCGAACTGATCGAGCGCACCGAGGCGGTGATCGCACGCGAGGAGGCGCGCGCCTTGGCCGCGATCGAACGGTACAAGCCGCGGTTTGCGGGTAAGAGGGCACTTCTGATCACCGGCGGCGTCAAGTCCTGGTCCGTGGTGGCGGCGCTGCAGGAGGCAGGGCTCGAGCTGGTCGGCACCAGCGTCAAAAAATCCACCAAACAGGACAAGGAGCGCATCAAGGAGCTGATGGGGCAGGATGCCCACATGATCGAGGACATGACGCCGCGCGAGATATACAAAATGCTTAAGGACGCGAAAGCGGATATCATGCTCTCGGGTGGCAAATCGCAGTTCGTTGCGCTGAAAGCGGCGATGCCCTGGCTCGACATCAACCAGGAGCGCTGCCACGCTTATATGGGCTACATCGGTATGGTGAAGCTGGTCGAGGAGATCGACAAAGCGCTGTTCAACCCGATCTGGGAGCAGCTGCGTCGACCAGTGCCGTGGGAGGAGGTGGCCAAGAATCGGCAGACCAAGGGGATGGCGCGGATGGACGCGCAGGCCGCCGAGGTTGCCGCCGATCCGGAGACGAGCCGGCGCGCGAAAAAGGTCTGCTTCTGCAAGGAAGTCGATCTCGGAACCATCGAGGACGCAATCCGCTCGCACGGCCTGACCAGCGTCGAGGCAGTCAGACAGCACACCAACGCGTTCGGTGGCTGCTGTAAGAGGCGTATCGAGGACATCCTGGCCACCATGCCAGTGTCCTCGCCGCCTGCCATGCTGCAAGCCGCGGAATAGGACGGCGTCATGGCCATCGTCACCACGCCGAAGAAGGCCTGCGCGGTCAACCCGCTGAAGATGAGTCAGCCGATTGGCGGCGCATTCGCCTTCATGGGGCTGCGTGGGGCGATGCCGCTTCTGCACGGCTCGCAAGGGTGCACATCCTTCGGGCTCACGCTGTTCGTGCGGCATTTCAAGGAGGCGGTGCCGCTGCAGACGACTGCGATGAGCGAAGTGGCGACCGTACTCGGCGGTTATGAAAATGTCGAGAAGGCTATCCTCAACATATACAATCGTGCCAAGCCGGAGATCATCGGGATCTGCTCGACCGGAGTGACCGAAACCAATGGCGATGACGTCGACGGCTACATCAAGCTGATCCGCGAGCAGCATCCGCAGCTTGCCAAATTTCCTCTTGTCTTTGTCTCCACGCCCGATTTCAAGGACGCCTTCCAGGACGGGTGGGGAAAGACAGTGGCATGCATGGTCGAGGTACTGGTGGAGGCGCCGGCGGTCGGGGCGGAGCGTGATCCCGCGCGGGTGAATGTCCTCCCCGGATGTCACCTGACGCCGGGTGACCTCGACGAACTTAGGACGATCCTGGAGGATTTCGGCCTGAAGCCATCCTTCCTGCCTGATCTCGCGGGATCGCTGGACGGGCATATCCCGGACGAGTTTACGCCAACGACCATTGGTGGCATCGGGGTTGACGAAGTCGCGGGCATGGGCCGGTCCAGCTGGACCATTGCCATCGGTGCGCAGATGCGGCGGGCGGCAGAAGCCATGCAGGCGAAGTCTGGGGTGCCGTTTCGCTTGTTCGAGCGGCTGTGCGGCCTCATCCCCAACGATGAATTCATCGCTTTCCTGAGCGACATCAGTGGCCGCCCTGTGCCAGCAAAATATCGGCGCCAGCGCGGCCAGCTCAGCGATGCGATGCTGGACGCGCATTTCCATGTCGGCGGCCGCAAGCTCGCGATCGGTGCCGAGCCTGACCTCCTGTTCGACCTGTCCAGCATGCTTCACGAGATGGGCGCGCAGGTGACGGCGGCCGTGACGACCACGCCGTCGCCGGTGCTGGAGCGGATCGGGACCAAGGAGGTGCTGATCGGCGATCTCGAGGATCTGGAAGAGCTTGCTAGGACGAGGAATTGCGATCTGCTGATTACGCATTCGCATGGCCGCCAAGCGGCGGCGCGGCTGAAGATTCCGTTTTATCGCGCGGGATTTCCGATGTTCGATCGGATCGGCGCGGGACACCAGCTATCCGTCGGCTATCGCGGCACGCGCGATGTGATCTTCAATATCGCCAATCTCGTGATCGCCGACCGAGAGGAAAATCATCAGCCGACGCCCGATAGCTGGCGGACCTCAAGACGGCCCTTAAAGCCCGGCCGCCGTAGCTTCATCGACGCAACAGAGGGGTCGATTGCATGAAGGTCGCATTCGCTACCCAAGACTTGAGGCGCGTCGATGCGCACTTTGGCTGGGCCAAGTACATCGCGATCTATGATGTTGGGCCGGGCGGGCACGTATTTCTGAAGGCGGTTCAGTTCTACGGCGATCTCAAGGAAGACGGCAACGAGGACAAGCTCGCGCCCAAGATCGAGGCAATCAAGGATTGCGCCATTCTCTATGTCGCTGCCATCGGCGGCTCCGGTGCCGCGCGGGTAGTGGCGAACAATATACATCCCATCAAGGTGAACAAGCCCGAGAACATCCTGGTGCTGGTCGAGAAGCTTCAGCACGTGCTGAAGGGTACGCCGCCACCCTGGCTGCGCAAGGCACTGGCAAAGGACCAGGAGCGCACGCTCGATTTTGAAGAATGAGGACGACATGACTGAAGCCGCGGATATCGTGCAAACCGATCGCGCGCTCGATGCGCCATTCGTGAGGGAACTGATCAAGATCTGGCGCGCCCAGGACGTCCATGGCGCCTGGGACGGCAAGAGCGATCTCGATCTCCTCGAACCCTATATTCTGGACAAGGAGAAACGGCGCGCGCTGCCGATCGTCGGCGATCCCGATCCGGATACGGTCTGGCGGCTGGAGCTGTTCTTCAATGCGGTCGCGCTCTCGATCGAGAAGACGACCGGTGTGATGATCCAGCCGATGCTGAAGATGCACCACGAAGGCTTTGGCCGCATGGTGCTGATCGGCGGCCGGCTGATCGTGGTGAACAAGCAGCTGCGCGATGTGCATCGCTTCGGCTTCGACAATCTCGCAAAGCTCGCCGCCGAGGGTGACAAATACGTCGAAGGCGGCATCGAGATGACCCGGAAATTTCCCGACGTGGCCAACTATTGAGAGCAGCTCATGAGCGACCTTGAAATGCTGAAAGCGGAAATAAGAAAGCTGTCGGTCAAGGCGACGAAGGCCAAGATGGATCTGCACGATTTGTCGGAGGAACTTCCCGTCAACTGGACCTCGATCATGGCGGTGGCGCAGAAGGCGCATGATGCCTTTGCCGAACTCGAGCGCAAGCGCGAGGATCTCAAGGCGCTGGAAAAGGCCTAAAAAGGGGTATCCGATCATGTCATTTGCAACGCGCGACGGCCGCGACTGGACGCCGAACTACCTGATCTCAATTGATCCCAAGAAGTGCATCGGTTGTGGCCGCTGTTTCAAGGTCTGCGGTCGCGACGTCATGACGTTGAAGGGGATCAATGAGGAGGGCGATCTTGTCGATCTCGACGATGACGAAGACGGTGAGATCGAAAAGAAGATTATGGTGATGAATGACCGGGGCGCTTGTATCGGCTGCGGCGCCTGCGCCCGGGTTTGTCCGACTAACTGCCAGACCCACCAGCCCGCCGCAGCGGAAGCCGCTTGACAGCGCCTCTGTCCGCCTTTCCCGCAGGCAAGCGGGAGTTGGACGGCGAAGCTTCGCTGAAGGGACTCTCCGTGTGCTGCGCTTGGGGATAGAGCCCCTCGGCGCCTTCCATTCCCGCCAGCTTGCGGGTGCCGAGCCGACCCCAGTGTAGAATCATGCCCTCGTCGCCCACGGGTATCGAAATTCTAATCTGCGAAAATGCCGGCTCGGATGGCTCAAAATGTCTGCGCCATATGGAATCGGATATCGCCAATCCCCAATAACTTCATTCCGCTGTCGCGAACGAGCCGTTCCGTCTCTGCGTGCGCTAAAGTCAATCCGCTCGACACCTTCGCCATGCCCAGACCTTAAGTGTCCATGAATCTCAGACGTAATGATGAGAATCCAGTCTTAATTTGGCCCTGGATAGCCGCCAACCTCAGAAACTGATCCATTAGCGTTTGCCAGGAACCACGAGAGCTTAAATCTTGTCTCACCAAGATCCGTTTTGCTCCTAAAGGTCCTGCCGGTTTGTTCGGCCTCACCCACGCTCATTCCCACCCCGAGTGGCTCTTCGGCCCGTGCCGTAGGTTCCACCACACCATTCCGACCGAGACGGTAGAGGATCCAGCAACGTCGAATTCTATCGCACTTGACCCGGCTTTGGCGGCTCGGACGGAGGTTGATCTTTTGGCATGAATACCTGGCAGGAAACAGCAATGCTACCGCCTCGTACCGCATTCAGGGTAATGGTTGTGTCAGTGCTCGAATCTCGTCTGATAAAAGATGCTTTGGTCCCGATCAATACTCTCGCGCCGTGAGCGATTCTTTCTAAGGTGCTGCCGCGATGAACCCTGAATTCGGTTATCACTGGGAGGACGACTTCGTAGCTGTGATAGCTTACGGTGACGCCAGAGATAGGCCTGCAGCGCCATCCGCAGCCGTCGAGAGCCGCAAGGATCGTTGTAGGCCAATCTCGCGGGCCGCCGTGTCATTGCAGCGACCGCGGCTCTTTTCCAGGCGAGCACGGGGAAATCCGAAGGTGAGAGGTCACCATACCGAAAATTTGCGAGGAGGTTGCGAGGTTGCTCCTCCGAGCGCGGCGCGACCTGTCTCAAACGCTCACCGTAGCCCGACAGTCGCACCTTCCGTGACAATGGCCGCCACGTCGCGCGCACGCGCCCCCTCTCGACAACAGCTTGTGCAACGCGCGGTCGTGCGCCATGGCGGATCTCAATGAAGCCTTCCGCCGCGAGTTGCTCATAGGCGATCGTCACCGTACCGCGAGACACGCCGAGTTTCCCGGCGAGGGCGCGGGACGACGGCAGCAGCCCATCGGCGCCGTACACGCGCCCCAGGATCTGATCCCTCGCTTCGATCTGACGCGCTCCCATTCGCGGCGTGCGGTGCCTAGGGGGCGTCTTCATCTGGGCCATCAAAAGTTCGCATAACTACGCTTGCTTGATAAGCCACTCTCTAGCTATTCGGGTTGAATGCCAAGCTGTTCTGAGGAGTTAGCGGCGCAGGCAACCCAGGGCGCTATTCCGGGCGTTGCCGCAGAATCCAATCCAGCAGGTCTTCGTTTCGGCGACCACTTCGTGCGTGCTGGTCAACGGCGGCTGGTGCGGACGCAAGCGCCATACGGCGCAAATGCAGTTCGCCCCGGTCGCAAACCGTAATCTTTCTGTTAGTGCACTTTCAATGAACTCAGACGCTGCATAGCCGCGGTTTTCACCGAATTATGGATTGCCTCGGGAAAGCCCTCTGGCAGCTCGCTTTCAATTTTGCCGAGCGCAGCTTCAGCGGTAAGGGCGACACGTTCGATTGATTCCTGAACAAGCTTTTTCGGTACGCCCGCCGCTTCGCCTGTCTGCAAGAAATGCCGGCCGTCTACTTCGGCAATCCTGTAGTGATTGTTTGTCCCTACCGACATTGCGAGCTTCATCTGCTTGCGCTGAATTTGACCGGTGTCCAGGCTCGGCTGTGCCGTGAGCACGTCGTAAAGCGGTGTCAGATGGTAGCGGCCGCCAGACGTGATGAAGATGCTGAAATTCTTCGCATGGCCATCGGTCGCGCCAATCAGCCAAAAGAAGATTTGCGCTCTGAGCAGCATCGCCTGATCATCAGCGGGCGTGTCGCTGCCTTTGAGCAGGTCAAGAAGCTTCACCATGCCAGGACCGCCATCGCTCTGGTATTTGTGCGTCGGCGGGACCGACAGGGCCTGACAGCAGTCCTCCTGCGGCAGGCGGAGCAGGCGGCCATCCTTCGTCCACCGCCGGTCGAAGCGCTCGATGACGAGCGCCGTGGTCTTACCGAAAGTCGCAATCTCGGCATGGTTCACCGGCAGGCCGGAGGCGGCGGCAAGTCTCAGACAGTAGTATTCATTCTCGACGCTGTTCGAAAGGTCGATGCCGTTGGGCAGCTCCCCGATCTGCGTCTTGAAAATATGGGTCGTCGGCGTGGTGCCGTGCGGCTTGAGCCACTTGCCGCCGTGCCGCAGCAGCGCCGTTTTCTCCCGCGCTCCTGCCACGGAAATCCGGAAATGATCGTCGCGCGTAAGCCCGAGCGGAGTCTGGGCAAGCCCGTTGAGGAGCTTTTCTATCGCTTCGTCATCGACGGCATCGCCGGCGATGGTGCGACCATCACCATGGTGATCATCATCATGATGATCATCATCGTCGGCGACGAATTGCAGGGCGCCGACGCAGTCCCTGCCGATGGCAGCGAGCAGGCTGTAGGCGTCGGTCCCGGCAGCGCCGACCCTTTGCGCTACCCGGCGACGGAGCGCGTCGGAGTCGGGTAGCAGATTGTCGAAGACGGCCGTGATGGCTTCGCCGCGGAAGGCATCCTCCCGCAGCGGCAGCGAGAGCGAGACGGGCAGGGCATGTTCCCATCCGAGCCAGTCAGCCTCATACCGGAATTCAATAGCGCCAGTCGCCGCCTTGCTCATCAGGCCGACGAGGCGGTTGTTGAGGAGCACGCGCAGCGGCTCATGGCGGCGACGCCGGGGCATCAGAAAATGTCCTCAAGGTCGGCGGCTGTGCCTTTGGTGCGCGGGACGATCCGGAACTCAAGGTCTAGGGCCGCGAGTACCGCAAGGATGGTTTCAAGCTTGGCTGCCGGATTGCCAGTTTCGATGAGCGAGATTGTCTCCTGCCGCAGGCCCGCCCGCGCGCCGACCTGCGACTGGCTGAGCCCCCGCTTCTTACGAGTGCGGCGGATCAGGTTGCCGATCTGGTTCGGTGTGCGGGCAAGGCCGGTCATTTCTTACTCCGACCCAGTATGCGCTAAATCCGATAAAAGCGCAATATAGCAAATGGCGCATAAATGGACATTATGCGTTGAACTGCATAAAACACGTTTATCGGAATTAAGGCTATGACTTCCCTTACAGCGATCGCGTTAGCCACTTTACGCCGGAATGGAAGCGGCAATCAGGGAGCACCTTGAGCGCCTTGCTAGAGGCGAGAGGGTGCCGATGATTGCTATCGGATGTTTTACCGAGATTCAGTTCGCTGCGATCAATGAGGGGCGAGCTGCAATGGAATTACATGTCTTGGAGCAAAACGAGATTCTATTCATGGGTAGGCATTTGTATGCCAGCCGCTCTAAAGATGGCTACCAAATAGATGACATCGTTAAGCTGATCATGAGTGCGCTTTGCGACGACGCGATAGCTCACTTGGGCTGCCGGACGTGATCTCGGCGGGCCGCCGCCGGATCCGTAAAGCCGACCCTCGCTTTCGCATCCGAGAAAGGCGACCAGGCGCTCGGCTCGGCCCGACAACTCTACTCGCGTCTGGTCGATTGGGGCGGGCTCGAGGAAGAGGAATACGGCCTGCGGGTCACCGTCGACATGGCGATGCTGGTGATCCAGCGACAGGCGAGCCTGAACAAGGACCTCTCCCAAAGATTCGGCGGCCTGATCGTCCAGATTCCTCTGAACCTCGAGGCGATGGAGAAGCTCACGCCCGAGGTGACCGATCGCAAGCAGCGCGAAGCCGCGCTCGCGGTGCGTGGGGCGCGCAACCAGGCCGACCAGTTCACCAAGAGCCTTCGGGCGATCCTCGCCGACCTCAAGCGGATCAGGCGGACGGTCATGGAGTCGAAGACGCTCGGCACCCGCCTGGAGGCCTTCTTCGAGGAGTTCGTCGATCAGCTCCCGCTGAAGGATTTCGAGTCCATCCTGACGGTGAACCATCCCTACCGTTTCCGCGACGCCATCGTCGACCTGGCGCTCAGGATCTCCTACACGCCGGACACCCTTGTTTTGAAGCTCTAAAAATTAAAGTTATGCCTGCAGCACAATGGTTTCTTGAATTTCGTGCCAACTGATCTTTCGGAATTTGTATGGAATTTTTGCGGACGGTTAACCGTTTCTTAACGGGACAGTTCGGCCGATAGGCCGCCAAGCCAATAGGAAGCACGCCAGTGCGTCGGCCGCCGCCGGGCGTTTCACGAGACGGGCGCGGCTGGCCCGCCTTGGCGTCGGCCGTCAGCGCTGCCGCCGTGCATGGAACGGATTTCGCCCGAAAATATTGAACCTAAGGGTCAAGAAAACTTGACCTATTGTCAACCAATTTGACGGCCATATATCCAGATATGTTGCTGAAGTGCCACATTTTGCCTGTTAGATGCCCACTGGCATTCTGGGTAAGCTGGACGAATAACTTGACATTAGATCAACTGAAGCCCATGGAACGCGCGATCAACAACAGCTATGGCATTCGCCGATGGCATTTGAGAACGAGGCCGGTCGCCTGCGTAGAATCGCGCGGCGAGGGACGATCTTCTTCACGAACCACGCTGAGATTGAGCGCAAGAAAGATGGCATCGAAAAACTCGATGTCATCAACGTGCTTGGGCGATGTACGGTATCATTGGTGGAGGTGAACAAAGAAAACGGAGAAGAAGAATGGAGGGCAGAAGGGACTGATAACGACGGGAGGAAAATAACGGCTGTAGTCGTGGCTTACGAGGATGTCGCAGAGGTGAAGATCGTCACGACTTGGGCGAACAAGAAATGAGTGAAAGGGCTGTCAGATGCGTTGCAAATGCAAGAATGGATTGATGGAGAGAAGTGTGAAGCCAGAGCACGTTGAAGACTTGGGCGGTTTGGTCGTCAAGGTCTTGAATGCTGTTGTCGTGCAGCGCTGCTCTGCTTGCGGCGACGAAATGATTGGCATACCGGACGTCCAGGGATTGACCCGCGCTGCTGCAATGGCGCGCGCCCAGATTCCTGAGCGTTTGACTGGTAAAGAAGTGAGGTTTATCCGGCGCGCGCTGGACATGAAGCAAACCGATTTTGCGGCAGCAATGGACCTGTCCGCAGAACATGTGTCCCGTTGGGAGAATGACCATAATGGGGTTGGCGGCGCTAGCGAAAAGCTTGTGCGCCACAACGTCTGTGCGTTGCTGAGTGATGGCGCGTGCGAGTACGACCCTAAAGCCATTGCGAGTATGGTTTTTGTGCCGTTTCCCGAAGGGGGAATTGCACCGATTGAAATGGTCCGCGTGCGGACCACGCACCGTACAAATGAAGAAGACGACACGATGTGGAGTGAGGCCGCTTAATTGCGGCCTCTCTCCATAAGCGTAAACTTGCGCCGCAAGAGGCAGTTAACTTCGGTAAGCGCCCCATCCCAAGCGACTGTCGCGGCGTGCTGCTGCGGCTAGGCGACGCGGCACGCGCTCTATCGACCTCGAAGCCCCGCAACCATGCCGGGCTTTTTGCTGTATAGTCGCGTTTAACGGGGAATTCGCGGAATGACTTTCGACCCAATAGAAGCAATCAGCTCGTTGGCGGAATTGGCGGCATACTGTCAACGGCATTCCTGATCTATGACCGGCTTTACAAATCGCAGCCGACGATTTTCTTTCAGCCTCACGACGCGACGGCGTGCCTCGTCATCAAGAACACCATGACGGAAACCCTGTTCATCGACGCAATCGACGTGTCACCACGCAAATTAAGCTTCGCATTTGGCGACGACCTTCATTCAACCATCGAAGCCGTCGTCGGCGCAGCATATGACAGCGGCCCCGACCGGAATTCCCTTATCATCGGCCCGCTTTCCGAACGCTATTGCCGGCTCGTCAAACTGACCGGCTTCGATGAATTGCCGCCAGAGACTTCACGATTCGATGCGCGTGGCGAAACACCCGACGGCCTTCCTACATGAAACAAACGGTTAAGGTTTCCACGACAGCGGGCGACCTCACCCGACTTCACAACGACGCAAAGAGGGATTGATGCGATGGCGGATGCTTCAGGTCGGCTTCCATCATGCCGCGCCTTTCAGTCGACATCGACCTCACGTACCTGCCGGTCAAGCCGCGCGAAGAATCTTTAACAGAGATCGACGCGGTGAGACGCAAGTTGTGGAGGGGCGATCTTTACGCAGGTAAGTTGTTGCAGCGCTCGATCGTCAGCATCCGCGCGATTTATTCGGTGTCCGCGACCTGCTGGGAAATAAGGTATCAGCGATGATCTGCGCACTGCCTTCATTGTCTACATGCTCAGCCATAATCTCCCAATGGCATGAAGTGCTAGGCGGAGCGAAAAGGATATCAGCCAGGAATTTGTGCGCTGCTTCGAAGGTATGACTGCCAAGTCCGTTTCGCGAGATGAGCCGCTGGCCGTACGCAAAACTCTGTCGCGGAGATTGTCGGCAACATGCCAGACAGGCATCGGAAATTCCTGATTTCATTGAGCGCGGCGATGCTGAATGAGATTTGCTCGGGGCGTTCCCGGTGCCCGCGATTTGCCGGCCGTCAAATGGCGAATGCAGAACCTTGACAGCCTGCCAGCTGAAAAGAGCGCCGCGCTGGATCTTGAGAAGGTCCTGAGCGAATAACAGAAACCACGCGCGCGGCCAGATGGCTCTGGATCTGCTGCGATCCGATTCCTGAACAGCCAAGCGGTGCCTGATCCCACCAAGCTCGTTGGTCCGATGATCGAGCGGCTTCTCGTTTGCGACGGCGCGCGCCGGACTCCCAAGAAGGTGAGGCGATCCGGTACTTTGCGCGATTTTTGCAAGGCTGATCGCAGGATGATCAATTGATGGTTCTCTTGTCATGAACGAGCGGCGGACGCAGCCGAATATCGCCTATGCAATCTGCGGCTTCAACGATATTCCAAGCCAGCGCGCCATGGGCTTCCACCTCATGATCGTCGACGAAGACGGCAGCCACAGGCCGTGGCCCATTGTCGTGGTGCGCTGGGGCAAGCGGGTGTTTGCCTATCTTAACAAATGCCCGCACAATGGCGTCAATCTGGACTGGGAATGCAACCAGTTTTTCGATCCACGCGGCATCCGGCTGATGTGCGGCAAGCACGGCTCGACCTTCGAGCTCGGCACCGGCCGCTGTGTGGACGGCCGGTGCAAGGGCAGCAGTCTCACGCCGGTCTCGTTGACGGTGCTGGACGGCGATATCTGCGTTACCGGCGTTCGGCTTGTCGAGGAGGATTCCTCTGGCTAAAGCTAAAGCCGGCGCTCAGACCGGCCGGTTCTCGTTACGGTTTCTCACAGGTTCCATCCTCTTCAGCCCGTCTTCGAAAGAGATCTCATCATAGGACGCATCGAGATCCTTGGTTGCGTCGAGCAGGTAGTCGAGCTTGCCGGGCGCGTCGAGCTTCTTGATGTCATTCTTGTCGACCCCGGCCAGGTACATCATTTCCTTCCAAACGGTGGATTCATCGCACGGCAGCACGTTGAAGGTGATACCACCGAGCTTGATTCGGTATTTCGCCAACAGGTCTATGTTGTTGCAAAACATGAAGTAGCTGCCATCAGGGCTTAGCGCGCCGTCAAGAACGTTTGCGACATCAGCAAGATAAGCGAAGCAGTGCAGATAGCCGGCCAGCACCGGAATGCTCCTTTCGCCTTCCTGCACGACCGTCAGTACCTGCTCGATCGAATAGTGGGGCGGCCGCTTCTCGTCCGCGACCTGGGCCTGGAATTTTAGGGCGATATCGCCGCGAAAGCCGAACCGGCCCTGCTTGGTGGTCCCGCCTTTGAATATGGCATTGAGCAGGCGCCCCTCCTTCTCGAACCGGCCTAGCGCGGTGTTCTCGATTGCAGTCATGAAAAATCATCCCTCGATCCAAGACAATCGCCGGACACTCCGGCGGCGGGAGACGCAATGCAAATTGTTTGCCGCCGCGTTCGTAACGCTCATCGGCGAAATCCATAAAGAAGACACGCAAAGCCGCCGCAATCCCTCGAAGACCTTTGTCAGCAACCCTACACGCGTCGCAAAGCCAACAGGCGCGATTTCGAAAAGGTGAGCAATGTCAAGCTCGGGCGCGCTGGCATGCGACTTGCCAATTCCCATGCAAACGACCCAGGCAAAAAGGATAGCCATGATCAATCTGACGGATAGCGCAGTGAATGCGGTCAAGAGCACGATTTCAGCATCGGCGCAGCCGGCAAGCGGCCTGCGCATCATGGTCGAGGCCAGTGGCTGCGCCGGGTTCAAATACCGGTTGAGCCTGGCCGACGAGGCTAAGCCTGACGACACCGTGATCGAGCGCGACGGTGTCAAGGTGTTCGTAGACAACAAGAGCCATGACCACCTCGCCGGCACGACCATCGATTTCGTGGTGGCGCTCGAGGGCTCGGGCTTCACCTTCGACAACCCGAACGCCAAATCGAGCTGCTCTTGCGGCAAATCCTTCAGCTGATGACAAGAGAAATCGAAGCATGCCGGTCGAACCGGAACAACTGAAGCAACCGCCGAGCATTGAGACCGGTCGGGAGCAACTACGGCGCGAACCAGCCGAATCTGCAACGCGACGGCGGCGACTGTCAGCTGGTCGGGATCGAGGGGAGCAAGATCATGGTCAAGCTGACTGGTGCCTGCGTATTCTGCAAGCTTTCAAGCGCGACGCTAGAAGGCATTCAGGCGCGGCTGGTCGAAAGGCTCGGCGACTTCGTTCGCCTGATCCCGGTCGCCGGCGCCGCCAATGCGCGGCATTGAAGGAGGCGTTTGTGCCGATCTATCTCGACAACAATGCGACCACGCGGACAGATCCGTGTGTCTTGCAAGCCATGTTGCCGTTCCTCACGGAGCAGTTCGGCAATGCCTCGTCCACCCATACCTTCGGCAGCGAGATCGCGGGCGCGGTGGGGGAGGCGCGCCGCAGCCTGCAGGGTTTGCTGGGGGCCGCCCACGATCATGAGATCGTCTTCACCTCCGGCGGGACCGAGTCCAACAACGCCGCCATCCTTTCCGCGCTTACGACCCAGGAAGGGCGCGACGAGATCGTCACCACCTCCGTCGAGCATTCCGCCATCCTCACGCTGGTCGAGCAATTGGCGACAAGGGGCATCAAGACGCACGTGATCCCGGTGGATTCGCGCGGACGGCTCGACGTCGAGGCCTTTCGCTGGGCGCTTGGACCACGCACGGCGATTGCGTCGGTTATGTGGGCCAACAACGAGACCGGCACGATTTTCCCGGTGGAGTTTCTGGCCGGGTTAGCGCGTGCGGCAGGCGCGCTGTTTCACACTGATGCCGTGCAGGCCATAGGCAGGGTGCCCATCGACCTGAAGGACAATGCTATCGACATGCTATCGCTGTCCGCGCACAAGCTGCACGGCCCCAAGGGGACCGGCGCGCTCTTTTTACGCCAAGGCACAAATTTCAGACCGCTGATCTGGGGCGGGGCACAGGAACGAAGGCGCCGCGGCGGAACCGAGAACATCCCCGGCATCGTCGGTCTTGGAAAAGCTGCAGAGCTTGCGGCGGAGCGGCTCGAGCCGGATCGCGTTCGCATTGGTGGGTTGCGCGATCGCCTGGAGCAGGCGATTTTGCACAACGGCCACTGCATGGCGCTCGGCGATGTCAGCAACCGGCTGCCGAACACGGCCAACATTGCCTTCGAGGATCTCGAAGGCGAAGCAATCGTCCACCATCTCAATCGCGCGGGCATTGCTGCTTCGCTGGGATCAGCTTGCAGGTCGTGCTCAATGGACCCGTCGCACGTGCTGCGCGCCATGAACGTGCCGGCGAGGAGCCTGCGCGGCGCGGTGCGCTTTTCCTTATCGCATGAAACCACCGTCGAAGAAGTCGATCAGGTCGTCCGCGTACTGTCCGGCATCGTGGCTCACCTGCGCGCCATGTCACGAGAGCATCCCAATCCCACCAGCAATTCGCCCCGATACACGAGTTGATCTCATGAAAGTCATGATTCGCCGCTCTCCGGAGGCGGGCCTGTCGATTTACGTGCCGAAAAAAGATCTCGAGGAGCCGATCGTTGAATCGGAGCACGAGACGCTGTGGGGCGGCTGGATCAGAATAGCCAATGGCTGGGTGCTCGATCTGCCCGAAATGGCGAGCGATACGCCGCTGCCGATCACGGTCAATGCCCGAAAGCGCGGCGAGGGCGGCGACGACCGATGAAGGTGACCCCGCAAATCGACTTTGTCAACGCGGCCGATGCGGAGGCGATTCTCACTGACGTAGCGGCTAGGCTGCGTGCCGGCAGCATTGTTCCCTATCTCGGACCTGGTCTCACCGCGTTGTCCAAACCGGATGCGCCGATGACGCCGGAGGCCTTGGCTGGCTTCTTCGCTACCAAGGTCGCGCTGCCGCGCCGGGCCAACGGCAATGTCTGGGCGTCGGCGCAGCACATCGAAAGCAACAAGCATCGCTCCACCGTGACGGCATTGGTGGCGCAGGCCTTTGCTGCGCCGGTCGAGCCGACACCACTGCATCATCATCTCGCCGCGCTGTCCCTGCCTGTCATGGTCGATGCCTGGTATGACGGCGCGATGCGTGCGGCGCTTGGCAAGCACGAGGGGTGGGGCGAGGTGCAGGGCATTTGCCGCGCCGGCATCGGCGAGGACCGCTGGTATCGCTTCTATGATGCAGAGGGCAGAGAGGTCGATCGCGCTGTGGCGCAGAGCTGGACCACGGTCCTCTACAAGCCGCACGGCGGCGTGCTGCCTGCCAGGAACTTCCTGATCTCTGACGCCGACTATGTCGAGGTGCTGACCGAGATCGACATTCAGACGCCGATCCCCGATGTGGTGAAAGAGCGGCGCAATGGCAGAAGATTTCTCTTCATCGGTTGCCGCTTCAACGATCAGCTACTGCGAACCTATGCGCGGCAGCTCACCAAGCGCTCGGCCGGTGTTCATTACGCCATCGTGGAACCGGATGTGCTGTCCAGGAATGAGCTGCGCTTTCTGGTCGAACAGAGCCTGACGCCGCTTGCGATCCCGCTCCCGCGCGCGATCGAGATCCTGCTCGCTGCCTGACAGACCTTGTATATGGGTCGATGTTGCTCGCGTGCCGGCGCACGCGAGTTGTCTTGCGTTTCGCGCCGGCGAATGACTGCGCTCATCTCCATGTCAGGATCAAGACGCCTGTCACACTTCGAACATTTCTAATGTCGTGCAGAAGGCTTCGCTTCCACGGCCAACCGCGGCAGGCGGCTCACTTTCTGACTTAGATCAAAATTGCTCGCCATTCCGGCCATGGCACGCGAGTTGCAAATCTTCTTTTCAGTTTCCGCCTCCAGGGAGAATGAACGGATGGACGTATCAGCGCTGGACGAAGCAAGCTTGGCAGGGAGCGCCGTCGACATCGGCGAGACCATGCAGGCGATCGCCGAGCACAAGGGCTGCGGCACGTCCGGCGGCACCGGCAACGCGAGCTGCGGCTCGCAAGCCGGCCAGGGTGATCTGCCGACCGAGATCTGGGAGAAGGTCAAGAACCATCCCTGCTACAGCGAAGAAGCGCATCATCACTACGCCCGCATGCATGTTGCGGTCGCGCCCGCCTGCAACATCCAATGCAATTACTGCAATCGCAAATATGATTGCGCCAATGAATCGCGCCCGGGCGTGGTGAGCGAAAAACTAACGCCGGAGCAGGCGGCGAAAAAGGTGCTGGCGGTTGCCTCCACCATCCCACAGATGACCGTGCTCGGCATCGCGGGGCCCGGTGATCCCCTGGCCAATCCGGAAAAGACGTTCAAGACCTTCGAGCTGGTGGCCAAGGCCGCTCCCGACATCAAGCTGTGCCTGTCGACCAACGGCCTCATGCTGCCCGACCATGTCGATACGATCGCCCGCTTCAAGATCGACCATGTCACCATCACCATCAACATGGTCCAGCCCGAAATCGGCGCCAAAATCTATCCGTGGATCTTCTACAACCACAAGCGCTACACCGGCCTCGAAGCCGCAAAGATCCTCAACGACCGCCAGCTGCAAGGCCTCGAGATGCTGACCGAGCGGGGCATCCTCTGCAAGATCAATTCGGTGATGATCCCGGGCATCAACGACCAGCATCTGGTCGAGGTCAACAAGGCGGTCAAATCGCGCGGCGCGTTCCTACACAACATCATGCCGCTAATCGCCGCGCCCGAGCACGGCACTGTACTCGGTCTCAACGGCCAGCGGGCTCCGACCGCGCAGGAATTGAAGGCACTGCAGGATCTCTGCGAAGGCGAGACGAACATGATGCGGCACTGCCGGCAGTGCCGCGCCGACGCTGTCGGCCTCCTCGGCGAGGACCGCAGCGCGGAGTTCACTACCGAGAAGATTATGGCCATGGACGTCAAATATGACCTGAAGATGCGCAAGGCCTATCAGGCCAAGGTCGAGGAGGAGCGCGTCGCCAAGGTTGCTGCCGAGCAGGAAGAGCTCGCCGAGCTCGGCAACGAAATGAGCGGCGTCAAGCTCTTGGTTGCGGTGGCGACGAAGGGCTCGGGCCTGATCAACGAGCATTTTGGGCATGCCAAGGAGTTCCAAGTGTACGAACTCTCCACTACGGGTGCCAAATTCGTCGGCCATCGCCGCGTCGATCACTATTGCCGGGGCGGTTATGGCGAGGAGGAGAGCCTTGCCACCATCATCCGCGCCATTAACGACTGCCATGCGGCCTTCGTGGCCAAGATCGGCGGCTGTCCGAAGAGCAATCTGTTGAAGGCAGGGATCGAGCCGGTCGACCAATACGCCCATGAGTTCATCGAAAAATCAGCGATCGCCTGGTTCAAGTCCTATCTTGTGAAGGTGCAAAGCGGCGAGATCCAGCATGTTGAGCGGGGCGAGGCGGCGATCCGCCAGGGCGCGCTGATTTCGGCGGCGTAAGGTAGATATTCATGCCGTTCAAGATCATTGCCTCACAATGCTCCGGCTGCTCGGCTTGCGAGCTCGAATGTCCGAATGTCGCAATCTCGGAGAAAGGCGGGACGTTCGTCATCGACCCGAAGAAATGCACCGAGTGCATCGGCCATTTCGACGAGCCGCAATGCGTCGCGGTGTGCCCGGTTGATAACACCTGCGTCGTCGACACCTCATTGCCGCGCTACCAGGCGCGGGCGTAGGGGGTGAGCCCATGACCATCACGCTCACGCCCGCCGCTGAAAAACTCACGAGTTACGTGCTGCGCGCCGATGGCACCTTTGGCGCCGGTTTCCGGCTCGCCGTCACGGCAGATGGTTGCTCGGGGTTGTCCGCCCGCCGATATAGGTGTTGCGCCGGCAGCTCGGCCCGGTCAGCAAGGCGTAGAGCGCAACGGCCTAAAGTTGCTTCTCAATGCCGTGTCACCATCGATTTGACCGACACCTCTGCGCAGACCGGGCTGATCTTTCCAGAAGCAGGTATGCTGCTCCAGCAACACCGCAAAGGCTGCCCATTAGAAGAGGAAAGCTGCCAATGAACCTCGATGGGGCAGGCAATCCGCTGTCCGAGAGCGAGGGGGCGCTGATCGCGCACACGCTACTCGGCGAAGAGCTGCCGCGCGAAGCCGAGGATCATCTGTGGGAGGCCGGGCTCTCCTATCACCTGGACGAGATCGCGGAAAGACACCTGCACGAAGCGCAGGCGCTGGCGCCGGGCCACGCCGCCGTCCTGATCGGGCTCTACCGCTTCTATTTCTACAAAGGTCGCTTGGCCGAGGCGTTGGAGGTCGCAAAGCTCTGTATTTGTAAGGCAGCACGTGAAAACAGTCTCGCAGACGATTGGCGGCGGGTCAGCGCGGGCGACGCTGCTTTCGATCGCTACGAGAACATCCTGCCGCGCTTCTATTTATTTTCCCTGAAAGCCTACGCCTACCTGCAGATGCGGCTCGGCGATCTGGATGAAGGGCACGCCGCCGCCAACAAGCTTGTGGAGCTCGACCCGACCGACAAGATCGGCGCCAAGGTGCTCCTGGACGTGCTGGAGCGGATGGGGCAGGACGATGACGGATGACATCGATAAGGCCCGCGACTGGCTGGGCAACGAGGTCGACTGCGGAACCTGCACGCATCTCGGGCTCAGGGCCAGCGGCGGCTGCCGCTTGATGCACGCCTGCGTCAACGACCGCTACGCCCGCTGCATCGACCGCTTCTTCAACTGGAATCCGGTGCTGGCCGACGCTTACGTCACACATCCGCATTTCGAGGTGCGCGCAATCGCGGCCAACCACGCCAATGTGTTCCTGCTGCCGATGCTGCTCGACGATGCTGAGGAAACCGTGCGCTGGAACGCGGCGCGCCGCCTGCCCAAGCGCTTTGTGCTGCGGCTGCGCAGCGACCCGCATCGGGAGGTGAGGATGCGGGTTGCGACCTTGCTGGACGGCGAGGAGCTGGCGCCGATGATGTTGGACCAGGACTATTACGTCCGCCTGGTGGTGGCGAGCCGGATCGCGCCGGCGCTGCTTGGGCGTCTCATGAGCGATGACGAGCCCGCGCCCGCGGTGCGCCGCGTGGTCGCGCTCCGCATTCCCCATGACTGGCTGCTCGGCATGGTCACTGATCCCGATGGCACCGTGCGGCTCGAGATCGCACGGCGGCTGTCTCCGGATTCGCTCAGCCTGCTGCGCCGCGATCCGGATTGGCGCGTCCGCTATGAGGTGGCAAGCCGCATTACGGCGGCCGAGCTGGCGGAGTTGACCGAGGACGGGGACTCGATGGTGCAGGAAGCCGCCCGCGCGCGCGTGGCCATCCGGCCCGAACGACCGAGAGAGAGTGGGACATGAGCAACATCGTTCGCGACAGCGAGGTGGTCGAGCTGACCGGTCCGCCTTTCTTCAGCTTTGGCGAAAAGGTGCGGGCCAACCGCACTATCCGCAATGACGGAACCTATGCCGGCAAGGAAGTCGGCGAGATCCTCGCCAAAAAGGGGGAGGTGGGTTACGTCGTTTCAATCGGCACTTTCCTGCAGCAGTTCTACATCTATGGCGTCGAATTTCTCGAAAGCGGCAACCGCGTCGGCATGAAGCGCAAGGAGCTCGTGCCGGCGGTGGCGCGCGAGGAGTTTGAGGACCTGCCGTTGCCGGAAGAGGCCGCGTCATGATCGACCCGAGGCTGCCGAAGTACCAATGGGGCCAGCGCGTCAAGGCGGCGATCGACCTCATTAACGACGGCTCCTTTCCGGATGCACCGGCCGATGGACTATTGATGGGCGCCGGAGGGATCGGCGAGATCGTGCAGGTCGGCAGGCATACCGAAGCGAACGTGCCAATCTATCTCGTCGAGTTCGGCCAGCGGCTGGTCGTCGGCTGTCTTGAAGAAGAAATTGCAGTGCTTTGAGGGTGCTGGTTCGCGATGAATGCTGCGGTGATGAGAAAACTAGCGATCGGACTGATCCCTCACCCGAACGAGCTCGATCGCAAGCGGATCGAGCGCGCCTTGGGCCCGCGCAAGCGCTATCGCTTTGTGTCGCCGAATGTGAAGCCGGTGAGGGGTGGCTATCTGATCGAGAGTCCCTGCTGCTCTCGCAATATCGACAAGGACGGCGGCCTGATCGATGTCGCGCTGATCCACTATGACATGGTGAGCGGGATGTGGAAGCTGTTTCGCATGAACCACGCGCACGGGATCTGGGAGTTTTACAGCATTTACCTCCGGCTGACCTCAGCGATCGAGGATTTAAACACGGATCCAGAGCGGCGGTTCTGGCAATAAAGCTGATTTGGGACTAGTTATATGGGAGCCGCGATGGCGCTTGGCACAGACCAACTGATCGAAATAGAACGGGTGCTTGCGGCGGCGGAGGCCGATGCAAGCCCATTCCTCGAGCTGCGGCGCCGTTTTCCGCACCTCGCCTTCACGCGCTGTGATGCGTCTGATGTGACGGAGCGGCCGTTCCGAAGCTTTCCGCGTTTCGACCTGCATCTGATCGATGGCTGCGATCGCTGCGTGCAGATCACGGCCGATCCGGCACGCGCGATTGGTATCCTGCTGGCGGCAAGGAGTACTGGGCGGTGACCGGCATTGCACTCGCAGAGGATCACGGCGATGGCACCGAAGCAACCGAGGCCGTATCCTTCATTCCGCTCTCCGATCCCGATATCACCTCCGCCGAGCTCTCTGCCGTGGAAGCGCTGCTATGTTCGCCGCGAATCTCCAATGGGCCGATTACTGACGCCTTCGAGAAAGCCTTCGCAGCCTATCTTGGCCGCAAATATGCCGTTGCCGTCCCCAGCGGCACGATCGGGCTTCTGCTAGCGCTAAAAGCGCTTGGCATCGGACCCGGGCAGGAGGTGATCGCCTCGCCTTATTCGTTTCGCGAGACGGTGCATGCTATTAGTCTCGTGGGCGCGAGGGCCGTATTTGCCGACGTCGACTATTGGTCGGGAGCCTTGGCTCCGGCGAAGGTCGAAGAGCGTGTCACGGCCAACACGCGGGCGATTATTGGTGGCAACCCCAATGGCCATCCGGCGCCATGGTCGGAGCTGCGCGCGATCGCGCAGCGCCATCAGCTGCCGCTCCTGGAGGATTCGACCGAAGCGATCGGATCACGATACAAGGGCGAACTCGTTGGCCGCTTTGGCGATATCGCCGTGTTCGACTTCGCCCAGCCACTGGCCTTGACCTGCGGTGAAGGCGGCATGGTGGTGACCGACGACATCGACTTGGCCGTTGGCTTGCGTCGCCATCGCGCACATCGGCTGGATGAGCGCTCCTCCGTTGTCGTTAGCAGCGCAGCACCCCACCAAGCCGGCATGAGCGATCTCACAGCCGCGCTGGGCCTTGCGCAGCTAAGGCGCCTCGACGAAATCCTGGAGCGACGCCGGCTCGCTGAACGGCTCTACAATGCGCATATGCAATCCTTCGAGGGTATCAAGCCGCCCTATGTGGCTCCCGAAGCGACCGAGGTGAACTGGTTCCTCTATCTCGTCCATCTCGGGACGCGCTTCACGCGCTCCAGCCGCGATGCCATCGTCGATGACCTGCGCATCGAGCAGGTCGAGGCCGCCGCCTATTGCCATCCGTTGCATTTGCAGCGGCATTATTTCGATCTCGGCTATCGGCATGGCGATTTTCTGGTCACGGAAAAGATCGCCGATCGCGCCCTGGCACTGCCGTTTCACACCCACCTCACCGATGACCAGATCGAGTTCATCGTGGAGACGATAAAGGATGCGTCAATCAACATCGGCGCTGGCGCTGCAATTTATTAGACCCGAGGAATCATTAATGGGACGCAAAAGGAGGGCTTGAATGTCGACAGCCACGGCCTCACCATGGGGCAAGATGATCGAGGTCATTCAGGCCACATCACTCTTGGCGGTGCTGCAGAACCCCAAGATCGCAACGCCAAACAAATGCGAGTGCAGACCAAACGTGGATCCTCCGACATTTCGTCCGGCAAGGCCGCAAGGAACTCTCGAGGGTGGCGCGCAAAGAGAATGACAAGCTCAATACGATCGGAGGAGGCGCCTCCAAGTTGCGGCTCGCCTGCGAAGTCAAGTTGCTCGGAACCGGTAGCATGATCATCGAGCTCTTCGGCTTCGGCTCGGGTTTCTTCAAGCTTGGGCGGGAAGGCACATGGATTTCGCAACACGTCATTGTTCCCTGAACGAGACAGTGGTGGAGCTTGACGAGCGCCCGGCCGGCCTCACGCCGCACCAATGGTTTGATTTTATCAGCGGGCCGTCGATGCCCTTCCAGGAGCTGGTCGGTGGAATTGGCGTGCTTCGGCTGACCCGTGCCGCCGTCGATGCCTTCAGGCAGGAAAACGCAACGACAAGCACGAGCGAAGGGAGCACCGCGACATGAGCAGCCAAGAGATCGAGGTGTTCACCGTCTGTCGCGCCGATGCAATCGAGCGCGGCGGCGCGAAGGGTTTCAACCTGTCGCGGATCGACGAGAGCGGCGAGAGCCGGCCGTTTCCGATTGTCGTGCTACGGACCTTCGGAAACGACTACCACGGCTATGTCAACCGCTGCCCGCATGACGGTGTCTGGCTCAACATCGGCTCCGGAGAGTTTTTCTCGTCGGACCGCGCCTTTATCAGATGCGGCCGGCACCGTGCGACCTTCGAGATCGATAGCGGGTTTTGCATCGATGGCCCCTGCAACGGAAAGGCCCTTGAGCCGGTCGCGCTCGCTGTGGTCGACGGCGACGTCTGCCTGTGTGGCGTGAAGCTGGTGGAGGACAACGGGTTTCCCGATCCGTTCGAGGACAGCGACGAAACCATGGACATCATGATCCATCCGGATTAACAGGGATGATCTCATGACCGTAGCTCAGGAGTCTTTCGGTAAAGCGCCGTCGTTCTCATGAACATTGGCGCAGGCCCGCGCCTGTCGCTGTTTTCGAACTCGTGAGAGATCAAGGGCCGGGCACGGCGGCCGAAGTCATCCAGTAGCCCGGCATGAATGAATGGTACGGGGACAGTCGAACAGCAAGACGCAGCCATTTCGGTGTTCGAGCCGCATTGGCGGCTTTGTGAGGACCGATCGGCCGGTCGACAGCTCTTGGCACGCATGGATGAATTGCCTGAAGCGGAGATCATTCGCGCCGTGCATCCGGCTGATGTCGGGGGCACCAAGGAGGTGTTCAAGTGCTATCTCACCGAGCCAAAAATCTATACTTCCGAGAAGGGCCATGCCAGCGGCCGCGCCAGAGCCATCTCAGTTTTCTCATCGGCGGCGCCGAGCTCGACCCCCTGGCTCGCCTACATGTGCGGCGTATTGCCGGAGACGATTGCTAACGAAACCGCGCGTGCCGAACTCGACCTTGCGCTGTCAACGCTCGACGGCGCAACCAGGCCGGTGTGATGAAAGACCGCGGCGCATCCTAAAGAGAAGGTGGCAGCGCTCCCTAGCACTACTTTGGCACTTTAGGCTTGGCAATATCTTCAAGGAACATGTCGCAGTAAGGACATTGTCGGGGTGGAGGTCGTGCGAAGAGGTCACCGTCTGCAGCGCTTGTGAGGATGGCTTGCCTGATGGGCGGCATGCTTGGTTGTGGTGGCGGTCCTGAGATTCCTTTTTTTCCGTCCCGCTGCTTTGAGGCGGCGGGATTGGAGGAAGGCGTAGGCGATCATCGTCATCAACGCGTGTCGATGTAATCCCGTCCAGGATCTACCTTCGAAGTGGTCGAGCCCAAGCTCCTCCTTGAGCTGCTGGTGGGCCTGTTCACAGACCCACCTGGCCTTGATCGTGGCAGCGAGCGTCTTGATGGTGGCATCGGCCGGCAGGTTCGACACATAGTATTTTTGCTCCCCGGTCGACCGCCGCTCGCCGACGAGCCAGACCTCGTCACCAGGCATGCACTGCATACGGCTATTGAGCATCCGGTGCTTATGGCCGTCCGCAACGCGGACACGGCGGGCAGTGAAGAGACATGTCAGCCGACCTTTGGTGCCCCGCCGCCAACTGACCCTTTGCCAATTGCCTTCGGCCAATAACGCTTCAGCAGAGACTGGTGGCTGATCAGGGATGTGGTATTTGCGGGGCTTGCCGGTCCTCGCGATGGGGAAGATCAGGGCAATGTCCGCGGGATAGACGTTCTGGCGCCGCGACAGACCCACCGCCCACAGCAGACCGCGCTCGCTAAAGCCTGACGGAAAGGCCTGGAGCCGTACCCTGAATCGGCAAGCACACAGCCGAAACGCACACCGGAGGCGATGACGCAGTCGATCTCCGCCAAGGCGATCTCTGGCTTGGTCCGCGCTGCGCGGTGCTCGACGGGAACGCCCGCACGCTTCAAACGCACCGGATTACTCGTCCAACTCTCGGGAACGAAGAGACGTAATGCCACCATGACCGGCACTTCACCCCTTCTGCCAAAGTAGTGCTAGTGTTCTGACTCATTCATTTGCATCCCGCTTTTGCGATGGCGAGCGTTTTTTTGGCTCGGCGGTGCTTTGCGAGGATGGATTTGGCGCTGGCGGTCCACCTGAAGGGCTTTGGGTTTTGGTTTCGATGCTCGATCCACTCGTCAATCGCGGTCTTGAGTTCGGTGACGTCGTTGAAGGTTCCTCGCCGGATGCGCTGGCGAGTGATTTCGGCGAGGAGCCGCTCGACGAGCGTTGAGCCAGGAACAGGATGTCGGCGTGAAGTGCAGCGTGAAGCGTTTGTGTCGCGCCAACCAGCGCTTCACGGCCGGCGTCTTATGGGTGGCGTAGTTGTCGAGGATCAGATGCAGATCGAGATGTGCGGGGGTCTCGCGGTCGATTGTTTTCAGAAACGACAGGAACTCGTCTGCCCGATGGCGTGCCAGACATTCGCCGATGACGGTACCGGCCGCCACATCGAGCGCGGCGAAGAGTGTTGTGGTGCCGTTGCGCTTGTAATCATGGGTCATCGTGCCGGCACGGCCCTTTTTCAAGGGCAAACCCGGCTGCGTGCGGTCGAGTGCCTGGATTTGACTCTTTTCGTCGACGGAAAGCACCAGCGCCTTCTCCGGCGGATCGACGTAAAGGCCGACGATGTCCTCGACCTTCGCGAAGAAGTCGGGATCGTTGGAGATCTTGAAGCTGCGCAGGAGATGCGGCTTGAGGCCGTGTTCGGCCCAGATGCGCTGCACGCTCGTGTGGCTGATGCCCATTTCTTCCGCCATCGACCGCACGCTCCAGTGCGTGGCATTGGCCGGACGCTCCTTCACGGTCTTCTCGACGACCTTGAGCTTCATGGCAGCGCTGAGCGGCTTTCGGCCAGGCGGCTTGGAGCGGCCTTTGATCAGACCATCGACGCGGCCTCGACAAAATAGTCCTGCCAGCGCCAGACGGTGGTCTTCGAAACCCCGACCTCACGCATAATCGCCACGACGCCATGACCGGCCGCCGTCATCAGCACGATCCTCGCTCGCTTGGCGATCTTCTGAGCCGTGTTTCCATCGGTGAGCAATTGCTCCAGTTCCCTGCGAGCCTTGCGATCAAGTACAATCAAGTCGTTTCCCATGCCGCGAGTGAATCATGTTCGCGACAAGTTGGGATTCAAGTGTCAGTGACAGAACTACGCTGATCGAAGCCTGGGCTTCACAGAAGAGCTTTCGCCCCAAGGATGGCTGCGGCGACGATGATAACGGCGCCAATTTCCACGCCACCATGGAGAACCGGCATGGGCTGGCGGTGGCCGGCAGGGTACGCCGCCAATGGCACCGCCGATCATTTCGCCAATCTTCCCGCTATCGGCGTGACGCCGCATGTGACGCAGAACCAGGCCGTCACCAAAACCGGCAAGACACACAACAGCGCCCTCGACCAACGAACCACGCGGCATTCGGGATATGGCATGTCGTAATCACGCCGGGCGATTATCAAGTGCATCTTCGATGGGGCAAGCAGCACGGCACCATGCTCAAGACCAAACATCGTGGCATCGGTCGCGCCGACTTCCTAGCTCAATCATCGCCTATAACCTGAACCCGCATTCCCAAACTGCTTCGCTTAGCCACCCGCGTCAGCGTACACCCAACACCACACTAGAAAGCTGCATCCAATTCCACCGGGGCCCCCCAATAACGACCCGGCAAGAACAAGAAGAGTCTAGAGGCTGCCTTGGCTGACTTTGCAAGCCATAACGGCCAAAGCCGTACCCGCCGCCCGGGCGAGGTCCGTGTAGCACGACGAACCGCTGGGTGATCTCGCTCCATACCGACGCTGTCGACAACCGCGCGGCCGGAGCTGCCGGCGGAAGCGCAGGAGGCCCTCACGAGCGTGATGACGCAGTTGATCCTCGACCATGCAGCGTTGGCAGCGATGCCGCCTGCGAAAGCGTAATGGCGGCCAATGGCAAAGTGCAGATGGCTATTTTGTCCTCCTTGTCGGAGATGCACCCTCGACCGAGGGCTGGTTTGAGCGCTGCGAGTTGATCGTGCGGATATCCTGGGCGGCACGCGGAGCGATTGCGGCATTTTAGCGAGGCTTCAACTTTGCTGGGAAGTGGAATCAGTGTCGTCCTTCAGGTAATTCAGCATGGTGTTGCAGGCGTCCTCGGCCTCAGCGAAACTTTGGAGGGGCAAGCCGAGAACCCTGATCGCGCCACGGCCCTGGTGAAGCGGACGCCACGACGCGACGTAGCCCAACCTTCCGCGAAAGCCAGGACCGGTTGGGCTCTGGAAGCTGATCACGAACGAATAGTGGTCGCTGCTTGCGCTCCATATCTCCATGTCTTCGACGGCACGATGGAATTGCAGGGGCATCAGGGTCCGTTCGCTGGGCCAGCCCGAGAACCAAACTGCTGGGGGCCGGCGCCGGGCAGGGTCAATACAGCGCAGCTCTCGCCGGCAAATTGCGTTTCGTGGTCAACCCATGCCATCGCTTTCTTATAGCCCACGGTCGGAAGTAGGAGCATTGACGTCAAGCTTCGGCGTACATTGTAACAATCGAACTCCACCGACTGCTAGACCGTATGTCTGAGGGAAGGCCGGAGGCCTATGGCCCGTAACGTGGCCACTTCGCCTCCACATTGCACGGCAATTAATATGGATGTCTTGCGGAGGGCACCTTGCGGTAAATCAATCTGGCTTGAGGCGACTTAAGAGCTGGGCAAACCCGATCTAAGACCGTACACAGCACTCTGGTGACAGCGCCGAATGCGGTGCCGGCATCCCGATTGACCTCCATCAATGACTGCTCTGCGCTGAGGGACATAGCGCCGGCGCCAATCTCATCGAAGATGACCGCCGCTTGGCCCTAGAACATACCTATGCATCTGGCGACTTGGATTAAGTGAGGTCGAGGAGCGGGGTCGTTAAAGCGACAAGTGTACGGCGGGCCAATCAACATCAGCGCGTTTGGCCGCCGAGGTCATCGAGCCGGCTCGCGAAGCGGATGCTGCCGGACGGGTGGCCAGGCGGTCGCGAACAGGGCACAATGGAAATCAATGGTGGCCTTCTAGCGCAGAGGCGGCGATCTCGACCCGAAGCTGAGTGCGTCCACCGCCCGACACTTCTGGCCAGTACGACAGGGTCTTTCGCTCCAGCGGCGATACACGCGATGGACAGAGACCTGCCACACCGACCTTTGCAGCGAGCTATTATCGTTGGCCTCGATTGTGGTACCATCAGCTTACTTGGCGGCAACAACTGGCTGTCAGCGCAACAGCGGGCAGCCGTACCGGTAATCACCTGGGCACTGAGACCGCTAACGACCGCCCACACAGGCTACTGGCGCTTTGGCGCGAGCGACCCCGCCAGCTCAAGGCAGCTTTTGCCCTTGAGAAGCTCTATATGAAGAAGGCTGAAGGACAAGGACGTGAGACAAAAGACCAAACGAGTTCTGGTTATCGCGGCGGCGCTCGCGACGATCTGGGGTGTTGCAGGCGCTGAAGCCGCACGAAGGGTGAATGTAGCAAAGGCAAATACGCGGATGCGGCGCGCGAGGCGCTCTCGCGGTTTCTAGACTTGACGGTCCTGTATAACAAGAAATCGCAACGGCCTGAGGTACTAGCAAAGGAAGGCCGGTCTGGAATTTTGACCGCATGTTGCCCATTGGATCAAGCGCGTGTCTTTTCGACGTGGCAGGTTCGCAAGAAGACATCGACAGTGGGTGGTTTGAAGGCGACATTACCGTTACCCGTGCGATCGATGGCACGATCAACGCGGACCGCATAGTGCTTCCAAACCCCACGTACGAAAGCACGTTAAGGGGTTTCCAGAAACATTGCATTTGGGCGAAGCTACTGGATGACACTCGGCGTTATTTTGCCAGCACTAAACTTGGGCTTTTCGAAGCCGAGCCGCACGACGTCGAATCGATATTCAAGTGCGACACCGGGAGACGGCAGAGGGTATATTGGCGGCCGGTTGATCTTTAAGTTTCGCGGATATGACGGCAAGCCATACCGGGCGACCTTCGATGCTGTCTTCGGGCGAGGCGGGTGCTTTGTTGACTTCTTCCGCTACTACGCGGACCTCTTCTGAGTCGGAAAACCGAGGACCTGCCCCGCAATTGCCGACTGGCAACGGTGCTGTTTGCCCGACGTACATTCCGGCAATGCCGTTTCTCCACTTGGCGTACTCGCGAATGAACGAGGACGCAGCCGAGGCATGCATCGCCTACGCCTTCCGGGACCGTGGGCCTCGCTTCTCGAAAGCTTGCCCGTAGCCGCATCTTGTTGGCCGAAGCGGCCATTGCGCATTCGTGACAGAGGCCGAGCACCCTATCGTCATGGCGCCGGCCCGAATACGACCAATGACCGCCGAAATCCGTAGCCTAGTACCCACTTTCCTTGGATCGTGAGTCGTGATTCAAGATATGGATGATACCCG
>NZ_LLXX01000123.1 GCF_001440405.1 Bradyrhizobium valentinum
CGGGCGAACGCGTCGTCGGGAGTGAAGGTGACCAGCAGCATTGCTGCGGCTGCCGAAGCGATGAGAATTCGACGCAACATCAGCGTACTCCTTCTTTCAGAGAGGAAGCCGCGGACACCTGCGCGTCGCGCCGAACCGCGGGTTTGTCCGAAACCTCGCGCGCGGGAGCTGCGCGCCCTTGACCTGGATCAAACCTCACGTTCATCTACGTGAACGGGACTGCTCATCACCCGCGCCATCGTGAGAAGCGGTCCGCTGCCCCCGCGGGTGAAGCAGCGCACGCGCGCGCCATCCCGGCGCACCATCAGCCGATAGCCGCCGTGCTTGATCTCGTGGACAGAGCGGGCCGGAAGGTGGCCGGGCCACCTTCGTGGGCTGGCACGGTTCGATGAAGCCGGAGGGATGCGGCACGATCTACTTCAGTTTCCACCTTTGCCGCCATGTCGGCATATCGGCCAATTCGGTAGGTGGCATTCTTGCACGTGAGAATCCAGACATCGTAATCCGGCTTTGACAGCTTCGCATCGCGCGTGGCCTTCTGCGGTTCATCGCACGCAAAGCCTTGGCTGCGGATTTGTGCTGCGAGCACGCTCATAACGGTTTGCGCTTTGGACAGCACGGCGAGGAAAAAAATGGCTAGGAGCGGAAGAGATTTCTTTGCGCGTTCCATTCTGCCTCTTTCTGCGCGTTCGCGTGCGAACTGATGCACACGTCAAAAGCCTTCCACTCGATGGTCTGCAACCGATTGGAAATCATCTGCCATGAGGACCTCGACACCATCACGGCACCGCACGTCTTTCCGTTCGTCGCCGCGTCGCTCGCAGCGTCGAGGGACCGCTACAGCAAGTCCATCGGCGAAGGGCAACTGCATCAGGATCATGTGCAGATCACCGAAGTCCCGTGCAGGCTGCCACTTCGGCGCAGCCATCGGGCTTCGGTCGTTGCTTGAGGACTTCGCGCCGGAGATACCGGACTACGCCCTCGACATGCACACGATGAAGGGCAAGGCGATGGGCCGTGGCCTCGATCATTTTCCGAAGGAAGGCGCGAAGCTGATCCCGCTGCCGACAGAGCCGGACCCGTTCGAGGACGAGGCTTATCGGTTGTGGGCGGTCAAAGCGGCAGAGCAAGTGAGCCCTGCAGAAAGATCAGCGTGATTTTCGTTTGCGCCGTGTTCGTTTGCGGCTGAGCCGTTTGGCGTTTGCTGTCACCTTTCTTCGATACTGCTCAATAATCTTGTCTCCGGATGCGCCAGCCATCAGACTTGTACCGGCCTTCGCCGCAGCAAGCATTTTTTCGCTCACCATGCGCCGGGCTTCTCGTTGAGCCGCTTTGTCGCCGCGCATCAATTTCGCCATGCGCAGTCCGATCACGCGATTGCTTTCTAGCCCCAGCATCATCCAGTTCCACATGCTGCGATATTCCTAGCAAGGCGACTAGCTTTCGGATCACATCAGCGACCACGGTGTGCGCGGTGTCCAATCAAAGCTGCGTGGCTGTCACGACGGGCACAATCTGCTCGCGTCATTCTTGAGCCTGCTTTGGCAACGCATCCCTATGACCTAAAGGGTTCCTTCACCTTGATCTAGGAAACACCCGAATTGGCAATAGACGGGACTCGCTTCGCGTTGAAAATCAGACCGCTGCTGCTGGGGGCCAAACGGAGATGTCCGATGGGTGTGGCAGGCTGGCGCTTCGCGCATGTGAAGAGAACTCTCCGCGTCCGAGCGGTCCTTGTCGGCCTGCTAGAAGAGTTGCCGTTTGTCTGCCCGGTGGTAGTCGCAATCGGCTCGACCGTCATGATCGCGATTAAGCTCTGCAAGGATTTGCCGCAGTAAGGCGGGCCCCCCAAGGCGCATGTGCATGCCTTTGTGTCCAATCGGCATAAAATTAAGTCGAGATTGCGCGATTGCAAATATCCTCGCACCGGCCCGTCTCGCGGTCCCCGCAAGAAGTCACGCCCTCGGGAGGACCCTGATGGCCCATGATGCGGAGGGACAGCATCCCTCGACGGTAACAGCCAGCATCGCCGCGACCTCGACGTGGCCGTGCGAGCATCGCGCGCACGCCATCACCAGCGCCGCACGGCATCACCCGCGCCGTGTCGACCATCGCAGGCGACGGCAGCAGCGCGCATCGCCCATTACGGAAGCGGCAACGCCGTGAAGTAACCGTTCCGCACCCTTGCGGGACAGTCTGGGACGGCCTAAGGTCGCTGCCCGCCCCATGCCACTGTAGCACGCAAAGATGAGCTGCGGCCCTCAGCACTTATTGCTGATAGAATCTTCCCATCCTCCACGAGCGCGCCCGACTCGGCTAGTGGACCCACAGGGCTACGATGGTACAGGTGAAGCCCACCACTAGGATGCCAGCGGCTGCTACGGCCACTAGGTCAATTGACCAGTGGTGGCCGACCAAATCGACGTGTCTGGAGTGATTTTCGTCCCGATATGTCTGAAGGCGCATGGCTGGAGCACCTCCTCGTGCGCGTTGGCACATAATTCAAGCGGCTGTTGACAAAATAGTTCCCTGCCTCGCCCCAACGTTGCCGGTGAACCCAGCCAAATCCCACTGGAGACCATTCGTGCGCGACCGAACGAACGCAGGGCAACAGCCGAGCGGCGAGCGACGGCACAAGCCGGACAGGCGGCAGGCGAGCCGAGAACCGCGCGGTGGGTGGTTATCGCTACGTGGCGGCGGGCTGGTGTCACCGTACAGGCGCGGCAAACAGGCACCGCACACGGGAGCGGCAGCGACGGGCAGGCGTCAGGCATCAGAGGCAAGGCCCTACAGCGCGCCGGGAGCGCAGGGCCACAGGACACCAAGCAAGCCGCGCCAGCGCACAGGTAGCCACGCGACGCACGCCATAGTCGCGGCCTGACGCAGCATCGCCCAGTTGATTTAGATCAAAAGCTGCTTCTCGACTTTAGGTGACATGCTCTGGGCAGCAAACGGGAGCCTGAACGTTCGGAGCCGAAACAGGTCTGTCGTCGCAACGCACTCGCGTTCCTTTGGATACGCGGCTGCATTTGGACTTGTCGCTTCGTCTGCAGTTCTGACGGCGTCACAGGCTGAAGCCCAAACCACGACGACGCCCACCACGCCCACGACGCCGCCCGCAGATACGGCGAAGTCTGGGACAGAGCGCCGTCAGGAAGGGCGAACTCGGCGAACAGAAAGGCGGGCCTTCCTCAGAGCGCAACGTAGGAAGGCCCTACAGCGCGCCGCCACCGGTGGGCTATTCAACAGCGGCATAGAACTTTGGCTCTACCCATCTTGCTTTCGGCTTCCTGATAGGTCTGCTTAGCTTTGACTTCGGGCTGAGCACGGTGTCGAGCTGCTTTCTGATCTGGTTTGACACGGTGCGAGACCACCCCGTCCCAACCTTGCCCATGTAGACAAGGTCTTTACCTTCCTGTTTGCCGAGATACAGGGCGGCGACGCCGCTCGGGTCTTTGACAAAACCGACAACGGGGAATTTGCCCTTCTGCACGGCCTTGATTTTCAGCCAGTTCTCATTTCGCTCCGATCGGTACGGCCCGTCCGCCCGCTTCGAAATGATGCCCTCCCAATGCAGCTTGGCAGCATGCTCAAACATCTTCTGACCGTCGCCGACGAGATGTTCAGAAAACAGCACTGGAAGGCCATGTCGTTTTCGCCGAGCAAATCTAACAGGAGCTCCTTGCGCTCGATCTGCGGCAGCTTGCGAAGGTCTCCATCGCGCCAGTGAAGGTCGAACGCGTAGTAGACCAGTCGATCCTGGCTGGTGAGTTACCTATCGCTCACGCGCGGACGTGGAGTGAATGCGAAAAGCAAAGCGGAAATGACCGACGACAAGAGAAACACTGATCCCGGTCTCTCTTCCGCGGAGCGAAAAGCTCTGAGAGGCCGCGAAGCACACGAAGCGATCGCCGACAATGAAGAGCCGCCTAACTAAAGAGCACTACGTTTCGACGGCTAGCCAGGCGGTGTAGTCAAGCTGACCGACCTAGCAAAGAGTTCCGTGCTGCGCTCCCAGCAATAAAACTACCGTGACATCGGGTGTCGATGCTGATCTTGCGTGGCTCGGTAATCCGCCCCGCAAATCGCTCAAGGCAACCGCTAGAGCGAATCCCGATGCGAGCGCGACTTCGGACCACGGCGGCGGTCGTCGCGCTCTTTGTCTTTCTTGCAATCCGCTGGTTTGCTGGCAATTAACTTTTCGAGGTTTGGCGCTGAGCCGCCTCTTTGAAAGTCCAATAAGTCCAACGACGGCGGCTCACCACCAGTAAGAATAGAGAGACAGGCATGGGCTTGGCCGCGATGATGCGTCTGATGATTGAACAAATGCAGCAGAATATCCGCGAGAACCTGTGACTGCGGCATTCCTGATGTTGTTCTGTAACTGTGAAGGCCTCTCAGTGCTGTTTCACCGTACTTTCCGGTGACCTCGATCATCCGATTGTCTTCTGCGATACGAGCCTTGGTTAGTTCGATGCGGTCTTCATATAAGATTGCATTGAGATCGTTTGGAAGGTCGCCTTCCCCGGTCAATCGTTTCAACCAAAGCCTGTCGGTCAGCAGCAGATGATTCAGGGTTCCGTGGAGGCTACCGAAGTAGACACCGGTGTGAAGGCGGTAAGATAGTTCTGATAGGTCAAGAGCTGCCGCGTAAAGTCGGGCGTTAGCCCAACGGTTGTAAGCAGCAAGCAGTTTGAAGTGCTCTTGGGTGATCATGCTGTTACGGGCCGACATGACCTGACGAAATAAGAAGAAGCCGAGAAAAAGGTTCCGACCTCGGCCCTTTCAGTTTCGCAAGTGGCCTGTTTTGCTCTGGCTAGCCGGTGCGAAAACGGCCCCAGCGCCAATCGGGGCACCGAGGCCGACTTGGCATGTATCCGGTGTCTCCCAGACGCATCGTATTTTTCATGGCGCGTCGGCCATCAGACAGACCAAACGAAGCCTCGCGGAAGTCCGAACTGGGTCAATCGAGTCGGTTTGGCGATGTCCGAGCCGCTTTATCCCTCATAGCCGACATTCGCTGGGAGAACCTGCAGGTCCGTTTCGTGCCCAATAACCGACTCATGCGCCGCAACAAACAGCATCTCATCTCGCCAACTGTCGGCAGTCGTGCGGTCCTTGAGAGCAGCTCGAAAAATCTCAAATCTTAGCGTTCCAATTGGAAAACGGGTCAGGATTACAACAATCTCGAATTTGCCCCAACTCAACGTGTGAGACTGGCCCTGAGACAATGAACCTCTACCAGAAGGCCAAGGGCGCTTATGGGGGCGGGTCCAATTGACCTAAATCAACACGGCATGTGAATTGATTTAACTGTTGGTGAGAGTTTGGAGATGCCGGTCTAGTGGAGAAGGAGCCGCGCATGACACTCGACCCGATCCACCAGTTCGAAATCAAAAACTTCTTCAAGATCGGCCAGATCGGCGATCACGCCATCTACTTCACCAATTCCTCAGCTTACATGCTGCTCACGGTGGCGGTAATTTGCTTCCTGACTATTCGCGGCATGAAAGGCCGACAACTTGTTCCCGGCCGCTACCAGTCGAT
>NZ_LLXX01000124.1:0-116755 GCF_001440405.1 Bradyrhizobium valentinum
ACATGCCCTGATCAATCATCCCCCTTGACAACCATATCCCCATACAAGCCCGGATGCTGGGATTGAATCACCTGGCCGACACTTGCCGCACGCATGACGTCACCAAGTGGGATCATCGGAATATAGGTGTCTCGCCTTATCCAACCGCTCTGGGTGGGATCGAACGAGAGCCAGAGATTGCGAACCAGGAGCTGGCCCTGATCGGGGGCGCAGGCTGAGAACGTGAAGTTCCGTTCGGCATGGATGATGGCTTTGAAGGATCATATCGTTCGGACTGGGCTAAGCCAGTCCGAAGCCGCCAAGCTGCTTGGTGTTACCAAGCCACGTATCTCTGATCTCATGCGCGGCAAGATCGAATTGTTTGGCCTCGATACCTTGGTCAATATGATCGGAGCCGCTGGCCTGCATGTTGAAATGCGCATCTCAGACGCAGCCTGATCCAAGGCCGGCTTGCCGACGGCGTCCCACCAACGCACCCGCGAGGGTGCGCTGCTAGATGCGCAAGTTGCACAGCAACTCACCTATTCCGGTGTCGACCTCGATCTGCCATCCGCACTGTTTCCGTCGCGCCTTCACGCGACCTTCAAGACTTCCTTGCTGTCGGCGTCCAGGAATCCCGTAAGCCGGCCCCTGATCAGCCGCTCGGCATCCGCCATAATACGGTCGATCAGTTCCTTCACCGTCGGGATGTCGCGAATGAGCCCTGCGACCATGCCGCAGCTCCAGGCGCCAGCGTCCATGTCGCCGTCGATCATCACCTTGGGATAGACGCCCGCCACCTGATCGTGGATATCGTCAATCTTGAGGCCTTTGCCCTTCTCTCGCTCAATCTCGAGCAGGTGCTCGACGCCCTTGTTGTTCAGCACCCGCTCGGTATTCCGCAGCGCGCGCATGACCAGGCGCGTGTCAAGCTCTGATGCCTTGACGAGCGCATTCTTGACGTTCTCGTGCACCGGCGCTTCCTTGGTGGCGATGAAGCGCGTGCCCATGTTCATGCCGGCGGCCCCCATCGCCAGCGCTGCAACTAGGCTGCGCGCGTCGGCCATGCCGCCGGAGGCGACGAACGGTATTTTTAGTTCCTCGGCCGCACGCGGCAACAAGATCATGTTGGGCATGTCGTCTTCACCGGGGTGGCCGCCGCATTCAAAACCGTCGACGCTCACGGCATCGCAACCGATCTGCTCAGCCTTCAGCGAATGCCGGACCGACGTGCATTTGTGGATCACCTTGATGCCGCCTGCCTTCAAGGCCGGCATGTATTGTTCGGGGCTGCGCCCGGCGGTTTCGACGACCTTGACGCCGCCTTCCCTGATGGCAGCGATGTATTCCGGATAGGGCGGCGCGGTAAAGGTCGGCAGAAAGGTCAGGTTCACACCGAACGGCTTGTCCGTCATATCGCGGCAGCGCGCGATCTCTTTGGCCAACAGTTCCGGCGTCCGTTGCGTCAGGCCGGTGATGATTCCGAGCCCGCCGGCATTCGACACCGCGGCGGCGAGTTCGGCGAACCCCACATAGTGCATGCCGCCCTGGATGATCGGATGTTCGATGCCGAACATCTCGGTAATTGCAGTCTTCACGTGTACCTCCGATAGGTTAGAGATCTACGGCCTTGCTGGCCCGTCGTTCGTCAGTGGACAATTTCGAGGAGGCCCGCGGCACCCATGCCGCCGCCAATACACATGGTAACAACAGCATACTTGGCCTTGCGCCGGCGGCCCTCGATCAGGGCATGGCCGGTCAGCCGTGCTCCGGTCATGCCGTAGGGATGACCGACTGCGATCGATCCGCCATTGACGTTGAGCTTTTCCGGGTTAATCCCGAGCTTGTCGCGGCAATAGATCACCTGCACCGCAAAAGCCTCATTCAATTCCCACAGATCGATATCATCGATCTTAAGTCCGTGACGCTTGAGCAGCCGGGGCACGGCGTAGACCGGCCCCACTCCCATCTCGTCAGGCTCGCAGCCCGCTGCGACAAAGCCGCGGAAGATACCGAGTGGCTTTAATCCTTTCTGCGCAGCCAGCTTGTCGCTCATGATGACGGCGGCACTGGCGCCGTCCGAGAGCTGGCTCGCATTGCCGCCGGTAACAGTGAAGCCCGGCCCCTTTGCCGGCTTGACGCCCGCAAGACCCTCGGCCGTGGTATCGGGACGCGGCCCCTCGTCGGCCGATAGCGTCACTTGCTGATACGACATGGCGCCGGTCGCCTTGTCCGTGACCGCCATCGTGGTCTTGATCGGTGCGAGTTCGTCGTTGAAGCGGCCGCCCTGCTGCGCTGCCGCCGTCCGGCGCTGGCTCTCCAGGCTATATTCGTCCTGACGTTCGCGCGAGATGTCGTAGCGCTTCGCAACGATCTCGGCAGTATCCAGCATCGCGATGTAGGCGTCCCCTTTCATCGCGAGCAGTTCGGGATCGACGGCATGAAAGCTGTTGAACTGGTTGTTCTGGACCAGGCTGATGGATTCGCCGCCGCCGCCGATGGCAACCTCCACGCCATCGAAGATGACCGAACGTGCAGCCAGCGCAATCGCCTGAAGGCCGGACGCGCATTGGCGATCGATGGTCGTCCCAGCCACGCTTACCGGAAGTCCGGCACGCAGCAGCGCCTTGCGGGCAATGTTGGTACCTGTGGTGCCCTGTTGCATGGCGCAACCCATCACGACGTCCTCGACCTCGGAGCCCTCCACGTTGGCGCGTGACAACGCAGCGGAAATGGCATGACCCAGCAACGTCGCGCCTTCGGTATTATTGAGGGCGCCCTTGTAGGCCTTGCCAATGGGGGTGCGAGCAGTCGAGACGATTACGGCTTCGGTCATTATTTACCTCTGGTCGGGGGCAGGCAGTCGATTTGCCGCGTTGGAAGGACATTCAGCTCTGCTGCGCGTACCGCATCAGGTGATAGGCAGGATCGCCGAACTGGACGTTGATGGAGCTTATTCGCTTGAAGTAGTGGCCGACGTTCAACTCGTCGCTCATGCCCATGCCGCCGTGTAGCTGCACGGCCTGCTCCGCGACAAAGCGTGCGGCGTATCCGACCTTCGACTTCGCGCCGGACGCCAGTTTCGATCCATTTGGCTCTTGGGCCGCGAGGCTGAGGTTCAGATGCTGGGTGAGCGAAATCGCCTCTTCGAGCGCGATGAACATGTCGACCATGCGGTGCTGCAACACCTGAAAGGTCCCGAGAGCGACACCGAACTGCTTGCGCGTTTTACTATACTCCAGCGTCGCGGAATTCAGCACAGACATGGCCCCGACCGCTTCGGCGCAAAGGGCTGCGATGGCACGATCGCGCGTCGCCTCCAGCGCAACCACACCCGCGCCGTCGCTGCCCAGCATCTGGTCGGCAGACACCTCGACGTTCATCAGCGTGAGTTCGGCGGCGCGCCGGCCGTCGATGGTCTTGAAGCTCTGCAGGTGAAGATTGGCTGCATGGCGATCCACGACAAACAGACTCACGCCGTCGCGATCGCGTGGTCCACCCGACGTGCGAGCCGAGACGATCAGCTTATCAGCCCACGGCGCACCGACCACCGCAGCCTTGGTTCCGCTCAGAACAAATTTGTCCCCTTGGCGGCGCGCGGTGGTGGTGACGTTGTTGAAATCATAACGTGACCGTCCTTCCGCCCAGGCCAGCGCCCATGTCGCCTCGCCCTCCATGATCTTCGGAAGGAACGCCTGGCGCTGCTCGGCCGAGCCGACGTCCTCGATCAGGCCACCGGCGAGGACAACCGTCTCGAAATACGGCTCGACAACGAGATTGCGGCCGAACTCCTGCATCACGATCATCGTCGCGAGCGAGCCGCCGCCAAGGCCGCCCGAGCTTTCCTGGAATGGCGCGGCGCAGAGCCCAAGTTCGGCGAAGGATTTCCAGTGCCTGCGGCTCCAGCCTTCATCGGTCGCCACGATCTTGCGACGCTCGTCAAAATCGTACTGCTCGCGCAGGAAGCGTTGAATGCTGGACCGAAGCAATTCCTGTTCTTCCGTCAACTGAATATCCATTGGATGCCTCGTGCGATGTGGTCAGAGACCCAAAACCGCTTTCGCGATGATGTTGCGCTGGACCTCGTTCGATCCCCCGTAAATGCTGAGTTTTCGGGAGTTCAGGTACTTCTCGGTCGCGGTGTGTCCGTAGTCCGGCCCCGGCATGAAGCGATTGGCGGTTACCGGGTGCTCGCGTATGGCCAGACCGTAGTTGCCGATCGCCTGATGTGTCAGGTCGGTGATGCGCTGGAATATCTCGGTGCCCCTGATCTTGAACAGCGATGCGGCCGGTCCCGGGTCGATGCCGCGCGACATCTGCGCGACGATGCGCAGTTCCGTCGCCTCCAGCGCGAGCACATCGAGCTCGACGCGCGCGATCTCCCTGATGAACTCCCCGAACGCTGGATCGTCCTCGTCGACTTCGGTTGTCACGATCTGCTTGAGACGCGCGAGATAACGTGTCGACCGCCCGATCCCGGCCATGCTGGTACGCTCGTTGCCCAGCAGGAATTTTGCGTAAGTCCAGCCCTTGTTTTCCTCGCCGATCAAATTTTCGGCCGGGACGCGCACGTCCTCGAGGAAGACGTCGTTCACCTCGTGCGATCCGTCGATCGTAATGATCGGCCGTACGGTGACGCCGGGCGACTTCATGTCGATCAACAGGAAGGAAATGCCGGCCTGAGGCTTCGCGCTGGGATCGGTTCGCACCAGGCAGAAGATCCAGTCGGCATGCTGAGCCAGCGTCGTCCAGGTCTTGTGGCCGTTGACGATGTAGTGATCGCCGTCACGCACCGCCTTGGTGCGGACCGAGGCGAGGTCGGAGCCAGAGCCCAGCTCCGAATAGCCCTGGCACCACCAGTCGTCACCGGACAGGATTCGCGGCAGAAACTTCTTCTTCTGCGCATCGTTGCCGAAGGTATAGATGACCGGGCCGACCATGGTGACGCTGAACGCCAGCGGCGGCAGCGTTCCGGCGCGCGAGGTCTCCTGCTCAAAGATGAAGCGCTGCGTGACAGACCAGCCGGGGCCGCCATATTCCTTGGGCCAGAGCGGCGCGATCCAACCTCTCGTGTAGAGGATCCGGTGCCATAGCAGCGACTGCTCCTTGGTCAAATCGGTCTCAGGGTTTGGAACGCACATTTCCTGCGGATAATTCTCCGCAATAAAGGCGCGCACCTCGTTGCGAAACGCAGCGTCTTCGCGGGAAAGATTGAGCTCCATCGTGCGAGGCTCCCGCTACCACTTCTCGCCGAAGGGACGGATCTCGAGCTCAAAGGTCCAGGCGCTTCTGGGCTGCTGATAAAGCAGCCAATAGGACTCCGCGACCGAGGACGGCGGCATCAAAGCGTCCGGATCATCCAGCGCACCCGGACCGAGCGCCTCGATCCGCCGCTGGCGCACCCATTCGGTGTCGACGCCGGAATCGATGATGAGATGCGCCACGTGGATATTCTTGGGCCCCAACTCACGTGCCGTCGCCTGTGCTACGGCCCGCAGACCGAACTTGGCGCTGGCGAACGCCGCATAACCCGCCCCACCGCGGAGACTCGCGGTCGCGCCGGTGAAGAAGATGTTGCCCTTGCCCCGGGGCAGCATCAGCCGCGCGGCTTCGCGCCCGGCGAGGAAGCCGGAATAGCAGGCCATCTCCCAGACCTTTCGGAACACGCGCTCGGTGGTTTCCAGGATCGGAAAATTGACGTTGGCCCCAATGTTGAAGATGCACACCTCAAGCGGCGCATGCTTATCGGCATCGCCGAGGAACGAGATGATCTCCTCCTCCTTGCGTGCGTCGAGCGAGCGCGCGTGAATTTCGCCGCCGGCCTTCTCGATCTCCTTGACGAGCGGTTCGAGCTTGGCGCCGTTGCGGCGCCCGGCAAACACCGTGAAGCCCTCTGAGGCGAACTTCTTTGCGATCTCGCCGCCGATAAAGTCACCGGCGCCGATCACAGCCACGGTTGCGTTTCTCTTTTGCAAAGGCCTTCTCCCGGTCAAGTTAACTGAGTTCGTCGTTGGAATTTCACCGCGTGCCTGGCAGCATCTCGGTCGCGATGCAAACAGGCCGCGAGCTCATGCTCGCGGCTCTTGCCAATTAAGCTTCCCGGCAAGACGTCGACCACGACGATTTTCGGCGGCGGAATATAGGCGGTGAGCCAAGGCTTGATGGAATCCATCAGATCCGTCGCCTTGACGCGCGCTCCTGGTGAAGGTTGCACGAACGCGACAAGCTCCCCATCACCATTAAGGCCTCGTCCAATGACGGTGGATTGCACATCCTCGTGTGAATTGAGAACTGCCTCGACCTTGGCTGAGACGGCGCCAATCATTTCTTTGGTACGACCGAGAATGTACAGGCAATCGCCGTCAAAGCGGGCAATATTGCCGGTATTGAACCAGCCTTCGCTGTCGATCACTTTGCCTGTCAGCTCGGGAGCGAGATAATAGCCGCGCATCACGTTGCGTCCGCGCACGTGGAGTTCTCCGACTTGTTCCTTTGATAGTGGTATGCCGTCGAGTGTTCTGATGCGCCCTTCTACTCCCAGCGGCAACGCGCCAACAACGCCCTGCCCCAGATCGCGGTGGCCCCAGGACGCCCCGTTCTCGACCAGCGCGATCCGGTCGGGGGCTTCGGCAACCTGTCTTGCCGTTACTTCATGGATCCGGCTCGGCAAGCTGGCAGCAATCTCGTCGAGATTGATCGCCTCCGAAAGCTCCGCCACGACTGACCTCCCGACCAAAGCATGCCAACTTTCGCACGCGGCACATTCGCCACCACCTAACGTTCTTTTTTAGAACTCGTCAATCGCTATTTCACCACCCTGCCTTCATAAACCTCGAAAGGGGCAACTTGGCTGCCCTATTCAACGGCGCATTGTTGAAGACGTTCGTTTACAAGGCATCGTATCGCCGCTAGGATTACAGTATCAAATCGGAACTGAATGGGAGAAACGGAATGGCGGGGGGCCGCGGCGTGGCGATACTTGTGGGCGCAGGCGACGCCATCGGAGCGGCCGTCGCACGGCGCTTTGCGAAGGGCGGCTATACGGTTTGCATCTGCAGGCGTGATGCGTCCAAGTCGCAGGGGCTTGTGGGCGAGTTGAGAGCTGCGGGACATAACATTCACGCGTTCAGTGTCGATGCCCGCCAGGAAGCAGAGGTCCAAGGCATATTCGCGCGAATCGAGAAAGAGTTCGGCCCCATCGAGGTCTGCCTCTTCAACGCGGGATCGAACGTCAACAAGCCATTGCTGGAGACAACCGAGAAGCTGTTCTTCAAGGCTTGGGAATTGGCCTGCTATGGCGGCTTCCTGGTCGGACGTGAGGCTGCGCGCGTCATGCTTCCGCGCAAACACGGCACCATCTTCTTTACAGGTGCCACGGCCAGTGTGCGTGGCGGCCAGGGATTTGCGGCATTTTCATCAGCGAAGTTCGGACTTCGAGCAGTAGCCCAGGCGATGGCGCGCGAGCTCGGGCCGAAGAACATTCACGTCGTGCACCTCCTGATCGACGCCGGCGTCGACAGCGAGGCAATTCACCAGCGCATGAAAGCGGCGAAGGGGATCGAGGCAAGCGAAATTCCCCCAGACAGCCTGACCAAGACGTCTTCCATTGCCGAAGCCTATTGGTTCACCCACCAGCAAAGCAGGGATGGCTGGACCCACGAGCTCGATCTCCGCCCCTCTGTGGAGAAGTGGTGACATGAACGCGACGCCAAACCTGACCCTGTGGGGCGTTGGGACAAGCCGCACCATTCGTCCGCATTGGGCAATGCACGAACTGGGCTTAGCCTACGAGACAAAGCCCATCGGACCGCGAACGGGCGAGACCAAGACCGCTGAATACACCAAGCTCAATCCGCGCCAGAAGATTCCCCTGTTGCAGGACGGCGACTTCTGCATCGGCGAGAGCGCCGCGATTGTTGCCTATCTGTCGCGAATGTATTCCACGACGGAACGCTCGCTGATTCCGGAAACCACCCGCGACTATGCCGCGTGGCTGGAGTGGTGCTTCTTTATTGTCGCGGAGCTGGATTCAACCAGCCTTTACGTGATGCGCCGCCATCGGGCCGACGCGCTCGGTCCGATCTACGGTATTGCGCCCGAGGTCGTTGCCCAGGCCGGCGAGTACTTTCGCCAACAGTTGCGCCATGTCGAAGTCGCGCTTGCAGACGGACGGCAATTCTTGATGGGCGCCCGCTTTACCAGCGCAGACATTCTGCTCACGACCTGCCTCGATTGGGCCATCGCTTACGGCGTCGGCATTTGTGAGAACGCACACCCCTATCTCGAACGCATCCGGAAACGGGAGGCCTTTCAGCGAGCCGTCGCGGCAAATGCTCCGTTGGCACCGATCACGCCGGCGCCGGCGAAAGCTTAGAACCAACCACCACTCGCGCAGGACGGCTTGGCGTCAGACCGCCACGCGCACGCTGCGTTCGGCGATCATCTTGTCGATGGCGCTATCGTCGTAGCCCAGTTCCCGCAACACGTCGCGCGAGTGCTCGCCGACCCGGGGAGCAGGCCCGCCGATCGCGGCCTCATTGATCTCAAAGCGGGCCGCCGGCTTCGGCTGCCGCACCCGCCCGACCTTCGGCTGATCGAACTCCGCGATGATCTGGCGCGCGATCACCTGTTCATTGTGGATGATTTCGCCTCGGCGCAAGATCGGCGCGCAGGGCACGTCGGCAGCGTCGAGTCGCTCAAGCCATTCAGCCGTCGTGTGCAGGCCGATATATTCCGCCATCTTGTTGATGCGCGCCGTGGCGTTGACCGAACGCGCCGATGGCGTCGCAAAGCGGGGATCCTTGGCAAGCTCGGGATCGCCCGAGGCCCGGCAAAACCCCTGCCATTCGGAATCAGAAATGGTACCGGCCGTGATGTAGCCATCGCTGGTCTTGAACACGAGATCCGGCCGGTCGTTGGGATCGGCGGCGGTGGCCTCGGCGCCTACCACCGTGTACTGCATCATGCCTTCCGGCCACAGGTAGGAAATCATCGCATCCAGCATCGCGACCTGAATATGATCGCCCTGCCCGGTTTTCTCGCGGGCGTAGAGCGCCGCAGCCACGGCCTGCGCGGTGAACACCGCGGTGGTCTTGTCGCATACGATGGTACGGATCATCTGCGGACGGTTCGTGACCGGCTGCGACTGGATATCTGCGAAGCCCGACAGGCCCTGAATGATCGGATCGTAGACGCGCTTCTTCACGTACGGGCCGGTATCGCCGACGCCGCTGATCGAGACGTAGATCAGGCGCGGATGGCGCTGGCGCAACTCATCGACGCCGAGACCGAGGCGCTCCATAGTGCCGGGCCGGAAGTTCTGCACCAGCACATCAGTCTGCGCGACCAACCTGGCGAGCACCTCGCGGCCGGCCGCGCTCTTGACGTCGATCGAGAGCGAACGCTTGCCGCGGTTCGAAGAGATGAACAGCGCGGAGAACTCGCCGTCCTTGTCGATCGTGGCACGGCTGCGGCGGGTGATGTCGCCGCCGATCGGCTCGATCTTCAGGACGTCGGCGCCCTGATCCGCCAGAAACATGGTCGCGAACGGGCCCGACACAACGCCAGTCAGATCGAGGACGCGAACACCGCTAAGCGGGCCAGGCATGGGCATTCTCCCTAAGTTTGCTTTTGCGGTCCGAGAGATTTGGCTTTTGCCACTTAACCCGCGACAGCCGCCGCTGTTAAGCCGTCTTGGGAACAGGTTGTCTGATCTGCTCGACGATCGACTCCTCGACGTCGCGAAGCTGATCCTTGCCGAAGAACATTTCCTTTCCAACAAAGAAAGTCGGCGATCCGAATGCTCCCCGGCTGACTGCATCGTTGGTCAGGTCGATCAGCCTCTTCTTGACGTCATCCTGTTGTGCGCGCGCGATCAACCGGTCGATATCGATCCCTGAGGAGATGAATGCATTCCGGAAGATTTCGACGTCGTCCATCTTCTTCGGCTCTTCCCACATATGATGGTAGGCGGCGCGGAAATAGGGCTCGAACACGCCTTCGAATTGGGCGGCGACGGCGCCGCGCATCAACATCAGCGTATTGACCGGAAAGAAGGGATTCTGACGGAATTTCGTGACGTTGTGGCGCCGGATAAACCGTTGGGTCTCGAGTGCCTGGTATTCCGGCTTGTTCTTGATTCCGCGAAGCGAGTCGAACGGCGACATATTGCCGGTGGCCTTGTAGATGCCGCCAAGCAGAACCGGGACGTACTCGAATTTCACACCGGTACGTCGTTCGATCCCCGGAATGGCTACTTCCGCCAAATAAGCGTTCGGACTGCCGAAATCGAACTGGAATTCAACCTTCAGGGGCATGTCGGCTCCTCCCGCGAGTGCATTGAATGATGAGGTTTGGTGTCCAGTAGCCGAACTCCGGCTACCAACTGTCTTTACAGTTCTAAAAACGAACTGTCAAATTCTTGCGAATTTCCACTGGTTTTACCTAATCCATAGGGGGATTGTTTGGAGCTGAGTACCTATCTAGAATGATAGAAAAGCTGAGGTTCCCTGGACGATTCGAGCGGAGTCTGGCTGCCGGATGGACTGGAGAGCAGGAAATGCGATGGGATGCCCTTGAAGAAGAGCCGTGTTCGATGGCCCGGACGATCGGCGTGATCGGCGACCGTTGGACCCTTCTTATCTTGCGCGAATGCTTCCTGCGCACGCGCCGCTTCGAAGGATTTCAGTCCGCGCTCGGAATAACACGCCATTTGCTCGCGGAGCGGCTGAAGAAGCTGGTCCGGCAAGGCGTGCTGCGCCGCATTCCCTATCAGGAGTCGCCCAAGCGGCATGAATACATCCTCACCCAGAAAGGACTCGATCTCTATCCGATCATGATGGCGATCGTGCATTGGGGCGACACGCACATGGTCGACGAACGTGGTCGGCCGTTGCTGCACCAGCACCGCAAATGCGGCAAGAACTTCGATCCGGTCATGGTGTGCTCGGAGTGCGGCGAGCCGCTTTCGGCCAAGGAGGTTCATACCCACCCCGGCCCCGGTGCCCGAAGCACCCCGGCAATAAAGGCGCCGGAGAAACCGAAGGCAAAGGCACGCCGCAGCGCCGCTTGAGGTGGCCGCTCACGCAGGCTACCGCAATGCTAAGCAGATGTCAGCGCAAGCATACCCGTAGGCACCAAATGGCGGACACGAGATGTCCGTCGACGGTCGCGAACGGCTGAGCTCGCCCTTAGACCCGAATTACATCTCGACTTGCTTCCTTGTGGTAGAGACGTTCGACCTGTTCAGAGCGATTTTTCAGCACAGCACGCTGATTGACATAGGCCTTGTCCGTGATTTCCCCTGCCGCCAATGACGGCGGCTCCCTCAGCAACAAGAAGGAACAGATTCCTTCGCTGCTTCCGACCGTTTCATTGTACTCCTGAAAACGTTCTTTCAGAAACTGAACCACGACAAGGTCGCAGGTCAAATCTGACGCTGGAGTCTTCGAAATCCGCGCCGCCTCGGTCGGATTCAACCAGCAGAGCAGCGCGCATGATTCACGATTTTCTCCCGCAACGACAATGTCCAGCAACACGCCGCGCGTTGCGGCCAAAATCGCCGCACGCATATTCCCGATCGAGACCCATGTGCCGTTCGCCAGTTTGAAGTTTTCAGAAATTCTGCCTGTAAAACGCAGCCCAAGCTCCGGCTTTTCAGGATCCAGAAACGAGACGGTATCGCCGATGCGATAGAACCCTTCCTCATCGAAAGCCTTTTCCGTCAAATCCGGCCTTCCGAGATAACCTGGCGTAACGTTGGGTCCCTTCACCCTTGCCTCGTAAGTATCGGACACCGGGATCAGTTTTAGCTGCAGACCCGGCGCGGGAAGACCAATCTCTCCCGGCTGGTCCGTCGCCCAGTGGGTCGTACTGATTGTCGGGGCGGTTTCGGTGGTGCCGTAGCCCGACATGACCGGAATTCGCCGGCCGGTGATCGACGATGTCAGCCGATAGAGTTTTTCAAGCGTGCCCTGCGAGATTGCAGCCCCGGCATAACTCAATCGATCCATCCGCTTGAACACGCTGGCGCCGAGATCGAGGTCGTTCTCGATCGCGTCACATAAGAGATTATAGCCGGCAGGTACGTTGAACATGGCGGTCGGCGAAATCTCCTTGAGATTCGCGACCGTCTTGTGGAAGAGCTGAGGCAGCGGCCGGCCATCGTCGATATAGAGGGTCCCGCCATTCTTGAGAATACCGTGAAGAATTACGTTACTGCCCATCGTATGGTGCCAGGGCAGCCACTCGACCTGCACCGGCGCGTCCGGAGGAGACACCAGCAGACTGCCCATTTGCAGGGAGCTCGCCATCATGCGGTGGGTATTGAGCACGCCCTTGGGGAAACCCGTCGAACCGGACGTGAAGAGAATCTTTGCGACAGCGTCGCAAGAAACCGCACGTGAAGCATCCGCGAATCCTTCACTCGCCGTTCGGGATGTCAGTACGCTGAACGGCACGGTGTCCGGCGCCCCATCGACACTGATCCAGGTTGCGGCTGCCAGCTCGGGAATGGAGCGCCCAGCCGAAAAGTCGCGCCCGCTCTGGACGAAAACGAAATTCGGGCGGAGCGCTTCCGCTATATCCCTGAGACGAGCCAGGCCGCCGGGCATCAGCGTGTAGTTCGGCGATATCGGCGCCAGGATCACCCCTATCGACATTGCGGCAAACGAGATCACCGCGTTCTCGATGGAGTTCCCTGAAAGTATCGCAAGCTTGTCAGCCGGCCTTGCGCCCATATCGATCAGGCTTTGGCCGACCGCCTGAACCTGCAACCATGCCTCGCTATAGGTGATCTCGTCCCATCCCCCTTTCGCATTGCGTTGTGCAAGAAAAATTCTATCGGGAACAGAATTTGCCCAGGCCGGAAGAAAATCGGTGATGCGCCAGTCACAGTTCCCCAGCTCAAGGGGCGAGCTCAACATGAGCGTGCCGTCGGTTCGACGCTCGATGGAAAGCTCCCTTGGCGCAAACGTCAGTGGCTTCGTCGACATCGAAAACAATCTCCTGAATTGCTGTGATGGTCCGATGAACGACCGGTCGGCAGTTGCACCCAACCCGCCAACTGCCGCGCCCGTCACTTCGCCGGTGCGCGGTTCACTCGGACCTGGCGTCCAGCACTTCCCCGAAAGCTTGCCAGCTCGTGCCGCTCCACCGCTGCAATCGCATCTGCGTCCAGATCATGTTCTCGGTGTCGGTAGTGTTGACCTTGATGCCGGGCAGCGCAGTCGGAACGACGAAGTCTTTCAGGTTCTTGGCCTGCGCAAGAATATTCTTGCGTGAAAGGTCATTGCCGCATTGCTTTAGAATCTGCTCGAGCAGGACACCTTGCTGATAGCCGGTCAGATAGCTGCCGTTGGTGATGTCGGCGCCCGGCAAATACTTGTCAAAGAACACCCGAAAGGCCTGCATGCCCGGGTCGTCTTTCCATGCCGAATCCAGAACATCCTTGTTGGTCGTACCGACGATCACGCCGACCGATTTGTCGAGACCGGCGGGCGCTAGCGTGCCTCCGACCGAGCCCGAAGGAAAATTAATGATCACGGTCGCCTTCCAACCGATCACCGAGGCTTGCCGGATGGCCTGAGCGGCGAACTTCGGTGTGCCGGCGATGACAAGCGCGTCCGCACCGGAACTCTTCAGGTTGACGACCTGTGAATCGACCGTCGGCTCGGTGACTTCATAGGAAGCGCTCACGACTTTTCGATCGAAGTCCTTGCCGAGAAACGCCTTGAAGGCGTTGAGGTAGTCCTTGCCGAGGTCGTCATTCTGGTAGAGGACAGCATACTTGGCGTTTGGCAGCGCCTTCGTCAGATATTTGGCGTAGATTTTTCCTTCGGTGTCGTAGCTGACAAGACCTGTCGTGGTGAGCGGGTAATTGGCGACGTCCGTGAATTTGGATGACCCGCTGATAATTGCGATGCTGGGCACCCCCTTCGACCGCAGGTATTTTGCGGTGGCCGAGATGCCGGGAGTGCCGAGCTGGCCGAACATAAACGACACTTCGTCGCTCTCAACCAGTTTGCGGACGTGCTCCACGGCTTTGGGAGGGCTGTAGGCGTCGTCATACGCGATGTAGTTGATCTTGCGTCCGTTGATGCCGCCGCGGTCGTTGATCGCCTGAATGTAGGCCATAACTCCCTTGCCCACGAGACCGATCGATGACGCAGGTCCACTGAAGGGAAACACCCCGCCGATCTTGATTTCGGTAGCAGAGATTCCCGGCTCGTCGGCCGCGAATGCCGGACCGCTCAAAAGCAGAGCCACAGCCGCAACAGCCTTCCATTTCACCAACATTGCTCGTCCTCCCGAACGCGCACCCTTCCGGGGTACGTCGTTCTCGCGAGACTACAGTTCTTTTTTAGAACCCGTCAAGCTCTTAGATGATCGTCTGCCGGCCGGCCGGCGGAAGCCGCTGACTCATGGAGAGCCATGCGCGATCGCACGCTGAATACCAGCCAGGAGAGTGAGGAGGCGTCCCTCTTCCAGCCGACGAGACCATTCCATTATCAAACTAACGATGACGTGGTGCGCCTTGATGATCGCCCAGTTCTCCTGCATTGTTGGCAGGCGACAATCAGGTCGCGCATGTGCTTTTCCTTGACCGGCGTCATCTTGTTGTGGCGGTGAACGACGGTCAGGCGCTGGTCGAGTTTCTCCATGGCCGGCGCGTTCGTGCGATCGCAACGGCGATGTCTTCCAGAACTGAGCAAGCGAAGTCAGCGAGCGAGAACCTGAACCGTCTCGCCCGACAACAGAGCCCTACTCGGCAGCCATTGCTGCTCGAAATTCCGGTTCCTCCGTAGAATCCTCATGGATCTCATCTGCAGTCGGCTTGATCCGAAACCACGCGGCATAAAGCGCAGGAAGGAACAGCAGGATCAGCACTGTGCCGACCGCGGTGCCGCCGATCAGCGTATAGGCCATCGATCCCCAGAAGACGGAGTGAGTGAGAGGGATGAAGGCCAGCACGGCGGCAAGTGCGGTCAGGATCACCGGCCTCGTGCGTTGCACTGTCGCCTCGATCACGGCGTGATAGTCATCAAGGCCGGCAGCTCGGTTCTCCTTGATTTGTTCGGTCAGGATCAGAGTGTTGCGCATCAGGATGCCCGCCAGTCCTATCAGGCCCAGAATGGCGTTGAATCCGAAGGGCTGATTAAAGGCGAGCAACATCGGCACGACGCCGACGAGGCCAAGCGGTGCCGTCAGCATGACCATGGCCATCGTCGAGAACGATCGCACCTGCAGCATGATGACGATCAGCATGGCGGCGATCATGGCGGGAAAGACCGTCGCCAACGCGTCATTGGCCTTGGTTGCCTCCTCGATCGATCCGCCCAATTCGATGCGATAGCCGGCCGGAAGCGATGCGATCAGTGGCTGAAGGGCCGTCCTGATCTCCTTGGAGACCTCTGGAGGCTGAGTGGCCTCATTGATGTCCGAGCGAATCGTGACGACGGGTGTGCGATCGCGGCGCTTCATAATCGGCTCTTCCAGACGGATTTCCGAATGGCCGATCTGGTCGAGCGGAATCGGGCGGCCGTCCCGGCTCATCAGTGAGAAATCCGCCAGACGCGTCGGATCCAGCCGCTCGCCGCCTGCGCTGCGTGCCACGATGGGGACATTGCGGATGTCCTCGCGGACTTGCGTAACGGCGACGCCGGTGAGAAGAAACTGCAGCTGCCGGCCCACCTCCGCCGGCGAGAGGCCGATGAGGTTCAATCGATCCTGATCCGGGATGAAGCGGAGCACGGGTGTGCGGTTACCCCAATCGCGGTTCGCTTGCCGCACATCGGAAACGCCACGCATGATAGCGAGGGCTTGTTCAGAGATGGCGTACAATCGCGCGGGATCAGGCCCCATGACCCGAAACTCGACCGGGAACGGCGTGTAGGGTCCGAACACAAGCTGAGTGACGCGCACACTAGCCTCAGGTGCAAGCCCATCTGACACCGCCTGTCTGAGCCGGTGCTTCAAAGCCTCGCGCGCCTCCGCGTCCGGCGTAAGCACGACGATCTTGGCGAAGGACGGATCAGGGAGCTCCGGCGCCATCGCGAAAAAGAAGCGGGGGGCCCCCTGACCGACATAGCTCGTTACGATCTTGGCCTCCGACTGATGGTCCAGCCACTGTTCGAGCTTCTCGACTGTGGCGGTCGTCGTCTCAATGCTGGTGCCTTCCGGCAGGCGAACCTCCACCAGCACTTCGGGGCGGTCGGACGTGGGGAAAAACTGCTGTTTGAGGGAGCCCATGCCGACAACGGAAAGCGCGAAGGCGATGGCGACGATACCGCTGGTTACGAACTTGTGGCGCACGGCGAAGGTGATGATCCCTCGCAGGCGCCGATAGTTCGGTGTGTCGTAGATCGCGTGGTGACCGCCTTCGACTGGTTTGATCGCGGGCAGCATCTTGACGCCAAGATAGGGCGTGAAGATCACCGCGACGATCCAGGAGACTATGAGGGCGAACCCCACGACCCAGAAGATGTTGCCGGCGTATTCGCCGGCCGTCGAGCGTGCGAAGCCGACCGGCAGGAACCCGGCGACTGTCACGAGCGTGCCCGACAACATTGGCGCCGCAGTGTGGCTCCACGCATAGGCCGCCGCCTTGATGCGGTCCATGCCCTCTTCCATTTTCACCACCATCACCTCGATGGCGATGATGGCGTCGTCCACGAGAAGGCCAAGCGCCAAGATGAGGGCGCCGAGCGTGATGCGGTCGAAGAACCGGCCGGTTTCCAGCATGATGAGGAACACGACGGCAAGCGTCAGAGGGACGGCAGCCGCCACCACGATGCCGACGCGCCAGCCGAGGCTGAGCAGGCTCACCAGCAGCACCACGCCGAGCGCCATCGCGAACTTCATCATGAATTCGTCAACAGCCGAGGTGATGTTGACGGCCTGGTCGCTGACCTTGGCCAGAGTCATGCCGAGTGGCAGCGTCCGAGCGATAGCTGCGGACCTCTCCTCCAGCGCCTTGCCGAGCGCGAGGCCATCCCAGCCCTCTTGCATCACCGCCGCGAGCATGATGGAGGGCTCACCCTGGTGTCGGATGAGGTAGGTGGGAGGATCCTCGTAGCCGCGGCGGACATCGGCGATGTCGGCGAGCTTCAGCGTCCGCCCCGCAGCGACGATCGGCGTGTCGGCGATCGCCTGGACGCTGTCATAAGCGCCCTCGACCCGGATGAAGACCTGCGGCCCCTTGGTGTCGATTGAGCCCGCCGGTGTGACGGTGTTCTGCCGCTGCAAGGCGGCAACGATATCCTGTGCCGACACGCCGAGGGTCGCCAATTTGGCGTAGGAGAACTCGATGAATATCTGTTCGGGACGTTCACCGACGATGTTGATCTTCTTGACGCCGGCCACGTGCAGGAGGTCCTGGCGAATGGTCTCGGCTTGCCTGGCGAGTTCCCGCATCGGCATGCCCTTCGCCTTGAGGGCATAAAGGGCGAAGCTAACGTCGGAATATTCGTCATTGACGAAGGGGCCGAGCACACCAGACGGCAGCTTGCGCGCTTCATCCCCGAGCTTCTTGCGGGCCTGATAGAACTCCTCCTGCACGCTGGATGGCGGTGCGCTGTCCTTCAGCGTAACCGTCAGATACGCATAACCTGGCCGTGTGGTCGTCTCCACCCGGTCGTACCAGGTCAGCTCCTGAAGCCGCTTCTCCAACGGTTCGGCGACCTGGTCCTGCATCTCACGCGCCGTCGCGCCCGGCCATACCGTCGTGACCGTCAGGGTCTTGATGGTGAAGGAGGGATCCTCTGCCCGCCCGAGCCTTAGGAAGCCGTAGACGCCTGCGAACGCCAGCAGGAGAATGAAGAACAGGGTTACGGCCCGTTCGCGGACGGCGATCGCGGAAAGATTGAAATTCATGATTTGGCCACTCCTATTTCCTCGACGTTCGTCCTGACGCTCGCGCCGTCCTGCAGCAGGTGGGCGCCGAGTGAACCGCGCTTACCTAAAAAGCGCGCGCCCTCTGACTGCGCTTCTGCGAGCTTTCAATTGGTTCGGCGACAGCTTCCTTGAGGCCGGCTGCCGCTTGGGCAGCAAGCCCACGGGCCGCTTCTTGTGAATCCTGAAATTCCTCGAGTGCGTAGACTCTACCCCACCGCAGGGTAAACACGTGGAGACCACGGTTGACGTACGACGCGTCGCCGTTGAGCAGCGTTGCGGTGGCGTCCCACTCGGCAAACACGGTGGTACGCCACGGCAAGCCCGTCACCCAGATGTTATTGATCGTGAGATGGAGATTGGGCAGGACACGGCCGAGGCGCTCAAACCAGCGGCGCAGATCTTCTTTGTTGTGGCGCTCACCACCAAGCGCGTGAGCGCCGGAAACGCGGTGATGGACATGCGGCGCGACCGCTTTCACCGCTTCATCCCAGCGATGGTTGTTGACGTGGTCGAAGGTCTTTCGGATTTCTTTCTTGACAATGTAGCTGTATAGCATTTGCCGTCCTCCGACGGTGATCGCGGAAAGATTGAAGCTCGTTAGTTTCCCTTGTTTTCAGATGCAGTCCTGACGCGAGCGCCCTCCTGGAGAAGGTGAGCGCCGAGGGAAACAATCGGATCACCAGAGCTCAATCCGGAGATCACGGCGGTTTCGCTGCTCACCCGAACAAGCTTGACGGGCCGAAAGTGTACGGTCGAGGTGGCGCCATCCAGGACCCACACACCGGTCTTCCTGCCGTCATCGAGCACGGCTCCCAGCGGCACCTGAACTTCCGGCTGACTCTCTTGGCTTGCCAGCCGAATGGTTACCGTCGCGCCAAGGGGTGCTGCCGCGGCCTCACCGTCGAGCACATAACGGGCCTCATAGGTACGGGTCTGAGCATCGGCGGCATCCGACAACTGCCGCAGATGCGCCGTATAGCGCCGCCCATCGGCTCCATACACGCGGGCCTCGGCCGCGGAGCCGATCGCTGGTCGGATCGTTTCGGGAAGCGCAACCACCGCTTCGCGGGGGCCGGCCTTTGCGATTCGAACGACTGTCTGGCCGGCAGAGACGACCTGCCCGGGCTCGCCAAGCGTTTCGACCACCGTTCCGTCCGCGTCCGCGACCAGAACCGAATAGGTCGCCTCATTCTCGGAGACCCGCGCATCAGCTTCAGCGGTGGCGAGTTGCGCCTCGGCCGTATCCAACGCGGCCTTCGCTTGCTCGTAGCGCTGTCGGGAAGCCCATCCGTTGCTCACCAGCTTGGCGTATCGCTGTTCATCCGCTTCGGTCTGAACGAAAGATGCTCGCGCTGCGGCAACGGCGTTGCGCTTTGCCGTGACCGCAAGGCGAAGGTCGGTTTCGTCGATCCGCATCAGCGGCTGACCGGCTTTGACCTGCTGACCCGTATTCACAAGCCGTTCCACGATCTTGCCGGCGACGCGAAAACCGAGGCTGCTCTGCACCCTCGCCCCGATGATGCCCGTGAAGCCGCGCTCGGATCCGGTCACTCGCGCTGCCGTGGCCAGTCTGACGACCGGTGGCTCCTGCCTTGGATCTCCAACGGCAGAGGCTTCCTGGGTGCGAAGTGTGACGAACGCAGTTGCCGCTAACGCCGCGATCAGAACGCCCCCTAACACGATGATAGGTCTTCGCTTTTTCATGTCCGCCTCCTCATCACATTTAGATTGCGTTCCAACTCTATATCTGATATAGATTACGAATGCAATCTAAAAAATGGAGGTCGACAATGCGAGTGAGTCGCATTCAGGCCGCGGAAAACCGCGAAACTGTAATCAATGTGGCAAGTCGCCTTTTTCGGGAGCGCGGCTTTGATGGCATCGGTCTTAAGGATCTGATGAGTGCTGCCGGCCTGACCCAAGGTGGCTTTTACAAGCAGTTCGCATCAAAGGAGGATTTGACGGCACTGGCGTCCAGGCGGGCATTGGAGAGCGCCTCCCGCCGATGGTCGGACGCGGCCGCGGAGAATCCTGATGATCCGCTTGGCGCGGTGATCGCGTTCTACCTCAGCGCCGACCATCGCGAAGAAAAGATGGACGGCTGCCCGATCGTGGCGCTCGGCTCAGATGCCGCCAGACAGGCGCCTGACGTGAAAGCGGCATTCGAAGCGGGGATCAAGGCGCATCTCGAAGTCCTCGGCCGCTTCATTGCCGAAACAGACGGCGAGGAGTCCAAGGGCAAGGCCATGGCCATTCTCTCGACGATGGTCGGTGCGGTAACGCTATCGCGCGTCGTCAATGACCCTGATCTGGCTCAGGCCATCCTGGATGCGGCGGTCGAACAGGTTCGCGAACGCGCCGCCGGTTGAAAGATCGCCCCCTCAAAGCACAGGAGAAATCGAATGCTTAGCGTGACGAAAGCCAAACCAAGTTTGCTCAAAATATCGGATACGCTTAGCCTGCGTTTTCAAAAGATCGGCAGCGGGCCTCCGTTACTCCTTATACATACGATCCGGACGCAGCTCGAATATTTCCGCAGTCTGGCGCCCCTCCTCGCGAGATCGCACACGGTGTACACCATTGACCTCCCAGGCCACGGACACTCACCAATAGATGCAAGCGCAAGCTTCGACGAACCCTACTTCAGGCAGGCCGTCATTCGCTTCATCGAGGAGCTAAACCTCTCGGTCGTCACGGTTGTTGGCGAGTCGATCGGCGGGGCATTGGCCCTTACAGTGGCGGCGGCGCTTCCGCAGCGGGTGAAGCGGGTCTATGCGATCAACCCCTACGACTACGAGACCCGCTACGGGGACGGTATTCGACGCGGCAACTGGTTCGCCAATTTTATCATCGGAAGTTTGCAGATCCCGATACTCGGCGCGATGAATGCATCGCTCGAAAACAAAATGGTTCTCGGCAAGATCATGGGCGGCGGATATCACGACCCGCGCAAACTGCCGGCCGATTTGCTTGCTGAGTTCGATGAAGTAGCCCACCGCCCGGGATACAAGCGGATCGCACGCAAGGTGCTGGCAGGCTGGCCATCCTGGAGCAAGGCACGCGATTACTATGGGCAGATCTCGGCGCCTGTGACGCTCATTTATGGCGATAGTGATTGGTCTAGGCCAAATGAACGCGAACGCACACGGTCCCTGATTCCTGCCTCGCAGATGGTGACACTCAAAAATACCGGCCACTTCTCAGCTGTTGAGAATCCGTCGGAGCTGGCTCGCGTGATAATGGGGACAGAATGGCCGCAATGATCAAACACAGGAGTGTGCAACTATGTTCAAGCGCTTCTGGGCGCTTCGCTAACTGCGGATTCGTTCTCATAGGTTACCTGGAGCAGATATGGGCGAAGTTATTCGATTTGTGCCAAAGTCTGAGCGCGAGCGAGACCATCTCATTCGAGAGGCGCGCGCGATTTATGACAGCATCTTCCCGCCGGCCGATCCAGTCAGCGAGAAGCGGAATAATGCACCGGTGAGGCATACTGTCAGCGGCGCTAATACCTATCGTAGCGACCAGTTTTTCCTGTCTTGATCAAGATCATTGCGCAGTCCTCGACTGCACCTTGCCGTCACTATTGATAACGTAGTCACTTGCTTTTTAAGGTAGGGAGGACAAAAAATGCGCAGGACTGGTGTACACAACTTTCCAGCAATTGATCGAGTCATCTATGGCAAAGCTGCGTCTGAAGCTCTGAACGAAGAGGCAGAGCGATTGAACGCAAAGCGCGTCTTCCTTCTCGCCAGTCGAACGTTGAATACCAAGACCGATGAGATCGAGAAGATTCGGCGTACGCTCGGCGACAAACATGTGGCGACCTTTGACGGAATTGCACAGCACACGACGCGCAAGCAAGCTGCCGAGGTTGCCCATCAAGCCAAAGACGCAAGAGCTGATCTGATTGTCGCTGTCGGTGGAGGCTCTGCCGTCGATCTCGCCAAGATTGTCATCATGGCAATGGAACACGATATCCGCGATGAAGCGGGCTTTGATCCCTTCCCCATGAGCCCGGGCGTGAACTATTCTCCGTTCCGCTCACCGACAGTCCGACAGATCGCAGTACCATCCACGCTGAATGGCGGCGAATACAATGCCGCAGCGCTCGTCACCGATGAGCGCAACAAGTTAAAGCAGATTTTCTTCCATCCCCAGATGATGCCAGTGGCGATTATTCTCGACCCTTCCCTCACCCTTCATACGCCTTCGAAACTCTGGATGGGATCGGGAACGCGCTCGATGGATCACGGCATCGAAGCATTGTGCTCGCCCGCCGGCACCCCCTTAGCTGACGAAGTCGTCTTGGCAGGCATCCGTATCCTGCGCGAGGCAATGCTCCGGACCTTGGATTATCCTGGCGACCTTGAGGCACGCCGTCTTGCACAACACGGCTCATGGCTCGCCTCCTTTGGCCTCCAGGCACGCATCCCGATGGGAGCAAGCCACGGAATTGGCCACGTGCTTGGAGGCACCTTCGGCGTTCCCCATTACTACTGCACACCTGTTATCATGCCGAGCCTGCTTCGTTACAACAAGCCATTCACCGAGGACGCGCAGAAGCGTCTGGCGACGGTTCTCGGCGCCCCGGGCATCGAAGCCGCAGACGCCTTTGCAGAATTCACCAATAAACTTGGACTACCTGGCCGCCTCGCCGATGTTGGCATCGGCGAGCATAAATTCGATCAGATCAGCAAGATTGCAATCAATCATCGCTTCGTGCAGGCCAACCCGCGGCCTTTCAAAAGTGAAGCCGATATCGTCGATCTGCTGCGAGCGGCCGCTTAGCCGAGGCGGATGTGAGGACAAGTCCGATGGTGGAAAGCTGACCAGCGATTGGCCTCGCGTATCTGGTCAGACGAGCGACCGCACAAGTTGAGATGGAGCGTTAGCTTTGACGTCTGGAACTGCGCCCGCCTCGCCGTAGCCCATTTGAAGTCATCACAGTCTTCCGGCAACGTTCCGTTGCCGTCGAGAGCAATTCACGGCCAAGATTGCTCGACGCCGGCAGCGCTCTGGCCAAAACCAACGCTCCGACCATACGACAAACCAGATCCACCGCTTCCTCGCGCGTAGACGTCTCAGGCAACGAACCTGCAATCGACAAGATCATCCGCTCGACGCCCTCGGCGAAAACACGTTTGATGCTATCCGGCTGTCGCGCGACCTCGCCGGCCAGCGCCGCCGCCGGGCACGTAGCGCCAGGCGCCTTCCGAGCCTCTTCCGACAGATAAGACGTAACGAACTCCTCAAGGCTCGGCATTTGTTCTCGCACGCCGTCCATCTGGCGGAATGCGTAGTCAAGAGCCTCGCATGCCAACGCGCTCTTCGATTCGAAATGATTGTAGAATCCGCCATGCGTGAAGCCCGCGGCTTTCATCAGATCGTTGACCGAAATGCCGTCGAAGCCGCTCTCGCGAAAGAGCTTTGATGCCCTTGCGACGACTTTTTGCCGGTTCTTCTGGGCCTGACTCTCGGTAATCCGCACGCACAATCTCCCAAATCTCACGATATTACGATGATACATGTCATTATTAGTGATTGACAAGGCTTGCATAGAATGATGATCATCAAATCAATAATGATGACCATCATCTATAAATCCCGGCGCATCTCGATTCAGGAGGGAAAATGCCGTTTTGGAAAATTTATCATCCGATCGGCGCCTTCACCGCTGAGGACAAGCGCGCCTTGTCACAGCGCATTACCGAGCTTTATCGCGCGCTACCGAAGTTCTACGTCATCGTCGTGTTTCAAGAGGTTGCGCCCGAGTCCTTCTACATGGGTGGCGAGCCGGCGCACAATTTCGTTCGCATCTGGGTAGATCATATCGCGCGATCATTCCCGCCCGACGCCAAGAAGCTGAAAGCCAAATGGATGGGCTGGGTTGAAAAGGCGCTAGAGCCCTACATCAAGGACCGCGGCAGGGATTGGGAAATCCACATCGACGAAACGCCTTTTGATCTCTGGCAGATCCAAGGCATGCCCGCGCCACCACCAAATTCCGAGTATGAGAAGCTCTGGCTCGAACAAAACAAGCCAGTGCCATACCCAATTCAAGAACCGGCCTAGATCCATGCCGAATGTTGGAGGCTTAGATTAAGATGAGGAATCACCACCGTTTTGCCGTTGTCACCGGAGCGTCGTCAGGGATTGGCGTTGCTTATGCCGAACGAATGGCGGAACGCGGCTACGACTTGATTCTCATCGCCCGCCGTCGAGACCGGCTAGAGGACGTCGCCAAAAGAATTACAACCAAGGCAACGCGCGCGGTCGAGATCGTGACTGCCGACCTCGCCGATGCGAAGGACCTGTCGCGCATTGAAGCACTAATAACCGAGCGGGAGGACATCGACGTCCTGATCAACAATGCCGGCTTGGGCGCACTTGGACCGACCTCGCAAGTAACTGCGGACGCGCTGGAGAACCTGATAAAGATCAATATCCTGGCACTGACGCGACTGACTCATGCCGCCCTGCCGGGCTTCCTGCGGCGCAATTCCGGTACGATCATCAACATCGCCTCCATGATCGCGGTCATGCCGACGCCCTCCGGCGCGGGTTATTCCGGCTCCAAGGCATATGTTTTGAATTTCACGCGCTCGCTCCAGATGGAGCTTGCCAAGACAAGCATCATCATTCAGGCGGTACTTCCCGGTCCAGTTCGCACCGAGTTTTTTGAAGCATCCGGTCTTGCGGCTGCCCCCTTCCCCAACGAACTCTTCATGTCCGCGGAGCAATTGGTCGATACCGCTCTCCAGGCATTGGACCAGGGCGAGCTTGTCTGCTTTCCGTCTTTGGAGAACGCGTCGCTCTGGACGGGCTTTGAGGACGCTCGCATCGCATTGAGCCGTGCGCTCATGCAGTCGGGTAGGCCGGCGACGAGGTATTTGGAAAAAGCTCAGTAATAAACAATGGGCTGTTATCGCCGTGGCGGGGCTTGCACCGCTCGGATGCGCGACGCTGATCAATTCCATCGAGGAGGCCTTTATGCGACGAGACGGTAAAGTGGCGATTGTGACCGGGGCTTCTGCAGGAATCGGGCAGGCCTCCGCAAAGGCGCTGCACCAGGCTGGATTCCGCGTGTTCGGCACCAGCCGGCGCGCCGTCGCGAGTGCCCTCGGGGGGATTACGATGGTCACCTGCGATGTGACGGACGACGCATCAGTGAAGGCGGCCGTCGACAAGGTGTTCGATACGACAGGCAGGATCGACGTTCTGGTGAACAACGCTGGGACCGGCCTGCTTGCCGGAGCTGAAGAATCTTCAGTGAACCAAGCCCAAGCGTTGTTCGACGTAAACCTTTTCGGAGTGATCCGCACGACCAACGCCGTCCTCCCGATCATGCGACGACAAAAGGCGGGACGGATCGTCAATATAAGTTCGGTCCTCGGCTTGATACCCGCGCCATTCTCGGCCCTTTACTCGTCCACGAAGCATGCTCTCGAAGGCTATTCAGAGTCTCTTGATCATGAGGTGCGGACCTTCGGCATTCGAATTTGCTTGCTTGAGCCGGCATATACCCGCACTTCGTTCGAACAAAACATGGTGCTTCCGGATCGGAGCCTGGACGCATACGTCTCGGCGCGAATGCGCTCCAGCGCGGTTATGCAAGAGGTCATGAAGACAGCCGATAGTCCCGAGGTTGTTGCCGAGAGGGTCGTGGAAGCCGCGACTACCGCATCGCCCCGTCGGCGATATACCTGCGGTAAGATGGCGCGGCAGGTGAGCGTGTTGCGTCGCTTCGTCCCTGAGCGGATGTTCGACAAGAGCCTTCGCAAGCAGATGGGATTACCGGCTTAGCCATACTGGCCAATCGGATATCGAAAGTCAGTCATCATGCGTCGCGTCGTCGTTACGGGATTGGGATTGGTGTCACCGTTGGGCTGCGGCAGTGAGTTGGCATGGTCCCGACTGCTCTCGGCCCGTTCAGGACTTGCCGCACTCCCGGAGTGGGCGGCCGCCCTTCCCGCGCGAGTCGCCGGAAGCGTCCCGATGAAAGCGAACGATCCGGATGGAGGCTTCGATCCGGATCTGGTCGTTCCTCCCAAGGATCAGCGAAGGATGGATCGCTTCATCCTCTTCGCACTGGTCGCCACGGCCGAGGCCATTGCACAAGCGGCATGGACTCCTTCGGACGCACACTCGCTGGAGCGCACGGCGACGGTGATCGCATCGGGCATCGGAGGCTTTCCGGCAATCGTCGAGGCAGTACGCACCACCGATCAGCGCGGGATCAGGCGCCTCTCGCCCTTCACCGTGCCGTCCTTTCTCGCAAACCTCGCGGCCGGTCATATCTCCATCCGCTACGGCTTCAAGGGTCCCATCGGTACGCCGGTCACCGCTTGCGCCGCGAGCGTGCAGGCGATCGGCGATGCCGCACGCCTCATCCGAACCGACGAAGCGGACGTTGCGATTTGCGGTGGCTCGGAAGCCTGCATCGATCTCGTGAGCCTCGGCGGTTTCGCCGCCGCCCGCGCCCTTTCGACCGGCTTCAACGAAACGCCAGCGCGCGCGTCCCGCCCCTTCGACCGCGACCGCGACGGTTTCGTCATGGGCGAAGGCGCCGGCATCCTCGTCATCGAGGAGCTGGAACACGCGCTCCGCCGGGGCGCCCAACCGATCGCCGAAATCATCGGCTATGGGACGACGGCTGATGCCTACCACATCACGTCGGGACCCGAGGACGGCGACGGCGCGCGCCGCGCCATGGAAGGCGCCTTGCGGCAGGCCGGCCTCGAGCCCGGCGATATCCAGCACCTCAACGCCCATTCCACTTCGACGCCAGTTGGCGACGTTTCCGAACTGGAAGCGATCAAAGCCGTGTTCGGCCGCGAAGGAAAAATTGCCGTGAGCGCCACCAAATCGGCGACTGGTCATCTGCTCGGCGCAGCCGGGGGAGCGGAAGCGATCTTCACGATCCTCGCGTTACGCGACCAGATCGCGCCGCCCACTCTCAATCTCGAAAATGGCGACGCGGCTGCGAAAGGCGTCGACCTCGTCTCCGGTGAAGCCAGGCGCATGACGATAGAGCATGCAATCTCGAATGGATTCGGCTTCGGAGGCGTCAATGCAAGCATCATCTTTCGACGCTGGCAATGAAGACTGCCGGCAGTTCCACGAACGCCGGATGATCCGGATGGGCGCGACGCTGCCGCGCCCACAGAATGCGGTACTCTCTTACTATTCCTCGCGAAACGCGCGGTTGATCTGATCCCGCAGTGGCTTGACCAGATAGGAGATGACCGTTCGCTCGCCGGTCTGAATAAATGCTTCGGCCGGCATCCCCGGCACCAGTGCCAGCTTACCCAGACGCGCAAGCTCCTGCGACGGCACGGCAATGCGAACGACGTAGTAGGATAGTCCGCTCTTTTGATCTTGTGTCAGATCGGCGGCAATGCGGCTAACCTCGCCGTTGAGCTCCGGTGTGGTTCGCTGATTGAACGCCGACATTCGCAAAACTGTTCGCTGGCCCAACCGGATCTGGTCGATATCCTGGGGCTGTATCTGCGCTTCCAACGCCAGCCTGTCGCTATCAGGCACGATCAACATGATCGTATCGGCCGGAGAAATTACGCCGCCCACCGTATGAACCGCCAACTCGTGCACCAGACCGCTTTGCGGTGCGACGAGATCGATGCGCTTCAACTGATCCTCAGCCGACACCTTGCGTTCGACGTATTCGGCGGTTTGCGCTTCGATCTCGCGTAGGCTGTTCGCCACTTCGCTGCGAAGGTCCTGATCGATCTGAATGATCTGCAGTTGTGTCTCCGCGATCTTGCCCGCGGACTGGGCCTGCGCTGCCGCGAGCCGGCCGCGCTCACCGTCCAGATTGGTGCCTTCACGCTCCAGCGCCATCATGCGCTGGATCGGCACGAGGCCTTTCTCCCAGAGTCCACGCACCCCCTCAAGCTCGCGCTCGATCAGCGCGATGCCTCGCACCTTTGCGTCTTCCTGGGAAACCAGACCACGTACTTCTTTCTCGTACTGAAGGATGCGTTCGCGCAACTGAGCCTTCTGCCCGAGCCGTGCTTCGCGGCGAAGTTCGAACAGTTTGCGTTCCCCCGCCAGTAGCTGCGCCATATCGGCGTCGCCTGAGCGCGCCATCAGCGCTGTAGGAAATGAAATCGCTGGCGCTTCATCGCGCTCCGCCTCCAGCCGCGCGCGCCGTACCGCGAATTCGTCCAGCCGCTTTGTGACGATGGCGAGGTTGGAACGGGTCTGCGTCGCATCCAGCCGCATCACGACGTCACCCGCGGTGACGCGCTGGCCCTCGCGCACCAGGATTTCGCCAACCACACCGCCGGTCGGATGCTGCACCTTCTTTACGTAGGAATCGACGACGAAATGCCCGGTCGCGACCACGGCGCCAGCCAGATTGGTTGCCGCCGCCCATCCGCCGATACCTGCCACGAGAAACAGGCTTGCAAGGCCGCCGACAAGGAGATGGCGCCGGATCGAGCGCGCGAGACTTGCATGGTCAGCGTTCGACATCGGCTTCATCCGCATGCTGGTCGGGCGATCTACCTGCTCCCGGTTCGGTGGCGCCCGTCGCGACAACGCGGAATGGAGCGATAGCGCGAAAACCGGTCGAGTAGCCCGCGGCCGTCGTCACGGTGGTCGCCGGAGGATTTGCACCTTTCAGGGTGCGCGACAGCACCTCGTCGCGCGGACCGAAGGCCTTCATTCTTCCTGCTTCGATGACTGCCACGAGGTCCACCACGCCGAGCGCGCTGGGTCGATGCGCTACCACTATGACGATACCTTTGCGTTCACGCACCGACGTCATTGCCTGGACGACGGCCTTCTCGCCTTCCGCATCGAGGTTCGCGTTGGGCTCGTCGAGCACGACGAGAAACGGATCGCCATAAAGCGCGCGAGCGAGACCAATACGCTGGCGTTGTCCCGCCGACAGAGCCGAGCCCGCCTCGCCGATCCGGGTCTCATAACCGTTGTCAAAGCGAAGAATGAGATCGTGTGCGCCCGCCGCGCGGGCCGCGGCGACGACGGCGACAGCATCGGCGTCCGCTTCAAAACGAGAGATGTTCTCGGCGATGGTGCCGTCGAACAGTTCGACACCTTGCGGCAGATAGCCGACGTGGCGACCCAGCTCTTCTCGGTTCCATCGATCGAAGCCCGCGCCATCGATGCGCACCTTGCCGCTTGCCGGCGCCCAGACGCCGACCAGCGCGCGCGCGAGTGTGGATTTTCCGCTGCCGCTCGGTCCGATGATGCCAAGCGCGCTTCCCGCCGGCACAACAAAACTGGCTCCCGTAAGGGTGGGCTTCTTCTCGCCGGGAGGCGCGACGCTGATCGCTTCCGCGCGCAACTCGCGCTCCGGCTTCGGCAGCGCCATGATCGCACGTGTCTCAGGCATCATCGCGAACAGTTCCTTAAGCCGGCCCCAGCTTTGCCGGGCCATCAGGAATGGCCTCCAGCTTGCGATTGCGAGATCGACCGGCGCCAGCGCGCGGCCCATCATGATCGAACTCGCGATCATGACGCCGGCGCTCGTCTCCTGCCTGATGACCAGGTAGGCACCGACCGCCAGCATGCCCGACTGCAGAATCATGCGCAGCGATCTGGACGCGCCGCCGAGGCCGCCGGCGATATCGCCGGTACGCCGGTTTGCGGCGAGATAGTCCGTATTCGCGTTCTGCCAACGTTCCGCGACGCGACCGCCAAGCCCCATGGCGCGGACCGCTTCGGCATTGCGCCGGCCCGCCTCCATCATCGCATTGCGCGCCATGCCGTGCAGCATCGCCGCGCGCGTCGGTCCGCGCGACAGCACATCTGTGATGACCGTGAGTGACACCAGAACGATCGCGCCGACAAGTGCAGTGATTCCGATCCAGAAATGGAACAGGAAGCAGATGCCGAGATAGAGCGGCATCCATGGCAGGTCGAACAGTGCCGTAGGCCCCTGCCCGGACAGGAAGCCGCGAACATTGTCGAGATCCCGCAGCGGCTGCAGGCCGTCGCCCGGCATCCGGGCCTCAAGTGGCAGAGAGACGATCGCCTCATGCACGCGACCGGACAGTTTGCGATCGAAGGTCTCTCCCATCCGCAGCAGTACACGACCGCGGATCACATCCAGCAGCGATTGAAACCCAAACAGAACCGCGGCCAGCGTCGCAAGCCCGATCAGGGTGGACACACTGCGGCTCGCCAAGACGCGGTCATAGACCTGCAGCATGAACAGCGGCGACGTCAGCGCCAGGATATTGACCACGCCGCTGACCACCGCAATTCCGACAAGCGCCGGCGCCAGCGGCGACAGGACCGCCGCAGCCAACGGCTGCGACGGTTTGCGATGCGGGGTTTTGAGCACGGATCGCACTCAGACCAGGATATTGCCGCAGAGAATCAGATTGGCAATGTCGGTCCCGACGTAACCGTCGAGTTGGAGCGTATTCTCGCCATCGGTGATGGTGAGAACCCCGGTATTGTCCCACCAGTTGCTGTGGTTGAAGACCAGATCGACATAATTCGAAATGCCAGTCACCGCCTGCAGGTCAATGACATCGTCATTTCCGGTATCGGTGCCGAAATCGGCGATGACGTCGTTGGCCCAGCCGTCGGCAAAGGTGAACGTATCATCGCCGAGGTTGCCGGTGAACGTGTCGTCTCCGGCAAAGCTCAGCATGACGTCGTTGCCCACGGTGCCGTTCTGGATGGTCCCCTGCTCGGCGAAATAGCCGTAGAGGCCATCCAGGCTGCCGTTCTGAGACAGATCGGCAATCGCAGCATCGAAAGCCGGCGTCAGCGTTGCGCCGCTGAAATTGACTGACAGGCCTTCATCTTGCACCCACTGATCGGTGGGCGACACGTAAGCGAGATTGCTGCCGAGCGTGAGCGTGGAGACCGTGCCATCGACAACGCCAGGCGTGTAGCTGAAATCGGCCCCGTTCACGATCACGGATGACTTGTCATTGTCCACGCCACCGACGATACGCGTTCCGGCGTACCACTGGTCCGACACGTTCCTCACGGCATTGAAGCCGCCCGTGCCACGATACTCGAAGTTGTCGATCCAGTTGTCCAGGAACGCGGGAAGGTTGCTGCTCGCGCTCGTGTAGTCCAGTACCAATGCCATTCTCTAATTCCTCAGATTTTCTTTGACGATAATCGGAATTATTTGCAGGCTTCCGCCGCGTTCCTAGATGAACGCGGCGCTGCCTTTGCAAAAGTCGGGATTTCCCTCAAGCGAACTCAAAGTTCGCGGCCGTCAGGCCCGTTACGCCCGTAATCGTAATACCGTCCGTGAAATCGGAGCTGCTGATTACGGTGTCGGTTCCGATCGTGGAGATAAACAGGTCTCCCAATCCCGCTGCACCCCACGCCGAGACGTCGAGGATATCCATGGCAAGATCGAAGCTGTTGACGGTGTCGAACGAGGATCCGTCCTGGAATACGAAAGTATCCTGGCCGCCGAAACCGAGCAGCGTATCGTCCAGACCCAGATTCCCAACCTGCATTGTGCCTTGCTCGGCAAAGTAGTCCGTCAGACCCGGGAAGGTCCCCAGACCGTCAACGGCTCCGCCGTGCGACAGGCTGTAGATCGCATAGGCGAACGTGGTCGTATCCGGCATGTAGCCGCTCACGTTCGTGATGATTAGCTCTTCATCCTGCACCCACAGATCCCGGCCTGCATCATATTCGAGGTTGCGGCCGAGCGTGAGCGAGGTGACATCGCCGCTAAACAGGCCCGGCGAATAGCTGTAGTCGTCGATCCCCATGATGACCGAGGGAATGTTGTTGTCGACGCCTTCGGTATCGAAGCCGGCGGACCACTGATCCTGTCCGGTAGAGAAGGACCGGGAGAACCAGCCGTTGCCGTTGTAGGAGAAGTTCGTGTCATAGGCTGCCAGGTAGGCCGGAAGATTGCTGCTCGCTGCGGTCAGCTCAATCAACAGTGTCATTTCTTGTTCCCTTTTGCCTGTTTCATCCGTTCGCCCCACGGCGAACCTCGCATCCACAGCCTGCGACCATGGAATTCCCTAGAATTTGTAGTTGAGCGATACCGTGGCCGTTCGTCCGGGCGCGGCGTAGAAGTTGGCACCAACGGCAGGAGCGTAGGCAACGTCCGTGAGATTGGTGACCGAGAAACGCAGCTTCGTCATCGGATCGAAGGCATAGGATCCGTAGATGTCGTAAACCCGGTAGCCATCCATCTCGTAGCCGGTCCGAAGGGAGCCCAGCACCGGCTCCGTCTTCGAGACGTCGGTGATGCGGCCGCCCAACGTCAGCCTTTCTTCGAACAGGCGCACGCCTGCATCAAGCGTGACCCGCAGCTTGGGCTGTTCGAAGATAATCGCGGCTCCTTGTCCGCTATTGATGGGCATGCTTCGACCGGCAGGAGACGTAAAGCTGTCGGCGAGCTCCGTATCGATGCGCGTGATTGTCCCGCCAATATAGATAAATCTGGCATCGTAGTTGGCCTCGACTTCGATCCCTTTCATGCGGGTCACGCCGTCAAGGTTCACATACGAAGTGTAAGGCACGTTGCTTTGGGCGGTGCGGATTTTGCCAAAGCTGATGTAATCGGTGATTTCCCTGTAGAAGCCCACGGCCTTGAACCGAAACGTATCTCGCTCGGTCAGAATTCCGTTGCTTGAGACGTTTGCACCCACCTCGTAGGTTTCGCCTCGTTCGGGCCTGAGAGCCGAATTTGGCGCATATTCAGTGACGCTATTTCCGTCATGCCCGCCATTGAGAAACGACTCCATGATCGTAGGCGGCCGGTAGCTCTTCGAGTATTTCACGAAGGGCTGCAGCCATTCGAATGGCTTGACCGCAATGGTCACCGACGGCAGCAAGGCTCCGCCGGAGTTATCGACTTTGACGTCATGTCCCTTGTAGTATTCCGGCCCGTAGATCGGCTCGGTTCGAGCGGGAATGCCAGGTTTGGCTTCAGTGCATCGGAAATTGGGAGGGAACGGCGGAGAAGGCCAGCAGACCCGCGGCACAGGAGGTACAGCAGGGATAACGATGTAACCTATGATGTCCTTCGTCTTGTCGTCGCCGTAGATCGTCGTTGTTCCCGCCACATGATACCAGTCATAACGCAAGCCACCTGAAACGGTCAGCCAATCGGTGGGCGTATATTTCGCGTTGCCGAAACCACTGACGATCTCGCGCTTGCCGCTCGGCGTGCCGCCCGAAAGCGTGCTCGAGTAATCAATGCCGTCGGCTGATACAAAGCCACGAGTGAGAACGGTCTTGCCGTCGTCGCTGAAGGCTTCCATGCCGTAGTTGAGAGCCAGACCTCCCAGAGCCGTGTCGAAGCGGCTGGTGTTCTCGACGCTGCCGCCGAGGGTCCCCATGACGTAGTTCGACGGTCCCGCCGAAAGGATCGAGCCTTCCTCGACCTTGTTGTTCCTGATGTTGTTGTAATAGAAGCGGGCCTTCAGATCGATCAGCTCGCTGTCGGGCTTCCAGTCGAGCGCAGAGGTGTAAGTGTTATTGACGACACCTTCCGTCGCCTTCTGCAGGTTGCCTTGGCTCCCCGCGGAGTCGTAGGTTCCGGTGTTGAACCTGGAATCGTTCCGCACCCAGCCAAGCGTGAGCTTGACGTCTTCCGTGGCCCAGGCCTCGGCTTTCAGAATGCCGGAGCGGACCTCCTGGCCGGAGAACAGCAATACGTCCCCGGCATAGGTCGCCGCACTATTGATGGTGCCGTTCTTGCCGATATCATAGGCGCCGATATTCTTGTAGCTGATGCCGCCGAGAACGGAAAACCGGTCGGACAGGCGGACCGCGGCCGCCGTCGAACCGTCGAAGTTGAACTGGTTGGTCCCGGTGGTGAGATTGACCTGGCCGCCGTACTGCTTGCCCGGTGCGATCAGGTCCTCCGCCAGAAGCGTTCGGAAATTGACAGAACCGCCCAGAGCGCCGGCGCTGCCGACGCCGGATGTCGTGCTTTTCTCGATGTCGACGGCACGAATAAAGGCCGTATCGACATAAGTACGCTGCGTGGCGCCATGCGCACTGCGCTGAAAACTCTGCCGCGCGCCATCGATCATGGTGGCGATGCGATCCTGGTCCTGAAGGCCGCGGATATTGACGCTGATGCCCGGGTTCTGCGCTTCCGAGCGGTTTGCATAGACGCCGGCGACGTTGTCGAGCAGGTCGCGGGCGTTGCGGGTTGGGCTGTTCTCGATCGCCTCGCGCGAAATCACGCTGACGGCCGCCGGCGCCTGATAGACCCAGTCCGGCGTCCCCTGGTAGCCGGACCCCGAAATGGCATTTCGGCCACCCGATATGATCAGCGGATCGAGCTGGATTGCGCCGGGGACATATACCTCCGCCGCCGGCGAGGCCGTCGCTCCGATAACGGCCGTACGATCGGCAGTGACGCGAAACGCGATACCCGTGTTTCGCAACAGAAGCGCCAGCGCTTGCTCCGGGGTGAAGCTGCCGTTGACGGCATTGGATGTCAGCCCGCGCGACGTTGCGGCTGACAATGTCACCTGCAGGCCGGACTGACGGCCGAAGGCATTGAGCGCAAGACCGAGCGGCTGTGCGGGAATATTGAAGGTTCGCGGCGCCGCCGCGTCACCGCCCTGGACTTGAACTATTCCAGAACCGGGCGAGGTCTGCGCGAATGCACGCGAGGCGCTGTCTGCCGCAACTAGCGCGGCAAGAAGGCACGCAATATGTGCAACGTTCGCAGCTCTTTCATTGATTTGATTGAATATAGTCTTCTTCGAAACGCACATTACAGCCCCGTACTCTAGTCTGCCACCGCGCGCATTTTCTTTTTCGAAATGCGCTTCCCGACTAAAGACGATCGGCTCGATACTTTTTTTCAGGATTATCGCGCGTTCGGCGCGAGAAACGGCTTCGCAGTTTAGATTCGACTTAAAGTCGCGAAACGATGCGAGCGAAGCGGGAGACCTCGTGAACTTTGCCACCGTGCGGTTGTACCAGCGCACGCAGTGCGCGGTCGGGGTCGCGCAGATCATACAGGCCGGTGACTGTCTGCTGGGCCAGCGTGGTGTCTGGAACGGCGATCCATGCAGCGTGATAGCGCTGTATCTGTTCGACGACGGCGCCGATCGTTGCATCGTTGACGAACAATCTTCCTTCGCGCCAGGCGCCAATATCCTCAGGTGCGATATCGCTCTTTGTCATCGCGCCCGACTTGCGATCGACGACCAGCATCTGACCCGGAGCCAGCACGGCGGGGGAGCCACGCTGGGCCGGATCGAAGGAGACACCGACTGCGCCCCGCGCGAGCTCCACTTGCGTCGCCGACGATGAGAGACGGACATCGAAGGCCGTTCCCGTCACCTCGACCTTCACGCCGCTCGCATCGACGACGAACGGCCGGCCCGGATTGCGGATCACATCAAAGAACGCTTCCCCCGCCAGCAACCGGACCTGACGACGGCTTGCCGAAAAGTCCGTCTTGATGGCGCTGTCAGCGGCGAGATAGACGGTCGTACCGTCTTCGAGCGTCACCAGGCGGCTTTGTGCAGTCGTGGTGAGATGGTCCGCCTCCAGCCGCACGAGAAGCGAGGGGATAGCAACGACAAGCAGACAGGCAGCCAGACCAATAGCTGAAATGGGCGCCGCCCACCGCCATCGCCGCCGCGCCGCGCGCGAATGATTTCCAGGCTGAACGCGGGATACCCTGCCGACACCAGTTGGCGGCGTCTGCAACGACCGTGGCCGCCAGACATGCTCGTACACCGGCCTCCCCTCGCCCAGCAGATGCCAGCTTTTCCGGACCCGGTGCCACGCAGCGCGGTGCTCGCTGGAGCGTGAAAGCCATGCGTTGAAGTCATCCTGCACGCGCTGGTCGCCCGCCGCTTCCCGAAGGCGCAGCAGCCAGCCCGCCGCTTCGTCCAGCAGGGCTTCGGGCTTGCCTCCATTCTTGTTCAGCGACATCCCGTGATCCTCATCCCGAGTCCCATCCCCAGCGCACGCGATCCGTGTCTCGCCTGCTCTAAATAGACGAATAGGTCGGAATTCTTTTTCACACCGGGAGAATTATGTCACGTTTACTCGCGACCGGTCCGCTTTGCGATATCCACCAGTGCCGTGTGGATCATCCGGTGCACCGTTGCGACCGAGAGACCGAGATGCGCCGCAATGTCCTGAAGCTTGTGCCCTCCAAAACGGTGCATTTCGACGGCGATCCTGGTCTCTGTCGGCATTTCAGCGAGCATCGCAGCGATCTGACGAATGTCGTCGCGCAATAGAGCGTTCTGTTCCGGTGAAGCTTCGGGCCGCGGCACCGCCCAATAGGACGTTTCGTCGAGTGGATCCCGGCTTTCGAGCTTTTTGCGCCGCAAGAGGTCGAGGGAGAGATTGCGGACGATGCGGTAGAGATACGCTGCCGGCTGCTCTGGCGCGTCGGCTGCCGGCCGGGGCGGTACGAATTTGAGAAACGCTTCCTGCACGATGTCCTCGGCCGTCTCGCGGGAGCCGAGAATTGGTGTCGCATATTCGATCAGAGCTGCACGATGTGCGAGAAAAATCACGCTGCGGCTATCGCTCCCCTTCACGTCAGCGCTCCACCGGACGACTGGCGCGGGCCAATTGCAGGATTGTGAAAAGGTCGCGCAAATTACATTCCCCACACGCGATGTTCATCGCACGCGCGGTCGTCACAATAAGTGCTGGTCCCTCTCGTCCCTGCCCGGAAGTTAACGCCTGGACTGTCCGACAGGCAGCTACCGCGAGGCCCCAACCCGCTTTCTCTCTAATGGCGCCTCAGGCGTTTCACAACTATGGATGTTTAGATAGGCTCCAAGCAGCATGCTTTGCCTCCCGGAAATCCTGAGATCGATCTGTTGATTTCATGGCATCGTCCGCCTCACGGTTCGTATTGGATGAGAACGGTGAGCGTGATGGCGCTGCCCGCGACATCCGGCGGGGGAGCCGGCACCGGACTGGCGTTACGGGGCGTCGAAACAGCCTTCGCGTCCATCACCGGATTTCCGGAGCTTCGGACGAGACGCGAACTCACCACGCCGCCCGAGCGGTTGATGATGAAAGCCACCACGACCGTGCCGACTGCGCCATTCGGGCTTCCCCCTTTATGCCGGTTGAGGTGAGCGTTGACGCTGCTCTGCCATGTGGCGGGTGATGTCGAGGGATTGAAGGCCGAACTCGACGACGGCGCGGCCAACCGGTCCGCCCGCGGATTTGAGTTGGCCAACGGCGCCGTTGTGCGATCCATCTTGCGGTCGTCGGCCGTGGTGCGGACGGGCTTCTTTTTTGGAGGTGGCTTCTTGTCGGCCTTCGGCTGGGGCGGTGGCGGTGTCAAGCTGGCTTCTGCGTTCGCCGCTTCCGGCAGCTTCGGTGTCTCGATTTCCGGCGGCGTCTGCGGCAACACGATCTCAACGGGCTTCTTTACCTCTGCGACGACCGGCTCTGGCTTCTCCTCCGCCAATTCAACAGGCTTGTCGCTCGTTTCCTGCTCGGGAGAAGGTTGCGCTTCCGTCATCCGTTCATCGGGTGGCAACCGATCCGGCGGTGCTTCGGGCGCAACGGCCAGCGGCGCCAACTCCATCATCACAGCGGCTGGCGGTTCACCCGCAGCCGAGGCTTCTTCGCGGCTGAGCGCCAGCCAAATCCCGCCCGCATGCAATCCTGCGACCGCGGCACCTGCCAGCGTCCATCGCAACAGGGAACGCAACGCGACGCGGTCCGGCCGCGCGTCGGGATCATGCCAGCCGAATCTCATGGCTGGACTGCCGGCGCGGCCTGTTGCGCGGGCAACTGTCCGCCGATTGCGATGCCCTGCCCGGTATCTTCCAGCCCAACCAGCGCGACCTTGAGATAGCCCGCGCTGCGCAGCAGATTCATCACGCCCATCAGTCGCGATAGGCGACCACGCCGTCGGCCCGCAGGAATATCCGCTGCTGGCGATCGCCGTTCGTCTGCCTGTCGAGCGTCGCCTGCAACGCTCCGCGCGGAACATCATCGTTGCCGAGCGCCAGAGTGAGGTCCGGTTTGACGCTGAGAAAGATCGGCTTGTCCGGCCGTGCCTGCGGCGGTGCGCTGGAGACCGGCAAGTCCACCGCGACATCCACGGTCGACAAGGGAGCGGCCACCATGAAGATGATGAGAAGGACAAGCATGACGTCGATGAAGGGCGTGACGTTGATCTCGGAGAGTTCGGTGACGTCGCCGTCCTGCGGGTCCCTGAGCGAGACTGCCATGATCGCTCACTCCGCCGCCGAAGCGACAGTGCTCATATTCGGAACGGCACGGATGGTTCTTCCGGGCGCAATGCCTTTCTCCTGCCGTTCCAGATCGCGTGACATGTGCTGCAGGACTTCGCCCGAAGCGTCCGACAGCAACGCGCGGTAGCCGGCTATGGCGCGAGCAAATACGTTGTAGATGATCACCGCCGGAATAGCCGCGACAAGGCCGATCGCGGTGGCGAGCAATGCTTCGGCGATGCCGGGCGCAACGACGGCAAGGTTCGTCGTCTTCGATTGCGAGATGCCAATGAACGAGTTCATGATACCCCACACCGTGCCGAACAGGCCGACGAACGGGGCCGTTGCGCCGATCGTCGCGAGAAGCCCGGTGCCCCGCGCCATGTCGCGGGCAGCTTTCGCCTCGATGCGGGACAGCGCGATCGCGAGGCGCTCCTTGATTCCCTCGGCGGACAGGTCGGCCGAGCGCTGCAGCTCCTGAAGCGCAGCGTTGACAAGATCGGCGACACGGCCATTCCTCGTCCACCCGGCATTGATCTGCCGTGATGCGTCCGCAAGGCTTTCGGCGCCACTCAGCTTGCGTGTGGCGCTACGTGCGTTGCGCTTGGTGCCTGTGAGTTCAACGCCCTTGGCCAACCATACCGTCCAGGTCAATAGCGACGCGAAGGCAAGGCCGACCATCACCGCCTTCACGATCATGTCCGCCTGCATGAACATGCTCCACGGCGACAGATCATGCGGAAGCGTCGCAGGGCCGGCCGCCGGGGCGGCGGGTGGCGCATTCGGAGATGTCGGCGCACCGGCCGAGGGTTCGGCCACTACCGACGACGCCTGCGGCATCGGCGCTGCGGATACCGGAGCGTCAGCGCCGACAGATGTAGCTGATGATGACGATGTTGCCGGCCGCTCCGCGTCGAGCGCGACAGATGCTGGCGCATGAGCCGACGGCTCCACCTGCTGGGCCACCACTGGGACGGTGACACCAGCCGACACGATAAGCGCCATCAACGTCATCCACGCAACCCGGAGTCCTGCCCTCCGGGCTCCGGCCAGTTTCGTCATCGCACACGTCATTGTTTCAATCCCACAACGCCTCTAAGCTAAGACGTTTGACGACGATGTTTTTCCCACCGTGACCCGCACTATTTTTGAGCGGCCGGTCCATGATTACGGCCCGCTTGCGCCTGTTCTAAGCGCTGCGGCTCCACTTATGCTGCCGCACCAGGCGAAATTAGAAACTCTCAAAATCTGCGAGACGAATGATCGCATGTGCGATCGCACGTCATGGCTCATGCACGTCCGACAGGCTGCATGACGCGCAAGTCCGCAGGCGGGATAGCCTGTGTTGTCGCTGCCAGCGCTGCCTGCAGAGCCTCAACATCCGCACGCAGGTTCGGCTTCCAGCCGCAGGGACAACCGCCATCGGAACGATGCTGATCGGCGACTTCCCTGTAGACCGTTCCGAGAGCTGACGCGGCGAGACTCATCACCGTCATCGGCGGAAGCCGGGTGGTACGAAGGACATCGCAGAAAGCCGTCATGATGGACCGATGCATCTCTGCACCGGCAGATTCACTGTCAGTATCTGGCTGCATGACTGCTCGCGTCCTCTTCCTTGTTGGCACCTTGCGGGCGGGCGCGGAGGCCGCGATGCGCTCAGAAAAGCGAAACGCTGCGCTCAACGCCAAGGACCGATACGCCCTGACGTAATCGCCATCAAGCTATCGCCTGCGTTTAATAATTTGAATGCCTCGAAAATGGGAAAGAAGGCCGTGCGCATCGCCGCGCGACTGGATCGTGTCCGCGCTTCAGTAAATCGCGTCCACGGAACCTGCGGTTGCAATCGCCATATCTGCGAAGCGGTGTGATGGAACATTCACCTTTGTGTCGACGGACCGATGCAGGGCGGGCGCGTTCCATCCCGCACTCGCACGCACTTTCCAAATCGCAGATCATCATCACCGCAAATCGCAAGCGGACTTCCGCCGACCTGCAAAATCGCAAACTCACAACTTGGAGACACGAGCGCGTGAGTTGTGAAGCAATTCACGGCCGCGGGTCGCAGCCCGACCTAATCAGGCCGCCGCAAGCTGACCTATCGAAATCGAACAGGAGGTTTCACATGAAGCGTCCGATGATTTTTGCAATCGCAGGCGTCAATTCGCTCACGAGTCGGAAAGCAGCCGCGGCGTCCAGCCATCACGACGGCGCCGAGGCAAGTCGACCTGGATGGGGAACACGGTTCTTGAGCTGGTGTGTCCGGTGTTCGGAGCGGTCGCGCCAGCGACAAGCCCTTGCGGAGCTCGATGACCACCATCTCAAGGACATCGGCAAGACGCGCCAAGAGGCAATGGCCGAAGCATCCAAGCCGTTCTGGAAATGACGTCGTTCATCGCGGACTTGCTGCCGGCGCTGGCGCTAGGCTTGTGCGTCGCCATCCCGTTCGGCCCGGTTGGCTTGATGTGCGTGCAGCGGACGCTGGCATTCGGAATCTGGTTTGGTATAGCGAGCGGCATGGGTGCGGCAACAGCTCACGGCATGTTCAGTTGCCTGGCCGCCGCGAGCGGGACCGTGTTGACGCAGAAGATGCTCGCCCTGCACACGCCGCTGCGCATCACCGCAGGGATCGTGCTGGTCTTGATGGGCCTCAGGACCATTCTCGTGTCCACGCGCGCGGCGCACAGCGCGACATGCGAAGAAGCGACATGCGGTGATTTGCTTTCGGCCTATACGTCGACCCTGTTGATCGCCGCTGCCAATCCGATGACGATACTGGCGTACCTGGGCATCACGTCTGCGCTGGAAAACGGCAACCCGCTGATCATGGATCGCGCGCTGGTGACGTCCATCGGTGTGATGCTGGGCAGTGCATCCTGGTATCTCCTCCTCGCCCTCAGCACGAACGCCATGTTTCGGAGCTTGCAGAAAACCGTGCTGGATTGGCTCAACAGGCTCGCCGGGATCCTCCTGATGGGCCTGGGCGTTTCGCTATGCGCCCGCATCGTCTGACGGCGACAGCAGCGAAAGAGCTGGCGCCATCCGCAGCACGCCGGTCGCGCTGCGCGCCTGATACAGCGAACAGAAGATGGCAGGAGGCCGCGCTCCCAACTACAAAATATGGAAAACAACCCCATGCAAAGTAGCAATAATTGCCGGCATGATACCTTGAGCGATCCCGCGAACACTTGACACGTCGGGCAAATCAGCGGCACTAGTCCATCATCGCGCAGACTACCTATGGGCCTGCTGTAACGCCGCCCCTCCTCGCGATTGCACACCAAATCCTTTTGACAATTGAAGTCGCCGCAACGAGCCATCGCCTGCGCGTTGCTGAACCGCGCGCGCTTCCGGCGCGTGTCGAGAAATATCGACATGAACACCGTTCCGGACCTCAATCTGCCGACGGCGACAGCCGCAACCGATCCAACCAAGGCCGCCGCAACGCCGCGGATAAAGCTCTCGCCACCTGCAATGGCTTCCCTTCGGTAATCGACGGCGGGAAAAGTCTAGCAGTGTTGTGCAATATCTCGGCCGCCTTATTGCGGCCGGAACTTGACTGCACTACGTAAGTTACGTACAAATGCATGGTACGTTAATTACGTAGTAACTGGACCGTGCACACTGTAGCCCGCACTAAAGCTTTTGATACAGCCGCCAAGCAAGCGGCCCTGACCGAAGATGAAATCTTCGACATCATTACCTTTCTGGCTGAAAACCCTGAAGCCGGCGAGGAAATGGTTGGCACTGGCGGCTGCCGGAAGGTCCGGTTCGCGGGCCGCAGTAAAGGAAAGCGTGGTGGCTACAGGACTGTCACGTTCTACTCTGGTGAGACGATGCCAGTCTTTCTCATCACAGTATTTGCAAAAGGGGAGAAGGCAACATTGACCGGCAAAGAGGCGGCAGGGTTGAAAGCCCTGACCAAACTCATTGTAGATGAGTACAAAAAGAAAAAATCCAGCTTGGCAGAGCGGAGAGGATTAGCAGGATGAGTAAGAAAGCATTCGACAAGATCGCAGCGGGCCTGACCGAAGCGCTTGAAATAGCGCGCGGGAATGCGAAGCCTACCAAGCTCTATGTCCCTGCTGAGATCAATGTTCGTGCTATTCGAAAAAAGCTTGGGCTCTCGCAGGATGATTTTGCGCAAGAGTTTGGGTTCACCATCAATCAGATTCGCGATTGGGAGCAAGGCCGCTCCCGTCCGCTCGATGGTCTGCGCGCGTATCTCATGATTATCGAGAAGAACCCTCAAGCCGTGCTAAATCTCCTTCGAAGCAGCGCGAAGATCGCGCGGAAGGCTCGCAAGGCAGCCTGACGCAGGCAAACAACAACCAAGGGAAGCCCGCCCCCAACCGGCGGGCTTTTGCTGAGACGATCATCCTTCGAACTTCTCGCGGCGAGATTTCGCGAGCTGCTCCGAACGCCGGCTATCTTGGATTTTCCCTTGGCTTTGCCGCGGGCGCATTGGGTTCATTCGGCTGCTGACCCAAGGTCACGCTCAATGAGCTCTCTTTTCCTTGCCGAAGCACCGTGAGCTGGGTCGAAGAGCCCGGCGCCATCGCACCGACTTTCCTGGTCAGCTCGTTGGCGTTCTTGACTGACTGGCCACCCACCGAGGTGATCACGTCTCCGCTTCTCAATCCGGCTTTCGCAGCGGGACCATTGTCTTGAACCATTGCCACGATCGCACCGCGGAGATTGCTCAGTCCGAGGCCGTCGGCAAGTTCAGGAGTGACCGGTTGAACTTTAGTCCCGATCCATCCGCGCGTGACCGCGCCCTTCTCCTTTAGCTGCGGTATCACCGCCTTGACCGTATCGGCCGGGACCGCAAAAGCAACGCCCACGGAGCCTTGGGCGGGTGAAAAGATCATGCTGTTGACACCGACGACATCGCCCCGGGCATTGAAGCTCGGACCGCCGGCATCGCCGCTGTTGATGGCCGCATCGATCTGGATGAAATCTTTCCCTGAACCAACCTCGATGTCGCGTTCGCGCGCTGAAATAATACCGGCTGTCACGGTACCTCCGACCGCAAGCGGATTTCCGGCGGTAAGCACCCAATCGCCCACGCGCGGCGGCTGGTCGGCGAGCTTCACGTAGCTGAAGTCCGTGCGTCCGTCGACTTTGATCAAGGCGATATCACTCCACGAGTCCCTTCCTATGACTCTTGCCGAATAGGCCTTATCGTCGCTGGTTCGGATCTCGGCCGTGTCGTTGCCTTCCACGACGTGACTGCTGGTCACTGCATAACCGTCCGGAGAGATGAAGAAGCCTGATCCAGCACTGATCAGTTCGAGCGTCTTCGCTGCCTTCCCTCGATCGGGCGCATCCGGATCCGCTCCTTTGGAACGTACCCCAATCACGGCCGGTTGAACTTTTTCGGCGAGATCGGCGAAATCGCCCGGCCCACCACCAGCTTCAGTATCAGCAACCCGCTCGATCAATGTCGCCGGCCTGCCCACGAATGAAGCCTGGCCCGGAGAATTTGCCGTTGCCTCCGCGATATCAGCGATCACCGGAATCGCGAAAGCGACCGTCCCGGCCATCATCGACGCCCGCCGCCAGTTGAAAACCAAATCTACACGAGCCATACACGAGCCATAGCCTATCATCGCCTCACCGCGGTTTTGACGTCAGACGCCGGCACGTTTAGCTCGCCGTCAGTTCTGTGAGAGCGCTCAGACGCTCGCGGCAACTGCAGGCTCAACAATCTGCTGCGCCAGCAGTTCCTTCCAGCCCGCGGTGGATAAGGAAGATCATCCAAATGCTGGAAAGCTATGCCGACTGATACCAGGCTCGCGGGCCTGGAAGGGCTCAACGGAACCGGCGGCAGCCGTTGGCGGCCCGGATATCACGAATCCGCCGCAACCAACCTCTCACCATTTCGTTTAGTTTAGAGTGGCTTAGGCGCGTGTTTGGACGCGGAGATCGTCTTCCGGGCGCTGTCAGACCCGATTGCAAATGAAAAGGCAACCATAATGCAGATCAACAACCTCAAGGACATGTATATTGCCGAGCTGCAGGAACTGGTGAGCATGGAAGGTCAGCTCGCAGGCGCATTAAAACGGATGGCCGCAGCCGCATCTCATCCGTCTCTGAAGGAAGCCTTCATGCTCCATCAGGAAGAAACGCTGGTTCAGCGGCAACGACTTGAATCGATCTTGCAAAAGCATGACGCAAGTGCGGCGGCACATATCGACCAGTCGATGCAGGCCCTCATACAAGAAACCAAGAAGATGTTGGCAATGCTGAAAGGCGACGAGCTACGCGATGCGGGGCTTATCGCATCGGTCCAAAAGCTCCAACATTACGAGATTGCAGCCTATGGCTCCGCAGCGGCTTTGGCGGGTCAACTCGATCTGCGCGACGATCAGAAGATCTTGCATGAGAGCCTGGAAGAGGAAAAGGAGACCGATGTTCTGCTGACGAAACTCGCCAAGAGCGAGGTGAACCAGCAGGCGGTTGCAGCTTAGCGTTGGCCCGCGCTCTTCGCCGGCGCTGCACGCCGGAGGGCCGGGCTTACGCCAAACGGTTCTGCACTTCGCCGACCGTCCGCTCTCCTCCTCCTCTGGATTTCCTGCTCCGGAGTGGGCCTGCGCGTGCCCGCGCACTGAGCGAGGCAATTGCAACCAGCCAAATCAAGCGCGCGCGAAGCCTGATCGAGGGCTCGCGAAGTCTGCCCATTGCATGCTCCGCACCAGCGTCACAACGTCCGACTCAGGCGGCAGCAGAACTCTGGTTGTGCTGCATGCTCGGCTGCGCAATGCCACGTAGCGCCCTGGCGGTCCCCGGTGCCTTGGATGCCAGGTCGCCGAGCGAGACGATGCCAACGAGACGCTTGTTTCGGTCCAGGACTGGCAGCCGCCGCACCTGGATTTCGCTCATGTTCTCACAAACGTGAGACACAATCTCGTCCTCGAAACAATATTTCACCTCTTCCGTCATCGCTTCACGAACTTTGGCATTCGGGCCCTTGCCCTCAGCGACGCATCGTACCGCGATATCGCGATCTGTGATCATGCCGACGAGGCGGTCATCTTCGGCCACGGGCAATATGCCGCAATCACACTCCTTCATGAGCTTCGCTGCGTGCCGGAGCGTGTCGTCTGGAGTTGCAAGTTTGGTATCTCGCGTCATCACCTCACGGATCTTCATGGGCACCTCCTATGTGCGCCACCGAAGCGGCCCGGGAATAAGCCTGGGTGGGCCGTCTCGATGATGTGTGGACACCATCTCAACGGACCTGATGCCCGCGCGTTCCCCACTCCGGAAGCGTTTAGTTCCGCCTGCTTGCGGTGATATCGACGCGGGGTGTTCTGAACGCATGGTCAGTCGCGCCCGTCACTGCCTGGTTTCGTCGGGCTCACCAACGTGAACCTGTGACAGAAGCCCGCGTTATTTTATCGCATCGAAATTCTCGTCCGCCCCTCGGTTTCGCGGCGCGGGAAAGGACCTGCATGATGGTCGATTGTCCGTTTTGCAAAATCGCCCGTGGCGAGATTCCGTCAACAAAAGTGTACGAGGACGATGAGCATCTTGCCTTTCTCGACATTCGCCCGCAGTCTCCCGGTCACACGCTTGTGATCCCAAGAAGGCACGTCCGCTGGGTCTGGGACGTGCCGGATGCTGGTGCGTACTTTGAAGTCGTACGGACGATTGCACGGGCAATGCAAAAGGCCTTCTGCGAGGAAATACATTCCCGCATCATGGGCGAAGAAGTGCCGCATGCGCACATTTGGCTGTATCCTGCTCCAGGCAGGGCAATCGGCGATCCGAGAGATTTTGAGCGGAATGCAAAAGCAATCCGCGACGCGCTTGTGCGATCTCCGACCTATCCGGCCGCATAGCGACCTAGCCGTTGCGACCGCGTCGCGTAAGCGGCCGATCTCGCGCGGTCGCCCCGCGCGGTGACGGGCGATCCTCAAGGCGCCTGACAGTTCACTTGACCTCGACTATCGGGGATAGCTCGTTGACGAGTACCCGCATGTTCTCGCTGTAATCGACGGGCACTACGACAAGATGCACGCCGCCTTCACTGAAAGCAGCTTCCAGCATTGTCGCGAGCTCCGAGACTTTGCCTACGCGGGAGCCCTTGGCGCCATATGACTTGGCATAGGCGACGAAATCAGGATTGCCGAAGTCGAGACCGAAGTCGGAAAATCCGTCGACCTCCTGTTTCCATCGGATCATACCGTAGGCACGATCCTCGAGCACGAGCACGACGAGATTCAGTTTGAGCCGCACGGCCGTCTCAAGCTCCTGCGAATTCATCATAAAGCCGCCATCGCCGCAGACGGCGAGCACGCGCCTGTCCGGATAAATCAGCGACGCTGCAATCGCCGAAGGAAGACCCGCCCCCATGGTCGCGAGCGCGTTGTCGAGCAGCAGCGTGTTGGCGACGCTGGTGCGATAGTTGCGGGCGAACCAGATCTTGTACATGCCGTTGTCGAGGGCAACGATGCCGTCCGGCGGGATGACCTGGCGGACGTCGTGCACGATGCGCTGCGGCGTCAGAGGAAACCGATCCTCCGTCGACCGCTCGGCGAGGTGGGCAAGGATCTCTTCCCTCAAACCCAGCAACGTCTGACCATTGGGGAGCTTGCCTTCGAGGCGATCGGCCAGGCTTGTGAGGCTCGCGCCGACATCGCCGACGATCTCCGCCTGCGGAAAGTATACCTGTTCCACCGTCGCCGGCGTGGCGCCGACATGGATAACCTGCGGTCCATCATGGCCCATCAGGAAAGGCGGCTTCTCGACGGTGTCGTGGCCAATCGAAATAATCAGATCGGCCTGGTCGATGGCCTTGTGAACCCAATCCCGCTCCGACAGCGCGGCCGTGCCCATATAGAGGTTGGAGCCGGCATTGACCGCGCCCTTCCCCATCTGGGTATTGAAGAATGGAATCCTGCATCGTCGCACGAACGCCGACAGCGGCTCGGCGAGATGCGGGCGGCTCGCCGCGGCGCCCAGCATGACGAGCGGCCTGCTGGCGCCCATGATCATGGCTGCGGCGCGCTCGATGGCCGCCGCAGGCGCGACCGGAAGCTCGACGACATGCGGGGGAATGATGTCGGCCGCGGCTTCGTCGGCCGCGATATCCTCGGGTAGTTCGAGATGCACGGGGCCCGGCCGCTCCTGCTGCGCGACCCGGAAGGCGTCGCGAACCAGGGTCGGAATACTTTGCGCGGAGACGATCTGCGTCGCCATCTTGGTGAGCGGCCGCATGGTCGCGACGATGTCGACGATTTGGAAGCGCGCCTGGCGGCTGCTCCGGATCGCCTTCTGTCCTGTGATCATGACCATCGGCATCGCGCCCAAATGCGCGTAGGCCGCGGCCGTCGTCAAATTGAGCGCACCGGGACCCAGCGTCGTCAGGCAGACGCCCGCGCGCCCGGTGAGGCGCCCGTGGGTGGCCGCCATGAAGCCGGCAGCCTGTTCGTGGCGCGTCAGCACCAGCTTGATCTTCGAGCGCCGCAGCGACTCCAGCACGTCGAGATTCTCCTCGCCAGGAATGGCAAAGATGTATCCAACGCCCTCGTTCTCAAGGGCGGCCACCAGCAGATCGGAAGCGTTTGTCATGCGGCCGAAACTCCGCTCGCGCCTGGTTCGGCTTTCTCGGCCCGATGCGGCAGCATCCATTCCGGCCGAATGAAGTGACAGGTGTAGCCGTCAGGATACTTTTCCAGATAATCCTGATGCTCGGGCTCGGCCTCCCAGAACGGTCCGGCAGGGGCCACCTCGGTGACAACCTTGCCCGGCCAAAGGCCGCAAGCATCGACATCGGCGATGGTGTCTTCAGCGATCCGCTTCTGCGCGTCGCTGGTATAGAAGATGGCCGACCGGTAGCTCGCGCCGCGGTCGTTGCCTTGGCGGTTCAGCGTCGAGGGATCATGGATCTGGAAAAAGAATTCCAGCAGCCTGCGATAGCTGATGGTCTGCGGATCGAAGGTGATCTCAATGGCCTCGGCGTGATTGCCGTGGTTGCGATAGGTTGCGTTTGGCACCTCGCCGCCGGTGTAGCCGACCCTGGTCGAAATCACGCCGGGATAGCGGCGTATCAGATCCTGCATGCCCCAGAAGCAGCCGCCGGCCAGGACTGCGCGTTCCGTCGAAACCGTCATGTCTATCCTCCCTGGATACGCCGCGGGCGTCGTTCCCGAAACTATCAGGGACGCATAATGCCGCCGAACGATGCAGAAACGCAATGATCCACGAAGGTGCGATCTGCGCCTGCCACAAGCCGACATTCCCTCTCGCGCGATGCACAGTTCATTGCGAAAGACCTCGGGACGTCAGCCGCAGGCGCCGGACAATTGATGTCCACCTATTCGGCTGCCCTCAGACCGCCCACCGCGAAGGCGCCGATCCCCACAACGAAATAGCCGAATGCGAGTGCGACGAGTTGTGTTCTATGCACGCAAACTCACCTGAGCTGAACGAATTGTTCGATCAGCGCAATCAGAATTTCCGGTACATCCTCCTGGCAGTAGTGACCCGCATTTTCCAACTCGATCACGGCTCCATCCGGAAATGCTGTGCGAAAATGAGTAAGCGCAGTTTCCGGCAGCACGGCCTTGTCCCGCATACCCTCGGCAAGCATTGCCGGCTTCCGTCTGACTGCCTCGGCCTGATCCGGCCTCCCGGTCTGAAATTGCGCTTTGCCAAGTGCAAAATCGAGAGGAAAGTTGATCGCACCAATACAGTCCTCCTTGGTTCGGAAATGGGCGCCGTATGCCTGAATCCACGTCTGGTCGACGGCTGCGCTGTTCTCGAATCCAAGAAGCTTCATGACGCTTAAGACTGTCACATCGAGATGACCAAGTACGTTCTCCAGCGATCCATCGTCGTGCGATTTTCGTATCCAGCGAAACCACTCCGATTCCATATTCTTGGGAAAGAGGTCCGGCTCCAGTGGAAGGCCGAGCGGCACGATTGTATTCAGCAGACAGAGCCGCTTGACACGATCGGGATGACGGCAGGCGAACCCTCCTCCGATCGGCCCACCCCAATCCTGCATGACCAGAGTGATATCGGCGAGGTTAAGCCCGAGGAGGAGCGCCTCGAGATTGTCAACGTGGGTTCGGAGCGTGTACTCGCGGTCAGACGGGGTCTCGCTCTTCCCAAATCCCATGTGGTCGGGAACGATGACGCGATGTGATCTGCTGAGCGACGGGATGAATTTTCGATATATGTAACCCCAGGTCGGCTCACCATGGAGACATACGATCGGCTCTCCATGACCTTCATCGACGTAGTGCATACGGAATCCTGGAGCGCTGGTGAAGTTAGGCTTGAATGGATAGGTGCCATTGAAGGTTTCGTTTGCCGGTATCATTGGAACCTCCTGTTCGAACAGGGCAACTGCTCCCTTCGATATGTCGTGGCGTAGGCTCTCGCTTGGGAAAAATTGCTAAAGTTGCCGGGCTGAGCGGAGCGGCCGGGCGGCTATGTTGCTTGAGGAACCCGCGGCCAAATTTTTCGTTGTGGGGTATGGTACTCAGCATTCAGCTACTGGCGTCCGGCCCGGGGTGGAGCGTGCGTGATGTAATTTACGACTACGGACCGCACGATCACTCCTTCGTAGAGGACGATCGCATTCAAGGCCGGCTTCAGAGATCTCGCCACCTTTAACCGACGCTTTCACCGGCTGATCGGCACAACCCCGAGCGCCTACTGCACGGTGGGCCGGATGTAGATCGCGCTAACTGAGACTAACCCGACCCTTCGGTCTCCAAGCCGGCGCGACGGCGGTTTGGCGCTTCGTTCAATAACCCGGCAAGTCGCAAGCCTTCCAGAATTCCTTCCAGCCGCTGCTCACGGATCATCGCGGCAACCATCGAAACGGCGTCCTGCTGCTGGATCGTGAAGTGTACGTCGGGCAATTGCTCTGAGATCGCCTCGAAGAATGTTTGCGGATTTGTGACGTGATCCCGGAGCGCATACGCCGCGTCCTGCGCAAGGTAAGTCGCGAGATCGCCGTCGATCATCCCCTCGAAATTGGAGTCATAGTGGGTGCGGTCCTTTATCGATCGCCGAATCAGCTCGTTCTGCTGCTTTGCCTCCATGAAAAGCAAGAACACCGCATCCGGCAGATTTTCGCGAGGCACTTTCTTCAAGTCAGCGATCCCTGCGTAGATAGCCTTGCCGGCACGCTTGTTCCGCTCGAATCGCGCCTCAGCCTCCTCGGCTTCATGCTCGCGCAAAATCTTCTCTCGCCGCCTTTTTCCAAACATCGTAGCGTCCTCCGGACCGCGATATAGGTCGGTTCTCGTACCACAGGAAAGATCAAAATCACTCAGCGAGCGCGAAGGGCTCCGATGAGCAGCTAGACAAAAAAACAAGTCTGGAGCATATCGACAGGGCTGGGGAATGAGCGTGATCTGGAGTGGAACCGCAAGGACTCGCAATGGCAAAGAACACGATTTGCCTCTGGTACGATAAGGACGCCGAGGCTGCTGCTCGCTTCTACGCCGAGACTTTCCCCGACAGCGCGGTCGGCGCCGTCCACCGTGCCCCCAGTGACTACCCATCCGGCAAGGCGGATGACGTGCTGACGGTCGAATTCACGGTTGCCGGCGTCCCTTGTATCGGCCTCAACGGCGGCCCCGCGTTCAAACATAACGAAGCCTTCTCGTTTCAGATCGCTACCGACGATCAGGATGAGACCGACCGCTACTGGAACGCCATCGTCGGCAATGGCGGGCAGGAAAGCGCGTGCGGCTGGTGCAAAGACAAATGGGGCGTTTCCTGGCAAATCACGCCGCGCGTGCTAATCGAGGCGTTAGCGGCCGGCGGTGATGAAGCAAAACGCGCATTTGATGCGATGATGGGAATCAGAAAGATAGACGTCGCCGCGATCAAGGCGGCGCGTCGCGGTTGACGTTGCAATTGCAGGTGCCTGCGATCCCCTATTGAAGGCAGTGGCAAGACCAGGCCACGCAATCTTCATGCGACCAGCAAGACGCTTGGTTTCGGTGGAATGAAAAGACCGCAGGCATTTTCGCGCTGCGGCCCACCGGGTTCAAAATACATCGGTATGAAAAACGTTCGATCCGCCATCCCGGTTCTTGAACACTGAGCCTGATATCGCCGGGTGTGGAGTCGCAAAATACTGTTCCTGATGAGGAACACATCGTGTGTTGCGCAACGGATACAGCATCGACCGCTTCGCTCCCGGAAGCGGACCGGACACGGTCTCACGTTCTTCAGCTCCTGCCAGGACAACAGCAGCAGACCGGACCTGAATTACGAACTCCGCTTCTGGCGCAGTGAAATCGGTCCCAAAAGTTGCTACGCTATCTGCAAGTTTAGCTGGAGCCGTTGAATGCCGTCGCATCCAACCCTCCTGATCGCCTCGCCTTGCGGACATCCGACGCAGTGCGACGTTCCGAATCCCGACAGCGAGACAGCCATGGTGAAACCGTTTCCGTCGAAGACCCACATCGGCAACCACATGCTGCATCCCGAAACGCTGATGCTGAACTACGGCTACGATCCGCAACTGTCGGAAGGAGCCGTCAAACCACCGGTCTTCCTGACCTCGACCTTCGTCTTCAGGACCGCCGAAGACGGACAGGACTACTTCGACTTCGTCTCAGGCCGGCGCGAGCCGCCCGAGGGGATGGGCGCCGGTCTAGTGTACTCGCGCTTCAATCACCCAAACAGCGAGATCGTCGAGGACAGGCTTTCGGTCTACGAGCGCGCCGAGAATTGCGCGCTGTTCTCTTCGGGCATGGCCGCAATTTCGACCACAATACTGGCTTTCGTCCGCCCCGGCGACGTCGTTCTGCACTCTCAACCGCTGTATGGCGGGACGGAGACTCTGTTCGCGAAGACGCTTGCGCGTCTCTCCATCGGCGCTGTGGGCTTTTCCGACGGCATCGACGAAACCGCGGTCAGAGCGGCAGCGGAGGAAGCCATGCGCAAAGGCCGGGTTGCGATGATCTTCATTGAGACGCCGGCCAATCCCACCAACGGCCTGGTCGACATAGCGATGGTCCGCCGCGTCGCCGAGATGATCGGTCAGGCCCAGGGGAATACGCCGATCATCGCATGCGACAATACCTTGCTCGGGCCGGTGTTTCAGAGACCGATCGAACACGGCGCGGATCTTTCGTTGTACTCGCTGACCAAATATATCGGCGGGCATTCCGACTTGATCGCAGGCGCTGCGCTCGGCTCGAAAGCGCTCATGAAAGAAGTCAAAGCGTTGCGAAGCGCGATTGGCACCCAATTGGACCCCCATTCCTGCTGGATGATCAGCCGGTCGCTCGAAACACTGAGCATCCGCATGGAGAAGGCTGACCGAAACGCGCGGCTCGTCGCAGATTACCTGCGCGACCACGCCAAGGTGGCTAAAGTCCATTACCTTGGTCACCACGATGAGCTGTCCCCTGCTGGCCGTCTGTTTGCAAGGCAATGTACAGGCGCCGGCTCCACATTTTCGTTCGACATTGTCGGCGGCCAAGCTGCCGCATTCAAATTCTTGAACGCGCTGCAGATCTTCAAGCTGGCCGTGAGCCTGGGCGGCACTGAATCGCTTGCCAGCCTGCCTGCAAGCATGACCCACTCCGGCGTTCCCGCTGACATCAGGCAAAAAATCGGCGTACTCGACTGCACGATCCGGCTGTCGATCGGCATCGAACACCCGTCCGATCTGATCGCAGACCTCGGGCAGGCCTTGAACGAGGCATAGCTGCATGCCACGCGTGATACTGGTGGTCGTCGCTGAGCGGCTTTAACAACAAACGAACGCTTTGTTTCTGCAGGAGTGACGCGCGTGACTGATATCTCGGCGACGACGACGGATAGGCCCCGCGATCCGCGGCTGAACTGGGCAACCCTTTCCCAGGCGGAGCGCGACGCTGCCTATGACAATAATGCGGCGGTAAAGAACAGCGCAGCGCTGATCGCGGAAAGAAACCGGATGTCCGAAACGCTGCGCGCCAGCCGCAACTCGCTTCTTGATGTTCCCTATGGCGACCGCGAAAGGACGAAGATTGATCTCTATCCGGCCGCCGACAAGATGGCACCCTGCCTGGTATTCCTGCATGGCGGTTACTGGCAGCGGAATTCGCGCGAAGTGTTTGCCATGCTGGTCGAAGGCGTCGCAGCGCATGGCTGGTCGGTTGCCATTCCCGGATATTCGCTGGCTCCCGACGCGTCGCTGACGGAGATCGTGACGGAGATATCCCAGTCGCTCGACTGGCTGGCCCAAAACGGAGCGTCATACGGCATCTCCGGGCCCGTCGTGCTCTCGGGCTGGTCGGCCGGCGCTCACCTCGTCGCAATGGCACTCGATCATCCGCGCGTCACCGCGGGACTGGCGATTTCCGGCGTGTATGATCTTGCACCCATCCGCGACACCGGGCTGAACAATGCGCTGAAGCTGACCGATCAGGAAGTCGCAAGTCTTTCGCCGCTTCGCCTGCCTGCCGTTCACAAGCGCCTCGACATCGCCTATGGCACGGCTGAGCTGCCGGCGCTGGTTTTCGATTCGGTAAAGCTTCATGAATCGCGTATGGCCGCGCACGTGCCGGGCAATCTTTTCCCGATCGAAGGTGCAGACCATTTCAGCATCCTCAGCGAACTGCGGCGCCCTGACGGCGCGCTTGTCGCTATCGCCCGAAAGCTCGTCGGCTAATTCGCCGGCGACCTGATCGCATCTGCGTCGATCCAGACCTGATCGTCTCTGATCCGGACCGGGTAGAGCCGCAACGGCCGGCTCGGCCAGCCATAGGAAATCCGGCCATTACGGAGATCGAATGAGGCCGCGTGACGGGGACAGAACAAGCGTCCTCCCGACAGGTGTCCAAGACTGAGGTCAGCCTGTTCGTGCGGGCACATCCGTTCGCAGGCGACCGCGCGTCCTTCGCTCCAGACCAGGATCAGATCGACGCCGGTCACGCGGACACAGACGATCGTTTGTGAAATCAGCCGGCTGAGCCCGCAGACCGGCATCCATTTCCCGTCGCCTGACAACGCCGCCGTTTCGGGCTCATCCGCCAAGATAGGCCTTTCGCACGTGCTCGTTCTCGATCATCTCGGCGCCCGGTCCGGACAGAACGATGCGGCCAGCTTCCAGCAGATAGGCGTGGTCGCACATATCGAGCGCCGCAAACGCGTTCTGCTCGACCAGCAGGACCGTCGTTCCGGCATCGCGGATGCCGCGGATGATCGCAAAAGTCCGCTCGACGATGTTGGGCGCAAGCCCGAGGGAAGGCTCGTCGAACATGATCAGGCGTGGACGTGACATCAGCGCCCGGCCGATCGCCAGCATTTGCTGTTCGCCGCCCGACAACGTGCCGGCCGCCTGCCGCTTGCGGTCCGCCAGGCGCGGAAACTCGGCATAGATCCGGTCGCGGTCCGCCGCGATCTCGGCAGCACTGGTGCGCAGATAGGCCCCCATGTCGAGATTTTCCTCGACCGTCATGTGCGGAAATACCCGCCGTCCTTCCGGACAATGCGCGATCCCGCTGGCCACCACGCGCGGCGGCCTGGCGCCCGCAATGTCCTTGCCCTCGAACAGCATCGACCCCGAGCGCGGCGCAACGAGCCCGGAGATCGCGCGCAGCGTGGTGCTCTTGCCGGCGCCGTTGGCGCCGATCAGGGCGACGAGCTGTCCGGCCTTGACCTCCAGCGAAATGCCGCGCAATGCCGTGACGCCGCCGTAGCCACACACCATGTCTCGGATCTCAAGCACGTGTCGCTCCCTGCCCGAGATAGGCCTCGATGACGGCCGGATCGTTCCGGATCACGTTTGGCGTCCCCTCCGCAATGATCCGGCCATAGTTCAGCACCACGATTCTATCGGAGACACTCATCACCATCGGCATGTCGTGCTCGACAAGCAGGATGGTGACGCCGCGATCCCGGATGTTACGGACCAACTGCACGAAGGTATGGGTTTCCGAGGCGTTCATACCGGAGACCGGCTCGTCGAGCAGCAGCATCGACGGCTCGGCGGCCAGCGCCAGCGCCACGCCGACAAGCCGCTGCTCGCCGTAGGACAGCGAGCCCGCAAGATCGTGGGCGCGGCGTTCGAGGCCGACCCATTCGACCAGTTCGCTGGCCCGCTCCCGCAAACGCCGATGCGACGACCGGGCACGCGGCAGGCCCAGAATAGCCTCGAGCAGGCTAACCCTACCCCGGCGATGCAGCCCGACCAGCAGATTGTCGTAAACGGTGTCGTTCGGAAACACGCTGGTGCGCTGGAACGTGCGGATCAAGCCGAGATCGGCGATCTGATGCGGCTTCAATCCGTTGAGTGCCGTCCCGCGATAGCTCACGGCGCCGTGGGTTGGATCCAGAAAGCCGGTAACGACGTTGAACGCCGTCGTCTTGCCGGCGCCGTTTGGCCCGATCAGGCTGACGATCTCGCCCTCGCCGACCGTGAAGTTCATGTCCGAGAGTGCGACGAGCCCGCCGAAATGCACGGCGACCTTCTCGACCTTCAAGGCGATCGCCGTCATCACGCGTGCTCCTTGGCGTCGCGTTCGGAAAAGGCAACCGGGGCAAGCGTCTCGGCCCGACTCTTCGGTTTCCTAAATCGGAGCGCCAGCGACGGTACGATGCCGCGTGGCAATACGAACAGGATGACGATCAGCACGCCGCCATAGGCGATCCATTGCGCCTCCGGCGCCATGATCGGTCGCAGAAACACGGGCAACAGCCCGAAGATCATCCCGCCGACGACAGGCCCGGCGAGCGATCCCTTGCCGCCGGTGATGACCATGATCACCATCGTCACCGTGTTGATGAAGGCGAACACCTCGGGATCGATGATCCGGATGTAGTGTGCATAAAGACTGCCGGCTGCGCCTGCGATCCCGGCCGAGATCACCGCTGCCAGCGTGAGCGTCCTTGTCACGTCGATGCCGACGGATACCGCCAGTGTTTCGTTTTCCATCAGCCCGCGCATGGCGCGGCCGAAATGCGAATGGACCAGGCGCGAGATCAGCACATAGGTGACAACAGCGACGGCAAGCACGAGGTAGTAGTTCTGCAGCTTGGTGCGGAGGGTCAGATCTCCAAGACCTGGCAATCCGATTGTAATCGATGGAATGTTGGTCAGCGCCAGCGGTCCCTGCGTCAACTCGACCCAGTTCAGCGCGACCAGCCGTACCACTTCGGCAAAGGAAATCGTCACGATCACGAAATAGGCGCCGCGGACGCGAAACGAGAGCAGCCCCACGAGGTATCCGCATAATCCCGCAACGACGATGGCCAATACAAAGCCCACGATCGGCGGCCAGGGAACATGAACAATGCGGAAGCCGAAGGGCAAGCCGACATCAAAACCAAGCGACGTCAATGCGCTGACATAGGCGCCGATACCGAAGAACGCGATGTGACCGAGGCTGAGCTGGCCGGTGAATCCGAGCAGCAGATTGAGGCTCATCGCGCCGATGATGAAGATGCCCGTCGTGATCAGCGCATTCATGAGATAGGGATCGCGCAGCCAGAGCGGTACCGATGCGAACGCGACGATTGTGAGAATGGCGATCCCTGACCTCATCCGACGCGCTCCGAGCGCGCGAAAAGTCCGGTCGGCTTGAAGATCAGAACTGCGATAATGATCAAAAAGCCCATGGCGTCGCGGTACCCCGACGAAACATAGCCAGCCCCCAGCTCCTCCGCCAAAGCCAGGATGAAGCCGCCAATCACCGCGCCGGTGATGTTGCCGAGCCCGCCGAGGATCACGATCGCGAATGCCTTGACGGCGGCAAGATCGCCCATCTGCGGGAAGATCACGTAGACGGGACCGAGCAGCGCGCCTGCCGCGGCGGCAAGGCTCGAACCGATCGCGAAGGTCGAGGTGTAGATCAGATCGACATTGACGCCCATCAGCGAGGCGGTGTCCTGATCCTGAAACGTCGCCCGCATCGCACAGCCGAGCTTTGTCCTGTTGATCAGGAGATAGGTGACGACGATCAGCATCGCCGCCGCCGCAAGCACGAACAGCCGCAGCCAGGACACCGAAACCGGCCCCAGTACCAGCGGCGCCTCGGGGAACGGCGTGGTCACCGATTTCGCCACGCCGCCCCATATCCACAATGCGCCGGACTGCATCGCGATCCAGGCGCCGATCATGACAAGCATGGTCGTGTCGATGTCGGAGCCGCGCAGCGGCCGCAGCAAGGTCAGCTCGATCGCCGCCCCAAGAAGCCAGCCGGCCAAGACGGCAAGAGGCAGCGCCAGGAAGAAGTTAACTCCGAGCTGATGCACCACGATGAACATGATGTAGGCGCCGAACGTGTACAGCACCCCATGCGTGAAGTTCACGACGTTCATGATGCCGAAGATCAATGTCAGCCCGATGCCCAGCAGCGCATAGGTGCCGCCGAGCACCAGCATGTTGATCAGATGTTGCAGAAACTCGCTCAAGGTGGCTCCCCAAATGTCCTGTGCCGTCGAGGGCCGCCGCCTGCCGCGGCCCTCGCCGTCAGTAACGTGACGTCAGAGCGTCTTCATGCCGATCTTGCCGTCGGTGATTTCGATCAGATAAACGTTGGGCTGGCTCTGACCGCTTTCCTTGCCTTCGGGACCGGACTTGCGGAACACGATGTCGCCGTTGAGGCCCTTCACCTTGATGTCCCAAAGTGCCGCCTTGATCGCCGCAGGCTCTGCCTTGCCTGCCTTTTCGATCGCCGCCGCCGCGGTGCGGATACCGTCATAGCCACGGAAGCTTTCGGTGCAGCCGGCGAAGTCGTAGCCGCGCTTCTTCCATTCGGCGATGAAATAGCTGGTCGCCTCCGGGTTCGGCGTCTTCTCGGGGAACCAGGGCAGGAAGGTCGTCAGATGCATGGTGCCGTTGGCGGCGGCGCCCGCCTGCGCGATGATCTGATCCGGATTCTGCGAACCGCCGGTGGTGATGATGCGCTTCTTGAGGCCGAGTGCTGCGGCCTGTTTGAAGATCAGCGTCAGCTGGTCCACTGCCGTGGTCACGATGATGGTCTCGGAATCGGTGCCCTTCAGCTTGGAAAGCTGCGCACTCATGTCCTGGGCGCCCTGATCCATGGTCTCGACGGCCCCGACCGTAATCCCCTTTTCCTTCATCATCTTGCTGAAGTCTTCAGCGGTGCCGCGACCCCAGTCATTGTTGATGACGAGGAAATCGACCTTCTTCAGTTCGAGTTTGTCGACGATCCCCTTGAACGCCGCAGCCTCAATCGCCGACGGCGGCGAGATACGGAAGATATATGGATTGCCGGTCGTGGTGATCTTGCCCGACGAGGACGTCTCGACCACCATCGGCGTTTCGTATTCCATCAGCTTGGGCATCACGGCAAGCGTCAGGCTCGAGCCCCACGCTCCCATCAGCACCGGCACCTTATCGCTCGTGATCAGCTTTTCGGCGACAGCGGCTGCTTCGGTCGGATTGCTCTTGTTGTCCTCGATGACGAGCTCGAGCTTCTTGCCGAGAATGCCGCCCTTTGCGTTGATCTCATCGGCCGCGATCTTGGCGCCGTTGACGACGTAGGTACCGGACGCGGCGAACGCACCCGTTAGAGGTTCATTGACGCCGATTTTGATGGTCTGAGCCTCCGCGGCACCACCCAGCAAGCCGACCGCCAGCGCAATCGCCGGAATAATTCTGAAAGTCCGTGTCATGTGGTTCTCCAATCTCACGCTGTTCATCTATCCGCAGTCCAAACCTCGTCGTTTCCGCGTCACGCGGAGACTTCGACCCATCACGTCGCTCCGTCCTTGTTGGACGAGAAACGACCAACCCAGCCCGCGACCCGCGCGCGCAAAAGACCGAAAAGCAGCGCCATTCCGTTCAGTTCGACCGCTGTAGCGTCAGCCGGTGACGTACCCGACAGGCGGCGGTCGAGATTGCCGGCAAACTCTGCGATCAATCGTGCCGCAAGATCGCGCACCAGCCTCGGCCTTCCGACTTGCGCCAGCATGCCCGTCAGCGTGTATCCGATGGAGAGATCGACACGCGTCCCCTGCCCGGTCGGCACCAGCCGATAACGAATTTCGCCCTGCGTCGAAGACCGGCTGCGCCGGTCGTTGCCGATGCCGACAATGCGGCCGGACATATCGGCGGGGCTTCGCTCGATGCGTGCGGCGCCCTGGAACGTCGCGGCGATCGGACCGATCCTGACACGGATCGCTCCTTCGACACGCTCAGGCTTGGGGGGCGCCGTCAACGATGCGCCGGGAAGGCAGGCCGCGACGGCGGCGATATCGTCGAACAGCGCAAACACCTGCTCGGGCGGATGGGCAACGATGAACTGCTGCTTCAGGACAGTGGCCGGGGTGAAGTCCAGAATCGCAGGAACCGAACTGGCCGTTTCAGGCAACATTTGTTCGCTTGCTGCCGGCCGGAGGCGTTCGACCCGGTCGGCACCGTCATGCACGCTTCGACCTGAGCCGGCGGGACCCAGGATCTTTCGGCCTCCGTCCGGCTCGGGCGCGATATCGCGGGCGCGCCGCGCTTCGATCACCGATTGCACCGCCCGCACGATGCCGACATAGCCGGTGCACCGGCACAGATTGCCGCTCAATCCGACGCGTATCAGGCGCTCGTCGGCTTGCGGCAGCCGCAGCACGAGATCGCGCGCCGAAACCAGCATTCCCGGCGTGCAATAGCCGCATTGCAACGCATGCTCGCGGGTGAAGGCCGCGCGAAGTTCTGTCGTAACGTCGTCCTCGTCGAGCCCTTCGATGGTGGTGACCTCGGCCCCTTCGCAGGCAACGGCATAGGTGATGCACGAACGTGCCGGCACGCCGTCGAGCAGAACGGTGCAGGCACCGCAGACGCCATGCTCACAGCCGATGTGCGTACCGGTCAGGTCGAGCTTCTCGCGGACGAAGTCCGCAAGATTGGTGCGCGGTTCCGCTGATATCCGGACCGCGCGCTGGTTCACGGTGAGTGCGATCATGCTCATGCGCCGGCCTCCCGGACCGCACGCTTGAGCACGCTCACATGAATATGGCGATGTGCCGCGTTCGAGACGCCCGCGTTTGCCAATAGGACATCGGCTATACGCGCGTCGAAGCGATCCTTGTAGTCGCCGGCAATGCGTCCGCCGAACAATTCCGCCGCATTCGTGATGACGATCGGCGCGGAATCGATCGCACCAATCACGACGCGGGCGGTTGCGGCGCTCGGATCGATCAGGATCGCGCCGATCGCATGCGCGAACTCGCCTGTCTTGCGGCAACTCTTGGCATAGCCCCAATGCGCCGATGCCGGCATCGCCGGGACATGAATGGTCTCGACGATCTCGCCATCGCGCAGCGCAGATTCCAGCGCACCGACGATGAAGTCCTCCATTGCCACCATGCGCGCGCCTGAAAGATTTCGCAGCGTCAATCGTGCACCGAGCGCCGAGAGCGCGGACAGCCAGTCTGCTGCGGGATCGGCATGGCTGAGCGATCCGCCGACCGTGCCGCGGTTGCGCACGGCGCGATAGGCGATGTTGCCGGCGACCCCCTGCATGGCGCCGCGCGTGACGTCTGGAATGCGTCCGTCTTCGATGTCGGCGTGGGTGACACAGGCCCCCAGCACGAGTTCGTCGCCACGACGCTCAGCCTGCTTGAGCTCGGCAAGACCGGTGATGTCGACGATCAGCTGCGGCTCCACTAGCCGCAAATTGAGCATCGGACCAAGCGACTGGCCGCCGGCGATGATCTTGGCAGAAACCTTGGCCTCGCCGAGCACGGCAAGTGCCGCCTGCAAGTCGCGTGGACGCTCATAGCCGAAAGGCGCCGGTTTCATGCCGCCGGCCTTTCTGCGTCGCGCGCGGCCAGAACCGCCTCGACGACGCGGTAGGGCGTAATCGGCGACTGCATCAGTTCCACGCCAAGCGGCCGCAGCGCGTCGTTGACGGCGTTGGCGATCGCGGCCGGCGGAGCGATGGCACCGCCCTCGCCGATGCCCTTCACGCCGAACTGCGTATAAGGCGACGGCGTCTCCATGTGATCGAGACGCGGCGCCGGCACTTCGGTCGGACCGGGCAGCAGATAGTCCGCGAGCGTCGTTGCCAGCGGCTGACCGGCCGCGTCGAACGGCATCTCCTCATACAGCGCGGTGCCGATGCCCTGAGCCAGACCGCCGTAGATCTGGCCGTCCACGACCATCGGATTGACGAGAACGCCGCCGTCCTCGACGATCACGTAATCAAGAATCTCGACCTCTCCCAAATCAGGATCGACGGCGACGACCGCGGCATGCGCGGCATAGCTGAAGGTCCCGGTATCGCGCCGCGGCTTGTAGCCCGCCGTGACCTCCAGTCCGCCGGGATCGACGTCAGCAGGCAGATCCTGCGGCCGGCGATACCAGGTATGGGCGATTTCCTTCAAGGTGACGCTGCCGTTGACGCCCCGAACCTCGCCGTTCTGCAGCACGACCGCAGCCGGATCGTGCTGCAACAGCTTGGCACCGATGCGTCTGGCGCGCTCGCCCAACTCGCGGCAGGCGGCTGCGACCGCGCCGCCTGCCATCACCATCGAGCGCGAGCCCCAGGTGCCGGTCGAATACGGCGTCATCGCCGTGTCGCCGTGAATCAAGCGCACCCTGGCGACGTCGACACCCAGCATCTCGTAAGCGACCTGTGCGAGCGTTGTTTCCATCCCCTGCCCGTGGGAATGCACGCCGACACGAAGCTCGAGGCCGCCGTCCGGCGTCAGGCGCGCGGAAGCCTGTTCATGGCCGGGCACCATCGGAATGCCCCATCCGGAATAGACCGAAGTCCCATGCGCGGCCTGCTCGCAATAGATGGAGACGCCGACGCCGATCCGGCGGCCGTCCGCCTCGCCGTTGCGCTGGCGTGCCCGCACGCCTTCGATGTCGATGGACGCAAGCGCCCGTCGCATCGCCTCGGGATAGTCGCCGCTGTCGAAGTGCTTGTTGGTGATGTTGTCAAACGGCATCTGCCCGGGCTGCACCAGATTGCGCAGGCGCACTTCGCCCGGCTCCAGCCCGGCTTCCGCCGCGACCAGATCGAGCATCAGTTCCAGCGCGAAGCAGACGCCGGTACGCGCCACGCCGCGATAAGGCAGGATCGGACACTTGTTGGTCGCGACCGAAAACGTCCGGCAGCGGTAGGCCGGCATCAGATAGGGTCCCGGCAGGATGCTGGCGACCTGCGCCGCCTCAAGGCACGCCGAGAACGGATAGGACGAGTAAGCGCCGGAATCGACGGTCGCTTCGCAGTCGATGCCGCGCAGCCGGCCGTCGCGATCGGCATAGACGGTGATCTTGTAGTGGTGTTCGCGGCAGTTGGAGCTGGCGGTGAGATGCTCGCGGCGATCCTCGGTCCAACGCACCGGATGGCCGCGACGCATCGTCAGCCAGGAAAGGCAGACTTCTTCCGGCAGCAGGATGCCCTTGTGCCCGAAGCCGCCGCCGACGTCAGGCGAAACGACACGGATTCGGCCCTGCTCCATGCCGAGGCATTCGGCGAGCCCGCTGCGCGTGATGTGCGGCATCTGGGCCGAGGAATAGAGCGTGAGTTGATCGAGACGGTGATCGAAGGTCGCAACCACGCCGCGCCCCTCGAGCGGCGACATGCACTGCCGCGCGGTCGATATCTCACGTGACACCTTGATCGGCGCATCGAGCGCGCTTGAGATGTCGACCTCGAAACTGGTTTCGAGAAAAACGTTGTCGCCCCAATGCTCATGCACCAGCACTGAGCCCGGCTCGCGCGCTTTGCGCATGTCGTAGACGGCGGGGAGCTCCTCCAGATCGAGCGTCACCGCCGCCGCGATGTCCTCGGCCTCGGCACGCGTCGGCGCCACGCACATGGCGACGAGTTCGCCGACCTGACGCACCTTGCCGGTGGCAAGCACCGGCTGCTCGGAAATCTTGAATCCCGGCAGCCCTGAAACTGCGCGGATCGGATTGACGCCGACGAGATCCGCCGCAGTGAAGACGCTCCCGCGAAAACGCTCCGGCACATGAATGCCGCGGATCAGCGCGTGCGCCAAGGGGCTGCGCACAAAAGCGACGTCCTGCAACCCGGCCAGGCGAATATCGGCCACGAACTGGCCGCGGCCGCGCATCAGCCGATCGTCTTCCTTTCGCGGCAGCCGAGCGCCGACGCCTTGTCCGGCGCCTGCTCCGCCTGCGGAAGGAAACTCGCGCTCATTGCGCACGGTGATGTTCTCCCCGATCGAGTTGACGCTGATCTCCCTACGCTGCAACAGCCCGCGGCAGAATTGGCGCCACCGCGTCGTACCTCGTACCGGCCCGCAGGCAGAACTCAGGCTGCAGCAGATGCTCGGCGATGACTTCGTTGTCCTCATTGTCGCGAAGGACAAATCGTCCGCTCTGCTGCGTGAGGACCGAGACGTCGGCCTCCCTGCCAATCCTGAGGGCGCCGATTTCGTCAGCACGGCCGAGCATTCGGGCCGGGTTCGACGTCACCATCGGCACGACCTGTTCAAGCGCGAGGCCGAGCGCCATCATCGAGCTCATCGCCTGGACAAGGCTGAACTTGGCCTGACCGGCGAAGGGATGATTTTCGTCGTCCTCGTGCTGGTCCGGGGTGCCGGCGGGCGCCGGCACGTGGGTGTTGTAACCGTGAATGTCCGCGCCGAGCGTGGTGGGAATAATGCCGGCGGCGAGCGCCTTTTTGGCAAGACGATAGGAGAAATGGCTGCCGTGACCGACGTCGACCTTCAAGCCGCGATCGAGCGCCGCCTGAATCACCGGATGTACTTCACCCTCGCGGTTGACGAACCCGCCGGGATGCCGCGTGAACGGATGCGCCAGCACGTCGCCCTCTCGCAGCAAGGGAACTACACGCGCTAAAATCGTGTCGACATCTTCGCCGTTGGTGCCGCTTTCGGGCAGGCCCCAGAGCTGACCGAAATGCACATAGACCGGCAGATCGGCGCGGCGTCCGATCTCGGCTGCCATTTCGATGACACGAATGCCCCAGCGCGCGAAACCGCCGATCTCCGCATGCGCCTTGATGCCGCGAACAATGTCGAGATTGGCCGTCGCCGCCTTCACCGTGGCGTCGATATCGACACCTTCGGGACTATAGAGCTGCGGATAGTAATGGCCCTCCAGCCCACCGACCAGGTAAGCCGACAGGAACGCAAAAACGCGCGACTTCGAAGGCTCAGCGACAAAGTGCCGGAAGCCAGGCAGTGTCATGCAGGAGGGACCGCCCTGATCGACCAGTGTCGTCACGCCGGACTGAACGCCCACCATGTCGGCATTCATGCCGAAGCGGCCGGTGACATACTGATAGACATGCGCGTGCGTATCAATGAGGCCCGGCAATACCAGCTTGCCGGTCACGTCGATCACCTCTCTGGCGCTGGTCGGCAAAATGTCGCTCTGCACCGCCGCGATCTTGCCATTGCGAATGGCGACGTCCCTGATCCCATCGATGCCCGAAGCCGGGCAGATCACGCGGCCGCCGCGCAGAAGCTGGTCGAAGCTGGCGCTGATAGACATGGTGATCTCCTTTATTTCCGTCGGCGGGTTCATCCCCGCTCCTGTCGAGATACGAAGCATACTTCGTATTTTACAAAAGCAAAGCTCGTGCCATGATCTAATCGTGGCGCTGGCGGTCCGAATCGGGCTACTCGCGCCGGGTTCCGAGGCTGGGAGAGTGCGTTGCGGAAGGCAAAAAATCGTCGCGGCGAGACCAGGCACCGCCCCTGGCCGCTGTCACAACGGCCGGGATTTCTGATCCGGCGGCTGCATCAGATCCATGTCGCCCTGTTTCAGGAAGCATGCGGCGAATTCGAAATCACGCCGCTGCAATACAGCCTTCTTTCCGCGCTTGCGGTGCGAAAAACCGCTGATCAGACCACGTTGGCGGCCGATATTGCTCTGGACAGGACGACGACGACCGGAGCGCTCAAGCGGCTGGCCGCCCGCAATTTCGTCGAGAGAGCCGTAGATGATGAGGACCGCCGGGCGCGGCTCTGCAAATTGACCCCGGCGGGAGCGGCGCTTCTGGCAAAAATCGAGGCATCGGCGCGGGCGGCGCACCGCGCCACGCTCGACAATTTAAGCGAACGGGAGCAAGCCGCATTCGTTGACATGATGCAACGCATCGTCGCGGCGCACTCAAATCGCGACAGCGCTACTGCCATATTCGATTGAGCGGCTCGATACGATCTGCTGCTTTTTTGGTTCGATCTGCATAATTTGTAATCATCGGCACTTGCGCTGTACCCGTTGGACGCAACGCCGGCGTCGCGCCGGTCAATCAGCTCACAGTCGCAGCCAGTTTTGGCTCGATGTGCGGTACGGCTTCGACCAGCTCGCGTGTGTAAGCGGTTTTCGGATTGTCGAACATCGCCCGGCTCTCGCCCTGTTCGACGATGTGGCCGTTTTGCAGCACGATGGTGCGATCGCACATCATGCGAACGACGTTGAGGTCGTGGCTGACAAAGAGGAAGGCCAGGTCATCCTCGCGCCGCAACCGGTCGAGCAGTTGCAGCACCACCGCCTGCACCGAGACATCGAGCGCCGCCGTCGGCTCGTCCAGCACCAAGAGGCGCGGCCGGCAGGCGATGGCGCGGGCAATGCCGACGCGGGCCTTCTGACCGCCCGAAAGCTGGTGCGGGAAGCGCGTCAGCAGTTCGATCCCCAGTCCCACGCGCTGCGCGCACTCCTCCACCCGCTGCCGCAGCGCGTCGCCCGGGCGCATGCCACCCAGCCGCAGCAACGGATGGGCGATGCAGTCAAAGGCCGTGAAACGCGGGTTGAGGCTGTCGTTCGGATCCTGAAAGACGATCTGGATATCCTTGCGAAACAGTGACCGGTGAAAATCGCGTGCCGGGATGTGGCCGATCGACTGTCCCTCGAATGCGATCTCCCCCTCGCTCGGATCGATCAGCCGGCAGATAATGCGCGACGTCGTGCTCTTGCCGGAGCCGGATTCGCCGACCAGACCGACGCTCTCGCCGGCGCTGATCGTCATCGAAAAATTTGCTACCGCGGCGGTGCCTTGATCGAACCGCTTTGTGAGCTTCTGTACCTCCAGCAGCGGCGGCGTACCCGGCGCAGGCTGAGGCTTGGGCGGGACGTGCATCGCAACTGGTCGCCCCCTCTCCTCGTTCGGCACCAGGTCCACGATCCGCGAACTCGCCGTGGGCGAAGCCGCCACCAGACGCCTGGTGTAGGGGTGCTGCGGCGCGCGGAAGAGAGTCTTCGGCTCGGCCTCCTCGACCAGCCGGCCCTGCTCCATCACCACGACGCGGCGACAGTAGCGCGCGGCGAGACCGAGGTCATGGGTGATCAGGATCGTCGCCATGCCGCGCTCGGCCGCAATGCCGGTCAGAAGGTCCATCACGACCTTTTGCGTGGTGACGTCGAGACCGGTAGTCGGCTCGTCGGCGATGAGGAGCGCGGGGTTGCAGGAAATCGCCATGGCGATCATCACGCGCTGGCACATGCCGCCGGAGAGTTCGTGCGGGTAAGCGGCCATCCGTTTTTCGGGATCGCGAATTTGCACCGCGCGCAATAGCCCCAGCGCCTGCGCGCGCGCTTCATCTCGCCGCATTCGCTTGTGTGCCGTAATCGCATCGGCGATCTGGTCCCCGACGGCGCGGATCGGATTGAGCGCGGCACGCGGGTTCTGGAAGATCATCGCCATCGCCGCGCCATGCAGATGGCGGAAATCACTGCCCGATATCCGCGTGATGTCCTGCCCGCGAAACCGGATGTCGCCCGCCGTGATCCGCCCGGCCGCATCGAGCAGCCGCGTGATCGCAAAGCCGGTGACGGACTTGCCCGAGCCGCTCTCGCCGACAAGGCCGAGCATCTCGCCCTCGCCGAGCGACAGCGTGACACCGCGGACCGCCTCGACAAGGCCACGCCGTGTCGAGAAGGTGACGTGCAGGTCGCTTAATGCCAGCAGCAGCGACTTGGTCATGTTCGCATGCGGGGGTCGAGAATATCGCGCACCCCGTCGCCGAGCAGGTTGAAACACAGCACCGTCAGCATCAACGCCAGGCCAGGAAAGGCGACCAGCCACCATTTTCCGGTGGAAATGAAGCGCGCGCCCTCCGCAACCATGATGCCCCATTCCGGCGTCGGCGGCTTGACGCCGAGGCCGATAAAGGAAAGTCCGGCGGCATTGAGGATCGCCCAGCCAAGATTGAGCGATATCTGCACCGCCATGGCCGGCAGCACGTTCGGCAGCAGGAAGCGCAGCACCACCGAGAGGTGGCTATCGCCGCAAGCGCGCGCCGCTTCGACCCAGCCGACATTGCGACGGACATTCACCTCCGCCCGCGCAAAGCGGATATAGAACGGCAGATTGATGATGGCGGTCGCGATGACGATGTTCTCGACCCGGTTGCCGAGCGCCGCAACCATCGCCATTGCCAGCACGAAAAGCGGAAAGGCCATCACGACGTCGACGAAGCGGCCGACGCCGCGATCGAGCCGGCCGCCGGCATAGCCGCAGATCGCGCCGATCACGGCGCCGATGGCAAAGGAGATTCCGACCGCCGAGACGGCGATGGCGAGATCGAGCCGTGCCGCGACGATAAGGCGGCTGAACACGTCGCGGCCGAGCTGATCGGTGCCGGCGATGTGTGCCGCACTCGGCGGCATCAGTGCTTGCGACACGTTCGAGACGATCGGATCATACGGCACGATCCACGGCCCGAAAATCGCGATCAGCGCGAGCAGGAAGACGCCGGCAGCGGCAACGGCGGTGAGCGGGTTGCCGCGCAGAATCCAGCCGGCATGGCGAAGCGTCGCTGAGGTCATCCGATTGTCACCCGTGGATCGGCGATACCGTAAAGGATATCCACCAGCAGATTGACGATCACAAACACGGTGGCCATCAGCAGCACAAAACCCTGTACCGGCGCATAATCGGACGACAGCAACGCATCGAGCGCGTAGGAAGCAACGCCCGGCCAGGAGAACACCTTCTCCACCAGGACATTGGCGCCGAGCATGGTCGAGAACACGATGCCTGCGATGGTGATGACCGGCAGGATGGCGTTGCGCAGCGCGTAGGTGACGACGACCTGCCACCAGGGAAGACCAAGGGAACGCGCGGTGCGCACGAAATCGCTGCCCAAAGAGACCAGCATCGAAGCCCGCGTGATGCGCGCCAGCGGCGCCACCACGAACAGCGCCATGCTCAGCGCCGGCAAGATCAGTTGCCTGAAGGCAGCCCACCATCCATCGAAATCACCTGCGAGCAGGAAATCAATCAACAGGAAGCCGGTCTGCCTTGGCGGCAGTGACGCGAAGATATCGACCCGGCCGGTCGGGTCGGGCGCGAGCCCGAGCAGGTAATAGAACACATAGATCAGCAACAGGCCCGAGACGAACGTCGGTACGCAGACGCCGAGTGCGCAGAAGAAACGCACGCCATGGTCGATAATGGAGCCCGGTCTCAGCGCCGCCAGCACACCGAGCGGCACCGCCGACAGCAACGCGATCAGCAGTGCTGTAAGAGTGAGCTCCAGCGAGGCCGGCAGCCGCTCGCGGAGATCTTTGGTGACGAGCTGCCCGGTCATCATCGATCTGCCGAGATTGCCGCTGCCGACATCATAGAGATACAGCATCAATTGTTCCGGCACCGGCTTGTTGAGGCCCATCTGCTTGCGGATGACCTCGATCTCCTCCTTGCCGGCATTCGGCCCGGACGCGAAGAACACCGCCGGGTCCCCCGGCAGCACCCGCATCAAGAGGAAGGTGAAGACGAGCACGCCAAAGAGCGCCGGCAGCGAGGACAGGAAGCGCCTGCCCGCCCGTATCACCGTTGCTCCAAGGGCAGCCATCGGACCTACCGGTTACTTGCGATTGAGATCGCGATAATCGACCTGGCGGTGGAACTGGTAAGTGTAGCCTTCGACCGAGGACGCCATCACGGCGTCCTGGCTGGGCTGCCAGAGCGGTATCTGCGGTATCTCGCTGAAATGGATGGCGTTGAGCTTGATGCCGTCTTCCTCATACTTGGCCGCATCGGGTTCGAAACGGGCTTTCTGCGCGATCTCCACCAATTCCGGATTGTTGATCGATGAGTAGTTCCAGCGCTGATTGCCGGTGTAGAAGTTGCGGTAGAAGTAATCGGTCGACGGCAGCCAGGCGACGATGCCCTCGGTGAAGAAGGGAAGCTTCTTCTCATTGATCTGCGTCGACATCTGGGCGTCCGGCAGCTTCTGGATATCGACCTTGATGCCGATCTTGGCCAGCGATTCCTTCACCAGGGCCGCCATCGGTTCGGCGGTCGACGCCTGGCCGACATTGAAGCTGAACGTGGTTGAGAAGCCGTCAGGCATCCCCGCCGCCTTCAGATATTCCTTGGCTTTGTCGAGATCGAGCTTCACCGGCTGCGGGATCGGATAGGCGCCGCTCGATGGCTTGCCGTCCGCCCAAGTCGCGCCGAACAGCGGCGATCCGCGGCCAAACAACGCCGCCTTGAACATGTCTTCGTAGGGCAACGCAAAGGCGACGGCGCGACGCACATTGACGTTGTCGAACGGCGGAATCTGGTTGTTCATCGAGACGAACGTGACGGCATTATATTGGGGCGTCGAAGTCACCTTCAGCTTGCCCTTGGCCTCGAGCGACTGGACATCGCTCGCCTGCAGATCGATGACGAGATCGGCATCGCCACGCTCGACAAGGTTGGCGCGAGTCGCGGGCTCCGGCACCGACTGCACGATGACGCGCTTGAAGAACGCCGACTTGTCGGCGGTGCCGCGATTCCATGCCGTGTTGCGGCTCATGATCACCTGCTCGCCCGGCTTGAACGTTTCGATTTTATAGGCGCCGCTACCCGCCGTGTTCTCTTTCAACCATGCCAATGCCCAGGGGTCTTCTGCCGTCGCATGTTCTTTGGCGACCTTGGAGTTGATGATGATCGGATAGACGGTGGCGAGATTGGGCAAGGCAAGCTTGTCCGGCTTCGGCAGCGTCACCTCGATGGTCAGCGGATCGATCACCTTGAACTGGTCGGCCGACGTCATCGATCCCGTGAGGAGCTGTGCCTTGCCGAGGACCGGCGCCGTGACGACCCGGTCGAGCGACCATTTGACGTCTTCCGCCGTGACCGGCGTGCCGTCCTGGAACTTGGCGTCCTTGCGCAGGCGGAATGTCATCTTCAACCCGTCCGCGCTGACTTCGTAGGATTCCGCCAACTCCCCCGTGATCTTGCCGAGATCAAACACCCATTTGCCATTGAGTTGTTTGCGGCCGAAGGAAACCAGCCGGTCGTAGGTGCTAAGACTCACCGCAAAAGCTTCGCGGGTCGAACCCGGAATATTCGGATCGAGCGTATTGACGGACGCCCCGGTCACGTAGCGCAACGTTTCGGCGCGCGTTTGCGCCTGCACCGATCCAGCCGCCAGTGAAACCGCGATAAAGGCAACCACCGCAAGCAGACGCCTGGATCCTGTAACGCTCATCGGACTTATTCCCTGTTTTGCCAAGTTGTTTTCTGAATGAGAACATCAACTTAAAGCAAAGGATATGCCAACAGGATCGGCGGCAACGACAAGCATAGGAGGTATGAGCCAAGCTTCCCTACACCATCGCGAACGGTTCACGGTGCCCCGCCCGTAGCGGGCGCTGACCGCTCGACGACGGCCTGGGGCACGTCATACGCCTTGAACGAAGCCCAGTGCCGCTCGATGTCCGCGCGAAACAGGCCGCGTGTCAACCCATGCACCAGCTTCGGCACGGCCGTGGTCATCGCATTGATCGATGAGCCGGAAGCACCGAAGCTCATGGTGGAGGCGATCGCGAAGACATGAATGTTGGCGATCCACGGTGTTTCACCGGCAACGCGCTCCATCAGCGCGTAGTCATCAGCGAGATAGGGAAAACGCCCAAGCCGCGGGCTGCGCTCGTCCGGCGGCGGCTGGTAGCGATCGGCCCATACAGCAATGTTGGCGGCGCAGTTTCGGAGTTCGGGCCGGCCCGCAAAATTCATGTCGATCCCTGTGCCGCAAATCACGAAATCCGCGGCGAACACGCCCCGCGGCGTCTGCAATTCGACGCCGCGAGTCGTTTCGCTGGCGGCTTCGATCGGCGCGCCCTCTTGCAGATAAAAATTGGGATGGCGGACACAGCGATCGTAGGTCGCCTGCGGAAAGCCTTCCCGCATCTCCAGGACGGCGCGCATGAAGCGCCAGCGCCAGGCGTCGTCCAGATCACAGAAGTGGCGCAGGAAGCCGCGGAAGGTGAGCCAACGGTAGGGCTGGATCACCTGGATCTCCGCCCTGCGGCAAAGCAGATGCACTTCGGACGCACCTGCCTCCAGTGCGGCCGCGGCATTGTCGAAGGCCGAGGCGCCGGCGCCGATCACCGCAAGGCGTTTGCCGCGCAAGGACACGAAGTCGATCGGCTGCGCCGCATGTACGCAAAGCGACGGCGACAGATGGCGCACCGGCTCCGGAACGGTCCAGTCGCCCATGCCTTCCTGCCCCGTCGCCAGCACGATCTTGCCGCAAGGACGATGTCGACGCCATCAGCGGTCTGCACCTTGGCCGCGAGCAATCCGCCAGCCGCGGGCGATATCTCGATGACCTCGCAACCATTGCGCACCGGCAGGTCCAGGATGCGCCTGAACCAGAGCAGATATTCCGCCCAAAGCTCGCGTGAAATCAGGTCGAGATTCCGCCAATCCTCCTCGCCGAAGCGCGCCTCGTGCCAGGACTGGTAGGTCAGGCTCGGAATATCAAGATCGGGCCCGGTGAAATGCTTCGGACTGCGCAGCGTATGCATGCGGGCATAGGTGAGCCACGGTCCTTCCCGCCCCTTCTCGGATTTGTCGAGTACAAGGATATTGGTCACTTGTGAGCGCATCAGCCCAAACGCTGTCGCAAGACCCGACTGCCCGGCGCCCACCACGAGCACATCCAGTGCCGGTCTGCTGTCCGGCCCGAGCTTGGGCGTAAGCCACTCGGCATTCGGATGCGCGATCTTGGCAAGATCGACGCGAACCTGGGCTTCGAGAGCGATAAGGGCGCTGCTCATGCCGCGAGCCAGCCGCCGTCGACCACCATCACGGTGCCGGTCGTAAAGGAAGACGCATCGCTGGCAAGATGAAGCGCGGCCTCGGCCACCTCCTCGGCTTTGCCAAACCGTTTCATGGCATGGCGGCTGCGCGATGCTTCGCGCACCGGCTCGGGATCGGCATGACGGGCAAAACTGCGCCGCAACATCGGTGTGTCGATGGCACCGGGCGCGATCGCATTGACACGGATGCCGTCGGCCGCGAAATCGAGCGCCATCGTCCGGGTCAGGCTGATGATGGCCCCCTTCGCAGCGATATAGGCGCTGTTGCCCTTGCCGCCGGCGATCGCAAGCTGCGATGCCAGCGTGATGATCGAGCCGCTGCCCTGCCGCTGCATCTCCGGCACCGCCGCGCGCGACCAAAGCCAGGTGCCGCCGACATTGGTGCGGAACACCGCGTCCCAATCGGCGGGATCGGTGGTCAGCACCGTCCCTCCGCAGGAAAAGCCTGCAGCGGCCATCAGCACATCGAGGCGGCCGCGCCGCGCCATGACGTCGGCCACGGTATCTTTCGCGAAATCGGCCTCGCTGACATCGCCGACATGCATCGACGCTTCGCCCTTCACGCCGTCGATCGCCGCCAGCGTCTCCTGCAAGCCTGCACGGTCACGATCGACCAGCGCAACAAAGGCGCCTTCCTTCGCGAAAAGCGCTGCGCTGGCCCGGCCGATGCCGGAGGCGGCACCGGTCACGATCGCGGTCCGTCCTGCCAATCTCATGTCAGCTTCCCCCTCGATGCTCGCTCCACCAACGGCTCAGATCGGCAGCGGAATCGGCGCAGCCGAACCGCGCGCTCCAGCCGAACTCTTCTGTCAGGCGTGCGACCGAGAGCGGTGCCCGGTCGGCTGGACTATGCAGGTCGATCGTTGCCACCTCACCGGCATCAGTCAGCCGGCAAATCAAACCGGGATGCAACGCGGCCAGCTCCTGCCCCCATTGCAACGCCGACCATTCCACGCCGGTTGAAACGTTATAGAGCTGATGCTTCGGCTTCGCGGCCTCGATCAGCAATGTCACGGCCTCCGCGAGATCCACGGCATAGATCCAGTCCCTGACGCCCGGACGCGAGAGAACGGCCTCGTACCCTTCTTGCATCGCAGCCAAAATCTGCGCCTGCGGGCTTGGCGTGTCGCGCACGTCGTTGCTCCGCTCCCACGGCCCGAACGCGGCGCTCAGCCGCACGCTGATGATCTCGCATTGCCAGAGACCGGCCAGACGCGCCGCAATCTTCTCCGAAGCGAATTTGGTGATGGCATAGAGCGAAGCCGGATCGCAGGGCGTTTCTTCATCGAGCAGCACGTTCCGGAATGCGCTCGCGCCGTAGGCTGCTGCAGACGACAGATTGATGATGCGTCTCACGCCGCTGCTTCGCGCTGCAATCAGGATCGGCGTCTGAGCCAGCAGGTTTACCCGCAAGATGGTCTCGGGATCGCTCGCCTCGCGCGCCGGTCCGGCTGTGATTGCGGCTCCCAGGACGATGGCCTCATACCCCGTAGCGATCACCTGTTCCACGGCTCTATTATCCGTGATGTCGCCCTGGATAGCCGTCAGCCGATCGCCATGAGAGGCAAGATCTTTCTGTGCGTCAGACGGCAAGCCCGCGCGGTCGAACAACGTCACCGCATGACCGCGCGCCAGCAGTGCCGCGGCGATATTGAGTCCGACGAAACCGGTGCCGCCGAAAACGAGGATTCTCATCGCTCGATCCGACATTGCGGCGGATGGATCACAGCAGGGTCGCGCCAAAGTTCTGCTCGGGATCCATGTCCGGCAGCAGGCGCCCGGTCGGTTTCGCCGCCTCGCCTCCCGTGCGTGCGAGGAAACGCCCCGAGCCCGCTTCGACCGAACGTTTGCCGTCTGCCACGATGACGCGCCCGCGCGATAGCACCGTGACCGGCCAGCCGCGCAGTTTGCGGCCGGTAAACGGCGTGTAACCGGCGAAGTCGTGCATCATCGCATCGCTCAGCGTGACCTCGCGCTGCGGGTCCCAGATCGCGATGTCGGCATCGGCGCCGACTGCGATCGAGCCCTTGCGCGGATGCAGATTGTAGATCTTTGCCGGTGCGGTCGCGGTCAGTTCGACGAATTTTTCGAGGCCCAATCGGCCCTTCGAAACCATGGCATCGAATAGCAGCGGCAAGCGGACTTCGAGGCCAGGCAGACCGTTCGCCACCTGCTTGAAATTGGGATTGGGGCCGGCGCGCAGTTTGCCCGTTTCGTCGAACCGGTACGGCGCATGATCGGACGAAACGGTCTGGAGATCGCCGAGGGCAAGCGCCTGCCACAGCGCTTCCTGATCGGCTGCACGGCGCGGCGGCGGGCTGCACATCCATTTGGCGCCTTCCACGCCGGGCTTGTCGAGATCATCGGCGGTGAGAAAAAGATATTGCGGGCAGGTCTCCGCGAACACTTTCAGGCCCTGCCCGCGCGCATCGCGGATCACCTTGGCGCCTTCGGCTGTCGACACGTGAAAGATCATGATCGGCTGGTCGATCAATGCCGCCATGCCGATAAGCCGGTTGAAGGCTTCCGCTTCGGAGATGCGGGCATGGCTGATGGCATGATATTTTGGATCGGTATAGCCGCGCGCCAGCAGCCGCTTCACCATCCAGGAGATGATGCCGTGGTTCTCGGCATGCGCACAGAGCATCGCGCCGCCGTCGCGCGCCGCAAGCAGAATGTCGAGCAGCGGTTCGTCGTCGATTTTCAGACGATCATAGGTCATGAAGATCTTGATCGAGCCATGGCCCTGCTTGATCAGCGCGGGCAGATCCACTTCCAGCGTTTCCCTGGTCGGATCGGCTATGATCATGTGAAAGGCATAATCAATGACAGCGCCCTTTCTCGCGAGCGCGTGATACTCCTCCAGCACCTGCTGCAGTTTCATGCCAACGTGCTGGGCCGCGAACGGGATCACGGTAGTGGTGCCGCCGAAGGCTGCCGAGACGGTTGCGCTCTCGAACGTATCGGCATTCATGATGCCAGCGGCCGAGAGCTGCTCGATATGGGCGTGGCTGTCGACGCCGCCGGGCAGCACCAGCTTGCCTCGCGCGTCGATCTCCCGCCGAGCGCCCGGCAGGCCGCGGCCGACGGCGGCGATCGTCTCGCCGGAAATGGCGACGTCGGCCTCGAACACGTCACTTGCAGTCGCGACGCGTCCGCCGCGAATGAGAAGGTCATAAGCGGGCTCGGTCATGGCAAGCTCCTCAACTATTGAGTCCTGAATCCTAAGTCCTGCATTCACCGGATGAAAGCACAGATCGTGCCGTTACCCTCCCTTGCGCTTTCGCGGCAGACAGTGGACCATGCATCGCTGGATGGCATGGTCATTGCTTCCATTGCCATCTTGTTGCGCGCCAGTCTCGCCGTATCGACCGACGCGTCATACCGCAGGAAAATGCCATGTCCCGGCCACGCATTCTCGTCATCAATCCCAACTCCAACCAGCTCGTGACACAAGGGCTGGCGCAAGCCTTAAAGCCGCTCGACTTTGAAGGCGGACCCGAGATCGTCTGCGAAACGCTGACCGAGGGTCCCTACGGGATCGAGAGCCAGGCCGACGTCGATGGCGTTGCGATGCCGCTGCGCCGCCTCGTCGAAGGCGACAACCATTCGGCCGCCTTCGTCATCGCCTGCTACAGCGATCCGGGCCTGCATGTCTGCCGCGAAGCAACCGACCGACCCGTGTTCGGTATCGCCGAATGCGGCGTGCTGACGGCGCTGGCGCGCGCTGAAACTTTCGGCGTCATTGCGATCGCGCAGCGCTCGATTCGCCGTCACGTCCGTTACCTCAGGCAGATGGGCCTGATGGATCGCCTGACCAGGGAGCGGCCGCTCAACATGAGCGTGGCGGAGACAGCGTCGGGCGAAGGCACGCTCGCGAAGATGATCGAGGTCGGACGCGCACTCAAAGACGAAGACGGATCCGGTGCCATCGTGATGGGCTGTGCCGGCATGGCGCGCCACCGCCGGCCGCTGGAGCAGGCGCTCGGGATTCCCGTGATCGACCCGACTCAGGCGGCCGTGACCATGGCGCTCGGCACGGTGCAGTTCTCGCATCACTGACTGCGGCCGCGGCACGACGATCCCACGCAGCAACTTGTATCGGTCGTGCGGGTCAAGTTCGCGCAAAGAGATGCCGAACATCTAGTCTTCCGGAGGCGGCACCGCGCCGGTGCGGCCGGTAATCAGGCCATAATGCTCAACGCGGCGGTGGCGCGCAAAATTGAAGATCGTGTTCTTGCCGAAGATGGTGGCGTCGAGATCGCAAGGGTGAATCAGGAGTTCGTCCTCCTCGGTCTTGGCCTCGACGACGATCTCGCCGTCCGGATCGACAATCAGGCTGCCGCCGATCAAGGGGTGGTCGTCCTCGACGCCGGCCTTTGCAACGCACACAACCCAGGTCGAGTTCTGGTAGGCGCCGGCCTGCGCGGAGAGCCGGTTGTGGAACAAACGTTTCTCGGGCCCCTCCTCGGGCTTCTCGGCATTGACCGAGGGCGTATTGTAACCGATCAGCACCATCTCGACGCCTTGCAGGCCCATCACGCGATAGGTCTCCGGCCAGCGCCGATCGTTGCAGACGGCCATACCGAAGATGCCGCCGAGCGCGCGCCAGACGTTGAACCCGAGATCGCCCGGCTCGAAGTAACGCTTCTCCAGATGCTGGAACGCGCGTTTCGTGTCGAACTCCGAATGACCGGGCAGATGAACCTTGCGGTATTTGCCGACAATTTTTCCGGATTTTTCGGTGAGGATGCAGGTGTTGAAATGATGCCCATCCGGCGTCAGTTCGGCATAGCCAAAATTCATTGCGATCTTGTGATGCGCGGCCCGCTCGAACAACGGCCTTGTCGCGGCATTCGGCATCTCGCGTTCGAACCATTTGTCGACCTCGGCCTGATCCTCCATGTACCAGCGCGGAAAGAACGTGGTGAGGGCGAGCTCCGGATAGACGATCAGATCAGCGCCTCTCGCCTTGGCTTCATCCATCAGCGCGATCATGCGCTTGACGACGGCTTCGCGGCTGTCGGCTTTCTGGATCGGACCCAACTGGGCGGCGGCAACATTGATGACGCGCATGGATAACTTTCTGGATGCTTCCATTTGAGGCGGCGCTTGCATGAAAATGAAGCAGCCTCGGAGCTCGGATTCTTGTCCGGCTCAATCGAAGTCAGCAGTTAAAGTTTTGGTTCACACGAAGTCAATTCCGGAGACAGTCCGCGTGACGCACGTCAGTTCTGCGTTTCTGCTCGCCACCCGCGAGCGGCAGTTCTGATGCGGCGACGATCGCCTGGACAACGAAACGACGGGTTATCGAGCGTGCCCGATCGCATACGTCAGGCGCACGACAAATGCGGTCCCCGCTTCCCGATCTCGTTTTCAGTTACCACCCACGGCCGCGCCAGAACCAGCAGCGCCCCTCTGCTCTGAAAGGGTTAACGGCCGAGGTGGCCCCAGCGGGCCGCGTTCAAATGGCCGTTGTGCTCACTCGAAATCTGATTATACTACTGTCTCAGCCGCAACCGCTGCTGAGATTTAATTATTGGTGACAAGGCCCGTCTGTTTAGGCGGGCCGTCGCCGTTTCAGGGTTCGTGGCTATGACTCGTTCCAATCGGATTGATCATATTCGCATTACGTCGCACCCGGCACCGGGTGCCAAGCTTAAATTTCCGATCGCCTGGGGCGCACCCAGCGCGCGCGAACGCGGGCCGGTGATTGGCACGGTGTCACGCCCGGCGGACCGCAACGTGATCGGTACGCATGGCGGCTCCTATTCGGTCTATCGCGCGCTTGCCGTCTCATCCGGCGCACTCGACCCGCTCAGGCGCCCGGATCTGACCAATACCCACCCTGCCGAGACGATCGGACCGTTTCCGCAATGGACCGAGCCGCAGCGGATCGTCTCGCTCGATCCATGGGGGCATCTCGCCGCGGAAAACTTCGCGAGCGAGATCGCCGAAGGCATCGACATCCGTCCGAGCATTGCCATCACGCGCGCCCGACTTGATCTGCCCGAACTGCAAGCCGCGGTCGAAGCCGGACGGCTCAAGCAGGATGGCGAGGTCGTGCACAAGAATGGCAGCGTCTCCGTGGTCAAGATTGCGATCGATCCGGTCTGGCATCTGCCCGGCCTGGCAGCGCGCTTCGCCACCACCGAAAACAATCTGCGCCGGCAATTGTTCGAGCAGACCGCGGGCATGTTTCCGGAACTGGTGACACGGCCCGACCTGCAGGTCTTTCTGCCGCCGATCGGCGGCACGACAGCCTATCTGTTCGGCGACGTTACCAAACTGCCGGACCACTCCACCAGGATAACCTGCCGTGTGCATGACGAATGCAACGGCTCCGACGTGTTTGGTTCGGATATCTGCACCTGCCGTCCGTACCTGATTCACGGCATCGAGGAATGCGCGCGCGCAGGCCAAGGCGGCGGGCTCGGCATCATCATCTACAATCGCAAGGAAGGCCGCGCGCTCGGCGAGGTCACGAAATTTCTGGTCTATAACGCCCGCAAGCGCCAGGAAGGCGGCGATGCCGCGGCCCAGTATTTCGAGCGCACCGAATGTGTCGCCGGCGTGCAGGACGCCCGATTCCAGCAGCTTATGCCGGATGTGGTGCACTGGCTCGGCTTGAAGCGTATCGACCGCTTCGTTTCCATGAGCGACATGAAGCACGATGCGCTGACCGGTCAGGGCATCGAAATCGTCGAGCGCGTGCCGATTCCCGATGATCTTGTGCCTGCCGACGCGCATGTGGAAATCGCGGCAAAGAAGGCCGCGGGTTACTACACGCCCGAACCGCTACAGGAGGATTTGATCAACTCGGTCGGCCGTCCGCTCGAAAAATATTGAGAGAGGCGGCGGCCGTGCCCCTTGCAAATCCGGAGACGTCAGCCGCTTTGACGCTGTTAAGCGCGAAGGCGGTCCGCGAGCGCGCGCACCGCATGCTCGCGATCGGCCTCGAAGGCAAGCTTCCGAACTTCCGCATCGACCTCGATCGCATGGACGGCGCCATCGATCTGGTGCTGGAAACGACGCGTAACGCCTATCCGTCGTTCGAGGTGCCGTTTCATTCGCGCTGGCGGCACTTCGTCACCGACGGGGATAATCGATGGACTGCTGTCGCCGACCGGGCCGATTGGCCCGATCGCGCGGCCCGCGCCCGGGCTGAATTCGATCTGGCCATCGTCAGCGTCTTCCTCGATGCCGGCGCCGGTCCATCGTGGCGCTACCACGATCCGAAAACCGGATCAGCCATCGGCCGCTCGGAAGGATTGGGGCTGGCCAGCCTTGCGATGTTCACGGGCGGCGCATTCTCGTCTACGCCCCTCGAGCCCTTGCGCGTCGATGCCGATGCCCTCACGAATCTTGGCGTTGCCGACCTCGAGCGCGGCATGCAGGTCTCGGATATCAATCCGCTGGTCGGGATGGACGGACGCGCCGACCTCTTGCGTCGCCTGGGCCGGCTGGTGGCCTCGAAACCGGAAATATTCGGCAGCCGCGACACGCCGCGGCCCGGCGGCCTGTTCGACCGGCTTGCGATGCTGGCAGAAGGTGGAAAGCTGCCCGCGCCGACGATTTTGACGGAATTGCTGCAACAGCTCGGGCCGATCTGGCCATCGCGGCTGACACTGGGCGGGATCGCGCTCGGCGACTGCTGGCAGCATCCGGCGCTGACGACCGCGGATGCGACCAGTGGCCTGGTGCCACTGCACAAGCTCTCGCAATGGCTCGCCTATTCTCTCATCGAGCCGCTGCAAACATCCGGCATCAGCGTAACCGATATCGATGGCCTGACCGGCCTTGCCGAATATCGCAATGGCGGGCTGTTCGTCGATACCGGCGTGCTGGTGTTTCGCGATGCAGAGGCGGTGCAGCAAGAACACGAGGTATCGTCACAGCTTGTCGTGGAATGGCGTGCGCTGACAGTGGCGCTGCTCGACCGCGTTGCTGATGGTCTGCGGCAACGGCTTGGACACGATGCGACGTCGATGCCGCTGGCGAAAATTCTCGAGGGCGGCACGTGGGCTGCGGGCCGACGGCTGGCACGCGAACGCCGCGCCGACGCGTCGCCTCCGGTGAAAGTCGTCAGCGACGGTACGGTTTTCTAGATCCGAGGTCAGAGAAAATGGATGGCGTTACGATCGTTAGTCACCCGCTGGTGCAACACAAGCTGACGCTCCTGCGGAAGAAGGACATTTCAACCAAGTCGTTTCGCGAACTCCTCAAGGAGATCGGGATGCTGCTTTGTTACGAGGTCACCCGTGACCTGCCGCTGGCCGATATCGAAATCGAAACGCCGCTTGCACATATGAAGTCGCCGCAGATCGCAGGCAAGAAGCTGGTGTTCGCGCCGGTGCTGCGTGCCGGCGTGACCTTTGCCGACGGCATGCTCGATCTGGTGCCGACTGCGCGGATCGCGCATATCGGCCTCTACCGCGAACCGGAAACCTTCACTGCGGTGGAATATTTCTTCAAGGCGCCGAGCGATCTGCACGAGCGGCTGGTGATCGTGATCTCGCCGGTACTGGCGACGGCGAACTCCGCCGTTGCCGCGGTCGACCGGCTGAAAGAGCGCGGGGCTAACGACATTCGACTGGTCTGCCTGATCGGCGCGCCGGAAGGCGTTGAACGGATGCGCGGCATTCACCCGGACGTTCCGATCTGGCTCGCGGCGATCGACCAGGGCCTGGACGGCAATGCCTACATCGTGCCGGGTCTCGGCGACGCCGGCGACCGCACCTACGGCACGAAGTAGGTTGGCGCGCTACAGCGCCAGACCGGGCAGATCGAGCCCGTTGGCCCGGGCGCACTCGATCGCAGTTTCGTAGCCCGCGTCGGCATGACGCATGACCCCTGTCGCCGGATCGTTCCAAAGCACCCGCTCGATGCGGCGCGCAGCCTCCGGCGTTCCGTCGGCGACAATTACCATGCCGGCGTGCTGCGAATAGCCGATCCCGACGCCTCCGCCGTGATGCAGCGAAACCCACGTCGCCCCGCTGGCACAGTTGATCAGCGCATTGAGCAGCGGCCAGTCGGACACCGCATCCGAACCATCGCGCATCGCTTCGGTTTCGCGGTTCGGGCTCGCAACCGAGCCGCTGTCAAGATGATCGCGACCGATGACGATTGGCGCCTTAAGTTCGCCGCTCGCCACCATTTCATTGAAAGCCAGGCCCAGCCGGTGGCGATCGCCAAGGCCGACCCAGCAGATCCGCGCCGGCAGTCCCTGGAACTTGATCCGCGCCTTCGCCATGTCGAGCCAGTTGTGAAGATGCTTGTCGTCCGGCATCAGCTCCTTGACCTTGGCGTCGGTGCGGAAGATGTCTTCGGGATCTCCTGAGAGCGCCGCCCACCGGAATGGTCCGACGCCGCGGCAGAACAGCGGACGGATGTAGGCCGGAACAAAGCCTGGGAAGTCGAACGCGTTTTTCAATCCCATATCCTTCGCCATCTGGCGAATGTTGTTGCCATAGTCGAGCGTGGGAATACCTTGAGCGTGGAAATCCAGCATGGCCTGGACGTGGCCGACCATGGAGGTCTTGGCCGCGACTTCGACCGCTTTCGGGTCGGCGTTGCGTCTTAACTCCCACTCCGCAAGCGTCCATCCCTTCGGCAGGTAACCGTTGATCGGGTCGTGCGCGCTGGTCTGGTCGGTGACAATGTCCGGCCTGACGCCGCGACGCACCAGCTCGGGAAAAATATCGGCGGCATTGCCGAGCAGGCCGACCGAGACCGGTTCCCTATCCTGCGCCGCCTGCGCCATGATCGCGAGCGCCTCATCCAGTGTGCTGGCCTGCCGGTCGAGATAGCCGGTGCGCAGCCGCATCTCGATGCGGCTCGGCTGGCACTCGATCGCAAGCATCGACGCACCGGCCATCGTCGCAGCAAGGGGTTGGGCGCCACCCATGCCGCCGAGACCCGCGGTCAGGATCCACTTGCCCGCGAGGCTTCCGCCGTAATGACGCCGCCCCACTTCGACGAATGTTTCGTATGTCCCCTGCACGATGCCCTGGCTGCCGATGTAAATCCATGATCCGGCCGTCATCTGCCCGAACATCATCAACCCCTGCTTGTCCAGTTCGTTGAAGTGATCGAGCGTCGCCCAGTGCGGCACCAGGTTCGAATTCGCGATCAGCACGCGCGGTGCATCAGGATGGGTACGGAAAATTCCGACCGGCTTGCCCGACTGCACCACCAGCGTCTGGTCGGCCTCGAGCTTGCGCAACGAGGCGACGATCCGGTCAAAGCTGTCCCAGTCGCGGGCAGCGCGGCCAATTCCGCCATAGACGACAAGCTCGCTCGGCCGTTCGGCAACATCAGGATCGAGATTGTTCATCAGCATCCGGAGCGGTGCTTCCGTCAACCAGCTCTTGGCACTGATCTCGGACCCGCGGGGCGCGCGGATCGTACGGTCGTTGTCCAGTCGGCGGTTCATGACAGATGACCTCTCTCGGCAAATCTTGTCTCGGCAAGTCTTGTCTCGGCAAATCTTGGAAACGGGTTTTTCTTGAGCACCGAAGTCGCGGCAGCCGGCAATGTGCCGGCTGCGACCAGCGCCGTTGCCTTTGCGATATCGTCGGCCATATAGCGATCGCCACCTAGCGCCGGCACCTGCTCGCGCAACACGGCAATGACCGCCGCAAGCGCAGGGCTGGTCGTATGCGGCGCGCGCAACCCGATGCCTTGCGCCGCAACCAGCAGCTCGATGCCGAGAATGGCGGCAAGGTTGTCCGCCATATCAGACAAACGGCGCGCCGCATGCGCGGCCATCGACACGTGATCTTCCTGGTTGGCGCTGGTCGGCGTCGAATCGATCGAGCAGGCCGCAGCGCGTTGCTTGTTCTCGGCATAGAGGGCTGCCGCCGTCACCTCCGCAATCATAAAGCCGGAGTTGAGACCGGGATCAGGCGTCAGAAACGGCGGCAGGCCAAAATTCAGCGCGGGGTCGACGAGGGTAGCAATGCGCCGCTCGCTGATCGCGCCGATCTCTGATAACGCCAATGCGATCTGGTCGGCTGCGAATGCGACCGGCTCGGCGTGAAAATTCCCACCCGAGACGATCTCGCCGCTCTCAACCAGCACCAGCGGATTATCCGTGACGGCGTTGGCCTCGATCGTCAGCGTCCGGGCGGCTTGCATCAACAGGTCAAGCGCGGCGCCGGCCACCTGCGGCTGACAGCGCAGGCAATAGGGATCCTGCACGCGCTCGTCGCCTTCGAGATGCGACATGCGGATGTCGCTGCCTTCCAGCAGCGTCGTCAGGGCGACGCCGGCCGCGACTTGTCCGTCATGCCCCCGCAGTTGCTGGATCTCCGGGCGGAACGGGGCTGTCGAAGCCATGGCCGCGTCGACCGACAAGGCGCCTGTCACCAGCGTGGTGCAGAGAAGGCCATAGGCGCGCAGCAAGCCGGAAATGGCATAGGCCGTCGAAAACTGCGTACCGTTGATCAAAGCGAGGCCTTCCTTCGGCCCGAGGGTGATCGGCGCGAGATTGGCCGCGGCCAGCGCATCGCGGCCCGGCACAATTTTTCCGCCGACAAGCGCCTGCCCCTCGCCGATCATGACGGCGGTCATATGCGCAAGCGGTGCCAGATCACCGGATGCCCCGACCGATCCCTGCTGCGGCACCAGCGGACAAACGCCGTGCACCAGCATGGCCTGGAGTTGTTCGATGATGTCGCGGCGAACGCCCGAAGCACCTCGCCCCAATGAGATGATCTTCAGCGCCATCATCAGACGCACGATCGGTTCGGGCGTCGGTGCCCCTACCCCGCAGCAATGCGACACAATGAGGTTGCGCTGCAGCACTGCGGTCTGGTCGGGAGGAATTCGCTTCGACGCCAGTTTTCCGAACCCGGTATTGATACCGTAAACCGGCGCTTGCGCATCGGCTGCCTGCGCAACAATGGCCGACGCCGCCTCGACGCGCGGCCAGAACGTTGGATCGAGCACGACGGCCGCGCCGGCAAGCACCTGCGCCAGATCGTCGAGGCTGACCCTTCCCGGCGAAACGACGATGGATGCGTCGAGGCCGCTCATTTTCCCCTCCACACCCGGCGGTGCAGCGGGTTGAAACCCATCCGGTAAATCAGCTCGGCGGGCCGGTCGATATCCCAGATCGCGAGATCACAATATTTGCCGGCCTCGAGCGTGCCGGTCTCACCGAGAACTCCCAGCGCCCGCGCGCCTTCCCGCGTAACGCCGGCGAGGCATTCGGCAACCGTCATCCGGAACAGCGTCGCGCCCATATTCATGGCCAGCAGAAGTGACGTCAGCGGCGAGCTGCCGGGATTGCAGTCGGTTGCCAGCGCCATGTTCACGCCGTGGGCACGGAACAGCTCGACCGGCGGCTTCATCGTCTCGCGAATGAAATAGAACGCGCCCGGCAAGAGCACGGCTACCGTACCTGCCCGCGCCATCCCCGCGACGCCGGCCTCATCCGTGTGCTCCAGATGGTCGGCGGACAAGGCCGAGAATTCCGAAGCAAGCGCCGCTCCGCCGAGGTTCGACAACTGGTCCGCGTGCAATTTGACCGGCAGTCCGAGCGTCTTTGCCGCACGAAACACCCGTGCCGTTTGATCTGCCGAAAAAGCGATGCCTTCCATGAAGGCGTCGACTGCGTCTGCAAGGCCGGCATGCGCCACCGCCGGAAGCATCTCGCGACAAACAAGGTCGATGTATCGATCCTTGTCGCCACCGGCCTCTGGCGGCAGTGCGTGCGCGCCAAGAAACGACGTCCGGATGCTGACCGGCCGGTTGCGGCCCAGTGAGCGCGCAGCCGATAGCTGGCGCAGCTCGGTTTCCGTGTTGAGTCCGTAGCCGGACTTGATCTCGATCGTGGTCACGCCCTCGCCGATCAGGGCATCGAGCCGCGGCAGCGCCCCGGCAACGAGTTCAGCCTCACTGGATGCCCGCGTCGCGGCGACCGTCGAGACAATGCCCCCGCCCGCGCGCGCGATCTCTTCGTAGCTTGCTCCCTGCAGCCGCAGCTCGAACTCGTGGGCGCGGTTTCCGCCGAAAACCAAATGGGTATGACAATCGATCAGTCCTGGCGTGATCCACCGCCCGCTACAATCGATCCGTTCGGCCGCATCGGCGTCAGATGGAAAGTCGGACCGGCTGCCTGCAAAGGCGATGCGGCCATCCCGCGCGGCTATCACGCCACGCTCAATCACGCCGAGACCGGGCAGATCACCCCGAACGGTGGCGAGCCGGGCATTATGCCAGATTCGATCGAAGCGTTCGGCCATGCAGCATTTCCCTCAAGGGCAGAAACTTGACGGGGGTATCAATATGTCTATACATATTCCTGTGTTGGTGTTCTGTCCACCCGGTTTGGAAACATGTCCACTCTGCATTTCGGATCAGCGCTGCTTCCCTCCGGATGGGCTGACGACGTGCAGGTGGTTGTGACCGATGGAACCATTACGAAGGTAACGGTCGGCGCAGCGCCGGGCGCGCACGATGAACGCCACCAGTTGGCCATCCCGGGAATAGCGAGCCTGCACAGTCACGCGTTTCAGCGTGGCATGGCCGGCCTCGCCGAAACGCGCGGCAACACCGCGGATACGTTCTGGACATGGCGCGAGACGATGTATCGCTTCGCGCTGGACATGACCCCCGAAGACACGGAAGCCGTCGCAACGCTGCTCTATGTCGAGATGCTCGAGCAAGGCTACACGCGCGTCGGGGAATTCCACTATCTCCATCACGACCGCGATGGCAGGCCCTATGCCAATCCTGCCGAGATGGCGACGCGAATTGCGCGTGCCGCCGAGAACACCGGCATCGGGCTTACCCTGCTGCCGAGTTTTTACGCGCACAGCTCCTTTGGCGGGGCCGCACCGCATGCCGGCCAGCGCCGGTTCATCTGCTCGGTCGACCAGTTTGCCAAGCTGATTGCCGCGACGGAGGTGGCCATCCGCGAATTGCCTGGGGCCAATCTCGGTATCGCCCCGCACAGCCTGCGGGCCGTGACGCCGGACGAATTGACGACAATCGTACCACTCGCCGAAGGCAGGCCGGTTCATATTCACGCCGCCGAACAGATCAGGGAAGTCGAGGAATGCATCGCCTGGTCGGGCCGGCGGCCGGTCGAGTGGCTGCTCGAACATGCACCCGTCGACCGGCGCTGGTGCCTGATCCATGCGACCCATACCACCGCAACGGAGGTCGCCGCGCTTGCCAGGAGCGGCGCCGTCGCAGGCCTCTGCCCGATTACCGAGGCAAGCCTCGGCGACGGCATTTTCGCAACCCGCGAATTCCTTGACGCAGGCGGCCGGTTCGGCGTCGGCACAGATTCCAATGTCCTGGTCGGCGTGGCCGATGAACTGCGTCAGCTCGAATATGGCCAGCGGTTAAAGCACCGGGAGCGCAACGTGTTGTCCGGCGGCCCCGGCGTTTCGACCGGCCGAGCGCTGTTCGACGCTGCGCTGGCTGGCGGCGCCCAGGCACTCGTGCAGCCGATTGCCGGGCTCCAGCCAGGCGCACGCGCTGATATCGTAACCCTCGACACCGCGCACCCCTCACTCGCCGGGCGTCGCGGGGATACCGTCCTCGACGGCTGGATTTTTGCAGCGGGCTCGGGTGCCGTCGCATGTGTGTGGGCGGGCGGAAACAAAGTCGTCGAGGGTGGGCGCCACCGGCTCAGGCAAAAAGCGCGCGACGCATTCAACGCAACCGTGCGGAGGCTGGTGGCATGAGCCTCTCGGTCGATCGCGACAAATTCCAGGCAGCCGACAAGCCGACGCTGTACAAGCAGATCCGGCTCGACATCGAGCGCCGCATCCTGACCGGTGAGTGGCCGCCGGGTCATCGCATCCCGTTCGAGCACCAACTAATGACGCGCTATGGCTGCTCGCGAATGACTGTGAGCAAGGCGCTATCGGAACTGGCGCAAGCCGATCTCATCGAGCGGCGGCGGCGGGCCGGCACATTTGTGCGGCGTCCCAAATTCCTGTCAGCAGTCCTGACGATTCCGGACATCCGCGCGGAGATCACCACGCTCGGCCGCAGCTACGGTTACCAGTTGATCCAGTGTTCGCGGCGAGCAGCCAACGCCGCCGACCGTGCGCGTCTTGGAGTACAGAAAGCCGGCAAGGTGATCGCGATCTCATGCCGTCACAGCGCTGACGGCGTGCCGTTCGCGATCGAGGACAGGCTCATCGATCTCGACGCGGTGCCCGAAGCCGCCACGGCGGATTTTGCGATCGAACCGCCCGGCACGTGGCTGCTCCACCATGTCCCGTGGACGGAAGCAGAACATTCGATCAGCGCGATCGTGGCCGATAGCCAGACTGCAGCGGCGCTGGATATCGCGAGCGGCGCACCCTGCCTCGTGATCGACCGGCACACCTGGCGCAGCGCACGGACGCTCACCGCCGTGCGCCTCGTCTATCCAGGCGAGTCCCACAAACTGGTTGCCCGCTTCAAGGGCGGCTGAGAGGGATATCGATGCAAACAAAGTCCGGCACAGTTTATGCAGCTATAATTCATGCAGCAGTAGGATGAACAGGACCCAATCCATACACCCGGCAGAAGGAAGACAATCATGCTTAGTTATAGAATATTCGCCGCAACCGCCGCCGCTCTTCTAGTATCCGCGCCAGCCGTCGCACAGGACGTGAAGGTCGGCATCGGCATTTCGGGCTGGACCGGCTTTGCACCGCTCACGCTCGCAAACCAGGCGGGCATCTTCAAGAAGAACGGTCTTGATGTGACGATCAAGAAGATTCCGCAGAAGGATCGACACCTGGCGATCGCCTCGGGTGACATCCAATGCGCGGCAACCACGGTCGAAACCTGGATATCCTGGAATGCCAATGGTGTTGCTACCAAGCAGATCTTCCAGCTCGACAAGAGCTACGGCGCCGACGGCATGGCTACGCGAAACGATGTCGCGTCGATCAAGGATCTGAAGGGCAAGACGGTCGCGGCGTCCGCGCCCGGCACCGCGCCCTATTTCACCCTGGCATGGATGCTCAAGAAGAACGGCCTCTCGGTCAAGGACGTCACCGTCGTGAATCTGGAGCCCGCCGCTGCCGCGCAGGCATTCGTGGCCGGCCAGAACGATGCCGCCATGACCTATGAGCCTTATCTCTCGACGGTGCGCGCGGCGCCGGACAAGGGAAAGATCATCGCCACCACGCTCGACTACCCGATGATCATGGACACGTTCGGCTGCACGCCGAAATTCCTGACCGACAATCCGAAGGCCGCGAAAGCGCTGGCTGACAGCTATTTCGAGGCTGTCGCGCTGATCGAAAAGGACCAGGCAAAATCCTACGAGATCATGGGTTCCGACGTGAAGCAGTCTGCCGAGCAATTCGGCAATTCGGCAAAATATCTGCGCTGGCAGGACAAGGCCGCGAACCAGAAGTTCTTCGCGGGCGAGTTCCAGGCCTTTACAAAGGAAGCCGCAGACCTGTTGCTCGAGATCGGCATCATCAAATCGATTCCGAAAATCGAAGACCTCGTTGACACGAGCTTCATCAAGTAGGTTCGCTCGGCGCCGCGCTGGTCCCGCTTCCACACATGTGGATGCGGGGCTTTCCGCGATCAGCGCACCGCTTTGAGGAATATGCCCTGTGATGCGTCCCCTGGATCCCGTGACGTCGAAGCAACGCGCAGCCTACGGCTTTGCGTTCTTCGTCCTGTTCGTAGCCCTGTGGGCATGGGCAACTTTTGGCGGCTACGTGTCGAAAACGTTTCTCGCGAACCCCCTGACCATGCTGCAGGAGGGCTTTGAACTCCTGACCAAGCACGGCTTCCTGTTCGATATCGGCATGACGATCTGGCGGGTTGTCGGCGGCTTTGCGCTGGCGGCCGTCATCGCGGTGCCGCTCGGCGTTCTGATGGGCGCCTACAAACCGATCGAGGCGTTTCTGGAGCCGTTCGTCTCGTTTGCCCGTTACCTGCCGGCCTCGGCCTTCATCCCGCTGTTGATCCTGTGGGCGGGCATCGGAGAGCTACAGAAGCTGTTGGTGATTTTCATCGGCTCGGTATTCCAGATTATCCTGATGATCGCCGTGAATGTCGGGAATACCAGGCGCGACCTCGTTGAAGCAGCCTACACGCTGGGAGCCGGCGACAGCGGCATCATCCGCCGCGTGCTGCTGCCCTCCTCCGCCCCCGAGATCGCGGAAATCCTTCGGCTCGTTCTGGGTTGGGCGTGGACCTATGTCATCGTCGCCGAACTCATCGGTTCATCGTCGGGCATCGGGCACATGATCACCGACAGCCAGGCCCTGCTCAACACCGGCCAGATCATCTTCGGCATCATCGTCATCGGGCTAATCGGGCTGGTGTCGGACTTCCTGTTCAAGGCCTTCAACGCCTGGCTGTTTCCGTGGAAATTGGCATGACCGAGCTGAAGATCGATCAGGTCTCCCGCATTTTCCCCGCGCGCCAGGGCAATGCGCCGACGCGGGCGCTGGAGCCGACCAATCTCAGCGTCGGCAACAACGACTTCGTCACCATCCTCGGCCCGTCGGGCTGCGGAAAATCCACGCTGCTCCGGATCATCGCCGGGCTTGATCGGCCGACAAGCGGCCGCGTCATTCTGGACGAGCACGAGGTCGCGGGACCCGGCGCGGATCGCGGCATGGTGTTTCAATCGTACACACTGTTCCCATGGTTGACGGTGCGCGAAAACATCGCGTTCGGCCTGCGCGAGCGCGGGATATCCGAGACGGATCGCGGCAAGATCGCCGATGGGTACATCCATCGGGTCGGCTTATCCGGCTTCGAAAACCACTGGCCGAAGCAGCTCTCCGGCGGCATGCAGCAACGCACGGCGATCGCCCGCGCGCTTGCCAACGATCCTAAGATCCTGTTGCTCGACGAACCCTTCGGGGCGCTGGATAATCAAACCCGTGTGCTGATGCAGGAAATGCTGCTCGGCATCTGGGAACGCGACCAGAAGACCGTGCTGTTCGTCACCCATGATATCGAGGAAGCGATTTTCCTCGGCAGCCGCGTCATCGTCATGAGCGCCCGCCCCGGTCGCATCAAGGCCGAGATCGCGATCGATCTGCCCCACCCGCGATCCTACAAGATCAAAACCGCGCCTGAATTCGTCAGGCTGAAGGAACGGCTCGTCGAGGAAATCCGGGCCGAGGCATTGAAGGTTGCGGTTGACGCCTGACGGCCGCTCGCGCGAGCCTGGATCTGGCTCGTGTTTCTAATCCCGTGGTCTAGGGTGAATGAGCCGGAAAGCGGGTGCGTAGAGCGGAATCGGACAAGGCATGGCCGTTTTGGGAAAGACGCGGCACCTGTCCGGTGCCTAAACAAGCATCAAATGCTCACGCCCAAGATTTCACCATGTCCAGGTTCTCGACCGACGCCGCCACGCCCGCCTCCATCATCGAAGCCCTGAAAGCGGTAGCCGGCAATCCACCGAAGGTGCGGCCGAGCTTCGCCAGGGGCCGATGCGTTCGCGGAACCTATGCCGCGTCTGATCGGGCAGCGGAGATTACGAAATCCCGCAGCTTTACAAGACCATCACGAGTGCTGGCCCGCTTCTCGCTGGGCGGCGGCGATCCCGACAAATTCGTGCTTCGCGGCTTCAGCTTCAGGCTCGGCGGTGATGGCCATCGTTCGGACATTCTCGTGCAAAGCGCGCCGGTGCATTTTGCGCGGACACTCGACCAGATGCTGGCTTACCTCAAGGCGCGCATGCCGGGGCCGGGCGGCAAGCCGAACATGAGGAAAGTCAGGGCATTCTCCGCCACCAATCCCGAAACACTTCATCAGACAAACTACATCGCTGCGCACCCGCCGCCCCGGAGTTTTGCCGATATCATCTATTGGGGAGTGCACGCCTTTCCCGCAACGAATGCGAAAGGCGAAACGCGGTTCATCAAGTTCAAGATCGTTCCGGTTGGCGGAGAAGTCGCGCTGACCAAGGACGAGGCCGAGGCGAAGCCTGTCGACTTCCTGCACGATGATCTCGAAACCCGGATCGCTGCAGGCGATGTCCGGTTCAACGTGATGGCGCTGCTCGACTGTCCCGGCGATCCCACCATGGACGTGACTATCCGGTGGCCGGATGAGGATCATCGTGAAGCGATACGACTGGGAACGATCGTCATCACCGGTATTGAAGCAAACGAGGTGTGCGACGTGTCCATCTTTGATCCGGCCAATCTCGCCGAAGGCATCGGTCATCCGCCCGACGAGATCTTTGCGGCGCGCCGCGACGCCTACGCCATCTCACTGGCGAAACGTCGCTAATCGCCCGGCATTGCCTGGATCAGGTCTCGCCTTCCGAAATGCCCTGCGCTTCGCGGCGCCAAACGCCCGGGCTGACGCCGACCATGGCCGAAAACACCCGCGTAAAGTGGCTTTGATTGGCGAAGCCGGCCGACATCGCGATCTCGGACAGCGGCAGGTCGCGGACTGTCATCAATTGCTTGGCCGCTTTCACACGCTGCTGAAGAAGCCACTGATGGGGCGGCAGGCCGGTGGAAACGCGAAATGCGCGTGAAAAATGGCTGACCGAGAGGCCGAACTCAGCCGCGATCTGTTGCAGTGAAAGCTTTCCGCCGAGGTCGGACTCGAGTTTTTCGCAGGCGCGCCTCGCCTGCCACGGCGCGAGACCGCCGCGGGTCGGTTCGGTGCCGGGCCGAAACCCGCCATAGGCCTGGGCGACATGCGCGGTGAGCGCGAGCATCATGTGATCGATGAAAAGCTGATTGGTCTCGTCCGGCCGACGCAGCCCGGCCTGGAGCGATGAGCCGATATGACGGACGATCGCATCGTCATGGCCAACGCCGAGCTCGCAGGCGAGCTCTCCCACGCGCGGCTTGCGGGACTGTTCGGTGAGGCCGTCGAGCGCCGAGCGCGGCAGATAGAAAAACAGGGAGTGGAACGGCTTGTCGATCACATAGCGCGGATCGCGCTTGAGATCGTACAGATATGTTGCGCCCGCCGGGACATCCGCCTTCATCACGCACTTGCCGTTCTCCCAGAGCTCGCAGTCCGGGAACTCGCGAAGTTTCAGGCTGACGACAAAGGCATCCTCGGCAGTGAACGAGCCGGACAGACCCGGCACAGGGTTATCATCGCGTGTTTCGGTAACCGCGAGTTCAACGCCGCGCAATGAACGCGTGATCAGCGACGGCGGTGCATCCTTCAGGTGCAGGAATTTTCCGAGCCTCTGTCCGAAGGCGCCTGCCTGTGTCATCTGGGTTGGTCTCATGATTGGAATCGGACGAGGCAGATCATCGTCGCCGTGTGAGGTCACCGCACATTATCGGAAATCGGCGAGCGATCGTCCAGACTTGCTCGTGATACGCGAAGCTGTTGTGACAGCAATCGAGCCAATCGCATCAAAACGATTTTTGTAGCGATTTCAAAACGATCTGGCCGCTGGATCGCTCGGTCGCGCGTCCGCGGTGACCAGGCAGTACGCATCACAATTGCGCGCTTGGAGCAGGTTCCGACAAAGGACAGCGGCTTTAGGAAAGACGCCGTACTTGCACGGAGTTTAGAACGCACACCGAACGCTCGAACCCCAGCGAGCGACCGCTGCAGACACGGAGCAGAAGCGATCAGGAGGCTACGCAATGCTTGGTATCACTGCACTCGCCGGCTCATCCGCCTTACCGCCCTTATCCCGCATTCCCATGAGCATCGCTGCCGATAATGTGGACCGGCCTCTCGTCTTGATCGTGGACGATGACGAGGAGGTGCGGTCCGCACTTGAAGAGCTTCTTCTGTCGGTGGGGATCGACGCGTGCTGTTTTGGGTCTACGCAAGACCTATTGCACGCAGACCTTCCGGATCGCCCGGGCTGCCTGATTCTCGATGTCCGCATGCCCGGAGCAAGCGGCCTGGATCTGCAGCAGCATCTCGCCTCGAACGGCAATACCCGGCCGATCATCTTCCTTACCGGCCACGGCGACATCGCCATGACCGTTCACGCGATGAAGGCGGGAGCCGCCGATTTCCTGACAAAGCCGGTAAGAGACCAGACGCTCCTTGATGCGGTTACGGCGGCGATCGAGAAAGATATTTCGCTGAGAACCGTAGCCCGGCATATCAAGCAACATCTCGACCGCTACGCGAAGTTGACGCCGCGCGAACGCGAGGTCCTGCGTGAAGTGGCAAAGGGGCGCCTCAACAAGCAGATCGCGTTCGATCTCGGCATCAGCGAGATCACCGTCAAGCTGCACCGCGGCAATTTGACGAAGAAGATGCAGGCGACGTCCGTCGGTCAGCTCATCCGCATCTGGGAATTGCTGCCTGCGGAGATCCAACAGGAAAACTCAGCCTAGATCGAAGGATGGACCAATGCGGACGATGCCTGAACCGCCGAAAGCAGTGGCTGGCTTGAGATGGACCGTGACATTGACCATCACGGCGTGCTAATATTTCTTTCTTCGCTCTCAACGAGGCGAGCCAAAAAATGGCCCCCGCTATCAGAGGCGACCGCAATAATCCTTTATCCGTGGCGGGAGCTGACAGACGTGATGACGCAAGCGCGTCCGTCGAGCTTACATTTACCTTTGGGCCATTCCGCCTTGTCCCGCGCCAGCAGCTACTCCTTCGAGGCGACAATCCGGTTCCGCTCGGAAGTCGAGCTTTTGAAATTCTCGTAGCCTTGGTTGAGCACGCCGGCGAAGTGGTCGACAAAGATGACCTCATTGCCCGCGTGTGGCCTGGCCTCACAGTCGAGGACTCGAACGTTCGGGCTCAGATCAATGCTGTGCGGCGTACACTCGCGGAAGGTAGGACCGGCGAGAATTATATCGTTACGGTGCCCGGTCGGGGATATCGCTTCGTTGCGACGGTTTCACGGTCCACCGGCGATGCAGCCCAAGCCTTCCCCGCCCCGCATAAAGGGCACAATTTGCCCGACCGCCTCACCCGACCGATCGGCCGCGCTGATATCGTTGCCATGGTGAGCAGCAGGCTACAGCGAGGCCGCTTCATCACGATCGTCGGACCGGGCGGAATCGGCAAGACCACAGTTGCTCTGGCGGTCGCCGACCAGTTGATAGCCTCTTACAAAGATGGTGGACGGTTTGTCGATCTTGCTCCGCTCAACGATCCCCAGCTTGTGCCGAGCGCGCTCGCTTCTGTACTTGGTGTTCCGATCCGCTCGGAGAATCCATATCCCGCACTGACGTCCTTTCTAAAGGACAAACAGATGCTGCTCCTGCTCGACAACTGCGAGCATGTCTTGCTGGCGGCCGCGGAGTTGGCTGAAGAACTTTTGAAAGGCGCACCGGCTGTTCACATCCTTGCCACCAGTCGAGAACCTCTACGTGCCGAAGATGAGCGCGTGCAGCGCCTACCGCCGCTGGAAACTGCTCCTGTCGAGGCAGGATTAACAGTCATGGAAGCGCTTAGCTACCCGGCGGTACAACTCTTTGTCGAGCGCGCGTCAGCGAGCGCCGGCGGATACGAACTCAGGGATGAAGATGTCCCAGTTGTCGCGCAAATCTGCCGGCGGCTCGATGGAATTGCGCTGGCCATCGAGCTTGCTGCGTGTCGCGTTGACGCCTTTGGGGTTCGCGGAGTGGCCAGTCGCCTGGACGATCGATTTCATCTGTTGACACGCGGTCGGCGCACTGCGCTGCCACGGCATCAGACGCTTCGTGCAGCGTTCGATTGGAGCTACGATCTGCTCTCCGAAGTCGAACGCGTCGTCATGCGCCGGTTGGGTCTTTTTGCCGGACGCTTCACGATGGAGGCTGCCAGCGCCGTCGCCGGAGACGACGAAATAATCGCGTCCGAGGTCGACGGGGTCGTTGCCGACCTTGTCGAGAAGTCGCTGGTCATAGCGGATGTGGCAGGCGCGACCGTATACTATCGCTTGACTGATACAGCGCGAGCCTACGCTCAGAAACGGCTGACTGAAGAAGGTGAAACGCAAGCTGTGAGGGAGCGACACGCGCTCTACCAGCTTGACCTGTTCGAGCGCGCCCTTGCCGAGTGGGAGACGTGGCCCACTACCGAATGGTTGTCTGCGTATGCTCCACAGATCGACGACCTTCGCGGCGCACTTGATTGGGCATTTTCGCCGGGCGGCGATCCTGGCGTCGGTGTAGAGCTGACGGTCGCGGCAGTGCCTGTTTGGTTCGAGATGTCGCTGATGGAGGAATGTCGCACCCGGGCCGAGCGTGCACTGGCTACGCTCGGCGAAAGCACAAAGGACGAACGCCGCCGGATGCATCTCTATGCTGCGGTTGCCTGGTCGCAGATGTACACGACAGCATCGGCCCGAGACACGGGAGCGGCGTGGGCGACTGCGTTCGAAATCGCGGAAGGCCTGGACGACACTGATTACCGCTTACGAGCGCTCTGGGGAATGTGGGCTTCGCGAGTCAACCGCGGAGAGTTCGTCGAAGCTCTGAAACTCGCGAAGCGGTTTTCTTCGGTTGCCGAGAAGACGGCGGATATCAACGATCGATTGCTCGGCGATCGATTGACAGGTGCGTCGCTGCACTTCCTGGGCAACCAATCGAGTGCAAGACAGCACATTGAGCGGATGCTTGCGCACTACGTAGCTCCCGTCCGTCGATCACATGCGGTGCGCTTCCAGTTCGATCAAGGGGTGACAGCGCGCATCACGCTCGCACGAGTGCTATGGCTGCAGGGGTTCGCGACTGAGGCGCTACGCTGTGTCGAGAATAACGTCAGCGACGCCCTTTCGATCAATCATAGGCTCTCGCTCTGCAACGCGCTTGCTCAAGCAGCGTGTCCGATTGCCCTCATGGCTGGCGATCTGTTGGCCGCGGAACGCTACACAAAGATGCTGCTCTATCAGACAGCCAGCGACGAGCTTGATATCTGGCGCGCTTATGGGCGCTGCTTCGAAGGAGAACTGCAGGTCAAGCGCGGCAATCTCGCCGCCGGCTTGCAGCAGCTAAAAGTTGGTATCGACGAACTTCGCCGAGCCAGATTCGTCCAGTATCTCACGACCTTCCTGGGCGCCCTGGCCGAGGGGCTGGCGATCGCCGGAGACGCCCTACTGGCAAAGACCGCGATCGATGAAGCGATCGGACGAAACGAGCAGAGCGAGGAGCGCTGGTGCAGTCCGGAGCTGTTGCGGATCAAGGGTGTAGTCACTTTGCAGCGAGACGCCAGTCAGGCCGAGGAAGATTTTCTGGCGTCGATTGAGCTGGCCCGAACGCAGGAGGCTCTCGCATGGGAGCTGCGCACCACGACTAGCCTGGCGCGACTGCTGCGGGATCAAGGGAGGGTCGGCGAAGCGTACGAGCTGCTCGCTCCGCTCTATAGCCGTTTCAGCGAGGGCTACGAAACCAACGATCTTAAGATCGCGAAGGGTCTGCTGGATGAACTCTCGGGCCAGCGCTAGCCCAGATCAACGCAGGCCGTTTCACATCCGCTGCTGAGATTTCACGGAAATTCACAATGCTTCATGGGGAGGTTTCACGCCTCCTTCCCGGACTTTGCGAGAATTCACAACGTTTGTTTAGGGCTTTATCGCACGAGCGCGCATGATGCCTGTCGGGCGGTCCCGTTCGGATGGATATCGATGCTTGAGAAAGCTGCACCAGCAAATATTCGCGACGTAGCGTTGCTTGAGCCCTTGACGCAGCAGTTTGTAGACGCGATCGCAAACGGCCCGACGATGGGTAAACTGTCTCCCGAAGAAGCACGAAGATTTCTGGCGGATATCCAATCAGGCATCATCGGCAAGCCGGCCGTGCGTTTTGAGGATATGGTAGTCCCTACCGGCCGCACCGGAGTGGTGCCAATTCGCATCGTTCGACCGGAGAGGGCAAGTGAAACGCTGCCCGCATTGGTGTATGTCCATGGCGGCTGGGCTTTCGGCGGCAAAGAGACGCACGACCGCTTGATTCGCGAAATCGCGGTCGGTGCACACGTTGCGTTGTTTTTCGTGGATTACGATCGCTCGCCGGAGGTCAGATATCCGGTAGCAATCGAACAAGTCTATGCCGTCGCCAAGTACCTGATAGAGCATGCTGAACATCTAGGGATCGATTCCACGCGCCTGGCCATCGCTGGCGACGGCGTCGGCGGCAACATGGCCGCCGCTGTCACGCTCATGGCGAAGGAACGGCGCGGCCCCAAGATCGATGCGCAGGTGCTGTTCTATCCCGCCGTCAGCTCGATGTTCGACACCGAGTCTTATGCTTCGTTCGCAAGTGGCCCGTGGCTGACAAAGCGGGCGATGGAATCGTTCTGGAACGCTTATCTTCCGGACGCCGCCGCGCGCAAGCAGATCACCGCGGCACCGCTCAATGCCTCGATCGACCAGCTGACTGGCCTTCCGGATACGCTTATCATCGTTGCCGAGAACGACGTGCTCCGTGATGAGGGTGAGTGCTACGCGCGCAAACTGGTTCGTGCGGGGGTGCGCGTCACCTCCACAAGATACAACGGCACCATTCATGATTTCGTCATGCTCAACGCACTGGCCGATACCCCTGCGGCCAGAGGCGCTATTGCGCAGACCAACGCCCTTCTCCGGTCCATTCTTGAATAGGCGACCGACCGCGACAGACAACGGAGCAGAAGCGATCAGAAGGAGGCTAGCAATGGTTGGTACAACTGGATTCGCCGGCTTGTTTGCTTTACCACCCTCACCCCGCTTTCCCATGAGCGTAGCTGCCGGTAATACGGACCGCCCTCTCGTCTTGATCGTAGACGACGACGAAGAGGTGCGGTCCGCACTTGAAGAGCTTCTTCTGTCGGTGGGGATCGACGCGTGCTGTTTTGGGTCTACGCAAGACCTATTGCACGCAGACCTTCCGGATCGCCCGGGCTGCCTGATTCTCGATGTCCGCATGCCCGGAGCAAGCGGCCTGGATCTGCAGCAGCATCTCGCCTCGAACGGCAATACCCGGCCGATCATCTTCCTTACCGGCCACGGCGACATCGCCATGACGGTGCAGGCGATGAAGGCGGGAGCCGCCGATTTCCTGACAAAGCCGGTGAGAGACCAAACGCTCCTTGATGCGGTTACGGCGGCGATCGAGAAAGATATTTCGCTGAGAACCGCGGCCCGGCATATCAAGCAACATCTCGACCGCTACGCGAAGTTGACGCCGCGCGAACGCGAGGTCCTGCGCGAAGTGGCAAAGGGCCGCCTCAACAAGCAGATCGCCTTCGATCTCGGCATCAGCGAGATCACCGTCAAGCTGCACCGCGGCAGCGTAACGAAGAAGATGCAGGCGACATCCGTCGGTCAGCTCATCCGCATCTGGGAACTGCTGCCTGCGGGGATCCGGGAGGAAAAATCACCCTAGACCAAAGGATGGTTACGATCAGGCCAGCAATGGGTCAGACGAGGGAGACGGCCATCCGGCCGTGCAAGCGAAGAGTCATCCGTTGTCCAAAGCGCCTTTAGTCGCGATCGTAGATGACGATGAAGCTGTGCGAGAGGCCCTTTCCGATCTCCTTCTGGTGCTGGAACTGTCGTGTCGCACTTTCGATCGAGCGGAGGCCTTCATGGCGGAGTACGTCCCGGGCAGGTTCGACTGCCTGATCACCGATGTGAGCATGCCGGGCCATAGCGGGCTCGACCTGTTGCAGCGGCTGCGGACCATCGGCTCCCCAATGCCGGTGATCATCGTCACGGCCGACACCACTCCGGCGACCCGATTGCGTGCCATGAGATGCGGCGCTTATGCCTTTCTGACCAAGCCGGTGAGCAGCGAAGCACTCCTTCGTCATCTGCGGTCCGCCCTGAGACACGCGGGCTCCTGCCCTGGCGCAGATGGACGGGAGACGCCTCGCGATGGCTAGCCCCGTCCACAAGACCGTGACGGGTGGACACGAACACCCTTCCGTGTCTCCTCCCGGAATGGAGTTGTCCGATTTCGCATCCGAAAGCGTGATTGTCAGCGACGAGCACGGCGTCGTGAAATACTGGAATGCGGCTTCGGAAGCCCTTTATGGATGGCCCGCCATGGCCATGATCGGGCAGAATCTTGCCGCGCTCCGCACACCCGGCCAGCACGACCCCGAACCCACTAGCGTGCTACTGCGGGAAGGCCGATGGGAGGGCTTGGTCCGCCGGCGCAGCCAGGCTGGAGCAGAAGTTACAGCCGCCATCAGGAAGATCGTAAGGCGGGATGCAGCCGGCATACTCCTCGATATCGTTGAATTCGGACGAGACGCTGGAGGGATGTCCGAAGCGGCAACCATACGCGTGGATGCCGAGCTGCAGGGCTATCTGGCCGCTTGCTGGGAACTCGATACGTCAGCCGCCCGCTCTGTGCTCCAAACAATCGCCGGGCTCAGAAGTCGTAGCGTAATCGATGATCTCGATGAACACCCGGAATGGGTTGACAAGCTTCTGACCGCCACCCGCATCTCAGCCGTCAATGATCGCGCGGTACGGATGTTCGGCACCCATGCCGGTCTGGAGCAGATGATCGGCAAGCCCGTCGGCGCATTCTGGCCGGCCGAGAGCCGCTCGGTGCTCGCTGCCCTCCTCGAAAAGGTGGCAACCGATCCCTCGCGCCTCGAGATGCGCAAAATGGTCTCCAGTGGAACCATACGCAACCCCATCATCAGGGCATGGCACTCCGCGGAGCCGAAGCCCCCCGGAACGGTGTTCGTAACCATCAATGGCGAGGCGAACGACGATCGCACATCCTGGGAACTGCAGGCCAGCGAGGAACGCTATCGTAAACTCATTGAGTATCTGCCGACCGCACTCTGGCAGGTCGATTCACGTCGCGCGGGCGAAGTGTTTGATCAGCTCAAGGCAAACGGCATCCGCGATATCGGAGCCTACCTCGACCGGAATCCGGACCTCATCGAACACGCCAAGGATTTGGTGCGGGTTACGGAAGTCAACCGGGATGCGGTGTTGCTGTTTCGGGCCAAGAATGCCGCCGATCTCATAAATCCCGTTCGATACATTTTTGCCGCCGCCCCCGGGCTTGCCAAGCGGGTCATGGTTGCTCACTTTGAAGGCCGGCGAAATTTCTTTGAAGAAACGAAGATCCTCGCCTTTGATGGCACGATTATCGATGTTCTGTTCACGGTCACATATCCGGTATTGCCCGAGCAACTGGATACGACCTTCATCACCATGCAGGACATCAGCGAACGATTGAATACGGAACAGCAGCTTCGAAAGCTGCAGGCCGACTTCACGCATGCAGGACGCATCGCAACGCTCGGCGAGCTGGCAACCTCGATCGCGCATGAGGTCAACCAGCCGCTTTCGGCAATCGTCACCAATGCAGAGACGAGCCTGAGGTGGCTGGCGCGCGCCGATCAAAACACTGAAAAAGTCACGCAGCTCGTCTCACGAATCGCATCAAGCGCGCGCCGCGCGGGTGAAATCATTCACCGCATACGAGGCATGGCGGCGAAGAATGAGCCGGAGAAACGTCTCATCGACCTCAATGAGGTCGTTGAGGAGGCTCTCCTGTTTATCCGCCATGAGATCGATTCGAAGTCGATTGCTTTGTCGTCGGTATTAGAAGCCGGACTTCCGCAGGTGATGGGCGATCGGATCCAGTTGCAGCAAGTAATCATCAATTTGCTGGTCAACAGCGTCCAGGCGGTCGCGCAGTCGGGACAGCCAACACGCCGGATCGACATCGAGACGTCGATCGATGACAGCGGCTGGGTCGCCTTTTCCGCCTTCGATAATGGTCCAGGCATCGCCGACGGCAACATGAAGCATATTTTCGAAAGCTTCTTCAGCACCAAGGACGCAGGGATCGGTATCGGGCTGGCCATTTGCCAGTCCATCATTACCGCGCATGGCGGCCGCATCGCGGGTTCAAACCGCCCGAACGGCGGCGCACACTTTCGCTTCACACTGCCAGTGCCAACGGCTGCCGAACTCGATTCCGCGGTTGTCGGCTTTATTCGGCCCGCTCAATGAGCTTCGTTTCATGGCGCGAATATCTGCGCGATTGCACCCATCGCGTCCACCTATCCCAAGGTGCAGGTTGATCTACCCACCGAACCAGCGCCACTAGACTCGCTGCACGATACCATCGCACGGCGTTTGCCATCATTGTTGCGAGCACACAGGAAGCAGCGCGCCGACTCTCTGGTCCAGCGCGGTCCGCGGAGCGCGCGCATAACCTCTCCAATGCGAGCACAACCCATGAGCAAACCGGTCTTGCACAATTCTTCGGCAGGCCTGCCGGCTGCAGCCGAGGCACCACGCCCGAACGATCAGCCAAATGCCGAGCGCCGTCCTGCCGACGTGGAGATGGCACGCGTGCTTCACACCAAACCAGTCAGCATGGCTTTGGACCCCTCCGGGAGCGCGATCGCCCACTGGAAACATGAGCCATTGCACGACGTCGTCGAGCCTATGAGCCACCACGTCATTATGGCTTACAACGGCTCGATGCAGCGCATGGAGCGCCGGACAGGCAGATCGGTTGCGATCGGAACGTTTCGTCCCGGGGTTTTGATAATCATTCCGGAAGGATCAAGCTCACGATGGGATATTCCGAAACCTGTTGATGTCGTTCAGCTCTATCTTCCTCACACAGTGCTCAAGCGCGTTGCTGACGAAGCCGACATCGCCACACCGCTCGATCTCCTGGAGCGAACGGCGCATCCCGACCCCATTACATCCCGATTGATCTTGAGCGCGACGGATGTCCTGGAGAGCAATGAGGCGCTGGATACGCTGTTCAGGCACCAATTGATAGACCTCCTGGCCACGCGTCTTCTGGCTGCGCACACCGGCTCGCCAACGACGATCCAGCCAACAATGGGTGGACTTTCGCCGAAGGTGCTGCAGGGCGCTATCGAACGGTTGCGCTCGGACAGCGACGCGGACGTCTCCCTCGCGGCGCTAGCTTCGGATGCCGGTCTATCGCGCTTTCATTTCTGCCGTGCCTTCAAGGAAAGCACTGGGCTTTCGCCGCACGCCTGGCTGCGCCAGCACCGGCTTGAGCAAGCCATGAACATGCTGCGCGACACCGACGCTTCGGTCGTCTCAATCGCAGCGGAGCTTGGCTATGCCTCCCAGACCGCCTTCGCCGCGGCGTTCAGGAAGCTGACCGGCGAAACCCCGAGCGATTGGCGACGGCGGATGCGCTAGCAGCAATCTCTCTACAGGTACGGCAATCGCTCTGGCGCAGTCGCAAATCAGGTTCGTTATCGTGGTGCCTACGTTGATAATGGAGGAGACAGCGATGACCTGGAAGAAATTCGTCATCCCCCTGGCAATCGCACCGCGACGAAGAGCAGTTGCGACCGCGCTCATATACGGACTTTCGCTGGCCGTTCGCTTCACTTCGGCGGCAGGCGAAGAAACGGAGGTTCCGGCACCGGCCGCTCGAAGCGCCAATCCCATGGCTTCCATCATGATCAATGATGGCGCCCAGCTCTTGCACAGGAATTGGCCGCCAAAGCCCGTTCTGCCGATTGCCCTTAACCGCGGCTGGCCGCTGGGCCCCAGAAGCTGCCATGCTGCATGTGAAAGCCGCGTGCCGATCTCGGCAATGCCGAGCTGCCCACCATAGGTCAGCCCGTCTTCGTTACACATCCTCGCGTCCTCGTCGATCTCAGGAGGCCTTGCCGCCAATGAACAGCGGCGGCAGTGACGCGCCTTTGCCTGAACAACTCAACCCACAGGAGATAATCACATGCGACTCATCATCATTGGCGCCGGCTTCGCCGGCATGTACGCCGCACTTTCCGCCGCCCGCCTGCGCGACATCCAGGGCGTTTCTCCCGAAGAACTCGAGATCGCGCTGGTCGCGCCGGAGCCGACGCTGGTGGTTCGCCCGCGGCTGTACGAACAGAAGCCCGAGACCCTGACGGCGCCCCTGCTGGATGTCCTGAAGGCGATCGACGTTGTCTACGTGCAGGGCAGCGCCGAGACCATCGACACCAAATCCCGCGTGGTGCAGATCGCGACCGCCAAGGGCACGCGAAAGACGCTATCCTACGACCGGCTGGTCGTGGCGACCGGCAGCAGGCTGTTCCGCCCCAACATTCCCGGCCTTGCCGAACACGGCTTCAGCGTCGACCAGCTCGACGATGCGATTGCTCTCGACCGGCACCTGCACAACCTTCCTGACCGACCGGCAATGAACGGGCGCGACACGGTCGTCGTTGCCGGCGGGGGCTTCACCGGCATCGAGGCGGCGACGGAAATGCCGGCGCGGCTTCGCAAAATCCTCGGCAAGGATGCCAAGCCCCGCGTCATCATCGTCGACCGGAACAGCGCGATCGCCCCCGATATGGGTGAAGGTCCTCGCCCCGTCATTGAGGAGGCCCTGCGCAAGGTCGGTGTAGAGACCCGGCTCGGCGCCGGCGTCGCCTCGCTGGACAAATCCGGCGTCACTCTCTCCAATGGCGATCACATCGAAACCGAAACCGTGATCTGGGCGGCGGGTATTCGCGCCGCGCCGTTGACCCAGCAGATCCCAGCCGAACGCGACAATTTCGGCCGGCTGCTCGTCGACCGCGACTTGCGCGTGCCGGGGGTGGCCGGCGTCTTCGCCACCGGCGATGCGGCTCGCGCGCCATGCGACGATGTCGGCAACTACGCGCTGATGTCGTGCCAACACGCCACGCGGATGGGCGCCTTCGCCGGCAACAATGCCGCGGCCGAACTGCTGGGCGTACCGACCAAGCCGTATCACCAGAAGGGATACGTCACCTGTCTCGACCTCGGAGAGGCCGGCGCGCTGTTCACCGTTGGCTGGGAACGCCAGGTCAAGATGGTCGGCGACGTCGGCAAGAAGACCAAGCAGGAAATCAACACCGTCTGGATCTATCCGCCGCGTGCCGAGCGCGCTGCCGCGCTGGCCTCTGCCGATCCGGAGCGTGTGACTGACGTGAGTGGCTTCTTTTAGACCCTTCACGCGAAACGGGCCGCGCTTCTCGCTGGCTGCGCGGCCTGCTCAACCGAGACCAGCCAGTAGCCTTGAACATGAAACAGGAGACAAACATGAACCTAGACACAAGCCTGGCCAACACCTCACACCCCGGTGGACCTGGCCCCAACGAGTTGGTTCCGTCGCGCTACGCGGTGCAGGTCGGCGACATTGACGTGCTGGTGGTCAGCGATGGCGTGCTACCGCTCCCAACCGCAATGTTGGCACACAACATCGACCCGGCCGTTCGGGCGACCTGGCTGAAAGACATGTTCCTGCCGCCGGACGCTTACGATTGGGCGCTGAACGTGGTCGTGGTGCGTAGCGGCGACCGGACCATACTCGTCGATGCTGGGCTTGGGCTCGACCCGGACCTGCACTTGCCGCGGGCCGGGCAATTGATCAAGCGACTGGAGGCCGCCGGCATCGATCTTGCGTCCGTGACCGACGTGGTGCTGACCCACATGCACATGGACCACATTGGCGGGCTGCTCGTCGACGGGGTCAAGGAACGGCTACGTCCGGATCTGCGGATCCACGTGGCGGCCGCCGAGGTCAAGTTCTGGGAGGCGCCCGATTTCTCCCACGTCTCCATGCCGCCGGGGTTCCCGGACGCGCTTCGATCGACCGCCAAGCGGTTCGTGAAAGAGTACCGCAGCCAGCTGCGGCCGTTCGAGGAGGAGTACGAGGTGGCGCCGGGAGTGGTCGTCACTCGCACCGGCGGCCACACCCCCGGGCACAGCGTGGTCCGCGTGGCGTCCGGCGGCGACCGGCTGACGTTCGCCGGAGACCTCGTGTTCGCCGTCGGGTTCGAGCACCCCGAGTGGTACAACGGCTTCGAACACGACCCCGAGGAGTCGGCCCGCGTTCGTATCAGTCTTTTGCGGGAACTGGCTGAGACCGGTGGGCTGCTGGTGGCCACTCACCTGCCGTTCCCGTCCGTCGGACATGTGGCGGTCGACGGCGACGCCTTTCGTTGGGTACCGGTCTTCTGGGACTACTGACCGCACGGTCCGAACGAGAGGCGCCTCGTAAGCGCTTCACTCGATACGGGCCGCGTTTCCAGCGCGGGAGCGCGGCCCGCTCACCCAAAATCCTCTTGGAGCTCGACCTCGATGAAACACGAGACCGTGCGCGCCTCGCAGCTCAACGGCTGCGCCTTTTGCGTGAACATGCATGTCAAGGAAGCCACCTTCCACGGTGAGTGCGCGCTCCCGTTGATGACCCGGGCGCTACCTGGGTGTCCGCGCAAAGATGCTGCTGGCTTCACGGACCAAACCACTCCGCACGGCGATCGCGCTTCGAAGCCGCGCGATGAGAGGGTGTGATGAACGTCGTGGTCTTTGGTGCAACGGGGTCGACAGGACGGCTCGTCGTTGAGTCCGCGTTGTCCGCGGGTCACGTCGTCACTGCCTTTGTCCGTGACCCAAAGCGCATGCCCTTGACGCATCCGAATCCCAGAATCGTCAAGGGCGATGCAATGGATCCAGCCTCGGTGGCTTCTGCGGTCCAAGGTGCGGATGCGGTCATCTGCGCGTTGGGGATGATACCTCAGGCGAAAGAGGATCTGGGTCGACGCCAGCCCGGCGTCCCGGTTTGCTCGGTGGGAACCAAGAACATTCTGGCCGCCATGCCTCCAGGCCGGGGCCGACTCATCGTTGAGAGTTCGGTGAGTGTCGGTGAGAGCTACCACACCGGGAGTTTCGGCGCAGGCTTCATGGTCAAGCTCGCACTCAAGGAGGTGATGGCAGACAAGGAGGCGCAGGAGACAGCTGTTCGGGAGAGTGACTGCGATTGGACGATCGTTCGACCGGCAACGCTGACATTCAAGCGTGCTCGCGGAAAGCTGAAGGCCGGCACCGATCTGCGCTGGAACATCACCTCAACAGCCACCCGCGCGGACGTGGCCGAGTATATGGTCAAGATCCTCGATGACCCCGCGACATATAAGAAGGCCATAACGGTGCGCAACTAGGTTTGAAATCTACCGATGCGGGCCGCGTTTCCAGCGCCGGAGCGCGGCCCGCTCACCCAAAACTTTTTGGAGCTCGACCTCTCGTTCGACTTCGCCTCGCCGGCGCAACTTGGCGGCACCGTCGCTTTTCTGTGCTCGGCTGCGGCAGACCAGATCATGGGCACCGCAACCTCGGTCGACGGCGGCTGGACCGCACGGTAGGCCCGGGTGAGTGAGCGGTCGCTTCAGCGAAAACAACTGTTGCAGGAGGGTATCGTGGTGCATCTTAACAAGAAGAAGGCGGTCGGGTTGTTGCTGTGCCTCGGCGCCGTCGTGGTCGTGGCCGGCGGATGGGTCTATGCCCGTTCAAACGAGACGTTCACCGACAACGCCTATATTCGCGGGGACATGACCTCGCTCGCGCCAAAGGTTGCGGGCTACGTCACGGCCGTAGAGGTTCAGGATAACCAGACCGTTCGTGCAGGCGACGTCCTGTTCCGGATCGACGACCGGGACTACCGCGCGCGGCTTGCGCAAGCAGAGGCCAATGTCGAGGCCGCCCAAGCCCGCCTCGCCAATGTCGATGCCGAGACCCAACTCCAGCACGCCCTGATAAGGCAGGCCGAAGCTCAAAGACTTGCGAGCGTGGCCGAGATGAATCTGGCTCGCAAGGCCTCCGATCGGCGCCGCGAGCTGATCCGCACCAATGCCGTCAGCCAGGCGCAGGTCGATGAAAGCGATGCGGCGCTGTCGAGAACCGAGGCGGGCGTGTCGGCGGCCTCCGCAACGGTGGAGGCCCAACGGCAACGCATCGCCGTCCTTACCAGTCAGCGCGAAGCTGCCGTCGCTGCCGTGGCGCAGGCGCACGCCGCACGCGACCTCGCCCAGATCGATCTCGAGCACACCGTCGTGCATGCGCCGGTCGACGGCGTCGTCGGCAATCGCCAGGTCCGCATCGGCCGGCTTGTCGCGCCAGGCACCTCCTTGCTCGATATCGTTCCTGTCAAGGACGTGTGGGTCGTGGCGAACTTCAAGGAAAGCCAGATCGAACACATCCGGCCAGGACAGCGCGCCCGCATCACAGTGGACGGCTATCCCAACCAGACCATTGAAGGCGTGGTGGACAGCTTTGCGCCCGGCAGTGGGTCCGCGTTCACCCTGATCCCCACCGACAATGCGACAGGCAACTTCATTCGTGTCGTTCAACGCGTGCCTGTGAAAATACGGTTCGCCAGAAATCCATTGCCCGGCCGCGTCGTGCCCGGTCTGTCCGCGCGTGTCGAGATCGACCGAGGAAGCGGCACATGAACATGATCGCCGACGCCACGCCAGGCTACGACAGGCGCGCGGCAGGAAGCATTCTTGTCGCAGGCATCGTGCTCGCCACTTTGACGGAGGCGATCGCAAGCACCGTCCTGTCGCTCGGGCGCAACGACATCATTGGCGACACCCATGCGACTCCCGACGAGTTCGCCTGGCTGGACATCGGATACACCGCTACGAAGCTTATTGGGTTCATGGCCGCCTCCTGGCTCATGACGCGCACCAATCCGCGCAGCCTGATCATCGGCTCGACTCTGGTCATGGGCACGGCCTGCGGCATCGCCGCCATCACATATCAGCTGGACCTACTGATTGTACTCCGCATGATACAGGGTTTCTCCGGCGGCACCTTGCTTGTCGCGGGGCAGGCGATCATTTTTCTCGCCTATCCGCGATCCTGTCAGCCGATCCTGCAAGCGCTGTTTGCGATGGGATCCGTCGTGGCTCCCGCGACCATCGCCCCGGCGCTGCAGGGATGGTTGATCGACAGCCAGTCGTGGGCATGGATCTTCTTCGGCGTCGTTCCGGTGGCCCTCGCCGCTGTCGGACTTTTGTTGATCGCTGACGGCCCGAGACCCGTTACGACCGCGCGCCTTCCGTTCGACTGGGCCGGCTTCTTGCTGATATCAGTCGCATTTTTCTGCCTCACCTACGTTCTCAATCAGGGCAGCCGATGGCGTTGGTTCGAGGAGCCTCGCATCGTGTGGCTGACCGTGATCGGCGCAGCAGCCCTGCTGGCATTTCTCGGCCAACAGGTGATGGCCAAAAGCCAAGGCCTGCTGGATTTCACCCTGTTCCGGTCGAGCGATTTTTCATTCGCATTCATCGTCAGTTTTGTCGCTGGTGCCGCCTTGTTCGGCAGCGCGTATCTGATCCCGTCCTTTGCCGTGTCCGTTCTCGCGTTCACGCCTACCGATGCAGGCCAGCTCCTGTTGCCAAGCGGCGCGCTTTTCGTCGGCGCCCTCCTCGTGGCCGCCTTCCTCATGCAGGTCCGCGGCGCTCCGCCGATCGTCACCGTGCCGTTCGGCATCCTGATGATTATGGCGGCGATGTGGTTGCTGTCCGGCTCGACCAGCGAGAGTGGCGCCGACGACATGATGGCAGCCATCCTGCTGCGCGGATTTGGACTTGGCTTCCTCTTCCTGTCGATCACTCTCATCGCCTTCAGCGAGCTGAACAACCGCAATCGTGCGTCTGGCATCGGCCTCTTCAATGCGGGCCGCCAGATCGGTGGCCTCATGGGGGTAGCCGGGCTCCAGACCATGATCGACCACAATGTTACCTCCAACGCTGCAGTGCTTGGCGCCAGCGTCACCGCAGGCGTCCCTGCGGTCAGCGAGCGGCTGGCGACAGTAAGCGCCATGCTCGCGGCACGAGGGATGGACGGCGTGGCGGCCGGCCGTGCCGCGATGGGCCTGTTGGGCCGAACCGTTACCGGTCAGTCCACCGTGATCGCTTTCGATACGGCGTTCGCTGCGGTCGCTCTCCTTTTCGTCATCGCCGCGCCCGTGCTGGTCGCCATCAAGATCGCGTTCGCCCTGCACGCGAAGAAGCGCGTGGCGCAGTTGGCCCGAACCGAGGAGCCGTACATGACACATCCCGCGCCGAAGCCCTCCCGACAAGACAATGCCGTATCGAGGCCAGACCCTCGCGCCGAGATCGTGCTGGCGGTCAGCGAGGCTCTCGCCAATCCGAGCGGCGCGCCCGCTGACCTCGATAGTATCTTGGATCGAAGCGGATACTCGAAGGAAGACATTCTATCGGCATTCGAGAGCGTCGACGATCTCATCGTCGCAATCGCCGAACACAAAGCCTCGCTCATATCGCAACCATTGGTGAGGAGAGCGCGCCCCGGCACCGTAGACGATGCATGCGAAACCCTCATCGCATTCGGACGCGTTGCCTGGAAGGAATACTCGACCACCCTGGTCGGGTTCATTCGGATCATGATGACCGAAGGTGCACGCAATCCTGCGCTCAAGAAGCGGGTGCACGAGGCCGGGCAAGCGATTGTCACACTCAAGCTGCGGGAGTTTCTGTCGGCAGCAAATGAAAAGGGAATCCTGTCGATATCGGACGCTCAGCTATACGCCGAGCAATTGCTGGGACTGCTGAGGGAACCACTCTACCAGGCACTGATGCTGAGTCCTGCAATGCGCCAGGAGGGAGGAGCCGCCGACCGCGTCAGAGCCAGCATCGAAAGGTTCATTCATGGATGCGCGAGCGCGAGGAGCATTACCCGATGAGCGCGGCTAACGATATTGCCCGATCGAGACGGTTTTGGCTGAAGCGAAACAGCGAGCGCCCTTCAAGACTGGAAGTCGTCGGCGATGTCCCGCCAGACTTGGCAAACAACATCGACGAGAATGGATCCCTGGTGACCGTCGATCCAGCCGACTGGATCGTCTGTTTCGTACCCGGCCTTCGACGGCAGTGGTGGCATCGGTTCGTCCACCACAGGCATAAGCACGTCTTTGCCATGCGACCCACGGGCACGGGGAGTTGGCTACTCGTGGAGCCGTGGTGGACGCGCATGATGGTGACGATCTTGCCGCCGGCCGATGCAGTCAGATTTCTCCGGTGGGGTGCGACGGGCGATATCCTTCGCGTCCGCGAAGCCGTCCCGGGTAAAGCGAGCCAGATTCGCGGCTGGTCCAACTGCGCGGTTCTCTCGGCGTTCTTGCTGGGGCGATCGAGCTGGGCATGGACGCCGCACGGTCTCTACCGGCAATTGCTCCGGGAAAAGTCGACACGACACGAGAATGTTCAGCAACTTCTCGTCGACCAATTCACCAAAGTCGTCGGCCATCACTCGTCCAACGCACTGAGTGTCAGCGCCGACCAGCTTTCCCTCCCACTACGGGAGTTGCTCATCATCATTGGACGCAATCTTCTCGAGACGATGATGACACCGTCGTTGCTGGAGGTTTGCTACACCGCCATCCTTGAAGCGGACCGCTACCCCTATGCGACACAGGCCTACGCGCAACACGGCCCTAAGCCGGCCATCGCGGTCCTTACGAAAATTCTCGCGAAAGCGAAGCAGGCCGGCGAAATCGATCTCGCGGATTGCGAAGCCGGCGCCCGCCAGTTTCTTGGAATGCTCCACGGAAACGTTCACCTGGAAGCTGTGCTTCAGCTCGGCGAGATACCAACGCTTTCCGAAATCGATTTGCGCGCCCGCACCGCGGTGAAAGTCTTTCTCGGCGGCGCCGAGCCAAACGAGACAGCAATTATCGCACCACTGAAGGAGATCGAACATGCACAGTGAAAAGGTCGTTATCGTGACGGCCGGCAGCTCCGGCATCGGGCGGGCAGCGGCGCTTCGTTTCGCCAGACAAGGCGACAAGGTGCTCGTTCCCGGCCGCCGTCCCGGCCCAGTCGAAGCGACGGTTGCCGAGCATGAGAACATCGCAGGCCTGGTCCGGGACCGCCAGGCGATCAATTGGCTTCAACGTTCCGTCCCCGGCCCGAGAGATAGATGCGCGCCGCGTTACCGCCAAAGATAGCTGCGTTTTCATCACGCGACAGACCGGCCAGCATGGTTTCGGCGGCGGCAAGCCATTTTTCATAACCGCCCGCCAAATTGACCACCGGCCAGTCGCTTCCCCATAGCAGGCGATGTGGCCCGAAGCACGCAACGACGTGATCCACGGCCTTCCGCAGATCGGCAATTTGCCAGCCTGGCGCGGCCTCGGTTGCCAAACCCGATAGCTTGCAGACGATGTTGGGGCGTTCGGCGAGCGACGCGATATCATCCTGCCAGACCGCGAGCTCGCCGGTTGCAAGCCCCGGCTTGGCGCAATGGTCCAGCACGAACTGCAGCTCAGGATAATCATCAACGACCCGCAGCAGCCGCGGCAAATGGCGCGGCAACACCAGCGCGTCGAACACCAGGCTGTTTCGAGCCATTGCCGCCAATAGCGGCGCCAAGGCAGGGCGGAGCAGCCAATCGTCATCGGGAATGTCCTGCACCATCGGCCGCAATCCAACCAGGAGTTTGCGCGCAGCGAGCGCATCAATGCGCGCCGCGCCGTCGGCTGCGTCGAAATCCGTCCAGCCGACCACCCCCCGCACCACCTGCGCCTTCGCGGCGATGTCGAGCAGAAACATGGTCTCCGCCTCGGTCGGTGCGGCCTGCACCAAAATCGTCCCCTTGATGTCAGCGGCAGCGAGGTGCGGCGCCAGGTCCGAAAGGGAAAAGTCACGATGGATCGGTGCGAGCGCAGGCGTCAGCCAACCATAATCGCCCCGGGCGAGACTCCACAAATGGTGGTGCGCATCGATCCGCATCAGCCGGCTGCCGCCCGCGGAACAGGCGCTTCCGCATCCAGCAGACCCTTGGCCTTCAGATCGGCCCAAAGCGCGGTTGGCACCTCGATGGACAGCGCGGCTACGTTGCGCTCGACCTCCTGCGGACTCTGGCCTCCCAGCACAACGCTCGCCACCGCCGGATGGCCCAGAGCGAAATGCAGTGCCGCGGTCGGCAGGGCGACGCCATGCGCATCACATACACGTTCGATCTGCGCCACCTTTGCCAGGATCTCAGATGGCGCATCCCTGTAATTGTATTTGGCGCCGCTCACCGCGCCGGTCGCCAAAATACCTGAATTGAATACGCCGCCGAGCAACACACCTATTCCCTGTTGCTGCGCAAGCGGCAGAAATTCCGCCAGCGCCGGTTGCTCGAGCAGGGAATAGCGCCCGGCGAGCAGCATGGTATCGAATGATCCGGCTTGCGCGAAACGCACGCACATCTCGGCCTCGTTCACGCCGATCCCGATACCCGCAACAACGCCCTCTCCGCGAAGCCGGTCCAGCGCGACGTACGCCCCAGCCATCGCTTCGCGAAACCGCTCCTCGATCGCGTCGATGCCATGAGTCCAGACGTCGACGTCGTGAATCAGCAACAGATCCAGCCGGTCAGTCCCCAGCCGCAACAGCGATTGTTCCACCGAACGCATGGTGCCGTCATAGGAATAGTCGAACACTGCCCGGTGCGGCAGCCCACCCACAAAGCCGGAGCCGTCGCCTCGCGCATGAAACGGGTCCATCCAGCGACCGACCTTGGTGCAAACAACGATGTCCTGGCGCGGCACGCACCTGATCGCCGTGCCGCAACGATGTTCGGCAAGGCCGTTGCCATAGTGCGGAGAAGTATCGAGGAGATTGATGCCGAGCTCGAACGCGCGTTTCACCGTATCGACGGCCGTGTCGTCATCCAGTTGCACGTAGAGGTCACCAAGCGGCGCGGTTCCGAATCCTAGAACCGAAACCTGAAGCCGCGTCCGACCAAGGGTACGGCGCGGCACTGCGAGCACCGGGTTCATGTCGATTGGCACATTTTGGATCGCCCAAGTGCGCGTTGCATAGATCACGGCGGTGCCTGGCCACGGCCTGCAGCGGCCAGACGCCGGATTCTGCCTTCTCGCCGTCACTTCTTGACGGCGAACACCCAAACGACGCCGCCCTGCGGCACGTTATTCTCCAGGCCAGGGACCTTGCCCACCAATGCGTCCTGGATACGCTGCGCGTCCACGCCCCAGCCCGACTGGACGGCGATATACTGGGTGCCGTCTACTTCATAGGCGATCGGCATGCCCATGATGCCGGAGTTGGTCTTTTGCTCCCAAAGCAGTTCGCCGGTCTTGGCATGGAAGGCGCGGAACATCCGGTCATTGGTGCCACCGACCAGGATGAGATCGCCCGCGGTTGCCGTCACCGAGCCGAACAGGTGTGACTTGGGAAAATTGTGCGACCAGACCTTCTTGCCCGTGGCCGGATCCCACGCCTGCAGTTCGCCAAAGTGGGTGGCGCCGGGACGAGGCGTCAGGCCGATATCCTCGGGCTTCGTCCCGAGCCAAAGCTGGCCGGGAACCAGCGGCACTTTCTCGCCGGTGAATCCGCCACAGAAATTCTCGTTGGCCGGAACGTAGACCAGTTTGGTGTTCTGACTATATGCCGCCGACGGCCAATCCTTGCCGCCCCACAATGACGGACAGAACTCGACCCGCTTGCCAATGCCTGGCTTGTGAGCGGGATCGGGAATCGGCTTGCCGTTCGGATCGATGCTCTTCCAGACATCGGTATAAACGAACGGCCAGCCCGCCACGTATTTGATGCCCTCCGGCTTGCGCTCGAGCACCCAGAAAATCGCGTTGCGTCCCGGATGGATCAGACTCTTGATGGTGCGGCCGTCCCTTTGCAGGTCGATCAGCATCGGCGCGTCCACCTCGTCCCAGTCCCAGGAATCGTTTTGATGGTACTGGAAGTATGATTTCATCTTGCCGCTGTCGGGATCGAGCGCGAGCACCGATGTCGAGTAGAGATTGTCGCCGGGGTGCGTTTCGCCCGGCCAGGGAGCAGCATTGCCGGTGCCCCAGTAGATCGTCCTGGTATCGACATCGTAGTTGCCTGTCATCCAGGCGGGCGCGCCGCCCGTTTTCCAGTCGTCGCCTTTCCAGGTTTCATTGCCAGGTTCTCCCTCGCCTGGAATGGTGAAGGTTCGCCACAGCTCCTTGCCGGTGTTGGCGTCATAGGCAACGATGTAACCGCGCACGCCGAATTCGCCACCTGAACCGCCGACGATCACCTTGCCGTCGACGACCAACGGCATCAGGGTCAAATACTGCCCCTTCTTGTAGTCCTGAACCTTGGTATCCCAGACCACTTTTCCGGTCTTGGCATCGAGCGCTACCAGGTGGTCGTCCGTCGTGGCGAGGTATACCTTGTCCTGCCACAGGCCGACGCCGCGGTTGGTCGGGTGCAATTGGAAGAGATCTTCGGGGAGCTGGCGCTTGTATCGCCAGTACTCGTCGCCGGTCTTGGCGTTGAGCGCAATCACCTGCCCCATCGGCGTTGCGACGAACATCACGCCATTGTTGATGATCGGCGGGGCCTCGTGTCCCTCGACTACACCGGTCGAGAACGTCCACACCGGCACCAGGTTTTTCACGTTCGAGGTGTTGATCTGGTCGAGCGGGCTGTATCCCTGGCCGTCATAGGTCCGGCGATAATGCATCCAGTTGCCAGGCTCAGGATTCTTGAGTCGCTCGGCAGTCACCGGACTGTAGTTCTCGATCGGGCCGGCGGCAGCGATCGAAACGAGGCATGTGGACGCGAGCAAACCCGACAAAAGCCATTGCTTCAAGGCCATAGCGCAACCTCCCCTTTGTTTTTCGTCTCACGAATTCTGTTTTTTCATTGTCGTGGATCGACGGCGGCCCGCCGTCACCTGGCCTGCTGCGCACCTACCTTTCCAACGAATGCCGCGGCCACCGTCAGTGGACCGTCTTCTGCCGCCAACGGAAGCGCCGGCAGACGCCGGGGCGCCGGCCCAAACACCGCTTGCCCGCTTTGTCTCGGGTCAAATTCCGAATTATGGCAAACACATTTGAACACGTCCTTGTCGCCGCCAGCCGCCTTTACCCATGCGGTGATCGGACAGCCGGTGTGGACGCAGATCACCGAATAGGCCACGACGCCGCCGGCCGCGCGTGAGCGCGTCTCTTCGTCCAGTTCGGCCGGATCCAGTTTGACGACGACCACCTCGTTCAGGCGCGAGCCCTTGCGGACAACCGACGTCTTCGGGTCCTTTGGCCAGGCCCGCGCCGGCGGTCCACCGGCTTTCAGATCCTGCGGCTTGATCACCTCGCCCGCACGGTCCCCTTCTGCGAAAACCAGGATGTCGGCTTTCTGCGGCCGCTCGTTGCTGCCGGGCAGATCTTCCTCGGCAACGGAGGACCTAGACGACGCCAGGCAAGCGCCCGTGGCGAAAGCGGTCAGGATGAGTGCACGCCGCGTCGGATCCTGACACATCGCTGTTGCGAGCTCCGTGTCTGTGCTTGTGATCGACGTTGTGGCCTGATCGGATTTGCACATGACACAAACTGAAGGAGGGAGTCGGTCAAAAGAAAGGCGACGAACAAATTTGTCTTTTGCGCAATGCGCCTTGCAGTTGCATCAGTGATTCCAGGAAAAGCCAGCAACAACGGGAGTCCATTGCATTTCACGCGATCGTAACTGCCGATTTGCGCATCATGCATATTTCGCAGAACAGCTCAGCCTTCTGCAGTGTGCGGTGCATTATCGCGCGTGCGGTCAAGAGCGAGAATTGCAGAATTCGCGCGGAGCGTTCGGCGCACGTCGATGCCTGTGGCGTGCAAATGGTGAAAGACTGTGCAGCGCCGGGCGACGTGGAAGAGATGATCCCGCATCCGGGTCATGACAACGATGTTCACGTTTGACGAGAATTTGTTTTGCTGTGTCGCTGCGTCAGCGTTACTGACCAAATGCAATCTTTTCCTGATGCCCCGCTTTCGCCAAACATGCGGACGCAAATATAGAATGGTTCTATGGCGGCGATCCGCCAGGCGCGGCCTACTGAACAACAGCCAATAATACAACAGCCAATAATAACGATTCAGGAGGATGGCTCGAAGAAATCCCAGCCAGACAAGACAGCAAGGAATTTCGAAGCGGCGTCGAGCGGTCAGCAAAAATGTTTTCGCTCGCGTCGGAGCGACCATCAGCAGCTTACGAAGGGGATCGATCATGGTTACTTTGAAGATTAACGGCCAGCAAAAGAACTGGGATGGCGATCCCGATCTTCCGCTGCTCTGGTTCCTCCGCGACGAAATCGGCCTGACAGGCACGAAATATGGCTGCGGCCAGGCGCTTTGCGGCGCCTGCACCGTGATCGTCGACAAGCAGGCGACACGCGCCTGCATCACGTCGGTTTCCGATGTGGTGGGTCGGGAGGTCACCACGATCGAAGGTCTTCATCCGACGGGCGATCACGCGGTTCAGAAGGCCTGGCGCCAGCTCAATGTCCCGCAATGCGGCTTTTGCCAGGTCGGCCAGATCATGCAGGCCGCGGCCCTTTTGATGGAGAATCCAAAGCCCAATCACGACCAGATACGCGAAGCGATGTCGGGCAACATCTGCCGTTGCGGCACTTATCAACGCATCGAGAAGGCCGTGCATCTCGCATCGACGGGGGTGTGACCATGATGAATATCCTCACCAATCCCAACAAGCTCCGTGGCTTCGAACGGCACATCAAGGTCGACAACGTTTCACGCCGCAGTATCTTGAAGGGCCTCGGGCTGGCAGGCGGTTTTGTGCTCGCCGCTCCCGTGATGTCACGCCCCGGCTTTGCTGCGTACCAGACCGGTGCGGACAAGATGCCGCACGGTACCGTGGTGAACCCGCGCGTTTTCGTTTCTATCGCATCCGACGGAACAGTGACGATCGTCGCGCACCGCGCCGAGATGGGAACGGGTGTCCGCACCAGCCTGCCGATGATCGTCGCCGAAGAGATGGAAGCCGACTGGTCGCGCGTTCGCGTCCAGCAGGCGCCTGGCGACGAGGTCAAGTTTGGCAACCAGGATACCGACGGATCGCGCAGCACGCGGCACTATCTGATGCCGATGCGCCAGATCGGCGCTTCGGCCCGCACGATGCTCGAAGCCGCAGCGGCGAAACGTTGGGGCGTGCCAGCGACCGAAGTGAAGGCGATCAATCACGAGGTCGTTCACAATGCCAGCGGACGCCGCATCGGCTTCGGCGAGCTAGCAGCCGATGCCGCCAGGGAGTCGGTGCCGAGTGTCGAAGGCTTGAGGCTCAAGGA
>NZ_LLXX01000124.1:117153-118396 GCF_001440405.1 Bradyrhizobium valentinum
ATACGAGTCGGTCGCCTACCGCGCCGAACTGGAGCAAGCCGCACGGAAACCCGGCCTGGTGGTACGCAAGGAGGGCGACGTGGAGGCCGCCTTGAAGAGCGCCGACAAGGTGATCGTCGGTGAATACTACGTGCCGCATCATGCCCATGCCAGCATGGAACCGCCGGTTGCGGTCGCGGACGTCAAGGGCGACAAGGCGGAGATCTGGGCACCGGTGCAAAGCGCGGGCGGAACGCGCGAAGACGTCGCCAAAACGCTCGGCATTCCCCAGGAGAACGTCACCGTCAACGTCACGCTGCTCGGCGGCGGGTTCGGGCGCAAGTCGAAGTGCGATTTCGCCCTCGAGGCGGCACTGCTTTCAAAGGAGCTCGGCGCCCCCGTCAAGGTGCAATGGACGCGGGAAGATGACGTTCGCAACGGCTTCCTGCACACCGTCTCGGTGGAACGCATCGAGGCCGGCCTCGACAAGAACGGCAAGGTGACGGCTTGGCGGCACCGCAGCGTCGCGCCGAGCATCGCCTCGACATTTGCCGCCGGTGCGGTGCATCAGGCTCCGTTTGAGCTTGGCATGGGGCTTGTCGATATGCCCTTCGAGATCGCCAACGTCCAGTGCGAGAATCCGGAGGCGGCCGCGCGGACCCGCATCGGCTGGTTCCGCTCGGTGTCGAATATCCCGCGCGCCTTTGCGGTGCAATCGATGGTGGGCGAACTCGCCCATGCCACCAACCGTGATCAAAAGACCATGCTGCTGGAGCTGATCGGCTCTCCTCGGATCCTCAAGCTAGATTCCGTGAAGGACCTCTGGAACTATGGTGAGCCCTATGACAGCTATCCAATCGATACCGCGCGCCTTCGCAAGGTCGTCGAGCTGGTCGCGGACAAGGGCGGTTGGGGACGGTCCGTGCCCAAGGGCCACGGGCTCGGCATTGCCGCGCACCGCAGCTTCGTCAGCTACATCGCGACCATTGTCGAGGTAGCTTTCGACGACAAGGGCAAGCTCACCGTGCCCCGGGTGGATACCGCGATCGATTGCGGAACCCACGTCAATCCGGAGCGAATCCAGGCGCAGATGGAAGGCGCTGTAATCATGGGCATGAGCTTCGCCAAGTATGGCGAGATCACTTTCAAGGACGGCAAGGTGCAACAGGGCAATTTCGACGATTTCCCGGTAATTCGGATCGACGAAGCCCCTGCCGTAACCAACGTCTATATTGCGCCTGCCGGCCCCGACACGCCGCCCAGC
>NZ_LLXX01000125.1 GCF_001440405.1 Bradyrhizobium valentinum
TTCGTGCCGATGGCGTTCTTCCCGGGATCGGTCGGCATTATCTACCGCCAGTTCTCGGTCACCATGGTTTCCGCGATCGCTTTCTCCGCGCTGCTGGCGCTGTCGCTGACGCCGGCGCTGTGCGCGACGCTGCTAAAGCCGGTCGAAGCAGGCCATGGTCATGCGAAGAAGGGCGTGTTCGGCTGGTTCAACCGCGTGCTCGAGAGCGGCCGCGGCGGCTATACGCACACCGTCAAGGGATCGCTGAAGCGAACCGGCCGGCTGATGGCGATCTACGCGGTGCTGTTCATCGGCCTCGGCTGGGCCTTCGTCCGGCTGCCCGGCGGCTTCCTGCCGGTCGACGACCAGGGCTTCATCACCACCGACGTGCAGACGCCGTCCGATTCCTCCTATGCCCGCACCGAGGCCGCGGTCGAGCAGGTCGAAAAATATCTCCGCGATCGCGCCGGCGTCGAGGACGTCACGTTCCTGACCGGCTTCAGCTTCCTCGGCCAGGGCATGAACACCGCGCAGGCCTTCATCACATTGAAGGACTGGTCGGAGCGGGGCAAAAAGGATTCCGCCGCCGCGATCGTCGCCGACATCAACCGCGAGCTCTCGTCGATCCGTGACGCCAGGATCTCGGCGCTGCAGCCGCCGCCGATCGACAATCTCGGCAATTCCTCCGGTTTCTCGTTCCGCCTGCAGGACCGCGGCCAGAAGGGCTATCCGGCGCTGGTTGCCGCATCCGACCGGCTGATCGCGGAAGCCAACGCCAGCCCGATCCTGCAGAAGGTCTATGTCGAGGGCCTGCCGCCGGCGCCGCAGGTCAATCTGATGATCGACCGCGAAAAAGCCGGCGCATTCGGCGTCACCTTCGAGGACATCAACCAGACGGTTTCGACCAATCTCGGCTCGAACTATATCAACGACTTTCCGAACCGCGGGCGGATGCAGCGCGTGATCGTGCAGGCCGACCGCGCCAGCCGCATGAACGCCGACGACATCCTCAATTACAACGTCAAGAACAGCCGCGGTCAGTTGGTGCCGTTCTCCGCCTTCGCCACGGTCCAGTGGTCGAAGGGGCCGACCCAGATCGCGGGCTTCAACTACTATCCCGCCGTGCGCATCTCGGGCGAAGCCAGGCCCGGCTTCACCTCCGGCGATGCCATCGCCGAGATGGAGCGGCTCGCCAACAAGCTGCCGCGCGGCTTCGGCTTCGAATGGACCGGCCAGTCGCTGCAGGAAAAGCTGTCGGGCTCGCAGGCGCCGTTCCTGCTCGGCCTCTCCGTGCTGGTAGTGTTCCTGCTGCTTGCTGCGCTTTATGAGAGCTGGACCATTCCGCTCGCCGTGCTGCTGACGGTGCCGCTCGGCATCTGTGGTGCGGTGATTGCCGCGACCATGCGGGGGCTACCGAACGACGTCTACTTCACCGTCGGCCTGATCACCATCATCGGCCTGGCGGCAAAAGACGCCATCCTCATCATCGAATTCGCCAAGGATTTGCGCGCGCAGGGTAAGCCGCTGATTGAAGCGACGGTCGAAGCCTGCTCGCTGCGCTTCCGCCCGATTTTGATGACCGGCTTAGCCTTTGTCTGCGGCGTGCTGCCGATGGCGATTGCGACGGGAGCCGGCGGCGCCAGCCAGCAGGCGCTCGGCACCAGCGTGATGGGGGGCATGATCGCGGTGGTGATTCTAGCGCTGTTGATGGTGCCGGTGTTCTTCGTCTCAGTGCAGCGCGTGCTGGCGGGGGACCGGGAGAAGGTGGCGGACGTGGCGGCTGCGAGCGAGCCGCAGGGGACGCCGGAGCCCGTGCGGCCGACGCATTGAGGCGCTTCCTTCGTCATTCCGGGGCGCGCGTTAGCGTGAGCCCGGAATCCATTTTGCCACCGGCTCTGCGGATGAATGGATGTTAATCGGCGCGGGGTCCCGACGCCGATCGGCGAGCTAAGCTATTGATCTACCAAGCGGTGGAGGGGGGTCAATCTCGGACGCCGGTTCACATCCGTGTTGCCTGCGACAAGTCCCACTTGGCTACGACCAGGCCAACGAACGCACCCATCAGAAATGAGCCCGTCACGTTGATTATGAGCGTCCCCCAAGGCAAGTCCGTTCGGAACAGCTTTCCCGATCCGATGCCCACCAAGTATCGCGCGGAGATTGTCGACCTGGATGGCAGGCGAATTGACAAGGCGTTGGCCAGTAGACTTGAACCATGACCCTAGCCGCACTGTCCCGCGGGCCGTGTTAACCAGCGGTCTAGTGGCAATCGGGGGTAGGAAAACGTCGGTGACGCCGCGGGCTCTATAGCGAGTTGGCTTCTGCGCGTGGGACAGCCGAAGGGAGCCGACGGCCTAAGCAGCACAGTCGACGCGAACGATACGCGGAGCGCGGTGTGTCAGTGACCGACCCGGCCGCAACACATTGGGTGCACAATGTGAATCTAGCTGGTCTTTTCGGGATCAGTCCGATTGTAGGTCTCCAGAACCGTTAGACTCGCCTGCAAGAAGGTAAGGTAACTGACATGGGAAATCAAAAAGCCAAGATTGATCAGATCAAGCGCAGCTTCCCATGAGTTCTCTCTCGGCGCGGATATCGCTCTCGCGCCGCCATGAATAACCAAAGGTCGGAAGCTGCGGCCGCGCTGCGGGTGCTTTGCTTCCGGTCGGATGCCGTTCGAGCAATGGATCAATTGCAGGCGTGGCTTTGACATACCAATCTCCAGATTGATTGTGGTCGACGAGACAGATCGTTCACCGGCCGCCGGTTCGTGAGGCGACTGACAACGGCAGTGCGCTTACGCTGCCGGGTTCGCCATCGCCGCCTCACTCGGTCCAGGACAAAGTACTGAGTCTCATATCTGAAACGGCGTGAGCGCCGGGCAACTCAGTGCCTCATCCGGGAAATTCGGGTGTAGGCTACCTCCGCGATTCGCGCCTTCGATCTCTGGAGCGAGCGTGACCTCTGCGGTGTGAACCTGGAGAAGGTCGGCCCAACGCATGTCTTTATAATTGAAGCCGCGCGCGAGTGTGGGCTTCACCACCATGAAGTAGGGCGAAATATCGAAGTCGCGTGGCGCATAAAGTGACGAGTGACGGATCTCGGCGATCTCGCGCACCGCCGTCTGGCTCTCGACGCGCGTGATCTTGGGCAGGATCGGGTAACGCACGGCCGCGAATGCCTGCGCAATCAGCGAAGAACAGATGATACGGCTGGCATCGCCGGAGCCGAGCGCGATCGCTCGGCGGTGCCAACGCTGCGTCATCGGCCATGGGAATAGATAACGCATCAGGTCGATGACGTTCTTGAAATCGTAGCCGAGACCAACGCGTTCGGAGGCGTAGCGGCAGACCTTTTCGCAGTCCGCTTCGGTGAGGCCCACCGGCCGGCAGATGCGGGTTTGACAATGCAGATATTTCGACAGCGGCGCCGACACGACACCTTCGTCGATATTGGCTTCGATCAGGACGTGGGGCTCACCCTCGGTCGCTGCGCCCACGACCGGCCCGACGTACAACGCCGAATGCGACCAGGTCGATTGAGTGAGATATTTGATACTGCCGGAAATACGACCTTTGCCCTCGACTAGCAAAACATCACCGGGTCGAAGGATATCGCGTAACCCCGTCGAATCGTTCGGAGTGAACGGCTCACAGTTGGCCGGCTTCTGTAACCGGGCAATCAAACGTCCGACGATGTCGAACATCCAGCCCATGACTCGTACCTCCGTTCGGTCACCTGAATTACACGCCAAGTGTAATCATAGAGAGATGGACCGGACCATTGCACGGAGGTTGATCCAACACGTTATATTGGGTTGAGAAGAGCATACCAAGGTTTAAGATGGACCACCCTGGGCCTGGTCGCGATCACAAAGGTACGCAAACTGGAGTGACGCACTCATTAAAGTGGGGATTCAAGAATCTAAATTTGAGTTTAGGAACAACCTCGCGCAGCGTTGAAGCGACGTGAGGATATGTTCCCTTTATCGGTCTAATCGCGTCACCATTTGCATAGAGGGGCCAAATGCGGTTGGCTTTTCATATCAAATGGAGAAATTGAATGACTAAACTTAACCTTCTGTCGGCTGCACTGATCGCCGCGGCCGTGCTCGCAGCTCCCGCTATGGCTCGCGAGAGCCATGTAACCTCGCGCCACCGCGCAGAGGACGCCAATGCGAGTACCACGCCCGGCGCACGTTAAATTGGCGAAGGTGATGGTTTTCGCGGCAATCAGTCTGGCGCCGGCTTCGGTGGTACTCCTGGTGGCAGCTACGGTAATCGCGCCAGCGGTTTGTATGGCGGATCCCGCGGGTACGGAGGCCGCGATGTGTGGGGCCACTGGGGCACCTGCTATGGGCCCATGATTCCATGATTTGAATTGGGATGGTCACGACAATTACGTGTTGCAGCAGCCAGCGCCGCCCGCTCGGTCCGGCGCGAATTTCTTGACAACATTGTCGTGTTGGCGAGCGGCATCTTCGCCATCTGCGTCGACTTGCGTGATATACTATAACGCGGTAGCTGCGGCGTTACATGAGTCCGTCAATGCACCCGGGCGCTGCTGGCCAAGATCAAGCGCGAGCTTGAGAACCATGTCCGTGGCCTTCTCAAGAAACTCGGTCTTGCATCGCCCGCGCCACGTTCAATGTCTTCGCCGCACGAGCCGAGGAGTTGATCGAGGATCGTCCCGATTTGGTGGCTGCAGTCAGGCCGCTGCTCGAAGCGCGCAACGCCGTGCGATTGCAACATTGAACCGCCAACGTCACCTTACGCCATCATGCGGAGGGTTCACCCCTACCGCGGAGAGAACAGTGGGCCCTGAAAGGATGATCGTGGCGAGCTTGACACCCAGACCCGGAATTAGAGGACAAAATCGGCACAAAGCCGACCTAGTGAGGACGAATCTCTAACAGCAAGGATCTTGTCGATTCGGTGACCATCGAGACCCACGACCTCGAGCCGCCATTCTTCCCAGGTGAAGGCCTCTCCCGCCTCCGGCAGATGGCCCAGGCAGTGCAACACAAAGCCGGCGAGGGTGGTGTAGTCACGATCGGTCTGCATGCCGGTACGTTCCAGCGTCCGCTCGACGTCGCCTATCGGCATGCGTCCGTCGAGAAGCCAGCCGCCATCGTCGCGCTGCGCGGCGTATGGCTCTTCTTCGCCGGCTAGTTCCGGAAAGTCGCCTGCGATAGCGACAAGGATGTCGGTCGGCGTGACGATGCCTTCAAAGGTACCGTGCTCGTCGAGGACTACGGCCATATGGACGGTCGATGTCTTGAACTTTTCGAGCAGCTTGAGGATAGGCACTGACTCGGTGACATAGAGCGGTTTGCGGATGACCGCTTCCAGATCGAAGCTTTTTCCGTCACCGTCTTTCCCGAGAAGATCCTTCGCGTGCGCGATGCCCAGGATTGCGTCCACTTCGCCGCGGCAGACGGGGAAGCGGGAGCGGCCGCTCTGGCGGATTTCATCGAGGATGATCTCAAAATCGTCCTCGACGTCGAGCCAGATCGCATCGACACGAGGCACCATGATCGAGCGTACCGGACGGTCGGCGAGCGTCAGCACCCGTTCGATCATTGAGCTTTCTTCCGCGCTGAAGGCGCTTTCGTCGCCACCGGTAGAAACGATGGCCGCGATCTCTTCGGAGGCCTGTGGGGCTGTCTGTCCGCCCCGCAGCATGCGCAGGACCGCCTGCGCCGTGCGGTCGCGCAGAGCCGTCGTGGTGACACGCTTCACCACGTTGCGGCGCCCCACCTGGTTTGCCATCTCGATCAAGATCGAGAAGCCGATCGCCGCATAAAGGTAGCCCTTCGGGATGTGGAAACCGAGGCCTTCGACGATAAGGCTGAAACCGATCATCAGGAGGAAGCCGAGGCAGAGGATAACCACCGTTGGATGCTTCGAGACGAAGGCCATTAGTGGTCCGCTTACCAGCATCATGACGCCGATGGCAACGATGACCGCGATCACCATGATCGACAGATGTTCGGCCATGCCGACGGCGGTGATGACGCTGTCAAGAGAGAATACTGCGTCGAGGACGATGATCTGGGCGATTACCTGCCAGAAAATGGCGTGGACGCCGTTGTTCGATTTGGCGCCATGTTCGCCTTCGAGGCGCTCATGCAGCTCCATCGTGCCCTTGAAAAGAAGGAAGGTGCCCCCAACGATCAGGATCACGTCACGCCAAGAGATTTCGGAGCCGAGCACGGTGAACAGCGGATATGTCAGCGTGACGATCCACGCGATCGAGGCGAGCAGAGCCAGCCGCATGACCAGAGCCAGCGACAGGCCGACGGTGCGGGCGCGGTTGCGCTGATGCAGGGGCAGTTTATCAGCAAGGATGGCGATGAAGACGAGGTTATCGATGCCGAGCACGATCTCAAGCACAATGAGTGTGGCTAGACCAGCCCAAGCGGCCGGATCGGCCATCCATTCGAAAATCATGTCAAGTTCTCGTACTCGATCCCGTGGATCGACTTTCCTGTTTAGTTGAGCGCATGATCGAAATGAAAAGCGCGCTCTTGATCAAGGCGAAGAGCACACCGGAGACCGGCACGAAGGAGACTATGGCCGTGGCGAGGCCACCAAATTTAGCTTACGTTCCAATCGAATTATCAAGCGTGCTGCGCTCCAAAGCTCTACGTCGTGTCCATCAACTAGCTGCTTTGCCCACTCGATAGCGTCGGGATCGTTATCGCACGAAAACGCTCGGGAGCTGATGAAAAGTCCGTCGTCGCCGACGGTGTGCACACGGTAATCTGCCATTCCCAGCTTTCGATCTGATTTTCTTGGTCCGTGTTGATATTCCGACTCCCTTCATGAAATCAATGCGGCGTCTGGTCCCGGACTCGAACAGAAAAGGCGCCCCAAGTATCTCGCAGCACCGCGCACGGTGCCGATCACCATCACCCTGAGCAATTGGCGGCGCCGGGAAGCAAGACGGACTCTCGTCGTTCGAGAGTCCGCGAAGTTGCCGTCTCTGTATTTCTCATGTCAATTGCTCTGCCCGACATTGCGGTGGAATGCCTGCCGAAACGACGGGCTGCCCGATCGCCGCCATTTTTGTAGAATACTTCGCTGTCGCTCTGGTCGTAACGCGATGCCACTCCGAATTGCTTCAAGGCCCCTCGACTGGACTTGATCGGAGACTGCCAACGGGCTGGAGGCGGTCTGGCTGATCGCGCCATGAATAGACGTCGCCGATCTAAACCATCAAACTTGGCGAGCGCGGAGCACTGAACATCGGAGCGGGCTGGTTGGACCCCCTACGCCGTTAGGGATCATTTGCGTCCCCTCAGCGCCCATAGCGAGCAGATGGCTACAAGCGCAACAACAATTCCAACGGCTAAGGCTATGGTCTCCTGCATCCTTCGAATATGAGCAGGACCGTCGATTTTTCGATTAAATTAGGATTCAGAAGGGTCTGCCCACCGGCTGCTTCACACATTCCGCAGTGGCTGGCGACAACTCGGCGGACCTCGATTTCATCCTGTACCTTCCGAATGAGACTGGCTTCGCTGACCACATGCATGCACCAGCTTCGCACCAATCTCGAAGAGCAGAGGCAGGTAGACCGACTCGCCGATTTCCGACGCGATGTGGAGCGCCTTCTCTACCTGTCTCAGGCCATCGGCATATTAACGTCACGGGTCCATCAACTAGTGGTGATGCGGCGGTCGACGCGGAAGACAAGCAAATCGATCGCAAGCTGAAGAGCATCTGCCGCGGCTGCTAGCGCGACTTTGTCTAGCGAAGCGCGTAGTCTGACGAAGAATTTAAGGACGTTATCGGCGCAGCCCTATCAACTTCGCGGGGAGCCGCAACTATCTCCCGTAAGACGGTCTACTCGCTGGGAGCGATCCATCTTAAGGAGTACTGATGTTGCGTAAAACGATCATAGCCTTGTTCACCGTGGCCTCGGTCGCCATGCTTGCACCTAATGTCGCCTTGGCTCGCGGCGGTGGCGGTGGCGGTGGGCATGGCGGCGGTGGAGGAGGTGGCTTCCACGGCGGCGGTGGCTTCCACGGCGGCGGAGGTGGCTTCCGCGGCGGCGGAGGTGGCTTCCGCGGCGGCGGAGGTGGCTTCCGCGGCGGCGGATTCGTTGGTGGCGGCTTCCGCGGACCCGCAATCAGCGGCGGCGGTTTTCGCGGCCGAGCCTTTGCCTCCAAAGGTTTCCGCGGTGGCGATTTCAACCGAGGATATCACGGATTCCGCCGCGGACGGGGATTCTATCCCTATCGCTACTACGGGTACGGCTATCCAGGCTATGCCTATAACGATTCGTACTACGACAATGGCAGTTGCTATGTCGTACGGCGGCGCGTGCATACCAAGGCCGGCTGGCGAGTCCGCCGCGTCCGGGTCTGTGGCTGATCCCACTACTCGACGGCTGACCGGTGTCGGTCGGTCAAATAAAGTAGAAGGAAGAGTCAACGGCCCCGGTGTATTCTGCACCGAGGCCGCTCTTCTGACGCCGCTTGACGGTACTTGTTCCAGCGCAGCCGGAGCATGCTTACGCCGCCGCTCACCCTGAACGGGCTTGCTGGTGAACAGCTTCGCAGTTGCCATGAACATCAGCCATCGCAGCAAATTTCATCGCCCAACCTAGTGATCGGCTGGCCAATGATGACCTGCATACGAAAATGCAGTGAGAGATCCGTTTTAGCTGCACTTATAAAGCGCCCGCGAGCAGAGGCGACACCTGGAAATAAATGGACGATGAAGCCTTACCAAACGCCCGCCCGATCGCTTTGAGCGACTCCCCGCGCTGCCAGCGATCCCATAATTCCGTCTTCTCGGCCGCCGTAAACCCTCGACGAAAGCCTTGATCCATCGTCCACACTCCATCTTTTCTCTTAAGATAAAAGTGTTGCGTCGACCGTTGAGCCGGCCGGGGATGAACGCTCCTGGCTTAGACGTGCGGCCACGTCCGAGTCTGATCCGAGTCGGACCTTCCCGGATGTCCGCTATTGCGCCCGACGCGCTCACGGATGCTCTGGCCGAGGCCTCGTAAATCTGTGGGCAAGACTCGGGCTTGCGCGGCGGCACTGGGCAGCGGCAGCGGAATAACTTCCGGCTTCGCAGATTGGCGCAAGACGGGCGCAATCGCAGCAATAGAAGCAAAGTCATTGCGAAGCGGATGGATACATTTCAATTCGCGCCGGGTTTCTCGCAAACGCAAGTCTGTCGACAGACGACGTTGCGAAACGGTGACACAGCCGCAGGCGTCGTGTTGCCGGATCTCGCTTACTCGTGAACAGGAATGACTTCATGGCCAAACGCCCCATCCTCACCACCGACAGCGGCATGCCGGTTTCCGACAACCAGAACAGCATCACGGCAGGCCCGCGCGGCCCGGTGCTGCTGCAGGACTTCTTTCTGTTCGAGAAGCTTGCCCACCAGAACCGCGAGCGCATTCCCGAACGCGGCCAGCACGCCAAGGGCTCGGGCGCCTATGGCATGCTGACCATCACTCACGATATCACGAAATACACAAAGGCCAAGGTGTTACAGAAGGGCAAAAAGACTGAAGCTTTCATCCGCTTTTCGACGGTGGCGGGCGAACGCGGCGCCGCCGATGCCGAGCGCGACGTCCGCGGCTTCGCGCTACGTTTCTATACCGAAGAAGGCAACTGGGACATGGTCGGCAACAATACGCCGATATTCTTCGTGCGCGACGCGCTGAAGTTCCCTGACTTCATCCACACCCAGAAGCGGCACCCGAGAACCAACATGCGGTCGCCGACCGCGATGTGGGATTTCTGGTCGCTGTCGCCGGAGAGCCTGCATCAGGTCACCATCCTGATGTCCGACCGCGGCCTGCCGCAGAGTTATCGCAACGTCGACGGCTTCGGCTCGCACACCTACTCGTTCATCAACGCCAAGAACGAGCGGCACTGGGTAAAATTCCCCTTCAAGACCATGCAGGGCATCAAGAACTGGACCAATGCCGAAGCCGCCGAGAAGGTCGCGCATGACCGCGAGACCCACCAGCGTGACCTGTTCGAGTCGATAGAGCGCGGCGATTTCCCGAAGTGGAAGTTCTCGGTGCAGATCATGCCGGAGAGCGATGTCGGCAAGCACTGGTACAACCCCTTCGACCTTACGAAAGTATGGCCGCACAAGGATTACCCGCTGATCGAGGTCGGCGTGCTCGAGCTCAACCGCAATCCGGAGAATTATTTCGCCGAAGTCGAGCAGGCCGCGCTCTCGCCCGCAAACATTGTGCCCGGCATCAGCCATTCGCCGGATAAGATGTTGCAGGCGCGGATCTTCTCCTACGCCGATGCGCACCGCTACCGCGTCGGCGTCAATGCGGATCAGCTTCCCGTTAACAAGCCGCGCTGCCCCGTGCATACTTACAACGCCGATGGTGCCATGCGGCTCGCAGGCAACCCTAATCCTGATGCCTATTACGAGCCGAACTCGTTCAACGGCCCCGTGCAGGACGAGAGCTTCCGCGAGCCGCCGCTGAAAATCTCGGGCGATGCCGACCGCTACAATCACCGCGACGGCAACGACGACTATCGTCAGCCGGGCGACTTGTTCCGGCTAATGACGGCCGACCAGAAGGAGCAGCTTTTTCATAACTACAAGGCAGCGATGGAAGGCGTGCCGGTCGAGATCGTCAAGCGGCAGATCGTCCACTGCTACAAGGCCGATCCCGCCTACGGTGCTGGCGTCGCGAAGGCGCTGGGCATCAATTTCAAACCGAACATGATCGCCGCGGAGTAGGTCTGCTCGCTTCGCCGGCCGGCGGCGCTCCCCTGTGCCGTCGGCCATCCTCCAACCAACGTCTCCTTGGCGCAAACCTGATCGCGCCGAGCGATCCATCTCGTCTCTGGAGTCAACGATGTCCAACCGGATTGCACCCAAGCTCCTTGCGGAATTCATCGGTACCTTCTCGTTCGTGTTTATCGGCGCCGGTGCCGCGGCCGTGGTCGGCGACGGTGTCGGCCTGCCCGGTATCGCCGCGATTGCCTTCGCCCATGGCTTCACCATCATGGTCTTCGCCTTCGCGTATGGCCCCGTGTCGGGCGGGCACATGAATCCCGCCGTCACCGTCGGCGTGCTCGCCGCCGGCGCGATGGGCGCCGGCGAGGCGATCGGCTACATCGTCAGCCAGTTCGTTGGCGGTATTGCCGGCGCGCTCTTGTTGTCGGCCGTACTAGGTGGCGCCGAGACCGGCCTCGGCCTGCCTGCACTTGCGCACAATCTCGCTCTGGGCGCCACGTCCCTCACGATTACGCCCGCTGCCGGCTTCATGATCGAGGCGGTGCTCGCGTTTTTCCTGGTGACGATCGTGCTCAGCACCGCGGTTACGGGCCGCGCTGGCAATCTCGCGCCGCTTGCGATCGGAATGACGCTGACCCTCAACATCATCATGGGTGGCGCTCTCACCGGTGCCGCCTTCAATCCGGCGCGGGCGCTTGGCCCGATGGTCGCGACCCGCAATTTCAGCGATGCCTGGCTGTACCTGACAGCCCCGTTCGTTGGCGCCATCGTTGCTGCCCTTGTGCACATGGGTCTCGCCCGGCTCGCCCGTGACGCGATGCCGGTCGCGCAAATGCCCGCCGAGTGAGTCGCATTCGAGTCGCACGCTTTAAGGGCAGAGGAGAACGGAGATGAACGATATCCACCGTCGGCATTTCAATGCCCTGCTCGCAGGGTTGGGACTCGCGGGAGCGACACCGGCGCTCGCCGAGATGGCATCAGCGGAGGCGCTGAAGCCAGAAATTCTGCAACTGGGACCGAACGGCTGGATGCCGAACAACGCGCGACTGCCTGTTCTTCTCTATCGCGGCGTCGTCAATGCCACAGGCAACGATCCGGCGTCGGCATACGAGGCCATCTTCCGGCGCACGAACTGGCCGGCGCAATGGCGCAACGGCATCTATCCCTTCCACCATTATCACTCCACCGCTCACGAGGTGCTTGGCTTTGCCGGCGGCACAGCACGCCTCGTGCTTGGCGGGCCGAACGGCCACGAAGTCAAAGTCACTGCAGGCGACATCGCTGTATTGCCCACGGGGACCGGACACTGCCGGCTCGAAGCCAGTTCCGACTTTCTCGTGGTTGGCGCCTATCCGCCTGACCAGACCTGGGACATCTGTCGAGAGGCGCCGACGCCGGAGATGACGGCGCACATGCGACAATTGCCTTTTCCATCATCAGATCCGGTGACGGGAGCTAATGGTCCACTCGTGTCCCTCTGGCATCTGGCCTAAGCAATATTGGTCACGATTACCCCGTCAATGGACGACAAAGGAGCATCCCTTGAGCAATCCTTCCGGAACCAAGCCTTTCACTATAACCCGCCGGGACCTCGTGGTTAGCGGCGCTGTCACCGTGGCCGTTGGTTCGGGTTCGGCTCATGCCCAGACGAGCGAACCCAAGGCAAAAGTTTCGCGCGCGTCGCAACCGACGATGCCGGTGGAGTTGATCGCCAATGGCACGCCGCATCGTCTGACCCTGGATCCCCGGGTGACGCTGCTCGACGCGATGCGTGAGCATCTGAACCTCACCGGCAGCAAGAAGGGCTGCGATCACGGTCAGTGCGGCGCCTGCACGATGATCGTGAACGGGCGACGGATCAACTCTTGCCTGACGCTTGCCGTGATGCACGACGGCGATAAAGTGACGACGATCGAGGGCCTCGGTTCGCCCGAGGATCTCCATCCGATGCAGGCTGCCTTCGTCAAGCATGACGGATTTCAGTGCGGCTTTTGCACGCCCGGCCAGATCTGCTCGTCTGTGGCAATGCTGGGCGAAATCCGCGACGGCATCCCCAGCCATGTGACGCGGGATCTGATGGCAGTCAACTACTCTGACGAGGAAGTTCGTGAGCGGATGAGCGGCAATATCTGCCGCTGTGCCGCCTATCCCAACATCATCGCAGCGATACGCGAAGTTCACGAAGGAAACACCTGATGAGGCCCTTCACCTATCAACGTGCCGCAACTCCTGCGGAAGCGGCCGCCGCCGCCCGCACATCTGGCGCGAGGTTCATCGCCGGGGGAACCAATCTGCTCGACCTTATGAAGCAGCAGGTCGAGACGCCGTCGCATCTTGTCGACGTCAATCATCTCGGGCTCGACCGGATCGAGCCGACCTCGGAGGGAGGACTCCGGATCGGTGCGCTCGTTCGCAACACCGATCTCGCCGCCGATCAGCGTGTGCGCCGCGACTATGGGGTGCTTTCACGTGCGCTGCTCGCCGGCGCGAGCAGCCAACTCCGGAACAAGGCCACGACCGGTGGCAACCTGCTCCAGCGCACCCGCTGCCCCTATTTTTACGACACGAGCATGCCGTGCAATAAGCGCAAGCCTGGCTCCGGCTGCGCCGCGATCGGTGGATTTAGCCGCAATCTCGCGATCATGGGGGTAAGCGAAGCTTGCATTGCCACCCATCCTTCCGACATGGCGGTCGCCATGCGCACTCTCGACGCCGTGGTCGAGACGATCGACCCCGCCGGCGCCACTCGTTCCATCCCGATCGCCGAGTTCCACCGGCTACCCGGCAATACGCCGCAACTCGAGACCAATCTCAAGGTCGGTGAACTCATCACGGCGGTGGTGCTGCCCAAACCGCTCGGCGGCAAGCATCTGTACCGCAAGGTGCGAGACCGCAGCTCTTATGCATTTGCCAATGTCTCCGTCGCGGCGGTCGTCGCCGACGGCATTCAGCGTCTCGCGTTCGGCGGTCTCGCGCACCAGCCCTGGCGCGTGGAAAGGGCCGAGCGTGAGACAAGGCCAGAGGCGATCGCCGAAGCCGTGCTCGCCGGGGCACGTACCACTAAACAGAATGCTTACAAGCTGAGGCTGACCCAGCGGACGCTCACCTCGGTGCTGCAGGAGGCGCGCGCATGACCGATTATCATTTCGACACACCCGCCGGTCCCAATCCGATCGACCAGCAAAAAATTATCGGGCATCCGCACGACAGGATCGATGGGCCACGCAAGGTCTCCGGCCAAGCACCGTACGCCCAGGATTATCGCGACGGCATCTCAAACATCGCCTACGGGTTCATCGTCGGCGCGGGCATCGCCACCGGTCGGATCGATCGCATCGACACACGCGAGGCCGAGGCGGCTCCCGGCGTGCTCCTTGTAATGACGCATCTCAATGCGCCGAAGCAGGGTCCGCATCAGCACGATCTGGCACCGCAACTAACCGGGCCAGAGATACACTTCTATGATGAGGCCGTGGCGTTGGTCATCGCGGACACGTTTGAGCAGGCACGCGATGCCGCAAAGCTTGTTCGGATCTCGTATACGCCCAAGAAGGGCCGCTTCGATCTCGCGCAGGAAAGGCTAAACGCGGTCAAGCCGGACGAGGACGAGCCCGACACATCCACCGGCGACTTTGCGCAGGGTTTCGCGGCTGCCCCCGTGCAGCTGGATGTGACCTATACCACGCCCGACCAGAGCCATATGATGATGGAGCCCCACGCCACCATCGCTAAATGGGAGGGCGATCGCCTGACACTCTGGACATCGAACCAGATGGTTCACTGGGCGATTCGCGACGTCGCGGGCACCTTGATGATCCCCGAAGAGAACGTGCGCGTGCTCTCCGCCTTCGTAGGGGGCGGTTTCGGGGCCAAGCTGTGGATCCAGTCGGACGCGGTACTCGCGGCGCTGGGCGCACGAGCCGCCGGACGTCCGGTCAAGCTGGCGCTCGCGCGGCCGCAGATAATGAACAATGCCACTCATCGTCCCGCGACGATCCAGCGTATCCGCATTGGAACCGATCCTCAGGGCCGCATCCTCGCCATAGGCCACGAGGTTTGGTCCGGTAACCAGCCCGGCCGCAAGATCGAAAACGCAGCCCAGCAGACGCGGCTGCTCTACGCCGGAAAGGATCGGATGACGTCGCATCGGCTCGCGGTCATGGACCTTCCGGTAGGCAACTCGATGCGCGCACCCGGCGAGGCGGTGGGTCTGCTCGCGCTCGAAGCCGCGATGGACGAGCTTGCCGAGAAGCTGAATATGGATCCGGTCGAATTGCGCATCATCAACGATGTGCAGTTCGATCCCGAGAAGGGACCGAGCCGCCCGTTCTCGACACGAAAGCTGGTCGAGTGCCTGCGGCATGGTGCGCGGGAATTCGGCTGGTCGAAGCGTAATCCTAAGCCCGGCCAGGTCCGCGATGGCAATTGGTTGGTCGGAATGGGGGTCGGCTCGGCCATCCGGAACAATCTGTCGAAGAATTCCGGAGCGCGCGTGACTTTGCGGCCGCACGGCAGCGTGCTGATCGAGACACAGATGACGGACATCGGCACCGGCAGCTATACCATTCTTGCGCAAACCGCCGCCGAGATGCTCGGCCTGCCGATGGACCGGGTGGAAGTCCGGCTCGGCGACAGCCGTTTCCCCGAATCTGCGGGTTCGGGTGGCTCCTGGGGCGCGAACAGCTCGACAGCCGGCGTGTTTGCCGCATGCGAGCAACTCCGGCAGCAGATCGCGCAGAAGGCAGGATTCGGCGGCGCAGAGCTCACCTTCCGCGGCGGCCAAGTCCACGCCCAAGGCCGTTCGGTGTCACTCGCTTCCCTGGCGGGCAAAAACGGAATCGCGGCGGATGGCACGATCGTGTTCGGAGATCTGGAGAAGAGATATGCGCAGGCGAGCTTCGGCGCCCATTTCTGCGAAGTCGGCGTCGACCGATATACGGGCGAGACGCGCATCCGCCGACTGCTGAGCGTCGCCGCGGCGGGCCGCATCCTCAATCCGAAGACAGCGCGCAACCAATGCTTGGGCGGGATGACCATGGGCGTCGGCGCGGCGCTAATGGAGGAGTGCGTGGTTGACACCCGCTTCGGCTATTTCGTCAATCACGATCTCGCCGAATACCACGTTCCCGTGCATGCCGACATTCCAGACCTCGAGGTGATTTTCCTTGAGGAACTGGACGATAAGTCGTCGCCGATGAAGGCAAAGGGCGTGGGCGAGCTCGGCATCTGCGGTGTCGGCGCGGCGGTCGCGAACGCAATCTATAACGCAACCGGTGTGAGGGTGCGTGACTACCCGCTCACGATGGACAAACTGCTGGAGAGACTGGCCTAGGTGTCGAAGCCGCGGAGGTGAGCGCTCCTGACCCCGGTCGGCTTCCGGAATGGCCGCGACCCCAGCGCGGATCGTCGCCGACCCTTCGCGGCTTCACCCAAATCGATAAGATTCGGAGCCGAACGGTTTAACCATGGCCAAAAATCCGAAACACACATGGTATGTGTCATTCAGCGTGCTTCCAACCGGATCCCGGGCCTCGCGGAAAACGAGTTCGTTCTTGAATGAGGCTGACGCGAAGAAATTTGCCAGACAACGCGTATCGGAAGGATTGGACGTGGCGGCGGGCACTCTCAATCCACATCTGCCGAAGCGAACGATATCCTCAGCGCAAATCAATGATTGGCTTGAGGGGCCCCGCAATCTTAGCTGATGCGGCAATTCAATCTGACGGGTCGACAGGTCTTTTTCTGTCGGATCGTTGCGCGATCCGCCGTATGCCCACCGGCGGTGACATCCTCGACCCGTACGGCGACAACGTCGCAGCCACGAAGCCTGCTGTCGATAGCCGATTGAACATGGCTTGGTCTCGCAATGGGCCTTCGATCCGAAGCTTCGTTCGGATTGACCAGACGTGTTTTGATCGCCGCGGCGGCTTTGCGCCCGTGAGCTTGCCCCTTGTTCACGGCACCAGCCTTCGGGATGCTCGGGTCGCATTCCTTGATCCTGCGTGGTCATGCTTCTCGGTCTCGGTTACAGAGGCGGGAAGCATGTCCCACCGGACCAAGCGGTGGAAATCAGGTCGGTTTCTGGCGGATTTTGTTGCCAAAGTCGAAAATCGAACGATCCCGAAAATCTCGCGAAAGGTGATTTTCAGAGAGCTGTAACGTTGCGAAGCCACATCACGCCGCTACGCAGGTCCGTGGTCGTTTTTCCGAGGAACGACGTGGTCCCTCACGTCGCCACGTGCAACACGCGTCAGCGCCCCTGAAAATTTTCGTTCGTCACCCCAAAAAGACTTTTACAACGAAATCGGCGAAGAGCGGACTTCGAATCCGGCTCATTAGGAAAAGGGCGGTGACCCATGCAGCACCGACGGTCACCGTACGCGAAACAGTTCCGCGACAACCCGTACCATAGCAGTGAAGCGTTAATTGATCGCGCGCGCCTTCACCGCTCCTCGGCCCGACGCACCCACTTGTAAGGTGTGATCTCCCGGTGTCTCGGTCGTCTTAGCGAGGTTCAAAGCAACTGTTTTCTAAAATCCAATTTAATGGTGTTGGCGGATTGCGGGCCCTACATCAGGTTCACGCATTCGGCGTTCCAGTGAATCTTAGTGGAGCTTCCACTTGTCGAACACATCGGTGGATGCGGGCAACGATTACGAGCAGCCCCTCAACTTGGCAAGAATTGGTGTCCTAGTCGCCGTTGGGCTGCCGGCTTTTGGCGGCTTCTACTATGCGATTTTGAACTTTTTATTGTTCGGATGAAAGCTCAGTTGCCAATGCCCCGGGGCCCTCATATCTCCTCGTCTGATGCCTGGGAAGGGCGGCGCGCCCGAGAGGTCGTTCAAGGTGCGCGGATGGAGTACCGGGGAAAACGTTACAGCCTGGTTCAGGTCCTTGGGCATCACACTTGGAAATGGTCTGTTGATTTGGACGGCAGCGTCAAGTCGGGCAAGCCCTGAGCCGGGAAACCGCCATCCAGCTCGTTGAACACGTGATAGACCGGGCGATGACACCCAAGAGAAAGCGACTGGTCCCGCCAGGACGCAGACATGACCATTACGCGATTAACGATCAGGGATTGCCCTGGGGTTACTGCCCCGAGGGAGTGCGTAGGCCGTGCCAAGCGTCGCGCACCTGATGATAATGCAGCTCCGGCAGATAGTCCGGGGTGTTGAGCGCGAGCGTCTTGACGTCGAGCCTGCCGATGGCGCTGACGACCGCATAGGACGCGATCACCCGTTCACGCTGGGCGCCGATCAGCCGCGCCTTCGCCAGGATCAGATCCTGCTGTGAATTCAGCACATCGAGGGTGGTACGCTGGCCGCCTTGCGCTTCCCTTTGCACGCCCTGCAGGGCGACGGTTGCGGCACGCACTTCGGATTCCGAAGCGGCCACGGCGGTCTTGGCACCTTCGTTGGCGACCCAGGCGCCGACGGCCGCCGTGCGTGCCTGACTACGAACGAGGTCGAGCACGAGGCGACTTTGCGCGGCCAGTTCCTTGGCCTGTCGGGTCTGCGAGGCTCCGGTGCCGCCATCATAGATCGGTGCGTTCATCTGGCCGAGGATGGAGGCCTGATCGGTGCCGAACGAGCCAAGCGTCGGATCGCTGTCTCTGCTGCGGCTGACGCTGCCTTGCAAGGTGATGGTGGGCAGCAGGCTGCTCTCGGCGACGCGAATGGTGGTGGAGGCGACATCGACATCGAAGCTCGCGGCCATCACGGCCGGATGTTGTCTGAAGGCGAATTGGGTAGCTTCGTCGCGGCTGCGCGGCAGATAGCGGTCGACCGTTTCAGCGGGCCGCAGTTGCGACGGCGAATTGCCGATCACCTGGGTATAGGTCGCCTGGCTGACGGCGAGACTGACCTCGGCGGCATTGAGATCGGCACGGCCGCGGCTCAGCCGCGCTTCAGCCTGCGCGGTGTCGGTCGGCGTCACCTCGCCGGCATTGAGACGTTTCTGTACGATCCCCAGCGTCTCTTGCAGGAAGGCGACGTTGGCGCGCTGCGCTTCAACCAGTGACTGGTTGGCCAGCACGTTGGTGTAAACGGTGACGGCGTCGAGCAGCACGCCCTGGCCGACATTGCGCAGCGCCTCGCGGCCGGCTTGCACCTGCAGCTCCGCCACGCGGACGCTATTGGCGGTCTTGAAGCCGTTGAATAACGTCTGCGTAACTGTCAGCCCGATGGTCCACGGTTTCAGGGTTGCGGACTGGACCGTATTGCCCGGCAGCAGGTCGCGCACCGCCTGCAGCCCGGCGCCCAGACCGGCGACGATCTGCGGCCGGTAGCCCGCCAGCGCCTGCGGCACATTCTCGTCGGTCGCGCGTTGCCGTGCCCGTTCGGCATTAAGCTGCGGGTTGGACTGATAGGCTTTCGCCAGAGCCTCGGGCAGGGATTCGGCCCACGCCCCGTTCGCGGCAATGCCGATGCAAATCGTTACGCCAAGGCAAATGCCCGATCGAAGCACACGCCTACCTACATCGCCAACTTTAGCGGCACGCCCAACCATGTAATCCCAAAACAATCCAGTCCGCCCCCGCCTTCGGCACGTCTACCTGTTTAGAGGACGATGGCGCCACAGGCAAACCGTCGCGTGCGGAAACGGTGCTTCGCGCCATTATGAAGAGGTGTTGTGCGAAGGACCTATTTGCTTGGTCCATCACGAGCCTGCGACGGCCACTTGCATTCCGAACACGCGATCGTGAATCCGCAGACAGACAATGGAAATCTGATTCCGGCTCGAAGCCAGTTCCGATTTTCTCGTGGTTGGCGCCTATCCGCCTGACCAGACCTGGGCATCTGTCGAGAGGCGCCGACGCCGGAGATGACGGCGCGCATGGTACAATTGTCTTTTCCATCATCGGATCCGGTGATGGGAGCTAATGGTCCACTCGTGTCCCTCTGGCATCGGTCATGAACAATCTGGCGCGCACGATAGGGCGTCTACGTGAAGCACAATGACGCAGAAGCACAATGACGCAGAAGCAAGATGACGCAGTGGGGGCGGCTTGAGGATTTGTCTCCGTTCGAATAAACCGAGCGTCGGCTCGAAACGGCGTGCCGTTTCAAGTCCAATCAAAGGAGAATACTGTGACGAAGTCCGTACTGTTGGGAGCAGCCGCTCTCCTGTCTGCGATGGCCGCAACGCCGGTGATGGCGCAAGAAGTCATCCACAACCCCGGCCATTGCGCTCAGTTCTATCCGAACGCCAACTGCCAGAACAAAGGACCAAACAATCCCTATACCGGCGACTATCAGCGCCGGAATCAGATTCGCGGCGCGTATGCCTGGAGCGCAAAAGCTGCATCTGATGTAAGCCAGTCCACCGACTTCAGTTCGCGTGGTCGGCACTATCGTCACCACCGGATGCACCATCACTCAGGTCACAAGCATTACCGCTCGCATTACGGGAGCTATGGCTACGCTCCGCGGCCGTACTATCGCAGCTATGGTTACGCTCCGCGGCCGCACTATCGCAGCTATGGTGGTTACGCTCCCCAGCGCTATTACGGCGTGGCCGGGCCGGGCATCAGCTTCGGCTTCGGCGGGGGTGGATACCGCGGCTGGTAAATACAAAAAGCCCGCAGCAATGCGGGCTTTTTCTTTACAACATCGCGAGCTGCTCCTGCTTTAGCCCGTCACCATCGTCCGCTTTGCTGCGCATTACGGACTGAACTCGGACATCGAGCGAGGTCCGAAAGTGCCGATACTCTGCATCGACCAACATAATTTTTCCGGGCCGTACGCGAGGCGATCGAATAAACATTTGAGGGACTACATAATCCCAGACAAGCGAACCCACGGCAGAGGGTTCGCGCATCGCAACCGACGGTGCCGGTGGAGTTGATCGCCAATGGCACGCCGCATCGGCTGACCCTGGATCCCCGCGTAACGCTGCTCGCGCGATGCGTGAGCATCTGAACCTCACCGGCAGCAAGAAGGGCTGCGATCACGGTCAGTGCGGCGCCTGCACGATGATCGTGAACGGGGACGGATCATCTCTTGCCTGACGCTCGCCGTGATGTACGACGGCGATAAAGTGACGACGATCGAGGGTCTCGGTTCGCCCGAGAAAATCCGATGCAGGCCGCCTTCGTGAAGCCTGACTAGTGGTCGCAAGACTCAATGCGCTGGCTTGCCACCTCGGGCCGACGCGCGTCAGCGGTGATCGTGTGCGGTCGACTGACAGCATATGTGTAACAGGAGTGGCGGTTGGGTGGTCGCGGGTTTGTCACATTGCATCGGCATGGGCAGAAAAAAGCCGCCACTTGATGAATCGAAATCTTTGTTGCTTCACCGTCGCTGCTCACGAAGTCGTTAGAAAGCGTCATTTGCGAGTGGTGCATCGCAAAACACATACTGCTACGGCATTGCGCGGATTTTTGGGAAGCAAGCGGCATGAAGCGATCAGTCAGGGGCACGGTAGGCGCAGTCAGCACACTCATCGTCCTCGGTGCCTTGTGGGCTTATGGCTGGCGCGCAATGGAGGGGAACGTGGCGGTTGGACCGGAACCCCTTTCGGCTCCGCCGACCGTCATGGTAGCCCAACCCCTCTCGAAACCGATTGTGGATTGGAATGAATTCAGTGGTCGTTTCGAGCCCACTGCCAGTATCGAGATTCGCGCGCGCGTGTCAGGCTACCTCCAATCCATCAATTTCGAAGACGGTCAGCTCGTCGAGGCGGGACACCCTCTGTTCGTCATCGATCCAAGGCCGTACCGAGCGGCCGTGGCCGAAGCCGAGGCACGGCTGTCGAGCGCCCGGGCGCAAGTCGATCTCACCAATCTTGAGCTTCAGCGCGCAGAACAGCTTATTGGAAGCGCAACGGTCTCGCGCTCAACCTACGATCAGCGCACTCAGCAGAAGCGGGTGGCCGATGCCACTTTCCAAACCGCTGAAGCCGCTTTGCAACGAGCCCAGCTCGATCTCGAGTTTACGGAGATCCGGGCACCCGTTGCCGGACGCCTGTCCAACCGTAGGGTCGACACAGGAAGTCTCGTTACCGGTGGTGATACGCTGCTGACCACGATTGTTGCGCTCAATCCGATCTATTTTGTCTTCGACATGAGCGAGCGCGATTTCGTTGCCTATGAGCGTGCAATGAAGTCCGGGAAGCTTCGCTCCATCCGGGATAAGGGCACGGCGGTCTGGGCCCGCCTGCCGGATGATAACGGATGGCCATATCAGGGCACCATGAACTTTGTGGACAATCGCCTCGAGCTCGGTTCGGGGACGATCCGCGTACGCGCCGTGCTGCCCAATCCCGACCTTTTCGTCACGCCCGGACAATTCGGTCGTATCCGCCTGCCGTCATCGCGCGAGTATGAGGGAATCCTCATTCCTGAAACAGCGCTTCTCACGGATCAAGGCGAACGGATCGTGCTGACGGTGGGTGATGACAATGTCCTCAAGACCAGGGCAGTCCTACTCGGGCCGAGCCAGCCAGGGGGATTGCGTGTCGTCCGAGAGGGGCTGCGGTCGACCGATCGGATCGTTATCAACGGCCTGCAGCGCGCACGCCCTGGCGCCAAGGTGACGCCGCAGACGGGGCCGGTCGCGCAGCAACCTCAATCTGCATCCTGACCAATCACCAATCCAAGTACTCCGACTGACACGGTGCGATCATGCGCGTCGCTCATTTCTGTATCGAGCGACCGATCTTTGCGACGGTGAGCTCCATTCTCGTCGTCCTGATCGGGCTCGCGACCTATTTCACGCTTCCCGTGGCACAGTATCCCGAGATCGCTCCGCCGACCGTCGTGGTCCGCGCGCAGTACCCAGGAGCCTCCGCCGAGGTGGTGAGCGCCACGGTTGCGACGCCGATCGAGCAGGAGATCAACGGCGTCGAGGACATGCTTTACATGTCCTCGCAAGCGACCGGGGACGGCCAACTGTCGATTACGGTATCGTTCGCGCTCGGGACCAATCTCGACCAGGCGCAGGTACAGGTGCAGAACCGCGTCGCAGTTGCGGAGCCGCGGCTGCCTGAAGACGTCCGTCGACTCGGAGTTACGGTCCGTAAATCGTCGCCAGACCTGCTGATGGTCATCCAGCTGTTCTCTCCGGACGGCTCGCGCTCCCCGCTGTACATTTCCAACTACGCCACATTGCAGATCCGCGATGCGCTTCTTCGCATCAACGGCGTTGGAGACGTGCGCCTGCCCACCGCTCGCGATTACGCCATGGTCGCGTGGCTCGATCCCGACAAAGTGGCCGCCCGTAGTCTGACGGCTACCGAGGTCATTGCGGCCTTACGAGCGCAGAACGTCCAAGTCGCGGCCGGAGTGCTGAACGAGCCGCCAGTTCCGAGCGCAGGAGCGTTCCAGCTCAACGTGGAAACTCTGGGCCGCCTGTCTGATCCCGCTCAGTTCGAGAACATCATCGTCAAGACGGATGCGGGCGGTCGCGTTACGCGCGTGCGAGACGTAGATCCTATGGGGTGGCAGGTGGTCAGGGGGTAAGCTGAGTTTGCGAACACCCAGCCACCCGGAGGATCAACGATGCGCATTG
>NZ_LLXX01000126.1:0-277 GCF_001440405.1 Bradyrhizobium valentinum
TGGCTTCCGCGGCGGGCTTGCCGGTCCTGGCTTCCGAGGCGGGCTTGCCGGTCCTGGCTTCCGCGGCGCCGGTTTCCGCAGAGATTTCGTCGGTCCGCGGTTCGCACGGTTCGGTCATCGACGCTTCGCGTTCGGCTTCGCGCCGGTCTTCGTCGGCGCAGGGCTCTACCCTTGGGGCTACGGCTACGGCTACGGCTACGACTACGACGACGGATGCTGGGTCTACACGCCGTGGGGTCCCCGCTACGTCTGCGGCGGATACGGCGGATACGCCGGC
>NZ_LLXX01000126.1:351-23858 GCF_001440405.1 Bradyrhizobium valentinum
ACTACTAAGTCAGGTCACTCGACCACTGGGTGAACGGTTGAGTTGGTCTGCAGGTCTGAAATTGGCACAAAGCGTCAATTTGCGCAGTGTAAGGCCACGTCCGGAGTTGGGGGTAAAGCCGACCTCCCGGTTGAACGCCCCGACTTCTCAGTTTGACCCATCTGCGACATTACCCCTCAGGCACCCCGGCCAAGCGCATACTCTCAATGACGCGCTCGCGTCCGGCACGGTACGTCGGATTGTCGCTCCACGCACTGGCAATGTCACGATAGCGGCGGATGGTGAAACTTGGATCGAGCGCAAGTCCCGCTTGCACGTTAGCCCGCGCTTCGTCCAACTCCCCGAGCCGCGCCAGGCCAGCCGCGAGAACAAAATGCGCGATAGAATAATTTCGGTTTGCGTCGAGGCTCCGACGCAGCCAGACGACTGCTTCGGCATCGGCATTGAGCTGCCTCTTGGCGCTGCCGATAGACAGAAACCACCGGTGGGCCAAGATGTCCCGAGGAGAAAGACGGAATGCCTCGTTGATGTGAGCTTCGGTTTCTGCGCCTCGGCCAAGAAGAAACTTGGCGTGCCCGATGAGAGCATGAGCGCCGGCCAAATTGCGATCGAGCGCCAACGCCTCCTCGCACTCAGCCATGCCCTGAGCTGCGCGGTTCGTAAAAATTAGCACGGCGCCCAAGACCAAGTGGGCCAAGGCATGGTTCGGGGCGAGGGATAGCGTCTGGGTTATGGTCGTCTCGGCCGCCGCAACCCGGGCTGACCAGTCGTCGGTTATAAGGCCACCTCCAGCTGTCACATCGACCCGCGCCAAACCAACCATGGCCTCGACATTTCCGGGATCGAGCGCCATGGCATTCTCAAAAAAACTGCGCGCTCTTGCCATGCAGTCGGGAGTCAACCCCTTGTTGAACCAAGCCCTACCTTGGAAAACCAAGTCCATCGCGTCTGGATGCGTTGAACGCTCCGCTCGCCGCGCCTCAGCAGAAATGAGTTCAGTATTTAGCGTGTTGGCGAGCCTCGATACGATTTCGTCCTGCATGTCAAAAAGGTCGGCAATGGGCTTGTCGAAACGCTCCGCCCAGAGATGATTGCCGATTTCGGTGTCGATCAATTGCACATTCACCCTGAGGCGGTTGCTACCACGCTGCACCGAGCCCTCAAGCACATAGCGGATGTTCAGCTCACGTCCCAGCTTCTTCACGTCAACCGGTTTGCCCTTGAAGGTGAACGCGGTGTTGCGCGCAATCACGAACGCGCCATTGATGCGCGACAAGTCCGTGGTGAGGCTCTCGGTCACCCCATCCACGAAGTACTCTTGCTCGGGGTCGCCACTGAGGTTGGCGAAAGGCAGCACAACGATGGAAAGACGAGGGGGCGAAAACGGGCCTAGCCTCGCCCTCTCAGCCAGTGTCGCCGCGCTCGATCCATCCCGGGCCGCTGCATAGACCCGCACGGGAAGGGCGATGTTTTTGAGGTTCTGCTCACCCAGATCGGCGAACTCAACGCCGACCTTGCCACGGACATAGTCGTAGGCAGAAGACGAAATGCAGATGCCGCCGGGTTCTGCGATACTCTCAAGGCGAGCCGCAATGTTGACTCCGTCGCCGAAGATGTCGTGGGGTTCGACGATTACGTCACCGATATTGACGCCCACACGGAATGCAATACGGCGGTCTTCCACCTCGCTGATTGTAAGTTCCTTGATGCGCGTCTGAAACTGCACAGCGGCCCGAACTGCTTCGACCGCACTTGGAAATTCTGCCAAGAACCCGTCGCCGGTGTTCTTCACGAAGCGACCGCCGTGTTCGGTGATTGCGGGCGCGACACCGTCCAATAGGAGCGCTGTCAGTTTGGCGTGTGTAGTCTCTTCGTCATCATGCATGAGCCGCGAATAGCCAGCCACGTCGGCGGCCAATATCGCCGACAACCTCCGCTCAACTCGGACTGGCCGCTCTTGCACCATGGGTCGCAATCCAGCTCAGCACCCTTGTACGATGGATCGCACGGCTGCGCCAATGGGCTTGCAGAATGTCCGTCACCTATAGGTCGCTGCCTTCGAGAATGTCAGTTGCGCTGACCGATGCCTCGGGGCGCGAGCAGATATGGGATAAGTGCGTCAGTCCTAGCCCAAAACGGAGATGCGACAGTGGACGATCGATACCCGCGGTAGAAGCCGATCTTTATAGCAACGGTGGCGGCAGGAACGATCACGTCCCCTGATTGTTCGAGATTTCTGAGAACTGCGCAAGAATGCTCGCTTTCCGGCGGGCATTTTTGTGAGTTGAGTTATTGTCAAAGCAAATTCAGATGCCGGGCTTCATTAATCCCCAGCTTGCGACGCTGAGGTCGAAGGCGCCGAGGGGCGACCAGTGGCTTCATGAGATCAAGTACGACGGCTATCGCGTGCAGGTTCACGTAAACAGTGGACGGAGGAAGGTCTACACCCGCACCGGGTTGGACTGGACCAAAAGGTTCTCTGTCATTGCTGGCGCCATCGATATTCCGGGTCAAGCCATCATAGATGGTGAGGTGGTTGTCGTCCATGAGGGGCACACGAACTTCTCGGAACTGCAGGCAGAACTAGCCGCAGGCAGACAGGATCGACTGGTCTTTTATGCATTCGACCTCCTCTGGCGCGACGGAGACCTTCGCAGGCGATCGCAGATCGAACGCAAGCAACTCCTTCTAGACCTGCTCGGCGAAAACGACATCGAGCTTCCGGTGCTGTTTCTGAACATCTCGTCGGCGATGGGCAGAAGATGTTCGAGCATGCCGTCAAGTTGAACTGGGAAGGCATCATTTCGAAGCGGGCGGACGCGCCGTACCGATCGGAGCGAAATGAAGCGTGGCTGAAAATCAAGGCCGTGCAGAAGGGCAAGTTTCCGGTCGTCGGATTTGTCAAAGACCCAAGCGGCGTCGCGGCGCTCTACCTCGGCAAGCAGCAAGGTAAGGAACTGGTTTATATGGGAAAGGTCGGGACGGGCTGGTCTCGCACTGTCTCCAGCCAAATCAGGAAGCAGCTCGACACGGTGGTCAGCCCGAAGTCAAAACTGACCAGACCCATCCGTAAGCCTAAGGCCACATGGGTCGAGCCGAAATTCTTCGCGGACGTGGAATACAGGGACATCACGTCGGAAGGCTTGCTGCGGGCCAGCTCGTTTAAGGGGCTGAAAAAGGGGACGGGGTGCACCTGACAACGTTCGTTCTTATGTCCATTGCTGAGTGTAAAGCTGACCTAAGCGGTAGTAAGCAGATGTCGCCTTTTGACCGCGAAGCGGACACTGGCAACTGTCGCTAATTCGCCGAATGAGCGCCCGATCGGCATGGGCGTAGCTGCGAGCGTGTTTCACGCGTCATGGCATCGCCGCGCTGAGCGGCCAGGTTGATCGCGCCCAAATGAAACCGCACAGAAACGGCGGAAATGAATGACGGGTTCCCAGTCGAGGTTATTCGACGTCGGTGCCCGCGTGTACAGGCGTCACGACAAGAATGACCTGGACACCGTGACAGAAAAGGACTGGACCGGAGTCACCGTCAAACGGGACAACCGGACCCAGCGCTACAACGCGGTCCTTATACAGATGTTGGACAAATAGAACACTTGCGCGAACGGTTACGGCGGCTCGCCGCGCTTGCATAGTTTTTCTGCAGCAAGTCATGAATTGATGCAATCGCAGCCACAACATCATGCTTGACAGCATGGTCGTTCTAAGGGAGCCTAACGTACAAGCGTTGGGCAAAGCTGCCCTTTAACGCGATAAGTTCAAACCATTTCCAACACCGCGCTTCAGGTTCGAGCGTGTCCAGTTGGTGGCGAGGGCGCCCTCGGCTTCACAGCCGGCGGGCGCTTTTTGTTTTTTGATCGGGTGATTGGTGCGGAAGCAGTATCGTATCGGCGTGATGTTTTCGACGACGGGGCCTTACAGCGTCGTCGCGCGCTCGATGCTGAACGGCGCGATGCTGGCGTTCCGTGAAAATGCCGAGGCCGCCGGCCCGGTGGTTCTCGAGCCGGTCGTGGTCAACCCGTCGGGCGATCTCGGGCGTTACCGTGCGCTCAGCCTCGAACTGCTCGGCGCAGGCATCCGGCAGGTGGTCGGCTGCTATACCTCCTCGAGCCGCAAGGAGGTCATTCCGTGCTTCGAGAAATTCGATGGGCTATTGTGGTATCCGTCGCATTACGAGGGCTTCGAAAGCTCCGACAATGTGATCTATACCGGCGCGTCGCCCAATCAGCATGTTCTGCCACTGGTCGACTACCTCGCATCGAGGGTCGGCGACCGGGCCTTTTGCGTCGGGTCCAACTACATCTGGGCCTGGGAGAACAACCGCATCTTCCGCGAGGCACTGACCGCGCGCGGCGGCAGCGTGATCGCGGAGCGGTATCTATCGGTGGGCGACACCGAGTTCGACCAGGTGATATCGGCGATCCTCGACCAGCGTCCCGATTTCGTCTTCAACAATCTGATCGGTACCAGCGCATACGCGTTCTTCCGTGCGTTCCGCGCTGCCTGCAAAGTGCGCGGCATCGATCAGGCCAATGACATTCCGGTGGCGAGCTGCACGCTGTCGGAACCGGAACTGGCCGAAATCGGCGGCGGGGCCATCGATGGGCATCTCAGTTCCAGCGTCTATTTCTCTTCCCTGAATTCGCCGCCGAACGCGGCCTTTATCGAAGCATATGCCAAGGCGTTTCCTGACGGGCCGGTATCGTCCGCCGATGCGGAAGCTTCCTACATCGCGGTCAAGCTGCTGGCCGCGTCGCTGGAACAGGCCGGCACCGACGACGCCCGCCCCGTGCGCGCTGCGGTCGCGAACCAGCGGCTACTGGCGCCGCAGGGTGAGGTGCGCATTGATCCACAGACCTATCACGCTTGGCTGACGCCGCGCATCGGCCGCTCGGCCGCCAACGGGCAATTCGAAGTGCTGCTGGAAGCGCGCAGCCCCGTCGCTCCCGATCCCTATCTCGTCCAGTCGTCACCGCGTTTCGCGGTCACAATGCGCTCCCCCGTGCTCAGAGTGGTGCAATCATGACATCCCGACTGCTGCAGAATTTCAAAGATGGCCGCGCTTTGGTGATTACGGCGCGCGGCGGAAGGGAGACCACGCTCGAAACGACGCTCGCTAAGCTCGGCGTCTCCTGCGAATACCCGGAAATTGTCGGCGGCCGCGCCCAGATCGATATCGGCAGTCTTCAGGCCGAACGTGACATCCTGTTCGTCGACGGCGACCTCGAAGGCGCGGTTGCGATCGACGTCAATCCGGTCTCGCGCCTGCCGCCAGTGCCGGTGATCGGTTTGGTCGGCGTTGAGGCGCCGAGCCGGCTCAAGGCGCTGGTCGACTTTGGCGCCACGTCCTTCCTGCGCAAGCCGGTGCATGGCGGCGCCGTTTACACCTCGCTTTTCATGGGCATCAATCAGTTCCTGCTGCGCAACAACGTGTACGCCCGTCTTCAGGATCTCGAAGGTCGCCGCCGTGGCCGCCGTGCCGTGATCCGCGCGGTGATCTTCTTGATGAAGCAGGACGGTCTCGATGAAGAGGGCGCCTATTCCCAGCTTCGCCGCGCGAGCATGCGCGCGCGGCAGAATCTGGAACTTTACTGCGAGGGGTTTCTAAGCAGACGGGTCGATTCGCCCGACATTCCCGGCCGCGCGAACAGCATCACGCTGAGAGGCGGAACCAAGCAAGCGATGTAGGAGACACCGACATGACCAGAAGTGTATTGCGGGGGCTGCGCGCCGTAGCCCTCACGGGGACGCTTGTCCTCGCGGCAGGTGCGGCGTTTGCGGCAGACCCCATCAAGCTCGGGGTACTGGAGGATCAATCCGGCGATTTCGCGGCGGCCACCATTGGCAAGGTGCACGCGATCCAGCTTGCGACCGAGGAGATCAACAAGGCTGGCGGCATCGCCGGCCGTCCGATCGAGCTCGTTACTTACGACACCCAGTCCGACAACACCCGCTATCAGGAATTCATGCGCCGGGTGCTGCAGCGTGACAAGGTCGACGTGGTGTTCGCCGGCTTTTCGTCCGCTTCGCGCGAAGCCTATCGCCCGATCGTCGATCAATTCAACGGCTTTGCGTTCTACAACAATCAGTATGAAGGCGGCGTCTGTGACGGCCACATGATCGTCACTGGCGCGGTGCCGGAGCAGCAGTTTTCCACGCTGATTCCCTACATGATGGAGAAATACGGCAAGAACGTCTACACGCTCGCCGCCGACTACAATTTCGGCCAGATCTCGGCGGAATGGGTGCGCAAGATCGTCAAGGAGAACGGCGGCAAGATGGCCGGCGAAGAGTTCATCCCGCTCGGCGTGTCGCAGTTCTCCCAAAGTATCCAGAACATTCAGAAAGCAAAACCGGATTTCGTGGTGACGCTCTTGGTCGGCACCGCGCAGGCCTCCTATTATGAACAAGCGGCATCCGCCAACGTCAATCTGCCGATGGCCTCCTCGGTCAATGTCGGGCAGGGATATGAGCACAAGCGCTTCAAGCCGCCGAGCCTGAAGGACATGTACGTCACAACCAACTACATCGAGGAGATCGACTCCCCGACCAGCAAGGCGTTCTTCGCCAAGTTCAAGGCCAAGTTCCCGAGCGAGCCCTATGTGAATCAGGAAGCCGAGAATTCCTATCTCGCGGTCTACCTTTACAAGCAGATGGTGGAACGGGCGAAGTCGACCAAGCGGGAAGACATTCGCAAGGTGATCGCGGCCGGCGACGTCTGCATGGATGCCCCGGAAGGCAAGGTCTGCATCGATCCGAAGAGCCAGCACATGTCGCACACCATCTACCTCGCCAAGGTCGGTGCTGATCACTCGATCTCGTTCCCGAAAGTCTGGGAGGACATCAAGCCGTATTGGCTGGGTGATGTGGGCTGCGACCTGACCAAGAAGGATCCGATGGCACAGTACACGCCGTCCAACCCGCCGCCGAAACCCTGACCGTGGCGTCGGCGTCGCCCCGGTGGGTACTCCTGGCCGCCGGGGCGATGGTCACTTTAACTATTGAAGTATCGTAGCCTGCATCCCCATCATCCGGTCGGTTCATGGACATCGCGACACTCGCCTTCTCGGCGCTCTATCAATTCGGCGATGCTTTCGCTTTCCTGGTGCTGTCGGCATGCGGGCTGGCGGTGATCTTCGGCATGATGGGCGTGATTAATCTCGCACATGGCGAGTTCATCATGTGCGGCGCTTATGTGACGGCTTCCACCGCTCATGTCGGGCTGCCGCTGCCGCTGGCGATCCTATCCGGCGCTATCGTAGCGGCCCTGGTCGGCGCGCTGGTTGAGCTCGTGGTGATCCGCCATCTCTATGACCGTCCCCTCGACACCATCGTCGCTACCTGGGGCCTTAGCCTGATTGCGACCCAGGGCACCTTGATCATGGTAGGCTCGACCATGGCCGGCGTCGGAACCCCGTTCGGCAGCTTTCAGGTCGGCGCGTATTCCTATTCGATCTACCGCCTCGTGCTGTTCGCCTCCGCGCTCGGCGTGCTCGGCGGCCTCTATGCGCTGTTCAACTGGACCCGCTTCGGCGTGCTCGCCCGCGCCACTATCCAGGTGCCGCACATGGCGGCCGCACTCGGCGTCGACACCCGCTTAATCTACAGCCTCACTTTTGCCTGCGGCGCCGGGCTCGCCGGCCTTGCCGGCGGTCTCTATGCGCCGACCATGACACTGGTGCCGACCATGGGCGCCACCTTCATCATGGAAGCCTTTGTCACCGTCGTGATCGGCGGCGCCGACGTGTTCCTTGGGACGGCACCCGCCGGCGCGGTCCTTGCGGTAGTGAAGTCGGGGTTGACCTCGTGGCAGGGACAATTGTTCGGCCAGATCGGTCTCTTGGTGGCCGTGATCATCGTCGTCCGGATACTGCCGAAGGGCATTTCCGGATTCCTGCTGCGCGAACGAACCTGAAGGATCCACTGCAGTGAACGGATTGCCTGGTTTCCTCCGTCGCCTCGAAGGTCCGCAGACGATCGGCCGCGGCCCCGCGTTCTGGATCATCTTCGCCATCGTGCTCGCGATCGCGTGCGCCTATCCGCTGTTCAGCGACGGCTACACCGTCGGCAACACCGTGTATTTCTTCGTCTGGGTATTCATCGCGCTCAGCTTGTGCCTGATCTGGGGCTATGGCGGCTCGCTCTCGTTCGGCCAGACCGCGTTCTTCGGCATCGCCGGCTACAGTTACGGCATCCTCACCCTCAATTTCGGTGCCGCCTACGGCTTCACCCTGGTCGCGCTGGTGCTGGCGGTCGTCATCGCGGCGCTGTTCGCTTTGCTGCTCGGCTATTTCATGTTCTTCGGCCGTATCGCGGGCGTCTTCCTCGGCATCGTCACGCTGGCGGTGACCTTGATGCTGGAGCGATTTATGGCCCAGACTGCGGGCCCCGAATGGCGCGTTGGCGTGGCGCGCCTCAACGGTTTCAACGGGATGAGCGCGATGTCGCCGCTAACGATTCCGTGGCCCGGCGGCGACATCGTGCTTTTTGCCGATATCGGGCTCTATTATTTCGTGCTTGGGCTCCTGGTGCTGGTCTATCTCGGCCTGCGTATCCTAATGAATTCGAGTTTCGGAAATGTCATCGTCGCGATCAGGGAGAATCCGGAACGCGCGGAAATGCTGGGCTACGACGTCCGCAAGTATCAGCTCATCACCTTTGTGATCGGGGCCGGGCTCGCGGGTCTCTCCGGCGTGCTCTACACGGTGTGGGGGCAATACATCACGCCGTCGAGCATGGGCATGACCGCTGCGGCCCTGCCGTTGATCTGGGTCGCGGTCGGTGGCCGCAGCGATCTAACTTCGACTGTGATCGGCACGCTGGTGGTGCTCGCTGCCTTTCAGGCGCTGACCATCTATGGCAGCCAGTACGCGCTGGTCTTCATGGGCGTGCTGCTGGTGCTGACCGTGCTGATCGCGCCGAACGGGCTCGTGCTCGGCGCCATGAATCTTCTCTCTCGGCTCGTCGTACACCGCGGCAAGGGAGGCGTCTGATGGCGCTGCTCGAATTGCGCGGTCTGAACAAGCATTTCGGCGGCCTGCACGTCACCAATTCGGTCGACCTCGAACTCGAAGCCGGTGAAATCCATTGTCTGATCGGCCCGAACGGCGCCGGCAAGAGCACGCTGTTCCGGTTGATCCTCGGCGAGCACCACCCCGGCAGCGGCAATATTTTGTTCGCCGGCGAGAACATCACTGCGCTGAAATCCTTTGCTCGCATTGACCGCGGGCTCTCGGTCAAATTCCAGGTGCCGGGCGTGTTCAAGGGCCTGTCGGTTCGTCAGAACCTCGAAATTGCTTTGCAGCGGCAGCACCATGGCGTCGAGCTTGCGCGCGAAATCGACCGACTGCTGACGTTCCTCAACCTTGAAGCCGACCAAGAGCAGACTGCAGGCAATCTCAGTCACGGGCAGAAGCAGTGGCTCGAGATCGGCATGGCGGTCGGCCTGAAGCCGCGACTGTTGCTGCTCGACGAGCCGACCGCAGGCATGTCGCCGGAAGAGACGCACCAGACCGGCGAGATGGTTCAGCGGCTCAATGTAGACGGCATGACCGTGTTAGCGATCGAGCACGATATGGCCTTTGTGCGCCAAGTTGCACAGCGGGTCACTGTGCTGCATCTCGGCCAAGTGTTCGCGCAAGGCTCGATCGAACAGATCGTCGCCGACGAGCGCGTCGCTGCCATCTATCTGGGCCAGGCCCATGTGTAGGGAGCCTGTGTCCGTGAAGTCGCGCAAGGAAGTGATCCTCTCGACGCTGGGTTTGCGCGCGGGCTATGGCGGCAAGCCGGTGCTGCAGAGCCTTGAGATCGAGGTACGGGAAGGCGAGATCGTCGCCGTGATTGGCCGCAACGGCGTCGGCAAGTCCACCTTGATGAAAAGCCTCATTGGCTTGGTGCCGGCGATGAGCGGATCGATCGTCTATCGCGGTGAAGCGGTAGAGCTGTTGCCGTCGCACAAGCGTGCGCGGCTCGGCATGGGCTACGTGCCGCAGGGCCGCGACGTATTTCCGCGCCTGACGGTCGCCGAGAACATCGTGGTCGGCGCCGCGATCAAGGGCGAGATTCCTCGAGCCAGCAAAAAGCGCATCTTGGACGCCTTTCCGATCCTGGCCGAGCGCTGGAGCCAGCGCGCCGGTACCCTGTCCGGCGGCCAGCAGCAGCAGCTCGCGATCGGGCGTGTGCTGATATCAGATCCCAACCTCATTTTGCTCGACGAGCCATCGGAAGGCATCCAGCCCAACATCGTCCAGGACATCGCCCGCAACATGGTCGAACTCAACCGTGCAACCGGCGTAACTATCATCCTGGTCGAGCAGAACCTCGACATGATCCGGGCCATGGCGCAGCGATGCTACGTCATGGACAAGGGCCGCATCGTCGCGAGCCTCGATCACGCCGCGCTCGACAACCAGGCGGAAATGCGCCGCCACCTCGCGGTTTGAAGCCGTTCCACGTCGCTAACAGCAGAGAAAGAGAACATCGATGGCCTGGCAAGACAATTCGATCATGGCAAGCAAGGGCGTCGCCAAAGGCAAACCTGGCATTCATCACATGATCACCGAAGCCGATCAGGGCAAGTACCACTATGTCTACGGTCCCTACGTCAAGCCGGTCCTCACCATCGATCCCGGCGCGGTGGTCTCCGCCGAGACCCACGATGCGTTCGAGGGTGCGATCAAGCACGAGACCGACAGTCCGACAAAAATTCTCAACTTCCCCTTCCTCAATCCGCAGAACGGGCCGATCTGGGTTAACGGCGCCGAGAAGGGCGATACGCTTGCGGTCTACATCGAGAGCATCGTGCCGCGGGGCCCGCAACCGCGTGGCACCACCGTCGTGATGCCGGAATTCGGCGGCCTGGTCGGCACCGGCCAGACCGCGCTGCTCAATCCGGCCTTGCCCGAGAGGGTCAAGAAGCTCGAGATCACGCTCGAGCACGGCACCAAATGGAACGATAAGATCACGTTGCCTTATGAACCCTTCATCGGTACCATCGGTACCTCGCCGGAGATTGAGGCAATCTCGTCGCTGGTGCCGGATTATTACGGTGGCAACATGGACCTGCCCGACGTCGGCGTCGGCGCGGTGGTCTATCTGCCTGTTAACACCAAGGGCGCGCTACTCTATCTCGGCGATTGCCATGCCGCACAGGGCGACGGCGAACTTTGTGGCGTCGCGATCGAGCATCCGACCGTGACTACGGTCCAGGTCGACCTGATCAAGGGCTGGAGCATCGCCTGGCCGCGGCTGGAGACCAAAGACTTTATCATGACGATCGGCTCGGCACGGCCGATGGAGGATGCCGCGCGCATCGCCTATCGCGAGCTGTGCCGCTGGATGGCGGCCGACTACGGTTTTGAGGAAATCGACGCCTACATGCTGCTGACGCAGGCCGGCCGCGTCCGGCTCGGCAACATGGTGGATCCGAAATACACGATGGGCGCCTCGATCAAGAAGTCGTTTTTGGTCTGAAGGGCGAGCCCGTGATGTCGCGCGTGCACAAGGTCGCCACCGTCCAGTTCGAGCCGACCATGTTCGAGAAGGAGCGCAACATCGCGCGGCTGATCGAACTCTGCGAGGCCGCGGCGCTGGCTGGCGCCCGGCTTATCGTCACCCCGGAGATGGGCACCACGGGTTACTGCTGGTTCGATCGGGCCGAGGTCGCGCCGTTCGTCGAGACGGTTCCGGGGCCGACCACGGACCGTTTCACCGCGCTCGCGCGCAAGCATGATTGCTACATCGTTATCGGCATGCCGGAGATCGACAGCGACGGCATCCATTTCAACTGCGCGGTGCTGATCGGGCCCGACGGCGTCGTCGGTCGGCACCGCAAGTCGCACCCCTATATTTCGGAACCGAAATGGGCGGCGGCCGGCGATCTCGGCCATCAGGTGTTTGACACGCCGATCGGACGTATCGCGCTGTTGATCTGCATGGACATTCATTTTGTGGAGACCGCGCGTCTGGTCGCGCTGCAGGGCGCCAACGTGATCTGCCATATCTCGAACTGGCTGGCGGAGCGCACGCCGGCGCCGTACTGGATCAGCCGGGCCTTCGAGAATGGCTGCTATCTGATCGAGAGCAATCGCTGGGGGCTGGAGCGCTCGGTTCAGTTCAGCGGCGGCAGCTGCGTGATCGCGCCGGATGGCACGGTCTCCGCCGTGATCGACGGCGGCGACGGCTTTGCGGTCGCCGACATGGACCTCGAGGCGACACGCGCGCGGCGTGTCGGCGGCGAGGCCGTGTTCGTCCAGCGTCGCCCCGAACTCTATGCCGGGCTGCTCTCCGATACGTTCAGCTGGAATCCGCGTGACTTCTTCAAGCTGTACGGCCACAGACCGTGGCCTCCGGGGCGGATTTCGCAGATTACGGTCGCGCAGATGCAGCCCGGCGGCGACGTCGAAGTAAATCTCGCCAGCATTGCTTCCCTCGCGCGACAGGCAAAACTTCAGAGCGGATCTGATCTGGTCGTGTTTCCAGAGCTTGCGGTAAGCGGACTCGTCGAGACCGGCGCGCGGGCGCAGCCCATTCCGGGGCCGGTCACTGATCGGCTATGCCGACTGGCGGCGGAGCTGAACATGCATATTGTCGTTGGCCTTGCCGAGCGGGACTGTGGTGCGATTTACAACAGCGCCTGCCTGATCGGGCCCGAAGGCCTCGTCGCGGTCTATCGCAAGATCCATCTGACGGACGCCGAGCGCAACTGGGCGAGCGCCGGCGACGCTTGGGTCGTGGCCGACACGCCGGTCGGACGCATCGGGCTTCTGATCGGTCACGACGCGTCATTTCCCGAAGCCGGCCGGATCCTCGCGCTTGAGGGATGCGACCTCATAGCCTGCCCGGCCGCGGTGAAGGAGCGTTTCAGCTCGCCGCATCCGGGATCTCTGGTGCCGCAGGACCATCCGATCCCAACCGGCGCCGATCCCTATCATTGGCATCACTTCCGGGTTCGCGCCGGCGAGAATAATTTATATTTCGCGTTCTCGAACGTGTTCAATCCCGAAGAAGGATACCCCGGCTTGAGCGGCGTGTTCGGGCCCGATACCTTCGAGTTTCCGCGCCGCGAGGCCATCGCGCCCGATGTCGAAGGTACGGCGACAGCCACGATGGACACGACCAATCTCGATACAGTCTATCCGACCAATGTCGTGCGCCGGAAAGATCTGGTCGCGATGCGGATGCCGCATAGCTACCGCGCGTTGATCACGAAGGCTGCGGATTGACGAGCAATACGAAGACATCGATCGAGCGAACGGATGTGTGGCATCTCAACCGAGGAATGAACCATGGATCTGGGACTGAAAGGTAAGAACGCCCTGGTGACGGGTGGCAGCAAGGGGATCGGCCGTGCGATCGCGGATCTGCTTGCAGCCGAAGGCGCCAATGTCGCCATCTGTGCGCGGCAGCCGGAGCAGATCGACAGCGTGGTCACGGCGTTGAAGGGCAAGGGCGTCAAGGCCTGGGGCAAGCCGACTGATGTCGCCGACCCCGCCGCATTGAAGCAATGGGTCGATGGCGCGGCGGCTGAACTCGGCGGCGCCGATATCCTGGTGTGCAACGTCAGTGCACTCGCGGTCGGCGACACCGCGGACACCTGGGAGGCATCGTTCCGCACCGACATGATGCACACGGTTCATGCGGTGGCGGCAACCCTTCCTTATATGGAAAAATCAAAAACGCCATCGATCGTCATCGTCTCCAGCGTCTCCGGGTTCGAGGTCGATTTCGCCGCCGGCTCGTACGGTGCCTTCAAGGCGGCGCTGATCCACTACGCCAAGGGATTGAGCAACCAGTTGGCCGCGAAAGGAATCCGAGTCAACGCGGTGTCACCAGGCAACACCTATTTCGAGGGTGGCATCTGGCAGAACATCGAGCATGGCTCGCCCGAGCTCTACAAGATGGCGATGGGCTTGAACCCGACCGGCCGGATGGGGACTGCGGAAGAAGTGGCCGTAGGAGTGGTCTTCGTCGCCAGCCCAATCGCGAGCCGTATCTCCGGTACCAACCTGATCATCGATGGTGCGCTGACAAAGGCGGTCTAGCCGGCCACACACCAACGACGGGTTGAGCCGCACAAAACCTTGCTGGGTGCGGTAGGGATAATAGGGATAGGCCGGCATCACGTCGCACGCGCGGCTGAGTGGGCGATGAGCGCAGGGTCCAGCGATCAGTCGACCGCGCGGATTTTGTCGCGAAGCTGGGCCTCGTGGCGCGCGCCGATGACGGCTCCATCCGCAGCAGTTCCTTGAAATCGACCGGTTTACCTTTCGCTTCGAGCTTTGCCGCGCGCTTCTTGGTTGCTGCCATCAGGGCGTGCTGCGACGACGGCATCCTCCACCGCGCCGTAGCGAGTTCGCGGCCCTCGGCCCCATTGCGCACGATCGGAGCGGTGTAGTCCGGAAACACCCCAGGCATCGCCGCCAGATTGCCAACGTAACGATTCTCGACACGAAACAGCGCGATGATGGCGGCCTGGTTTGTCGTGATCGAGTAGAGATTGCACGTCAGTCAGGTTTCGGTTCGAGGGTGGCGAGGCTGCCAGGCCAATTGTAGCACAGTCGCGGATGCACGCCGGCCCGCCTTAGCGCATTTGCGGCAGCGCAGCTGGCTGGCGAGATCGTGCACGAAGATGGTCGGCGGGTGCTTCATCCCGCGAGGTCGACGTCGCTCGGCGTCTTGCACCGCGCGCACCTGATCTCAAGCCAGAGGTAACCTCCATTCACGGCCTGGTCGATGGTGGGCGACGGATCGATCGGCTCGCCATCGCTCCACATCCGCTCGTTCCAGCTTTCGCAAAGCAGCCGGTCAGCTTGCTGGATCATCGCCTCGTCCTTGGCCCGCATCTCCGTCGATTGGGCGGCCAGGATGTTGGCCATCGCGCGTGCCTTGCCGAGCTCTTTCGCCAGAACCTTGCGATCGCCGCCCGACAGGGGCGTAGGGTGATCTTTCGGGGCCATCCGGACATCCAGGCGCAAAGAGATCGGATCGGCGATCCGGAGCGGGCTACGACGTCTCGAACGCCGGCCAGCACCCGTCTTCTTCATGCCTACCGGTGCGCTGCTGGCAGGTGTTGTCGAGCAGCCGCTGCGCAACGTCCTTCCAGACCGCGTTGCCACCATACAATCGGACTGCATCGGCGGTCTGGATTTCCACGGTCCGCTCGCAGCGACGGCAGGAGATCCGCAGCACGTGGCGCTGAACTTCGGAAAGACGTCGCTGCCGCATCTCGGCCCCGGTCGCGTCGGCGCGAGGGTCTTTGAGTACCGATTCCCCATATTCAGCCGGGAGGGGCGCCTCCGGAGCCGCCGGGGAGAGGTCCCGCCTACGGGCGGCTTCAGCGGCCAGTTTTTCCATCTGCTTTGGGGTCGGCATGCGCCAGCTCGCGGGTCGATCGGTCATTCCGGATTAGAACATAAAGTGAACAAAAGTCGAGTCCGCCCAAATAGTCGCTGAGAAAAAATCATCCTATTGGGAAGGCCGCGATGTCGGAACCAAGCTGGGTGGATCGTCTTGAATCCGGCACCAATATTGGAGTTCCCCGCGATGGCCCCCCGCGCTAACTGGAAAGGCTTCCTGCGCCTTTCTCTCGTCACCTGTCCGGTCGCGCTCTATCCGGCCACGTCGGAATCCGAAAAGGTCTCGTTTAACCAGCTCAACCGGAAGACAGGCCACCGCATCAAATACGCCAAGGTGGACGCCGATACCGGTGAAGAGGTCGCCAACGAGGACATCGTCAAGGGCTACAAGGTCGACACCGACACCTTCATCGAGGTGACCAAGGAAGAGCTCGAGAACGTCGCGCTGGAATCGACGCGGACCATCGAGATCGACGAGTTCGTCGACCGCAGTGAGATCGATCCGCGATATCTCATCCGCCCCTACTACCTGGTGCCGGACGGCAAGGTGGGCCATGACGCCTTCGCCGTCATCCGCGAGACCATCCGAGAGATGAACAAGGTTGCGATCGGGCGCGTGGTGCTGACCAACCGGGAGCACATCATCGCGCTCGATCCGCTCGACAAGGGGCTGATGGGAACGCTGCTGCGCTATCCATACGAAGTGCGTTCTGCGGACGAGTATTTTGACGACATCCAGGATGTCAAAGTCACCAAGGACATGCTCGATCTCGCCAGGCACATCGTCAATCAGAAGGCGGGCCACTTCGACCCGGACAAGTTCGAAGACCAGTACGAAACCGCCCTCATTGATCTCATCAACCAGAAGCGCGCCGGCAAACCAATCACCGCGAAAGAGCGTCCCCGCGGCGAGAACGTGGTCGACCTGATGGACGCGCTGCGCAAGAGCATCGGCGGCGCTGCGGCCGAGACCTCGGTCCCGAAGAAGCCGGCGAAGAAGCCACGGAAGGCTTCCGCCGGGCAGAAGGAGATGCTGATGCCGATCGCCGGCAAGAAGCAGGTGAAGGAGACGGCGAAGAAGCCGGCGGCCAGGCCGCAGCGTAAGACGGCCTGAAACCAAGCCACGGATGTTCGCGCTCACCTTCCTCGGGACATCGGCGAGCGTTCCGTCGGCAGAGCGCAACCACCCCGCACTTCTCATCGAGGTAGGGAGTCATCGCGTCCTGGTGGATTGCGGGGAGGGCACCCAGCGTCAGTTGCTGCGCAGCGGCGCCGGCTTCCGAAGGCTCGACCGGATTCTGCTAACCCACGGCCACTTCGACCACGTGCTCGGTATTCCCGGTCTTTTTTCGACTCTGCGGCTTCGACGAACCAACGACCTGATGACGGTTCAAGGCAGCCCGGACACCCTCGACGTTGTCGTACGCATGCTCGCGGGGCTGTGGGGCGAGGGGCGAGCGCCTATTCCGCTTGAGCTCGTCCCGCTGGCGACCGGCCGGGTCCTCGACGCCGGCAACTTCACGATCGGTTGCTTTCCAGTCCGACATCGCGACACGGACAGCTTCGGCTTCTCCTTCGAAAGCCGGGCCCGCCGTCATCTTCGGCCGGAACGCCTCGCTGCCCTCGGAGTGCCGGACGGCCCGGTGCGCAAGGAACTGGCGGAAGGAAGGTCGGTAACGCTCGCGGACGGTAGAACGATCGATCCCGAAGACGTCCTCGGGCCACCAGAGCGACGCAAGAAACTTGTTATCGTGGGCGATGCCGAAACTACAGACGGGTTGGCCGAACACGTCCGCGACGCCGATGTGCTGGTGATCGAGGCCACGTTTCTGGACCGCGACGCTGCCATCGCGCGGGACTACGGACATCTCACCGCGGCGGAAGCGGCCGCCCTTGCGGCTACGAGCGAAGTCAAGCTGCTCGTCCTGACCCACATTTCCGGTCGCTATAAAGACGAGGAAATACTAGCCGAAGCGAGGAAGGCGTTTCCGAACAGCCGGATTCCAATGGATCTTGATCGCATCACGACCTAGCCGACGCGCAGGAGAATACGCAAATGGCGAGGAAGCTGAAGACGTACCAAACTTCGCTCGGTTTTTTCGATCTGGCGGTAGCGGCACCATCAATGAAGGCGGCTCTGGAGGCTTGGGGCGCCGATAGCAACGTCTTCCACCAGGGTGCGGCGATGCAAAGCGAGGATCCCGACGTCATCGAGGCGACCATGGCGGCGCCGGGCGTCGTTCTGAAGCGACCCGTCGGCTCTAGCGGGCCATTCAAGGAACACGCCGAGCTGCCTACCGACCTCGCCGGCGACCGTTCGAAGAAGGCAGGCCGGAAGTCTGCAGGCCGCCAACCGCAGAGGCCTTCAAAGCGCAGCCACGACGAGGCGGCCGACCGGAAGGCCGCACTCGCTTTCGAGAAGGAGCAAGAGCGCCGCGAGCGCGAACGCGCCAAGGAAGAAGCCGCCCGACAGAAGGAGGGCGAGCGACGTCAGCACGCCGTCGACAAGGCGCAAGGTGCATTCGATGCGGCCCGTCGGAAGCACGAAAACATCACTGCGGACCTTCAACAAGAGATCGAGGCTCTCGAGGAAAAGGCGCGGGCCGAAGAAGCGCGTTGGGAAAAGGAAAAGGTCCGCTTGGAAGCAGCGTTGCAACGGGCGCGAGGTTAGGGGTCTCGAAGTGAACGCCAAGGACTAAGCATCTTGATTCATAGCGCTAAAGCCTGCTTTGCCTCTGAACTAGCTAGGCAGTCAGGCGCTACGCTTGAGCTTGCCGGTCTTCAACAGGCCCTCAAGTTCCTTGAGGGCCTGTTCCTCGGAGATTCCGTCTACCAGCGCGATTTCTCCGCAGAGGCGATCGAGCGCCGACACGTACAACCGCCGTTCGCTGAAACTCTGGCCGGAGTCGCCCGGTCGGAAAAGATCGCGAGCGACCTCCGCGACCGCGACGATATCTCCGGATTTGATTTTGCCTTCGTATTCCTGAGCAAGCCGGGACCAGTTGCCGCGGCCTTTCCGGGGAGTTTCGCTCAGAATCTGTTTCACTCCTTGGACCGAGGAATGATCCGATGGCTTACGCATTCCGACGTTCGCGGCTTTCCGGACGGGAACGCGGACGGTCATTTTGCTCTTTGTGAAAAAGATCACGAAGAACTCCAGGCTCGCTCCTGCAACGGTCTGCTCTTCAATCGACAGAATCTGTCCAACACCGTGCGCCGGATAGACGACGAAGTCCGTCGCCTTGAATTCAAAGCGCATCTTCCCGTTTTCGCGCGCACCGGGAGGCGCCGAGGCGGCGTCCGGCGCCTCCAGGTAACGACCGGATTCCGCATTCTGATCGTCCAAGCTCATGTCGCGGTTCGACTCCTTCGGGTGTTGTACCGACTGATCGCCAATCACGCGGCAAATTACCTGAGCGTTCTAGTCCCTGCGGCGCGCTTGGCGCCGTCTTCGCTGCTACAACATCATTAAGCCCGAGAAGCCAGCATCGCCACATAATGATAGCACGCATCGGATTCCCATGGAGTCGTGTGGCTTCTCGGCAACTTGTTCCGTACGGAGAAGAGGCTTTGGCGGCCTCTCGGGTGCGCCGTGGAAGTTCTACGAGATCACGACCGACGTAATGGTGAGCAGCACGGAAAATTACGGGATTCTCCGCGGCGCGATCCTAGTTGCGGCTGAACTTTCTGATTTCTTCCCGAAGGCCCTCGCATCTCTGATCACGACCGTCGCGCTCCGGCCGGATGCAAGCGTCCCAACGAAGCCAAGCAGCAATGTCCGAACCACGTCAAAAAGCACACCTCAAGCCGCGAATGTTCGACGTGTGCTCTTCCCAGTGAAGTCACCGCCATTAAACTTAACCAGCAATCTTAATCAGCGGTTTTTCTTGCGGGGCACTGTAGCCGCGCTACCGTCGTCTCATCGGTCACGGAGGTGATCTATGAGCGATAAGACGAAGGCCGAGCTGCTCGAGATGCTGGCCGAGGCGGTCCGCAATACGCAACCCCAGCCGGTCGGTAACACGCAACCCGAGCCTGTCCACGACCCGCAACCCGAGCGGAAACTTAAAACGCAATCCCGCAAAACGCGGCCAGCGTCGCAGCGCACGGCCAAAATCAAAAACGTTCGGACATCTGCTAGCCGCAAGCAGCGGCGTCGATAATGCCGCCGAGGATTCCATGATCGATAAAATGACGAAAGACCCCGCGCAACGACCGGCGGAAAAAGCTTTTCTACACGCACATAAGCGAAGGGCGGTAACTGAATACGAAAAAGCGCAGGAGGCCTTCCAAAAGAACTACGAACGATTGCGGGCTGAGCGATTAGCTAGGGAAGCCGCGAAGCCCAAAGAGAAATAGCACCGTTGTTCCTGGGTCGTCACATGAAAGCGCTGGACGGCACTCTATATTGACGCGCCCTAGACTGCTCGTGACCGCAGAGCGCCCATACCCGCGTAGTTTCTCGCGCAGGTGACCAGAGTCCGTTGTGGGGTCGTAAGGAGACATCGCCGAGCGTCGCGGCCGTGTGTCTGCTTCGCCCCGAGAAAGTGGACAGTAGCGGAGACTTGCTGTCCGTTCAGGGCCAAACTCGAAGGTCCCGTCGGTTCGCTTCCGCTTGGCCCCGAACAAGAAATGACGGTGGCGCGAAGTCGGTTCGGTGATGCCCATCACAAGCACTGAACAATCAAGACCTGGACGTGGCGCTTGGTCCAATCGGGTCCGAAAGGGCCGCAGCGCTGCTCTCGATATGACCCATCAAATCGTTGGCCATCTGCTCGAGGCGTTGGCGATCTCGATCCACAAACTCGCGGGGCTGCGTGTCAACGATGCAAAGGGAGCCTACGACGTGTCCAGCTGAGGTTCGCAAGGGGACGCCTGCATAGAAGCGAATGCCTTTCTCCAACACGCGCGGATCGTCGGCAAAGCGTGGGTCCTCGGTCACGTCTTCGGAAACCAGCACTTCGTTTGCCGCGATCACGTATGCACCGAGCGGCTCCTCATGAGGAGCCTGATTAATGGCCTGATTTTCCTGCGATAGGTCTATTGCGTCTGGCTGAGTCGGGTGAATATCGTCAGCCAGAGATACGAGTGCAATCGGGACATTGAACGCCTGCGCGATCTTCTTGGACGCCGCATCGAACTGCCGTCCTTTCGCGGCGGCCAAACCGAGGCTGTGCAGCGCTGCAACCTGCTCTTGCCTAACGTCAGGAAGCACCGGACGCATACCGCTGGCAGATGCTGGGCGGCACATCCATTCATCAACTTGCTTGATACAGCCCTCAAGCGAGGCGAATACCGTATCGGCCGCCATCTGCTTGTTGAGCTCTTCCGTCTGTTGCGTACCGTGCGCCAGGTTCCAGGAGCAGACGATGAGCTTCACATGGGGGGCTCGGCGACGCAGACGACGGAGGATGTACCGGGCATAGACCTGCGGCTGGGGATGCAGATAGGACAGGCACACCACGTCGACGCCTTCGAGACCAAGCTGCCCCAGCGCTCCCTGGCTGACTGCGATCGGCGGCAGGACCTTGGTGCTGATGCTCCGCTCCTCGAGCACCTGCGCCATCATCTCCGCTGCCGCGTGATCTAGCTCAGTGCGACCGGCGACGCAGAGGACACACGGTCGCCGCTCAGCTGTGCGATCTTCGCCCCGCTCGGCCGCCGAGGAGGCCTTTTCCCGGATATGGTCTTCGACCTCGCGCACAACAGAGATCGCCGTGTCGGCAACGAGCCGCCGGTAATTGGTATCCGTCGTGCTGCGCTGGCGATCGTTTTCCGCAAGGCGCAGTGCCGGAATGGCCACATTATCATAGAACTCGTGCGAGGAATATTTGTCGACATAGTCTTCAGCAATCTCCACCGCCTCTTCCAGGTTGCCGGCTAGCAGGCGTTGATAAAGCTGCTCTTCCGGCGCAAGCACCGGATCGCTGCCAAGAAGCACGCCCAGGAACTCAAGTTGCGGGACGTAGCGCCCGATAACGACAGCGCAGACGGTTAGGGGCGTCGCTAGGAATAGGCCGACAGGGCCCCACAGCATTGTCCAGAAGATTGCCGCAATGATGATGGCCAGCGATGACAGGCCTGTGCTGGCGCCATAAAGCCATGGCTCGACGACATTGTTGCTGATCAGTTCAGCCACGAGGAACACGCCGACCACCCAGAATAGCATGGTCCAGCCAGGATCGACGGCGACTGCAAGGGCAATAGGAAACAGAGCCGCCAGAAAGGGACCGAGATACGGGATAAATCGAAGGACCGCGGCTAGCAGCCCCCACAGCGGGGCATTGGGCACGCCAATGAAGTAAAGGGCGATACCAATCGGAATGCCGTAGATCAGATTCACGACGAGCTGCATCAGGAGATAACGACTGACCCGGGCGGTGGCGTCGTTGATGGCTTGCGTACTTTTCTGAAGGTCTCCGGCCCCTGCGAGTTTGATGAAGCGATCGCGCAGGTCCTCCCGCTCTAGCAGCACGAAGATCACGAAGATAACGACCAGCCCGGCAGTGGCAAGCGGCGCTAGCAGCGGACCGACTACGGATCGGATAATCTCAAGGGGTTTTGGCCGTGGCGCCTCTAGGCGCACGGTGATCGGCTCCGGAGACTTAGAGCCGGTTTCGAGCCGGGGCTGTGCTTCTTCACGCTTCCTCTCGTCGCCCGAGATGTCCTTGCCGAGATCCTCTATCGTTCTGGTGATATTATCGAGAACGCCGCCACCAGGGGCGGACTCCTGCAAGGACCGGATTTTCTGAGTGATAGTAGTCTGGTAGCTTGGAAGATTGTTGGCAAGTTGGACGAGCTGGCGCCCGACCACGAAGGTGACGCCTGTAATCAGGATAAAGGCAAGCGTAACGGCAATCAGCACCGCGGCAATGCGGGGCAATCTCCAGCGCCCTAGAAAGTTTACCAACGGTGTGAGAACGAAGCTTAAGAGGATGGCGAGGGCGAAGGGAACAAAGATATCTCGGCCGAAATACAGTCCTCCGATTGCAAGGACGATGCCGCCGGCCGTCAGGATCGGCGAGCCTGTGGGCTGAGTGGCTGGCGAAGATCGAGGTGAGACTGGAGCAAAGTCCGCCATAGCCGACGGCCTTTCCGTTAATGACCAAGATCAACGCACCATCGGCGTGTCTGATCCACCAAGAGCATAAAGCGATTGATGTTCGAAACGTTCAATCAGTCCAGCACCGTCCGGACGGGTTCGGAGCGGGCGCGGTGATGTCCGATACGGGTCAAAACGCGACCTGGCGGGGAGGGCGGCTCTTCGCAAACCGGACGCTCGCCGAGCCTAGCAGCCCGCGTCGAGCTGAGAAGTTGGCGCATCGGCTGGGGAAGAGCCAAAAACCAGGGCCCGACTATAGTAAGGGCAGCGAAGTCAATGGAGAAGACAGGGTGGCGCATGATTAGTTGATGGAATCGGCAAACCAACAGTCAAGCAGCGTGCGCCCGCCGCTTGCCGGACGACTCTTTGGGATCGGCGCTTTCCGGCTGCTCCGCCTCTTTGGCGAGCCGGCCGCGCAGTAACGCGAGCACGGCGGCTTCCTCCGGCTTCAGATTTTCGACAGCGCTCCGAAGCTCGCTCTCGGCTTGTGACTTGATCTCGAGGACCAGGTTTCCATCCATGTAGGAGTTCAGCACCTCCGGATGGATGTAGCACTTCCTGCAGATCGTCGGCGTGTTGCCGAGCCGTGCGGAGACTTTTTCGATCGCGCTGCGAAGATTGCGCTTGGCCTGAGCGGCGCTGTCGAAGCTCTCAAGTTCGCTCAGGGCCATGGCCGCCAGCACCGTCCCCGCCCAGGTTCGGAAATCCTTTGCCGTAATGTCTTTACCAGTAATTGCCTTGATATACTCATTCACGTCGGTCGATGTGACATCCTGGCAATTGCGCTGTTCATCGATGTACTGAAGTAACTCCTGCCCGGGGAGCTCCTGACAGGCCCTAATGATCTTGGCGACGCGCCGGTCTCGTACGCGCAGCGACCACTGTTTGCCGCCTTTACCAGTGAATCGGAAACGGACCTCGTTTCCCTCGACCGCCGCGTGCCGGGTCTTCAGCGTGGTCAGGCCATAGCTGTTGTTCTGCCTGACGTAATCGTCATTCCCTACACGTATCAACGTGGTCTCCAGGAGATGCACGACGGTT
>NZ_LLXX01000126.1:24276-69551 GCF_001440405.1 Bradyrhizobium valentinum
TCTTAGGGCCGCAGATTCGGCGGCATCCCGCGGATCGACGATCGCCTGTGCGCTATCCGGTGGCTCGACCAGCAACACACGCCTCCTATCCTGCCCCCAAATGAACCTTTCTGATCAAAGGGGGTTCCTCGAGGTTTTGAAGGAGGCATTAGGAGACGAAGCTATCGGCCTGATCCCAGAACTAGACAACGCCACTGTTTGGCAGTGGGCCCGAAGAGCGGGCGCTGCTGAAGCTATCGCCCCGTTTGGTCAACCGGCAGTGCGGTGGCGCCCGCCGCGCCTTCCCGTGGCCGGTTTCGCTGCGCCGCTCCGGCGGGTAGGCTTTGCCGGGCGCTCGGCGGCGACGCTTCGCCGGAGCGCGTCCATGAGATTGACGACGTTCTCACGTGACGGCTTGACTGCAGGGGCCTGGACGGGACGTTTTGCCTGTTTCCTGCGCAGGATGCGCACGAGCGCGCGGCGATAGTGATCCTCCAGCATAGCAGGATCGAACTCGGCCGACTTCGTCCGGATGATGTGCTGCGCGAGCTTCATCATTTCGGGCGGCAGCTTCATCTCCGGAATCTCGCCGAAATATTCCGATTCATTTCGGACCTCGTGCGCGAAGCGCAGCGTTACGCCGCGGAGGCCGCGGCACGTCGGCTCGAGCAGAAACGGCCGCTCGCGTGAGGACAGCACCACGCGCGCAAGGCCTACAACGGCCTCTCGGCTCATCGCATCTCGGATCACCGCAAACGGTTCCTGGCTGATCTTGTCGCGGGGCATGATGTAGTACGGCTTCTCGAAATATCGCGAGTCGATCTGTCCGGCGGGAAGGAAGCGCTCGATTTGGATTGTGCGCGTGTTCTGCGGCCGCGGGAAAGTGACGACTTCCTCCTGCTCCCCGTCTTCCTCATCAGAGTCGGCGGCGCCCTCTTTGGCGGCCTCGTCGTGAAGGCCGGCGGGAACGGTTGGGGGGCTTTCACGGAGGGGCGGGGCGGCAAGCTCCACCTCACCAGGCGCCGGGCGCTCGCGTCGCGCCCGCTCAAGGTCGCGGTCCTCGACCAGCAGAAATTCGTTCTCGCCGACCTCATAGCCGCGCGCCTTGTCGGCTGCGTCTATGGCTTGGCCGGTAACGGAGTCGATGAGTTTCTGTTTGAGGCGATGGCCTGTTCGCCGGTTGACCTGCCGGAAGGAGATCCGCTCGGCCGCCGAAATTGCGGGATAGAGCGCGACAGGACACGAGACAAAGGACAGCTTTAGATAGCCCTTCCAATAGGGTCGGGACGCCGGCACCGGAAACTCCAACGCAACAGTGGTACAAAAGCCAAGCCGGGGAGCTATGGTGCGGAGTCAACGGACATAAGGGACGGAAGTTTCAGGGCAACCTGTGTTCCACATCTCTTGCAGGATGTTCCGAACGGCCCTGCTGATGCAGCGACGACCAAGCTTCTTCCCGGCTAAGATGCCTCCCGTATTCGAGCTTATGCCGTTCGTTGAAGTCAGAATATGGGACAGCTGGTCGAGCGAGCGCGGGCCGGATCGTCGGCCCGCAGTCCGCTCAGGGTCAGTCGCGACAGTATGGCGATGTCCCGACTTCCGCGCTCGCCCTGAAAGCCGACATCCATACCAAGCTTCGGCATGTCTCAAAGGTGCCAGAACTGGAAGTCGTAAACCGTCTTCGAACACTCTCGACAGCAGGTGAGGACCTCCGTGGAGCCCGCGAGCGCGCTTGCCCCTCTTAAGGTTGGCGCCACCGTGGTTATGGTAAAAGAGCTTTCACACGCTATTCGGGGGCAGTCGCTAGACTCTTAAGGGGGGCCGTCAGGCGGCAAATGAGCCCGGTTGATCCATACGACACTTCGACGGAGCCGCTGAAATCGTCTTGTAGTACTCGAGAAATGAGGCGCGAGCCAAAGCCCACACTGGCGGGTTCCCACGCAGGTGGGCCACCAAACTCCCGCCAGACGAAAACAAACTTGGGCTCACCCTCCTGATCTTCGGATGTCCATGTAATCGCCACGTGGCCGCTCGCCACAGTCAGCGCGCCATACTTCAAAGCGTTGGTCGCAAGCTCGTGGATTGCCAAGGACAGAGCGAGGGCCTGTCGAGATTTGACGATAAGTGGAGGACCCGAGACCGTAAACCGGCCTTCATCTGTCCTATAAGGGATTAGGGCGGTGCTGATCACATCTTGGAGGGGCGCTGCAGCCCAATTTGCTGCGATAAGTAAGTCGTGCGCTCGTCCGAACGCTGCAAGCCGTCCTTGATACTTTTCGAGATCGGCTTTGCTCGATATGTCGCGAAATGTCTGAGTGGCCACGGCACTAAGTACTGTTAGAGTGTTCTTGACGCGATGCTTTAGCTCCTCATTGATGAGTTTCAGCGCTTCCCTTGCCATGTGCTCGGACGTGACATCTTTGCAGACGACAAGCACGCCGCCCACTTTGCCTTCGAAATCGATTGGACCGAAGCTATACGTCCACCAGACATCCTCGCGACGACCGTGACGCGTTACCGGTACCAGTTGGTCCTCATGCCAGGTCGCCCCTTTACCTGCCATGACGTACTCGATCTGGGGGCCAATGATGTCCCATATCTCATCCCAGCAATCGCGGCCCCGTGCTCCCAAAGCGCTTGGATGCCTTTCGGGCCCCATCGTCTCACGGTATGCATCGTTATAGAACTGGATGAGTTCCGGTCCCCACCAGATGAACATTGGGTGACGCGAGGTGAGAACGAGCCGCACGGTAACCCGAAGGCTTTGCGGCCATGTTTCTGGAGAACCGATCGACGTTTTTGACCAGTTAAATCCCCGCGTCAAAGCGCCCATCTCGCCGCCCCCCGCCAAGAAGTCGCTGACTATTTCCCCGTCCATACGCGCAACCTCACTCAGATGCTCGTGTAAAAGCTATTTCGCTGGCTTCAATCTGGGCGGCGATATCCAGTTATTGATTTGCGCCGCCGCTTCGCTTTCGCGCGCCGATCGAAGCAGCATTGCTCGTTCCTTTCCGGGGGGTAGTTTGCGCGCTGTGTCCCGCGCTTTCCGTGAAGCTTCGAGCAGACGCTCCTCAAGAGTGAGTGCGTGCTTAACGCGATTTCTTTTGATGGTCGGCTGCTCGTTCATTGATCTACCGTCCTTGTCGTAATCGCTCAGGTGCCTTCAAAGCGGCGCCGGGCTTCCGCAGTGTCCAGTCGGAGACTGGCCCAGCCTGAAACTCCCGTATCGCACGGGCCAGCTCGAGATCGCTCATGGGCTGGCTGGTAGCTTGAGCCGTCCGCTTTTGAATCCATCCTCAATGCTTTTGAAATGAGGCTCCGCCCCGGATCGGAGCTTTTGAATGCGGGTCAGCAACGGGCGGTAAGGCATAGAATGGCTTCCGTTTCGAAGACCTGCGGAGGGCTTACAGCCGCGCCGGGCCGGGATTGTCGAGGCTTGCCGCATTGCAAACGATAGAAACCCGGCAAGGGGTTCCCCGTTGTATTCCGTGGCGGTCATCCGCGCCGGATCATTTGATACGAAACAGTGAGTTTTATCGTGGAGCTTACGCACCGAATATTAGCTCGAAACCTGCGAGAACATTCCAAGCTGGTCCAAGAGGATGTCGAACAGATTGCGAAGCTGTCATATGTAGTGCGGCAATATGAACCGAACGGTGATTTGATCCGCCAAGGCGACAGACCAAACGCCGCAGCTCTCGTGCTCTCCGGAATGGTCGGGCGATACCACCTGCGGGGCAGCGGACGTCGTCAATATCTGTCCTTTCACATCATCGGCGACATGCCGGACGCACAGGGCTTATTTATCGATCAAATGGACCACACAGTATGCGCAATGGGTAGCGCCGTCGTTGCCTTCATTCCGCACGGTGACATGGTGAAGGCATTCAAGGCGCGACCTCAGCTCAGTTTCGCTGTGTGGCGAGAAACCTTGATAGATGCAGCCATTTTCCGTGAGGCCATCACAAACAACAGCTCACGACCAGTGCAGATGCGAATGGCGCATCTGTTCTGCGAACTGTTCTATCGGGCCCGTGCCTCTGGAGCGGCCGAGCAGAACCGACTCAATCTACCGCTTAACCTTATTCAACTAGGCGAGACGCTGGGAATGGCGATTGCCACGGTCAATCGCACCCTCCAACAACTGCGCACCACCGGAAGCGTGGACTTTCGCGATGGCGTGCTCACGATCAAGAACTGGGACGAGCTGGTCAAGATTGGAACGTTTGACCCTCGCTATCTTCATCTTAAAAAGGTATCGCCGCTGTAAGTGCGAGGCGCTGGTGTTCTCGCGCCATGAAGCTGTACTTGGCGGTTCCCGCAGCTTCTAAACAAACGTCACGATAATATTGAGCGGGCTCGATGGCTGCTTTGAAAGGATCAGGCAGGTTCATTTCCAACCTTGATATCCAAGCCTATCTGGCCAAACAACGTAACCTGCCGGGGCTCCAGTTCCACGAACTTATTTCCCCTTGAGCAGATGGGCCAAGTCCATCTCCAATATTCGCTGCGTCCGCTCGACGCATTCAAGAAGGTCGATTGAGGACGGCCACTTAGGACATTCGGGGGCAAATACGGATAGTACCTGGCGGCGCATGGGCACCGAACGGTATGAGCCTCCATGTCTGCTGAGGGGGTCACTTTCGGACTTCGGCGGGCGCTTTGCGAAGTCTGCTTTGCCGCGATGAACTGCCATAGTCAGGCCGCTTCGGAAGGTCCGTTAAGTGCCGATAGTGTTGCAAAAGTCCCAAAAGGCGCTGCGGCTAATTTTCCGCCAAAGAACGAAACAAGCGATAGTCGCCGATCAATGCGGCCTCGAACCCGCCACCGGAATCGCCTGTGAGTTTGGCGCATGGAGGCGTGGTCCCCCACATCATTTTTCATCGCCGCGCCTGCGGCTCGGAGAATTTGAGTCCCATCCCGCAAAAAGACTTTTGCAACAGTATCTGCCAACAGCGGACATGCTGCCATCCACTAGGAAGCGGCTGAAGCAAGGAACAAGGTTCTTCTTCACGCGGGCCCATCAGCGAAAGCTGCGCATTGTAGCCCCAGGGAAAAGCGGACGCGAACAGCTATCGCGCGCTCCGCGTTGACCCCCAAAAGTCGACGCATCACAGTTTGGGCTGACGAGTTCTTATTGAACGGGCCTCACCTCTTCAAAGCTCTGGCTGTCCTCCGCCATCCTCACGTGTCTTTGAAAGCAGCACCTGAGTTCTTTTTTAAAATCGGCTTTGACAGCGTTTCCGATCGGGCATCGAATGCTCGATGCCGCCCGCGTCTCGTGGACGGTCAACAAACCAAGTCGGGAGGAAACTATGGGTGAAATCAACCGGCGATCTGCTCTTATGCTCGGCGTCGCGACAGCGGGAACTGCTGTTGTTGCAGCCGATCCAACGGTGGCTCAGCCTTACCGGACCGATGAAGGCAAGGAGATCGCCCCGGGTGTCCGGGTAGTGGAGGTAAGCGAGCGCGAAGCGATGCACGGACGCGACTCGGTACTCCCAACCTATAAGCGAATTAAGGTCGTTGACGTGGTCTCACAACCGAAAGCAACGGAAAAGAGTGACGCCATGCAAAACGACATGATTTGCCTATGCCTCGACGGTGAAATGCGGATAGATCATCGGGATGGCCACGCGTTCACGGTCAAAAAAAACGACGTATGGACCTGTGTCAAAGGTGAGCCAGAAGACACTGAAAACATAGGCAATAGCGCCGCTATCATGCGAGTCATTAATCTGATACCTGCCTGAGGAGATTGCGAGACGGAATTTCTCCTCCACCTCGCACCCATAACGGCTCCGGCTCCAACAAACGCTCTGCTGTCCCAATCACCGGGAAGGGTCAGCTTTGGGGTCGAAAGCGACGGTTTGGCAGTCGCCAATCACTTCCGGTCTACCCCTATCAACAGACACTCTCGGATGCCGACGGCATGTTTCAAAGGTGCCACTAGCGGACTCATGCACCACAGCAATGACCGGCTTCGCGGTAAGGACGCCACACGCATCGCGTTGCGAACTTCAGCGCTTCATGGCCCCCCGATCTAGATCAGGCTGTTGACTTACGAGTGCGCAGATAAGCGAGCCGATCTCTCGGAGGACTGCTCTTCCTTTTTGCCGGTCCTGGTGTAGGCTCGGATGTGTCGGGAGGACCTGTCAGATGGATCGACGTGTCGCTGATATCCGCCGCAGTGCGTTTGAGTTCGTTCAAGACATCGAGCGTCTTTCCACCACGGGAGAGATTATGGATGCGATGGGCGCGCCTCTGAAAAAACACGGATTCGAATACCATTGCGTCAGCTTCCTTGCCACTGCGACAGAGTCTCTTGAAGATGTCCTGCTTTCCAACCGGCTACCGGAAGAGTGGCTTAAGCTCTACATCGAAAGAGACTATGTGCGCGATGATCCTGCTTTCCGCTACGCCAAGACGGTGGTTCGACCGTTCCGATGGTTCAAGGAATCTCCCTACGATCCCGAGCGAGAACCTCGCGCCGCTGAAGTGGTGCAGCGTGCGAGGGATTTTGGCATCTTGGATGGTTTCCTAATCCCGGTCGCTTCAACTGCAGGCAGGATGGGTCAAATATGGTTCGGAGGTCGGACGCTCGATCTGCCGGAGCACCAATTGTCAGCCCTGCACCTCATGGCGATCTATGCGTTTGACCGAATCCTCAAACTTCATGGCTCGCCTGCGCGGCACAAAGCAAGCCTGACGCCGCGTGAACGGGAAATCTTGACATTGGTCGCCAACGGCAAGTCAACGTGGGAGATTGGCGAGGCGCTTCACATCAGCAGCCGAACAGTCAAAGAACACATCAAGCATCTTTGTCGAAGGCTTGGTGCAGTGACCCGCACTCAAGCTGTGATGATCGCCGTTCGCGACAAGATCATTCAACCATGAAGCTGCCACGCGGAGCTGAGCATATGCGTCCGCCTTGGGTCATTTGCGTCGGTTTGGCCGGACCACGGCGACTTCCGGTCTACCCCGGTGAACGCACATTGTCAGAATAGACGGGCTTGTCTCAAAGGTGCCAAGCGCCGAACTTCACTGCTTGGGCGGTGGGCGCAATGACGAGTGATGATGGGCTATGACCCAATCATTGCCCTCTTTGACAAGAACCATTGTGAAGCGTGCGGGCTCTGGCACGAGTTTGCCCTCGCGGTTGCGCATGAAATCGTTGAAGCCGACTGCCAGTATGGTTGTGGGATTGATCACCCTCAGCTGCTTCTCCACGAACTCGACCTTGTTGCCGGTGCCGACTACCACGGTAAAGTATTGCGTGATTGCCTCGCGCCCCAACGTTAGATCTCTGCTCCTGGTGCCATGGAGGATCGCGTCATTCGCATACAGCTTAGCGACGGCAACATTATCGTTGGCGTCGTAAGCAGCTTTCCAGCGGGCAAACAAAGCATCCGTCTCCTCCTCGGGACCTGCGAACACCTGAGTTGGAGCCATCGCCAACAACGCCACCAACAAGACTCGTCCGAGTACGGTCATGGCCTCCTCCTGATACTATCAGAACGGGTTGGCTTCCGATTGAAAACTGCATTGTGTCAGTACGCAGCGTCGTAAGCAACATCGCCGGGCGACTTCCGAGGTGGGTCATTCGCGTCGGTTTGGCCGGACCACAGCGACTTCCGGTATACTCCGGTGAACGGACATTCTCAGGATAGGAGGGCATGTCTCAATGGTGCCATAACTCATCAATCTTCTCGTCGGTGCGCGGAGGGTCGTGGGAAGAGCGAGGCGATGGTGCGGCATTAGATTCGGAAGTGGCCACCCGAGCCGGCGCAAGAACCTTCTCGCCGATCACCCACACAAGTGGGATGATCCGGACTGAGCAAACAATAACGCCTGGTTGTTTTTGTGCCGCCCATTGCTCATACTGTCGACGAGCTCGCGCTCGCCATCAGCGACGATTTTGCTGGTTGCCTCCAGGTCTTCAACGTTGTGATTGCTCCCGAGTGCTTAGAAAAAATGAGCCGCTGGCCAACGAGGTTCAGCGGTTCACGCCTGAGGAGGAAACCCGGCCCGTGAGATAGGGCATCTCATACCCGCCAACGGGCAGAACCTCGCGAGGGCATGCTAGGCGAGATGATGCGAGGACGGCCCGCTGCGCGGGACGCGCCGTTTATCGTAAGACCGATATTTGATCTATGCGTTGGCTTGAATCAAAATCTCACCGCCCAGGACGGCAAGAGCGGCTGACAGCAGCCGCTCTTTTTCAAAGTCGAAACCTGTACGCCGGGTTAGGCGGTGCGCCGGATCTCTTCCATACCTTGCTTGATCTGCTTTCCGGCGTCGTCGGCCATTTTGAGCGACATGTCGGCTATCCGACGGCTGCTCTCCAGGGCGGTTTCCACGGTCTCTCGCATCATGTCACTTTGTACGGCTGCAAAGTCCTGCGGAGTTCGGCAGGTCCACAACTCGTTCATGTGGTCCATGTTCTTCTCGACTTGATGCCGAACCATCTGGAAGTACTCTCGAGACATTCCACCCATCACTTTGGCAGCAGCGGCGCCAGTGTAAAGCAGCGTTTGCGCATTGCGTGCCGACCGTTCCGTTGCCTCCGTTGCCTGTTGCACTCCTTCTCCTGACACGCCGAGCGTGCGACCAAATTGCTCAGTAGACCGTCCCATTGCCGAGGTCGCCGCTTCCAGGCCGAAGCGCCATGCGTTCTGCAACGTCTCGACGTTTTGCTTGAGCAGGTTCGCACTTGCTCGAGCCACTTCCTCCCCGGCTTCAGCCGCAGCTTGCCCGACAAGCGCCGTCTGATCGGCTGCAGCTTGTCCGATACGGGTGGTCTGCTCAGCAGCCCTCTCGGCGGCGCGGCGGGCTGCCTCTTCCATGCCTTGCGTAGCCTTGTCCTCCTGGCGTGGATTTGCCATCTTTGTTCTCCGCTGATTGCAGGTTGATGACTTGCCCCAGCTCCTTGCCGAGAACGCGATCTGGGTGAGACCGTTCCTAAGCCCGCCAGTCTTTTCCGCGATCCTCGATGTCGCTTAGGAACGACCGCTACATGTTCCGGTTATGCTGCAGAGTGGCTCTTCGGCTTGCGGAAAATCGGCTGGCTACTCACGTCGCGAGGCCCAGCAAATGCTCTCTGCTGAAATTGTCTTCGTCATCGTTGTTGGCATTTTTGTTCTAGTGATCGGGAACATCGTGTTCTCGTTCATGGCTGAACGGAACAACCCGCCCATTGGCAGTTTCATCGAGTGCGAAGGCGTGCGACTTCATTACCTCGAGCGTGGTGATCCGGTAGCGCCGAGCGTGGTCCTGCTCCATGGCAACGGCTCGATGATCCAGGATTTCGTCATCAGCGGACTCGTGGATCATCTAGCCCGCCGCAACCGGGTTCTATGCTTTGATCGGCCAGGCTTCGGATATAGCCAACGGCCACGCGCGCGCATCTGGACTGCGACATCCCAGGCGGCATTGGTCGTGAAGGCTCTTAATCAACTCGGGGTGCGCGATCCTATCGTGCTAGGCCACTCATGGGGTGCGCTGGTCGCTGTCGCCATCGGATATCAAAATGACTACCCGATCCGTGGCCTGGTGCTTGCTTCCGGTTATTACTTTCCGACTTGGCGGTGGGATTTCTGGATGATGTCAGGTCCCGCGGTACCGGTATTGGGCGATCTGGCTCGCTACACGGTAGCGCCAATTATCTCATGGGCAATTCTGCCGGCATTATTTCGCAAGCTTTTTGCGCCCCGCTCCGTTCCAGAGGACTTCAAGGATCACTTTCCAGCCTCCCTGACGCTCCGGCCGAAGCAATTGAGGGCGGCCGCGGAGGAAAGTGCGTTTCTCATTCCGGAAGCGGCGCGACTGCAGTCTCGCTATTCAAGCATTCGGTGCCCGGTCCATATTTTCCACGGAACAGGGGACCAGATTATCGAACCCGAACAGGCCAGACGTCTACACAATGTGCTCAGCCGCTCCGACCTCCACCTCGTGAATGATGCCGGGCACATGGTGACCTATGCCGATGGTGGCACCATAGCGCAGGCAGTCGACAACCTGAATGTTTGCCTCGAGCAGCCGTTCCGAATCATCTCGTCGCGGGAGGAGGACCGCAGCTAGGAGAGAGTGAAATCGTCCGCGTCTGCGAAATACTCAGGCTGTCGCGCGGTGTCCGACGAGCCGGCTGGCGCGGATCAATGGTGTGCTGTCGAACCCGATGCGTTCACCGATCAACCGAAGCTCGTCGGGCGTCTTGCGCGAGTGCTGGCCGCGGTCGCCGCAGACACGGAGGCCAAGTTCATTTTCCATCGGCTTCAGGCCGCGCTTCAGCGCACCGATGACGCTGGTCGTGATGGCCGACGAATGCCAGTCCATTCCCATCACGGCGCCGAACGACTGGAACCAGAACGGATGCGACAGCCGTCTCAAAAACTCGTCGCGGCCATAGTGATGCACGATGGCTTGCGTGATGATAGCGCCGAGCGAAGACATGCGCGTCACCAGCCATGGCGGGACGCGCCCGCCATGCAGGGGTAGGTCGGCGCTGCCGGTACGTCTTAGCATTCGATCCTAATGAGCCTGAACAGAGCGCCAGTCTATCAGAGCTGAAAGTCGGCGTTGCTAGGTCTTTCGATCAGCCATCGTGCGAAAGGTGATGGAGTGACGCGGCGCCTCCACGGCGGGAATGCTGTGTTCCCAAACGCGTCGGGATTCGCCCGATATCATGTAGAGCGAGCGCGGCGCGGCCTCAAGCGTATAGCGCTGCCATTTTTCGCCGACGGCGCGCCGAAAACGGAACTTGCACGGCGATCCAAGCGACAGGCCGAATATCCGGTCGAAATGCGGCTTGTCGCGGTGCCAGCCGATCCCGACGCCGGCGTCATATTCGGTGCAGAGCACCTGCGCGATCCGCGTCGAGGGTCCGCCATGGGCCTCAACCTTTTCGATCAGTGGGCCAAGCCAAAGGGGGATCGGCTCGGCCGGCTGCAACCGCTGCAGCGTATAATCATAGCGGAACCCGAACGACGCCACCCGGCGCTTGCCTTCAAAGGCGCCGAACTGAAACGGTTGCAGTGGCAGGGCCGAGACATGGCCGATGAGCTCGTGCTCAAGCGCCGGCGAAATAAATTCCGGCACATACTGAAGCCCGTCCGGCACGGCCGTAGCTTGCGGGAAAAGGGCGAGCTGCTCGGTCAAGCCAGCGTCCTCAAATGGGGGGTTGCGCATAGCCCGAATATGGGGACCGAAGCGACCAGATCAAACGACAACAGAGGCACGAGACGGCACTCGCAGCTCCGCCGGTTACCACTTTTCCCTGCCAACGGGAGGAACTTTGCTAGTTGCGGCCGATTGTCGATTGAGAAAAGGGGGCGGGACGTAAGGAGGAAGCCATGCACGGTCTTATCTATCTTGTTGGCTTGATTGTTGTGATTCTGGCGATTCTGTCCTTCTTCGGCCTTCGTTAACGTCAAGGAGATGTCGATGGAAAACGTCACGACGACGGCGCGAAGCGATATCGCGCCGCGCTTCCTGCAATGGTCGCCGATCGTGCTCGGCGCGTTTGCGGCAACTGCGCTCTCCTCGGTGTTGCTGACATTTGCGGTCACGATCGGCCTCGGCGTTACGTCGACGGCGCCAACATGGCGCGATGCGTCTGCGGCGCTTGCGATCCTGTCGGGTCTCTATTTGATCATCCAGGCCGTGGTTAGCTTTGGCCTTGGTGGCTACATCGCCGGACATACCCGTACCTCGACCGGCCCGGCTGCCGTGGAGGAAACAGAATACGTTGACGGCGCCCATGGCCTGGGCACTTGGGCGCTCGCCGTGGTCATGGGGGCCATCCTCGCCGCCCTGATCGGCGCGGCCACCACCAATCGCACGTCATCAATGCGCGGTCCGGCGCAGGCCAGCGCGGCCGAGCCGGTGCTGAGCTATGAACTCGACCGGCTGTTTCGGGCCGGCCGCCGTGCACCCAATGTCGACTTCAGCGCCGAGCGCGCCGAAGCTGGCCGTATCCTTCTCACCACCTCAAGTCATAGCGGCTTGAGCGCGGACGACCGCACCTATCTCATTCAGCAGGTCGGCGCGCTCACGGGACTTGCCGCGCCCGATGCCGAGCGAAGGGTCGACAGTGTCATTGCCAACGCCAAGACAGCCATTGCACGGTCGCGGCGCAGCACCGTCATCCTCGCTTTTTCGGTCGCGACCGCGATCCTGCTCGGCGCCGTAGCCGCCTGGGCCGCCGCGTGCGCCGGCGGACGGCATCGCGACGGCGCGCCCCTGCCGGAGTGGATGGAGCGGTCGAAGGCGCTCGATCGACGGCGGCAGACGGTGCTGCCGTAGCGCCGTCTCTTCTCCCTCTCCCCGCTCTTGCGAGGAGAGGGCGAGGTGAGGGGCGGCTTCTGCAGACTCAAATGGCAGTCGAAGTCACGCCCCAAGGCGCATGAAAGACAGCGATAGCATTGACGTTAGGTGGTCGCGGTGTTTGCTGGCGGCAAAGTTTCAGGGTGTTTTCATCTCGCCGAATACTGAATTTTCAACGAAGCGGGTGCGAGTCCGTTACGGGTCTTGGTTGCGTAAAAACGTCCTAGCGGAAGCATGGACGCGTCGCGAGTTTGGCGCCATGGCGGGCGCAATCATTTTGCCGAGTTTGGTGGCTTTTTCGATTAGGCCGCGCGCCTAATGCGGATATGAGCGTCTTGGGCGGTTCTTCGCGGGCAGACGAATGCATATCTGCGACGATTATGCCCTCATCGCCGCCATGAGCGGTTTGATACCGATGATATTCATGACGCGCGTGAGATTGTAAGCCAGCACATGAAGCGCCATCTCGGCTGCAACCCGTGGCAGCGTCTTCATCAAGAAGTGAGTTGCTCCCATCCGGGCCTTGATGGTGCCGAAGGGATGCTCGACCGTCTCGCGCCACTGACGCATCTTCTCCGGATGCTCGTCGAGTCGACGCTGAACGGTTTCGAGAAGGTGTTCATGCTCCCATCGGGTGATTCTCCGCTCCTTGCCGGTGGTGCAGCTCTGCTTGATGGCGCAGCGCTGGCAGGCGTTGGTCGAGTAGCGACGCAGGACCAATTCGTTTTCTTCGGTCGTGAAGGAGTAGGCGAGCCGCTCTCCCGCCGGACAAATGTAAACATCCTCCTCGAGGATGTAGCGGAAGTCCTGCTTGCCGAAGCGCAGTTCTGTCTTTGAGTTCGAAGTCATCGGCTTTGGCCGCGTGACCGTGATGCCAGCTTCCTCGCACGCCAAGATTTGTCCGCTGCTGTAGTAGCCGCGATCGGCGACGACATCGAGGCTCGTGGCTGCCAGCGTCGTTTTCGTCTCTTTGGCCACGTTGGCGAGTTGCGACCGGTCGGTGCCGACGTTGGTCACCTCATGCGTGACGATTAGATGATGCTTGGTGTCCACGGCGACCTGGACGTTGTAGCCTACGACGCCAGAGCCTCGGCCGCTCGTCGCCATCGAGCGGGAGTCAGGATCGGTCAGCGATATCTGCTGGTCGGGCGAGGTGAGTATCTGTTTCTCGATCGCTGCGAGGCGCTGCATTCACTTTCGAGTTTCGCGAGCTTCTCCTTGAGCCGCGCCGTCTTGAGCGCGAGCGTCTCGGATGGCTCCTGTCGATCGGCCGTATCGAGTTGATCGAGATACCGCGCAACGCTCTCTTCAAGCTGGGCCCGGCGCCGCTCCACCTTCGCGCGGGTGAAGTTCCGATCGCGGTTGTTCACGGCTTTAAATTTGCTGCCGTCGATGGCCACGCTGGCTCTCGTCAGCAGGCCCATCTCGCGGCAGAGCTCGACGAAGCGTGCACACACCTTGCGGATCGCACGGCCATTGTCCTTGCGGAAATCCGCAATCGTCTTGTGATCGGGGAACGAGCCGGCCCGTAAGCCACATCACCTCAACGTTGCGCTCGGCGTCACGCTCGAGCCGACGGCTTGACTGAACCCGGTTGAGATGGGCGTAGATATAGAGCTTTAACAGCGCCGAGGGATGATACGAAGGCCGACCGGTCCTCCCGGGATCGACCCCATTGAACCCTAGCTCGGCAAGGTCGAGTGGATCGACAAAGATGTCGATCACCCGAACGGGATTATCCTTGCCAATCCAGTCTTCCAAGCATTCGGGGAACAGCGTGCTCTGCCCGCGATCCAGCCCCTCAATGAAGCGCTTCATCCGATCCCCCCGCAAATCGCGTAGGAATCATACTCCGAAAATCACTTCAATCCGCGCGTTTTCACACAGCCAGGGTCATTTGCGTCAGTTTGGCCGGACCACGGCGACTTCCGGTCTAGCCCGTTGAACGGACATTCTCAGCACGGGCGGGCATGTCTCAAAGGTGCCAGGACCGGACATCGCGATTGTCTTTCCGCATCGCCGAGCCGCATCCTATGTAATTTCCAAGGTGCATATGAGGGTTCGATTCCCTTCGCCCGTCCCACTTTTTTTCCGCAATTATAGGGCATTCAGCGTCGCGCCGTTCTGATCCAGGACGACCGGAGGGCGTACCTGTTGCGCATAGATTAGGGGTGGCCGGCGAACGGTCTGGAAGCTTATTATGCGGCCCGATGGGTCGGCGGGCTAATCCGGGAGGTATTGTGTCTCAAGAGAGGCCAGAGCAGGCCAAGCAGCCGGCAGGGCAGCTCAAAGCGGCTTTAGGCAGAACGCTCGACACACCTGACTTACGGTCCATGCTCTCCACGGCTGAGTTGCGTCGGCGGCCGTCGCGTGCTCCCGACCATGAAGCCGAGAGCAACGCCTTAATCGCCTTGGCGCAGTCGATGGCCTCGTCGCCTCAAGGTATCTTGCAGAAGCTCGCGGATACCGCCCTTACCCTGTGCCGTGCGCACTCCGCCGGGCTCAGCCTGTTGGAGGACGGCGACCAGAAGAGCAATTTTCACTGGCGCGCTATCGCCGGACAGTGGGCTTCTCACATAGACGGAGGAACACCGCGCGATTTCGGCCCGTGCGGCACGGTCCTTGACCAAAACGTCGCGATGGTATGCTCACATCCCGAACTCGACTTCCCCTATTGGACATCCATCAAGCCTGTCCTTGAGGAAGGATTGCTGATTCCCTTCTACATCAAGGGTGAGGCAGTCGGCACAATCTGGGTCGTCGCACACGACACGAGTCGTCGCTTCGACTCAGAAGACCTACGCGTGATGACCAGCCTAGGCACCTTCGCAGCGGCCGCTTATCAGACGTTGCTGTCCCAAGACGCGACGCAGCGAATTGCCTCCATCGTCGAGTCCTCCGACGATGCCATCGTTAGCAAAGATCTCAACGGCGTAATTGTTACTTGGAACAAGGGCGCGGAACGCATCTTCGGCTACACAGCCGAGGAAGTAATAGGCAAACCGATCACGATTCTAATTCCGCCGGATCGGCATGAGGAGGAGCCCGCGATTCTCGAACGTATCCGACGTGGTGAGCGCGTCGAGCACTATGAAACAGTTCGTATGCGCAAGCATGGAAGCCCGGTCCATATTTCGCTGACCATTTCGCCTATCAAGAATGCGGAAGGCAAAATCGTTGGCGCGTCGAAAATCGCCCGCGATATTACCGAGCGCAAGCGCAGCGAGGCGCAAATCACCGTTCTCGCTCGCGAAGCCGAACACCGAGCCAAGAACGTGTTGGCGACTGTGCAGGCGATCGTGAATCTTTCCGACTCCGACACACCCGAAGGTCTCAAGCACATAATAACGGGTCGCATCCAGGCGCTAGCGAACGTCCACACGTTGTTCGTGGAATCTCGCTGGACCGGAGCCGAGCTTCACAGTCTGGTCAAGGAGGAGCTTGCCGCCTACCGTCGAGACGGGAAGGGTCGCGCGCGCGTTGATGGTCCTAACGTAGTTATGCGGCCGGACATCGCTCAGACAGTTGCGGTTGCCCTGCACGAGCTTGCGACCAACGCGGCCAAATACGGGGCTCTGTCAGTAGCCGAAGGAAATGTTCAGGTCGAGTGGTGGTGCGCGTCAGATGGACGCCTCGTTCTTCGCTGGACCGAGGCGGGTGGCCCGCCGGTCAAGCCACCGATGCGTCATGGCTTCGGCACGCGCGTGATGGACAGCATGATCCGAGGCCAACTGAAGGGTGAGATGCGCTTCGACTGGCGCGCCGAAGGACTCGTGTGCGAAATCGCTCTTCCGACGTGAGGCAGAGCACCCAGCTCCTCTGTCCTCGCCGACGGACGAGCGAGCGGAGCCACGCGATGCCGACTTATCCGGGATGATAGGCCATAAGTTTCGTTGATGAAGCTCCGGCAGCCTGATGACCGGTCATTTCCGGAACTAAGTGGGCGGGCACGCTATGTCCGCTTTACCCCCCATGAGCCGACATCTTCGGATCGGGCGCTTACGTCCGCACGGGATCAAACCCAGAGTTCTGGCGCACCGATCAAAGGGGCCGCTCTAGCGGCCCGCGACGAGTGCACGCGCGTGGTAATGTTGCTTGCGGTGGCCGCAGGGGGCCAGTGTCTTATCAACCAGCTCATCTAGGTGCCGCTGAGGTAGGGGCGGCTACATGATCATGCAGACCGACACGTGCGAGGTCATGCCTTTTAGGTACAAGCTTTCCGACGAAAGTGGCTGAGCAAGGTGGCGCTGGCACCAATCCCTCATTGATCTGCTGATCGACCTCTAGGTGGTGTGGGCTCTAGGGATTCTCTTTTAATACCACCAGAAGCGGCTCCCGTCCTTGCGGACGCGCCATCCTTCCTCGCCGCCGCCCGTGCCGTGGGCAATCGCATCTTCCATTTTCCGGCTCAAACGCGCTTGCCCGTCGCCATCGGCAAAGATGCGGCCCAGTGACTTGCCGAGCATCTCGGGTTCGCTCCAGCCCAAAATGCAGCCTGCCCCGCTGTTCCAGCTGGTGACGATGCCTCGTTGGTCTGTGCTGATGACCGCCGTGTCAGTCGCGCCGTTGACGATCTGACGTCACTGGGCGGCGGTGATTTCACCGGGCGCGCTCGCAAGTCGTCAACTTCGATCATCGATGCTCCTGACATCTGCGGATGCTCACCCCGAACGGCAAAGACGCCGACCACCGATGCTCTGGACGAACTCGACCCGATCAAGGCCGGCGTCGATTGCTCGACGTTATTTGACGGCCCCCGACGGCTATAGAATTAACCCTTTGCCAACGCAGCGCGCCCGCGCCGAGTTCCCCTCGCAGTGGGCGGGATCATCTCAACCATCTCCTGCCAGTGGCGCGGATGGTCAAGGGAACAAGCAACGCTCCGTGTTTCAGCCGGTGCTGTTTGGGGCATTTGGGATTATCTCGATCTCGCAACTCATCGCAGGGTCCTACACGGTCGAGACCTCAAATTGTACGGTCCCGCACTGCCGTTCATGATTGCCGGCATATGGATCGGCTTCAAACTCTACGGAACGATCAACGACGAAATGTTTCGCAAGGGTTGACGGCCGGCGGAAGGTCGAGCGGCTCTGTGACGCCCAGCAGCGACTCCGGGTGTGCCTTAGGACATTAGGCTGTGGAGATCCGCGGCCAAACTGCAGCAATCCGGGTGCGGCCTAGCGCGGGCCGAAGGGACGGCGCAGGAACGTCTTTGCATTCTACTCGTTGGCCTCGGGTCGGCACCGACGTAAGCAGGACGACGTCCGCCGAACAAATGGAGCTTGATTGTGTCCGCAGTGCGTGATGCTTTCACCTGTGGACGGGGCCATTTCGGTGGCCCCGCACGCCCCGGGATTGGACCCACTTCGGCATTTCAGAACGGCGCAGCCTGGGTCGCTCGGGTTCTTGTCCCAGCGATCGAACAAGGCAATGCGGAGCTTGAGCCGGAGCGCGTGGCCTTCCGGCTAGACCTCAACCTTGACCCGCATTCGACAAACCACGCGCACGCCGACTTTTGGCTTGCCGAGCTCGACGGGCGGCGCGCGCAAGGCCTCCGGTACTACATCAATGTCATCGGCGGGGATTCGGTGTGGCTATACAAGCCGGGCGAGCCTGGAAGGGCATTCGGGTCGGTTGCAGAGTGCGGCGCGGACCTGGTCTGGGACCTGCTCCGCGGCGCAGCGGGAGAATTTGGAGCGCAGATCGGTCGATAGAGGGACGCTAGGTCACTCTGGACACCCCAAACACGAAGGGTGCACGAGCACTTAAGGGCTATGGAGGTAAGATCCAAAAAACCAGGACGCCTCAAGGATGCGCTCGAGCGCAGCCAGCGTGACCTCGAGGATTTCTTTGAGAACGGCGCTGTTGGGCTACACTGGGTCGCCTCGGACGGTTCCATCCTCCGTGTCAATCAGGCAGAACTCGACCTTCTCGGGTACTCACGCGAGGAATACGTCGGCCGCCATATCGCGGAATTCCACGTCGATAAGTCCGTGATCGGCGACATTCTCGCTCGCCTAGCCCGGGGTGAAAAGCTCGACAAGTATGGAGCGAGGCTCAAGGCGAAGGACGGCTCGATCAAGCACGTGCTGATCAGCTCCAACGTGCATTTCCGCGATGGCCAGTTCATCAACACCCGCTGCTTTACCCTCGACGTCACCGACCTGAAGAAAGCGGAAACCGCGCTGCGCGAAAGCGAGCAGCGCCTGCGTGCAACGCATGAGCGCGCCTTTGCGGGGATTGCTGAAGTCGATCTCCAGGGTCGGTTTCTCAGGGCTAACTCCCGGTTTTGCGAAATCACGAATTATTCAGCCGACGAGTTGCTGAACTGCAGCTTTGGCTCGATTACCCATCCCGAGGATGTTGGCCCGGATATGGACCATTTCGCAGCCCTTGTCTCCGGCCGGGCCGACACGTACCAGACCGAGAAACGATTCCTCAGAAAAGAAGGGACAACAATCTGGGTGGCCGTCTCCGCCTCGATCGTGCGGGATGATCACGGCCAGCCGCTTTACGGCATCCGCGTCGTGCAAGACATCACCGAACTCAAACGCGCGCAGGCCCGTCAGAAACTGCTGCTCGACGAATTGAACCACCGCGTGAAGAACATGCTGGCGACGGTCCAATCCGTGGCTATGCAGACCCGGCGCAGGGCAACCGATCTCAATGGCTTTTCGCAGGCGTTCGAAGGGCGGCTCATGGCACTCAATCGCGCGCATGAACTGCTGACGCGGGAAATCGGGACTGGCGTATTGTTGCGTGACCTGATCCTCGAGACCGTGGCACCCTATGAAGATGCGGCAGGAGAGCGCTTCCGCCTGAGAGGCCCTGAGATCCGGCTCGGTTCTGAGGTGGCGGTAACGCTGGCCATGGCGTTGCAGGAGCTCACCACCAACGCCGCGAAATACGGCGCACTCTGCACCCCTCAAGGATGCATCAGCATAGAGTGGCGGAGCCCCTCACCCGACTCTATGACGATTGACTGGGCGGAAACGGGTGGGCCGCCCGTCGTAAAGCCCACGCGGCGAGGGTTCGGCTCGGACCTCATCGAAAGAGGACTGGCGCGGCAGTTTGGCGGCACGGCGATCCTCGATTTCAACACGGCAGGAGTGCGCTGCCACATCGCATGCATGCTGCCGCAACGCGGCGATGGCATCCCGTGACATCGCCCTGCAGGGCACCATGCCGACGGTTGCTTCCGACGCGAGCACGCCCGAGAGTTGCCCGGTCGCTCGCTGGCACCGAGGGCTCGAGCAGTCGCGACGGGCGCGCAAGAAGATGGTGATACGGTTCAGGCACTGGGAGTGCATCCTGAGGCTCGGTCGGCTTCGACTACGCGGCCCGCAAGGCGCCCAGGACGATTTTGTTCTAACCGACAACGATCAAAATCTGCGACGACTCGCATCGCTGTCGCCCGACCACGACCTACTCACGTTCTGTGCATCGCGTACGTTGTAGTTGCGTAAGGAGCGTCCGGCGGTTCAAAGCCGGCCGCTCTTTGTGAAATGGCTAACCCTCATCGACGGCAGTCGACTTTTGCAACAAATCAACATAACCGACTTCCCCATAGTCGGCTGCCGGTGCAGCTCTCAGTGCAAGACGTCAGCGATTGAAGATCAGATTCGGGGTCATCGTTGCGGAGTTGTCATCCTGAAAGCCAATTGCAGCGCATAGCTGCCGAACAGGATGACTGCCAACAAGCAGTAGACAAGATAAGAAGGCCGTCCGGGCTTGTGACCGCTCATTTCGCTGGATCCCTATCTTGGCGACCGACCGCTCAGCTCTTTGTCGCCGTCTTTGAGAGTTCAGCTTCTACGCCCGCTGCGCAGGCTCTGGCGAATGAATAGTCCATACTCGTGGAGGCAACAGTCTTCACGTACTCGCCGATGACATTGTCCTTTGAATATGAGCCCGCCGCCTTGAACTTGGCGACGGCGCCGTCAGCCGCCGTGAACTGCGCGACGCACAATGGGACCAGGACAGACATCCGACCGCTGCTCTCTGCCATTGCGCTCATGGTTCTGGCAGTGCTGCTGGTGATCCAGCCGCCCCACATAAATCCGATCGAGATCGCCGCAACAGCGCCGAAGGCGGTACCTTGGAGGAAGCGGGTCCGTGCCTCGCCCTGCAGAATTTCAGGTATTCTCATGATGGTCTCCTTTGTTTGCGCACACAAGCGCGTTCGCGGCCGCAGACGCCGCTTGCACAGCGCTTGGCAAAAGCATCTAACCTATGAGATTACGCCTTCCGATGGCGCTCTACCTGCCGCTACGACGACGAGCCGCGCCTTCGGACGTCGCCGGTTCATGGACAGCTTCAAGGTGGCCAACTAGTGAAACGGTAGACAGTTGTCCTGATGCTGTACAGCACGTTCTTGGTCGCCGGCCAGAAGGTCGCAGTGCCATCGTCTCTGGCGGGCGATCTCAGCCGTGCTCGCAGCTATCAGCGGCGTGGTCCCGATGATGTTTAACGTCGGCTTGGCCGGGCCACGGCGACTTCCGGTCTACCCCGGCGATCGGACATTCTCACAATAGGCGGGTGCCGATTGTGTTGCAAAAGTCGTTTGCCGAAGGTGTCAAAAATTCTGAGGGCCGCAGGCGCGATTTTCGTGTAGAGATCTGAGGGACCTCATCGCCTCACGCTAAACTCATAGGCGACTTCGCTAACGCGATTGAGGTTATCCGAATCGTCGATCGCCTCGCGTTTTAAGGTTTCACCAAAAATTCGGACTGATGCAACTTTCGAGTTTTGCAACAGTATCGGCCACAAGCAGATACCGTGTTCGATAGCGGCGGAAGGCGACATCACGGATTGCTCGGGTAACGGCGAGTCGCTAGTTGGAGGACCTAGCCAGAAGCGTCTGAGCCGCCCCGCTGCACCAACTCGAGGGTGATGCCCTCGGGACCCTCGAAGAGCCGTAGCTTTCGGCTGATGTAGTCCATTTCGTCGCTCAGCATGGTTACGCCGTTGGCCACGAGGTGCGCGGTGACGGCCTCAATGTCGTCGACGCGGAACGCGAGGTGATTGAAGCCCCGTTTTCTCAGATTTGTCGGGTGCGCACCCGGATCGGTCCCTGGGATCGGCTCAAACTCAAGCAGCTGGATCTCGAAAGGATAAGCCGCTCCTTCAAGTGCGAGGGTGATATGCTGCGCTTTCATGCCCGGCATGCCCATGTACCGGGCGGGAAGGCCACCGTCGATCGTCGCGACGTGATCTTTTCTGAAGCCAAGTAGCGCGAAGAACTCGATCGCCGCGTCGGCGTCTGCCACCGCGATAGTAACATGATCCGGATTGAGTATCATATTGTTACTCCCTGTAATCCACGCGTGCGCTCGGCCGCGCGGCCATACGTCTGCGGGTGAGCTGCCAGCAACCGGCCCTCCCGCTCTTGCAAGGCTACCAGCTCGCTCCGTCGCACGGTAGGCGGGTTGGCCTGCGGCGAAGTCTGCTTCGGGTCAATCGCTACAGGTCCTTTGCCGCCGAGCCCGATGCGAAGTCCGCTTTGACCCAAAAACTGACCTGATTCTAACACCTAATCCGGTGGCGACCTGCCTGCTGCGCAAGCTCCACTACCGGCGACCCCGCTCCCAATCGATTACCTCGTGCGACAGGATGAGGCTTCATTCACCCTGGCGCTCGTCCAGAGCAGCGGCGTACCAAAGGCTATCCAATCCTTCTTCGATCGCCCAGCCGACGTTCGTCCCGCGTGATCTAAGCTTGTCGAGACGCTCGAGGTAGATCATACGCTGGGCAGGAGCTAGGCTTGATACGATTTCGAGAGACCGTTTGTACATGCGGATCAAAGCAGCAAAATAGCCTTCATCTTCCATGCTGTAGGATTCTAGAAGCCGAATGCCTCCTCGCAATAAAATATCGACAATTCCGCTATTCCATCCGAGCGCCCGACGGCTTTCTTGTAATCCGCAATCGCCTTCTTGGCTTTCGAAACCGATACCGACTGGCCTTTCATTAGGTCCGGGGATATCCATCTCGAAATACTCGCCTTGAAGGGCTGGAGTTGATCATGGCCCAAGCTCAAGCGGGCGTGCAAGAATGCCTGGTTGTCTTTGCTCGCAGTGTAGAGGTCTTGCACTAGTCCCCGAAGGCCCGCGCGATCGAAATCTAGGAGCGCGGCCTTAACGTCGCTCCAAGTTGGTGACGCATTCTCGCTACGGACCACGGCCACGAACCCTTCAAAGATGGTGAACGAGCTTCTCGGCGGCTAAAGATACACGACTTACGCAAAAGGAGCAGATTGGCCGGGTCAAGGATGCCTAACCAGTGGCACATGCTCTCTTCCTGTAACCAAGGAGTATGACCATGCAGAATCAGTGAAAGCTGCCCTGACGCCTGATAAACGGCTGCCCTGGAACAAGGGAAAGCTGACAGGGGCAAAGCCACCGCTGCGACCCAAACACGTCTGGTCAATCCGGACGAAACTCCAGATCGAAGGCCGCACTCGCGACCTCGCCATGTTCAATCTGGCGATAGACAGTAAGCTTCGCGGCTGTGATGTCGTCGCCATCCGATTCGAGGATGTCGCTGCCGCCGGGTACACGGCGGATCGCGCAACGGTCTGACAAAAAGAAAACCGGGCGACCTGTCAGATCTGAATTGAGTGAGCAGACCCGCCAGGCCGTCGATGACTATCTAAAGGCCGCCAACAAAAAAACGGGGGACTTCTTGTTCACGGGCCGTCGTGGTCCAGATCGCAACATGACAACGCGCCAATATGCGCGGCTCGTCTCCGATTGGATTGGAAGCGTCGGGCTGGACCCGAGGCTGTTTGGGACGCATTCGTTGCGACGCACAAAGGCTACCCTGATCTATCGGCGGACGGGCAATCTCAGGGCCGTCCAACTCTTGCTCGGGCATACCAAGATCGAAAGCACGGTCCGATATCTCGGCATTGAGGTGGATGACGCCCTCGGAATAGCGGAACAAGTTGACGTCTGAAATACCCGGGCAGAGTGGACGTGCTCTGCCCGGCCCTTAACCGCCGCTTTGTGCCAATAACAGAAGTGGCGGTTACCCGGAAGTCGGCTAGCCTGTATTGAGCAGTTGGGACACCGCCGTAACCAATTGCGCTGGAGCAAACGGTTTTTTCAGCAAAATGCTGTTGGGCACTCCCTGCGACGCCCAATCGTCGGCGGCAGCGCCCGTCATGTAGACGATGGGAAATGCAGGATCGATTTGCCTGACAAGGCGCGCAATCTCCCAACCTTTCATCGGCCCTTTGAGGTTGACGTCAGTTACGAGCGCCGAATACTTGACCACGCCACTTTCGATCATCGCCACGGCTTCCTGGCCGGAAGCGACCGTCGTCAGGTCGAAGCCGCCCTCCTTCAAGGCGTCATGAACGATTTCCTGCAATGATTCTTCGTCCTCGACCACGAGCGCGCAGACACAAATAAAGGCGGTTCCACGACCTAACGCGATGGGGGCGAAATGTTCAAAAGTGAACATAATGGACCGTCAGCGGCCCCAACTTCCCAGCTTGTTAAGAGCCAGCTTGGAAATCTCCGCCGGGTCTTCAATCCCCAATCGGCCAACCGCAATGATCTTCTCGGCGACAAGCTGCGTGATGGGGTCGCTGCGATCCTTTAAACCCAGCGCCCGTAAAGTCTGTTCGTAAGCCGTCACTAGACGTTCAATTTCCTCCGGCCCGAACACAGTGTTTTCTAACAGCCTGTATATAGCCATGGCTTACGACAACGCGCGGCGGCGGCATGGCGCGGTAACTTTTCTGCTGCGCGTCGAAACAATTTCTGAAATTTGCGAGGAACTTAAGCTGGTGCGACGCAACGGAAAGACGTCGCTCATCCGGCATCGCGCACTACAAACCCCTCTGTCCGCAAAGTGCCAATATCGGAAATACCGGACGCGACGTTGCGGCGTAGGCAGAAGCAGCGGAACTATTCTGGCGTTCAATCCGACAGAACGAGGAACGTATGGATGCGAGCGCACGGGATGTGAGGCAAAGGCGTTGCAGCGTTCCATGCAGACGAGGCGCTAAGTATCGCGCGGGCTTTGGCAGAGAATTCGACGAGCCAATTGCTCTGCCGAACGGGCGCGATTGCCCCCATGACTTAGGCAACGCCGCAAATGCGTTTTTGAGTTGCGCCGGCCTTAGCCACCGGACCGATGCAAAAACGGATCCACGGCTTCAGCTAACAGGGTAGCCAATTGGGCGGCGGCAGGCGTGGACTGCTTTTCGGGCGGCAGCGAGCCGACAGAATGGACCGCCACTCCAGCACCAGCGGCAACGGCAACTATCGCAATTGCAGCAAGATATTCGATCCTCATGGCGATGGTCCTCCATCAGCCCCACGGACTAACCGGACACTCTCTGAAATGGTTCCAGAGCGCATCTGATCTTGTCTGCAATCGCGGCCGTTGCTCTCCTCACTGCAGCAAGCACAATGCCGCGGTTCTAACGGCGTCACGGTCTGAAATCAGGGAACGAAAGCTCCGGTCAAGACTTTAGTAGCTCGAGACCGTCGCTCGCCGTTAACTACATGGCGCATGTCGCGGATAGCCAAAGGCTCCTACTGCAGGGCCCGCTGTTCTTAAAAACAAGCACTCGCGCAGATAGCCAAAAGCGGCGGTCTCCGGTTCCGTTCAGAATTACCGGCCGTGCTCGCAAGCGGGAGAGCTGCGGGAGGGATGGACGCCAATGCTTGCGCTTTCTTACCCGAACGAGGCTTCGTTATGCGCAACCGCATTGACATAGACTCCAAACACAGTCGAGCAATCGTTCAAGAGATCGGCGAGAGGCTACGCGCGTTCCTGCAAGAAAAGCCAATCATACCAGCGGCTGAGCGTTGGGCCAAGCGTCGCCATTAAGCCGCTTTGGACAGCACAGACGGCTCGGCTGATATGGACGAGCAATGCCATCGGTGAAGCGCCTTGCGTCAAAAATTTTGGATGAGTACGGTGCGGCGCAATCCGAATTGATCGGCAAAGCCGTCGTGCTCACCGACGGAAAGGCAGGCACGGTCGAGAACGTTTGGCTGGATGAATTGCACGGGCTTCGGATTTCCATCGAAGGTCATGAGGGAAGATGGCCGGTCTCAACGATCAAGCTTCCGGAGTCCTAGACCTCGCTTCGGCTGCGGGTTACCCAGATCGCGCGCTTCTTTCAAAGCATTCCAATCAAAATGAAAAGCCCGACCTCGGTCAAGAAAGTGACGCTGTGTCGCGCGACCGTAAGGAACACGTCGCTCGCCGAGAGAGGGTTCACGAATGACTCGCATCTTGCGAAGCCCCGGGACTAGACCGTCTAATGTCCGCTCTTCCTTGGATTTTGTTGCAAAAGTCGAAAATCGAACGACCCCGAAAATCTCGCGAAAGGTGATTTTCAGAGAGCTGTAACGTTGCGAAGCGCCATCACGCCGCTACGCGGGTGGTCGTTTTTCCGAGGAGCGACGTGGTCCCTCACGTCGCCACGTGCAACACGCGTCAGCGTCCCTGAAAGCTTTCGTTCGCCACCCCAAAAAGACTTTTGCAACAAAATCCCCTGAACAGCAGACATTTGTCGGAACGGCGATCAAGGCCGCGTGGTGCCAAGAGGCGACATCGCATGGTTTAGTCTGAATATGAAAGAGGCCGCCAACTGAGGCGGCCTTACGGCTGCACCGCTACGTTGCAGGTGTCGCAATGGAAATCTGGGGCATGCTGGGTGCTCACGACCGTAAAGCCGCTGGGGACACCCTGAACGATTGGCGTGTCGGCATCTTCGTCCTGACTAAGGCTGGCCATGCCAGTCTTGCCGCAGGCCGGACACCGTAGACTTTCGTTCCACTCGTCCTTCATCCGAAGGAGTTTACCGGGCCCCAGCTTCGTTCCAATCCAAAACAGGGCAAATGCCTATTTCGGGGAATCGTTGCTTATTCCGGCGCTCGCAACCCGGACGACGATACCCATTCGTCAACGCGGGCAGCGGTCTCGGCCTGCCGCGCCTTTCTCAAAAGCCGTTCCCGCTCTTGACCCTGCGGCAGTTTCTCGGCCTCCGAGCGCAGGCGCTCGGCTTGCTGTCGAAATCGCTTGGCTTCATCTGCTAGCCGACTAGGAAAGGTCAGTATGTTTTTGAAACGGGCGTAGTGCGAGCTGCGTAGTGCGAGCTTTGTACGCACTTTAGGATGAATTAGGAGAGTTGCTTAGACGGCATGTGAGACGACGGAGTGCTTCTGGGCAATCGTCATCGAGATACAAATTCAACCGGTCTAACTTCAGAGCCCAGCTGGACTCTCTTCGTCCCAATTTCGGCAATCGCCTTCGATCGTATTCGGACCAATGGCCATCGGACCCAGACCCACTGTTTGAAAACGAGAAGCAGTTTCACGATGCGTAAGGACTCTCCAGCGTTCCGCTTCGCCAAGCCACTTCCAACTGTGTTGAGCATCAAGCGCGGCTCGGCGCCGGCACAATAATTCCATATCACGACAGCCTGCTAGGTCTTTCATGAGCAGCTCCTTAGACTTGCTTGTCCGCACTCTACGCCGCTCGCGCGACGTGCCACATTAAATCGGTGTGACCCATTCGAGTTGGCATTGCGTTTCCTGGATGAAGCGACAGTGCGCCTGACAGATGTTTCGCGCGGTTGGAGTTGATGGCCGTACCTTCAACAATTTCGGCGGCGTCGCCATCACCAACGTCCACAACAAGACCGTGATCAACAACACGACGATCACGCGGGTGAGCTTCAACGGCGGCACCGGCGGATGTTGTGCGACGTAACAGCGACCGTTCGTCAAAAGGCGCGACTTCCGGTATGGGTCATTCACGTCGGTTGGACCGGACCACGGCGACTTCCGGTCTACGCCGGTGAACGGACGTTCTCAGGATAGGCGGGCATGTCTCAAAGGTGCCACAACGGAGTTACTGGAGCGTAGAAAACGGACGATCCAATAAGGCCCGTGCCGCCAACGAGAAGGATATGCATTGAACTAATCCTTCGCTTGCCGGGCGCGATATCGCAGACCGCGAACCAGCTCCTCAAAGTACGGCAAGACCTCGAGCAGCGCGGTCAAGGCCAGCATCGTGACAATGTACGTCAGGGGTAGCGGCGATTGCTTCAGCCTGAAGGCAAAGTCAGGTGTTCCGTAGCCGAACAATGCCGCAAATGCTGGCCAGTGAAGCGCGATGACGAGCAGCAATCCCGTCAGCGGCAGCATTTCGAGAACGCTGTGCACGTGCTGCTCGGTCGGCGAAACCTCACGCCTCGACGACGCGTAGCGGACGTCCCAGATGGCTGTGGCTTCGTGGAAAACCAGAAACACCATCATCAACAAAATCACGCCCGAAGTGATTTCGAGGAACAGCGCGGCCAGGACCGGAACGGCCATCTCGGCAAACTGGGCAAGGTGCAGAACGGACTCTTTCCAGCCGCTGGTTTTTTCGATGTGACTGGCGCGATGGCAGAGGTAGTCGGCAAAGCCGGCGGCCAGCCACAGCGGCAGGACGAAATACATCAGCATCCCACGCAGGACCTCATCGGGCCCCATCTCAGATCTCCATGGCGAACGTGCTGCCCGATAAAGCGAGATCGACCCAATCGTTCCTAGCGGCGGAACCGACGGGCTTTGCTGCAACCCGCCGTTGTCGCAAGCGTCTGACACAAGCATTTCGGCGCGATCAAATGGCGTGGAACATCTGGAAGCGCGTTGTGGTTGTGGTGGAAATCGAATTGACGTTAGGTCACCAATGAAACCACGCAATTGCTGGCTTCCACTCTCATCACAGGCAGCGTAGCCAGCGTCGTTTCGACAGTCACGCTGGCCGCCCTGGCAAAAATGGAAGGGAAGCCTGCCGCGCAACCGTTGAACTCGACCAGCCATTGGCTTCACGGTGATAATGGAGCGCGTGTTGGCGGGGTCGACGCTGCACATACCGGGATAGGGCTCGCCACCCATCATGCATCAGCCCTGTTTTGGGCGCTCCCTTTTGAGACTTGTCTGGCGGTTCGTCCACCTCAATCATCAATCGAACTACTGCGAGACGCCGCCGTCATGTCGGCGATCGCAGCGGTCGTCGACTATGGAATCACCCCTAAGCGGCTTACGCCGGGATGGGAACTGACGTTATCCAGGCAATCGATGGCAGGAGCTTTTGCGGGCTTGGCACTGGGGCTCGCTGCGGGGGCCTATGTATCGCGATGGGTGCGTCAGAACTGACGCGCTGCGACGATGCATTAGGTGCTTAGGCATCTTTCGCAATGACTTGGATCATCGAGACAGCGCCGTCGACCGCGCCGCTAAGGTGCAAACAAACCGCTGGAGATCCTCCAGCGCGTCGCTTCTATTTGCGTTCTGCGATCTGTTTCTTCAGTTCGTCGATAAACTGCTGGGCGCTCTCCTGGGTTAGCAGCTCGCCGGATTTGTCCGGCACGTCCGCCTTCAGGCAGAGCGTCTTGAGCTCATCGCGTTGGGCTTCGGTCATCATCGGCTCTTCCGGCATTGTTCCACTCCTGCCTTTCGCTCATTTCATCGATTAGCTTTGATGCTTCGGCCTTCGCTGCATGTCCGGCTACCTTACTCCTGGACGCGGACAAGCGGGCCAATGGCCGGGGCGTTGATGGGTTGTCCTTTCACATCGAAGATTGAGCCGTGGCAAGGGCAGTCCCAGCAAGTCTCAAAACTGTTCCAGTGCAAATGGCAGCCGACATGGGTGCAACTCGCCGAATTCAAATGCAGCGCTCCCTCCTTGTCGCGATAGGCGGCAATCTTCTCAAGGCCGCGCCGGATGACGGCGCCGTCGCCGCGCGTCAGCTCTTCGAGTGAAGTGAGTTCGCCTGGGGCCACATACTCAGCAAAGCTTTTGAGCGCCGTCACATTCTCGGCCATGAAATTCTTCGCGGCCTTTAGCGGAACACGACCCGGCGCGTAGATTGTCTTCCATGGATGGTCTTCGCCCGAGATCAGGCCAGCATTCAGCATCGCGCCAGCAACGCCGTGCGTGAGGCCTTGTCCGGAATCGCCCATCGCGACATAGACATTTGTGCCCCCGGGGTCGCGGCCAATGAAGCCGGAGTAATCGATGGTGTCGAGCACTTGCCCTGACCAGCGATGCGTTTCTTTGCCAAGGCCGGAGATCAAGCCGCGCGCCCATGCTTCAAGCTTTCTGAACCGATCCTCCGCGTCGTCGGCTTCTCCGCTTTTGTGGTCCTCACCACCGACAAGAACGTAATCGGTATTTGCCTGGCCAGGCTGCAGGCGGACATAATGGTAGGGATCTTCAGTATCCCAGTAGAGGGCGTCGGGCAGAGCGCCGCGCTCGATCTCAAACGTGATCACATATGTCCGGTATGGCGCCGTCTTGGTGTGAATGGCGAACCGGTCAGAGATGGACGAGTTGGTCGCGACGACCGCATGCCGGGCGCGAATGACGCCGCGCGCTGTTTTCGCGGTCACAATGCCATTCTCTTCAGTCACTTCCTCAACCGGGCTGTCACGGTAGAAAGTCACGCCGTTTTCGCGGCAAGCCTTCGCGACGCCGGCAAGATACTTGAGCGGATGAAAGGTTGCCTGCTTGGGACAGCGTAGGACGTGACGATTCTCGCAGCCGTTGAAGGGCACGCCCATGAGCCTGTGGACCGGCGCGCCGACACCGCGGACTGCCTCCAGCTCTTCATCGATGATGCCTGCCGGCATACCTTGACCTTGAAAGAGGTAACCGTCGAGGCGGCGGAAGTCACAATCGATTTTCTCTTTCTTCTGGATTTCTTCAATGCGATCGACGGCAGCCGCCTGGCTGTCGCAAAAAAGCGTCGTCGCCTCCTTGCCCCTGATCTTCGTCATCTCGCTGACGAGATCATCGCACAAGGGAGCAAGATGAGCTGAGGTCCTCGAAGTCATGCCTCCGCAGATGCGTCCGCGATCGATGACAAAAACGGATTTACCTCGCTTGCAGAGCTCATACGCGGTCGAAATCCCGGCAATGCCAGAGCCGATGACGACGACGTCGCATTCCCGGACGCCGTCCAGAACTCCCGCGTCCGGGGCAATGTCAATATCCATCCAGAGTGATGTGCTAGCCATGAAACGTCCTCCCAAACACTTGAGAACGCTTACGTTACTGGCAAGGTTCCTACGTCTGGCCTTACGCGGCCAACGATTTACGGCCTAGCTAGCCTACGGATCGGACGCTTACTGAGGTGTCCGCAAGGCCCAAACCTGTCACCGTTATCCCAGGACACGTATGCTGCATTTACCAGCTGATGTGACCCGTCCGATGGCCCGAACGATGTAGTGCTGCTCTCCGAAGCCGTTGCCGCGCTTCGTGAGTTGGTCGCACGCGCGCGAGACGCCAACGATCGGTCGTTCGACGACGGCCATTCGGTTGATGCCTGGAAAAGCGATGAACTCGGTGCCGCGATAGAACGTGCCGAAGCGGTGATCGCGAAGGCGGAAGCCGCCATTGCTGAGCTACAGAGTAGGAGCTCCCCGAGTCGGCGCATTGCCACCCGAGACAGCTAGGGTCGTCAAGACCCGACGTCATGTGCAGCCTCCGGACGCATACTTTCCAATCAAGGCACTTCCCCTAACTCGATGAATTTGACGGCAACTCAATATCCCTTCCAACAAATCGAACGTTGTCGACGGCTCGACGCACGCTACGGTTAGGGGGCTCCCTACGGAATTTGAGATAGCACTGAAAGCGGATGGGGATTGCAACGGTGAGTTAGGGAGATCGTGAATTTCCAAGGGTTTGGAACAGCGTTTGTCGCCACCAATGGCTTTCGATCTGATCGAGCACGGCGAGATCGAGCATCGGCCGCAAGGTGCTGCCTTTCGGCAGCACAATCGCATAGCTCTCGCTGCTGAAGCTGGTGTCGACAACACGAACCGAGGCTGGGAAATCCTTCCGAACGATCCAGGTCAGAAGCGGCTTATCATGGACGAAGGCATCGATCGCGCCGCGGCTCAATGCAGATAGACCGCTTTGAAGGTCTGGAAATGCTCGAAAGGGAAGCTGCTCACGACTTAGGTAGTCGGTCGTCGCAGAGTTCCCGACGGCGCCGACGCGCACGGATCGCAGGTCGTTGAAGCCGTGAACCGCGCCTTCGAGCCCTCGGCGCGTGAGGGTGGAGGTGATACCTGCAGTGAATACTGCTATGGCGATGACGGAAGCGATCATCCACCCGGTTGCGACGATTCGCCCTGGAAGAGTTGCTGGCGCATTCTGAGCGGCTCCTGCCTGTGTCATGGCAATTGTCGACCACCAGAAGCTGGAGCCGAGCCCCTTGGCTCCTCCCCCGAAGTGTTCCGTTTTCCGGCGTTCCAGCAGCCAAATGAGGAAGCCGACCGCCATCGCAAAACAAAGCAATACTACGACAGCCTGGAAGAAGCCGAAGGAAAGAAGTGCCCGCCCTATCGATACCCACGCGCTTTCATTGATCGGCACCGCAATCCCGATTCCGGTGTTGTAGAAGGGTTGAGTAAAATCGACGCTGCGTGCGCGTCCAGCGGTTACAGTTACCGCTCCGACACCGGCGTCGAGGGTGCCCTTCGCGACGTCATCCAGCAGATCCTGCACGTTCTGGTTCTCGACCAAGCGAAAGCGCAGATGCGCTCCAGCAGCGATCTTTCTCCAGAGTTCGATGCTGATACCGCCCCAGCTCCCATCCGGCTGCTTCATCGCGAAGGGCGGGGCTTCCTTGGTCGCAACTACCAATTCTCTGTCAGGGACTGTGCCTTGGGCTCGACCTGCGCTGCAGCCGAGTGCAAGCACCGCCAGCGACACAAGGGATAGTAGGAGCGGTCGAAGTGCCGAAAAGGCTGTTTCACCTTGAGAGGCCCGATCTCGCTGCTCTAAACGGCTAAGGGCTTCCGGCGTGAAATCCTGCCCGTCAGATGCGCCGCGGTGGGGAACTGCCGGAGGTTGCTCGAACGAACTCATAGGGACCTTGATACGTATTGAAATCGGTCGACCGAAGCATTGCTATTTGGCGGCATTTCGTCATCAGGCGGGCGCCGACCAGCTCGGCCCGATGCGGAACCGACGTGCCGGAACGAGGTCAAGCTTTCGAGAAGCGGTGACGTAGTGAAGATCGGTTTCAACGTTCGCTCAACCCGCTCCTCCGCCGCAGGCGCCCTTCCTCGCGACCACCTGCAAGCACGCGACAATGCTGGAAGGACACGATAGTCATTGCGTAACCTCACTCCTGATCGAGGGCGCCAAGAGACATGGAAAGTGGCACCACAACGAAGAACGACCTCGGAACTCGACACTGAAACCGTTCAGCGGCTCGTCCAAAGCCTTGATCGTTCCCTGGTCGCCAGCGGTTTCAGCCCGCTTGAGGGCGGCAGTACAGAAGTTTACAGGATCGATCTCGTGGGCTCCGATCGCAACCCGCTGGTCCTCAAGATTTATCCGGACGAGCCCGAATGGAGACCGTCGAAGGAGATCCTCGTGGCAGGCTGGCTGAAGGGGCTGACGCCGCCCGTCCCTAAGTGGCTGCGGGTCGACGAGTCGCGCACTGTCCTGCCGCTGCGCTTCGCACTGTTGACGCTATTGCCTGGCCGCTCGCTCCGCCACTGGATGGCCGAGCCAGGTATCGACCAGGCCTATCGCCAAATGGGTGAGCTTCTCAGGCGCATTCACTCGGTGCCAATGCCCGCATATGGCTACGTGCTCGGCCACGGGATCGATAAGCCGAGATCCACGAACGCGGACTATATGACAGCGGCGTTCGAAGACGTGTTTCGGCGTTTCCGCGATCTTGGCGGCGACGCCGATCTCGGGCGCCACTGCAGCACTTGGCCGAAGGAAGCGTCGATCTCCTGGCCGAAAGCGACGGTCCCGTACTCTGCCACGACGACTTCCATTAGGGCAATGTGCTCGCGTCGCATGGCGGCGTCGGCGGCCTTCAGCTAAGTGGGGTCATCGATTTCGGAAACGCACGCGCAGCGGACAAACTCTTCGACTTGGCCAAGGCCCTGTTCTGTTCTTCGCACGAAGACCCGCGCAGCCATCGGCCCATCCTTGAAGGCTACTGCCAGGTCGATCACCCGGATACCGAGCGGGTGCTTTGGCTCTACACCCTTTTCCATCGGATCAGCATGTGGTGCTGGCTCACGAAGCTGGGCGCAGATGCGACGGCTGAGGATGGCCTTGGTGGACTTGTGCGAGATCTGCGCGAGATGGCCAGCTAGGGTTGGAGCGAGCCGATTGACCGCGCCCAGGTCGGTCGCAACGCGGCTGAGCTCGGAGCCGCGCCTGACAGCGGACCGTTCGAAGGTCGGCTTCGGGGCAAAAAGCGCCGTTTCGGGAGTCGGCCGGACACTTCCGGTCTGCCCCACTAACCGGACATATTCAGTTTCAGTTGGCATGTCTCAAACGTGCCAGAAGGCGACATTCGCCATAGAACATCGAGACTGGAGGCTTGTTGGAATCGATGTCGGCGACGACAGATTAGTGGGTAGCGGTGCGAAAATGTTCTCGGAAATTAGGAACGAGGCCGTAGCGGCCGAGTTAAGGCGACAAACTCACTATTGAGGGAGGAAGCCATGGCCCGTGCGACAGCCCATCCGGATCATCAATGCATCTCAAGCGAAGACATTCATGGAACCGAGGTTTATGGGGTCGGTGGAAAGAATATCGGTGAGATTGATCACCTCATTATCGACAAGGTGTCAGGTCGCGTGGCCTATGCCGTCATGAGCTTTGGCGGATTTGTTGGGTTAGGCCACAGCCATTATCCCATACCCTGGGGCGCTCTGACATTTGACACGTCGCTTGGTGGTTTTCGAACAAACATCACCGAGCAACAGTTGAGGGACGCGCCTGAGTTCAGTGATGACTCGTGGCAGGATCGAGACTGGGAAACGCGCACCCACCAGTACTACGGGACACCTACGTACTGGGAGTCGCGAGGTGGCCAAATACGCTAGGCAGCGCATCTGAACTGGCGGCTGGAGCCAGCCGGCCCATCAAAAGGCCCGCAGTGCTGAAAACACTGCGGGCCTTTTTTGTGGCCAACTGGATATCTGCTAAGGGTCGTTCGCGACAAATTGGCGATCTCCGCCTTGCGTCTGCTTTGCATCAATGAGCGGACGTTCCATCGTGAGGTTTCGGTAGAAGCTGGAGAGCGATTACCGTCGCCGCACTTTAGGCACTCAAGAACCATCGTTCGGCTCGTCAAAAAGCGTGGCGCGGCAGACCAGCGTCAGGCGGCCCAAGCCGGCTTGGCGTGCAGAGTACCCGGCACCCCGGACTCCTACGGAGCCGTCTTCAGGTGATCGTTTACGATCAGCGACTACATTTCCCTGTATGGAGAGCGAATATGATCCCGAGAGCGAAGCGGATGCGGCTATGAAGCTCGCCGTCGCAGCTCATGGCCTGGAGCGCTAGAAATGGCTCAATCTCGCCATCGCCTGGCGAGAACTCGCCCGCGGACGGCCGGCCCGACAACCCCATAAGACCAACGTGGAGGCAGCCTAGCCGCAATCGGGCGGGCACTCCGGGCAGGTGTCGCCGACCGAGTCCAGCACGTCCTTAACCGCTAGCCTCGTCCGGAGAGACACCGAACGGAGGATCCCCACGGGCAACGGTGAGGGCGCCATCCCGGGCATGCGGATCGGCGCGGTCCTGCATCCAGCCGTGCTCTTCGCACGCGGATCGCGCCCACCTTGCAGCAGGGAGATCGCCCATCCGTGCAGCGTCCGGATCACCGGCCGCTGTTCTTTCGTCATCAGCATCGGGAAATTCCTGCCCTGGAGCGCTTTAGCCCCTCAAGACTGGGAAGCTTCCGCGCTTTGTTGAAGTGCCACTGAAACGGCGACGTTCGATTGTCAGCGCCTTGTGCTGCCCAGCTACAGGAAAACGGCGAGGGCGAGGGAATATTGCCTTCCGCGATTGTTCAGCGGTTCACGCGGAATGCCGCCGGAGAGTTCGAGCCGATGACGGCAGGCTCTACCCGGGTTGTCGCCTTACCCATCGGCATGCCGGTGTTTTCCAAGGTCGAGCGGTATCTGGGGCTGTCGGCTGACGAATGCTTTCAGCAGCAGGCAGGGGCGGTCATCGTCAGTGGCTAACCCGGTCGCGGTTTTCCTCGGCGTAAGTGTTCTTCGTTGCTTGCTCGGTGATGTGCTTCTCGGCGCGGGTCCGACTCCTGTTACGCATGATACCGTAAGCTATCACCAGACCGAGAACGGCAGCGCCGATGAACCATAATGCGACCGGAAGATGGGAGCCAGTTTCCAACGGCAATCCCTGCGCAGCGAGATCGTCTGGAAACAAGGCCAGGACGAGTAGCGCCAGAAGGATCACGGCCGTTTTCAAGGTTCCGCCAAATGATCGCTCACACTGTGAAATTGGAAGCATCTCAGTGTCCTCCCTTGTAAGTTGAGAACCAATTGCGGTGGACCGCTAACGTTCCAGACCGGACACAACAGAACTACGATCGGCACCGCCTGTAGTCCCCCATCCTCGCATCCAGCCATGAAGGATCGGCAAGGATCAAAGGCGTGCATCACATGTCCTCACGCACGCCCTTGAAGAACGGATGCCTTACTTTGCCTTCCGCTGACTTCGCCCGGTATTCGATCTCGGCGAGCAGCTCCGGCTCGGCCCGGATGCCCTTGTGCGCGATCCGCTTGGTGTAGGGCTGCGTCTTCCGGATCAGGGGCGTGAGACGCTTCCGCAGCTCGGCGGCGGATTTTCTTATCAAAGCTGTGATCAACCTTGCCGGCGTAGATCAGGTCCTCGCCCTTGCGGCGGCCGACGTAGATGCCGTCCCAGTCGTTGCCGCCGAGGGCGAACCTAGCAATGGTAAGAGTCTCGCGCTGGGCGCAGATTTTCTTGACCCGGTCGCGGCTCCGTCCAGAACCATACCGTCTATCCGCACTTTCGAGACGACACCCTCCAGACTACCTTGCAGGCGTGCGCGTACATGTCCGGCCCATCGACCTCGAAGCTCTCGCTGAACTGGATGTCGGTCCCGTCGATGATCTTCTTCAGGTGAGCCTTGCGCTTGATGAGCGGCAATTTCCGGAGGTCGTAGCCGTTCAGGTTACAGCAGGTCGAAAGCGACCATGACGATCCGCGTTGACTTGCCGGGCAGCTCGTTCTGCAGCACCGAGAAATCCGTGGTGCCATCGGCGGCGGGCGCTACCACCTCGCCGTCGGTGATCGCGCTGCCTGCGTTGATCAGGTAGGCATCGGCCGCGACTTTGCTGAAGCGCTTGCTCCAATCATTGCCGCGCCGGGTGAAAACCCTGATCACATCATTGTGGATTTGGAGCTGGACGCGGTAGCCGTCGAACTTGATCTCATGGATCCAGCGGTCGCCGGACGGCACCTTCTCGATCGATGTCGCCAGCGCGGGCTCGACGAAACCGGGAAGGGCGCCTTCACGCCGATCACCGCCGGCTTCTTGCGCTGAAACGCCACGCCAAAAACTCCAACTCAACAAAAATAGATCGTTTCAAATGCGCCGGGGTTCGGATTCGTTCCTGAATTGCTATGCTGCTCCAGCGCCCGGGAACATTCGGACAGATAGTGAACCCAGCGGCGGTTTTTGCCGGGAACCTTTTCTATTCAATCCCATCCAACCGGACGGCTACCAAGCGCCGATCAGAAGGTAGGCGGACTCGCGCAGAGCCGACAGATCCGTTTGTCACCGGTCGTTGCCGAACTAGTCCTGCTCAAAGGGGACACCTTTCGAACCATCATAGGAGGTAACCATGGCACGATCTCGTTCGACTTCCATGACAAGACGAAACATTATCACCGGGCTGGCGCTGGCCGCCGCCCCGGCGGCTTTGGCTGGAGCTGGCAACGCGTACGCGCAGACGCAGCAGACCAAGCCCGAAAAAACTCTGTATGAGCGGCTGGGCGGTGTTTTCGCCATCGCGGCAGTAGTTGATCACTTTAGCGATGCCGTCGTGAAGAATCCCATCGTTGGCCAGAAATCCAAGAACCCGCAGCTGCGGCAATGGCACACCAAGAACCTCACGAGGCTGCCCGGTCTCAAGTTCATGCGCACGTTATGGGTCTGCGACGTTTCCGGTGGGCCTTTACAGTTCAAGGCCACCAAGCCCGGGACGACACCGCTTGGCCTTGAGGAGGCCCACCGCGAGCTCCGGATCTCCCCGGCAGAATTTGACGAGGTCGCAGCCGAACTCGCTCGGACTCTGGATTTTGCCAAGGTTCCGAAGCGCGAGAAAGCCGAAGTCCTGGCAGCCTTCGCCGCCCACAAAGACGAGGTCACTGCCGGTTACCTCGCGCGCAATAAGCGGGGCTGAGGCATCCAGGTTTTTTCCACAAGCGATCCCACTCAGCCGAGGACGAGCTGGACTGTAGTTGCTTCGTAAGGTCCGCTTCGTGCCAGCAGCGCATCTCAGGTTGAGGTGCACTGTGTATCGCTATGTCTATCGAGGAACCGGCAGACGGGAAGCAACGTTTTGTTCCTGTCAACATAGGGAGATCGTTATGCGCTTCATTGTCCTCGTTCTAGTACTTTTGCTGACTGAAACTTCGCTATCTTTTGCACAGGGTCACATGGGCACGCCACAAGAGCAGCAGGCCTGCAGACGAGATGCGCAGCGCTTTTGCCGACAGCAATTGGGCGATGATGGAGCGGTTCAACAATGCTTGCAGCAGAACAGGACCAGACTGAGCAAGAGCTGCCAAAAAGTATTTGCCAGCCATGGCATGTGAGGCTCTTTGTTCTGGGGTTTAATGCCGGCTCGTTGCACGCGTTGAAAATGGGCAAGACCGTTTCCAGAACAGTAAAGCCGGGCGTCTCTGCTGATCGGCTGAGGCAAAGTTGGACGAATGAGGCGGGAGTTCGCAGTCGATCGAGCTCGCCGTCAAACGTAAACGCTGGTTTACGTTTTAAGCGTCGACCGCCCATGCATGAGTGTGACTGACGCTTGGGCTTGAACAACTCAACCTCCGCAGGATCACGCTCCTGAGAAATTCGGCGTGGTCGGCGAGGTTTTTACGACGTGGTGGTAGTCCTTGGGGGAGCCACAGGGTATCGGCGACGGGTGACAGTCTACAACAATGCGTTCTCGTCTCGTCCAGATAGAGGGCATTTCTGCGAACGTTGGGGCGACCGCGCTTCAGTAATGTCCTCCGAGGAACCCCTGCGCAACCCTATCGTTGTCCCGGTATCGCACACAGCAAAGGAACACGATCATGGATCGCGAACATGTGAAGGGCGCTGCCGACAAGGCAAAAGGCGCCATCAAAGAAGGTGCCGGTAAGCTCAGTGGTGACAAGGACATGGAAATCGAAGGCAAGATCGATAAGGCCAAGGGATCCGCCCACAACGCCGCGGGAGATGTGAAGGATGCAGCGCGGGACGCCGCTGACGCCCTCAAAAAATAAGCAAGAGGGATGACCAAGAACTAGCCGTCTCCGGGCGGCCTTTTCTTTGCCTAAGCGATGGCTGAGCGGCCGCATCGCGAATTACGGGCCGCTGGGCCGAATGGTATAGACGAAGTCTGCTTTACCCCTAAGAAACGGACTTCAGCAGGACGTGCCGCTATGTCCGTTCGGTGCACAAATTCGGAAGTCCGGGCGTTCAACTCGGCAGTCCGCTTTACACATGCCGAATGACAGTTGGCGAATCCTCCGACCAATTATGCTCGCCGAATGCACCAACTATTTTCGAAACTCAACCTATGCCCAATCCCAAAAGCATCATGCCCTAGTCTTCGTCCGGCTCGCGCACGACTGGGATTTGTCGGCGCGGTTCTCTTCCTCTTCCTGTTCGTCCTCATCCTCTTCAGCATCATCAGGATCTCTGGGCGGCACCGTGTTGCCCATGATCACGAAGGGACTCCAGTCGATCAATCTGGTAGAAAATTCCTCGCGGACGGGTCATCCTGTTGCTCCTCGGGTGTGGATCCTAGTGGGTTTTACCCCTCCGGTCTCCGCATTAGCGCCGCACCGTTTATGCCATCGGTGGTCCGCCTGCGGCGGCCTATATTCGTGTTGCGAGCTAAGAGGCGGGCATCTCGGTCACGCCGCCAAAGCCGATGACCTTCAACTCTAGTCGGAAAGGTGGGACTTCGTCTATGCGGAGCGGACGATATTCCCATCCAACGGCGGGCCATCCCCGTGAATGATCCCAAAGGCAAAGCATTTGGTGGTAGTATGGAGATAGGGAACTGGGGAACAGACCCCAATGGCTCTAGATCAGACCAAACGCAAGCTCGCGGCTATTCTCGCCGCCGATATTGCCGGCTATAGCCGGCTGATGGGTGCGGACGAAGAGGGCACGCTCGCCCGCCTCAAGGTGCTTCGCCGCGAGTTGATCGATCCGAAGAACAAGCAACATCACGGCCGCATCGTGAAAACGACCGGTGATGGAATTCTAATTGAGTTTCCAAGCGTGGTGGATGCAGTTCGCTGCGCGATCGAGGTTCAGCAGGGCATGGTCGAACGCAATGCCGACGTACCGCAGGAGAAACGAATTGAGTTTCGCGTCGGAGTTAATCTTGGGGACGTGATGATCGAAGGCCGAGACCTCTATGGCGATGGCGTCAACATCGCGGCACGACTTGAGGCGCTGGCCGAACCTGGCGGCATATGTATCTCACGTACAGTCCTCAGTCACGCGCGCGATAAGGTGTCTTTCGATGTCGAGGACGCGGGCGAACAAACGCTGAAGAATATCGCCCGGCCTGTCCACGTTTACCGTATCATCATCGATCCCAGCCAGCGGTCCGCGACGCGCAAAGCTGAGATCCCGGCGCTCGCCTTGCCCGACAAACCGTCCGTCGCCGTGCTGCCATTCACCAACATGAGCGGCGACCCCGAGCAAGAGTTCGTCTCCGACGGGATCGCCGAGGATGTGATCACGGCACTGTCGCACTATCCCTCGCTGTTCGTCATCGCCCGGAACTCGTCCTTCACCTACAAGGGTCGAGCGGTCGATGTGAAACAGGTCGGACGCGAGCTCGGCGTGCGCTATGTGCTCGAAGGTAGCGTGCGCAAGGCCGGCAATCGGATCCGCGTCACTGCGCAATTGATAGAGGCGGGAACCAGCAACCATGTGTGGGCCGAGCGCTACGACCGCGATCTCGCCGATATTTTCGCGATGCAGGACGAGCTCACCGAAGCGCTGACGACCGCCCTGGCCCCCGCCATTGCAGACGCCGAGCTGCGACGCGCCATGCGCAAGCCACCGGAGAGCCTCGATGCCTGGGCCGCCTATCAGCGCGGTCTGTGGCATCTGAGCAAAGCGACCCCAGACGACGATGCGACGGCAGAGGGTTTTTTTAAGCAGGCAATCGAGCTCGACCCGACCTTCGCCGGCGGCTACAGCGCGCTCGCCTTGTATCAGTTGCAAGCGGCCGCGATTTACCAGAAGCTGGATCTGCCGAACGCGCAACGCTCGGCCGAAGCCCTGGCCCGTCGGGCGGTCGCGCTCGATGGCGCCGATGCAGAATCCCGTTCATGCCTCGGCTGGGCCTTGCAAGCGCGCGGCGACGCCGACGGTGCGTTGGCGGAGATTGAGCGAGCTCTCTCAATGAGTCCAAATCTGGCCATCGCGCATGGCCACAGAGGCGCGACGTTGATCTTCGCAGGACGGCCAGGGGAAGGGCTCGCGGCTCTCGAAACCTGTATCAGGCTCGACCCCCGCGATCCGTATCTGGCAGTACGTTTGTTGCACGTTGCGTGTGGTCTGTATTTCTGCGGCGAATACGAGGCTTCGATTGAAGCCGCGCAACGGCTGATCCGGTCGTTTCCCGATTTTCCGATGATCTACCGCTGGCCCGCGGCGGCGCTGGGCCAACTTGGGCGCACAACGGAAGCGAAGGATGCATTGGAGAAGGCCGTCTCGTGCGCACCGGGGGCATTCGACATGTATGTCCGCAAGAGAGCTCCGTGGTTTCGGCCGGAGGACCACGCTCATCTCGTCGAGGGTCTGCGCAAGGCCGGCTGGAATGGTTGAGGCCGCATTGATGTCCGTCGGCTTACCCGATCCGGACGACCTGTGATTTACAGGCGAATGTCCGATATGCGTCCAGGCTGTGTGAAAACGCGTGAGTCTAGGACATGCATAATTGTTTTCTCAATTGTCGTCTCCCGACAGAAGTTGCCAGTGCAATTGGTTTCCGCATTGACGAAATTGAGGACAGATGCCCTACACGCAGATTGAACGACGGACTTTTCACAAGCCGGACTCTGACGGAAGATCCGGTTTTGACGGATTTTGTTGCAAAAGTCGGTTGAGAGAGGCCTCGAGGCGTGATTCCGTTATGTTGACGCGAATCGCGACGAGGTCGATCCATGATGGGCCGTCTGAAGAGACGACCAAGGTCAACTGTTCTACGAGTTTCATCTTGGCGACGCGATTCCTGAAGATCATCTGGTGCGGAGGATCGATGCTGCTCTCGATCTGTCCTGGCTTCGCAGCGAGCTTGCATTTCATTATTCGTCCATAGGTTGCCCGTCGATTGATCCGGAATTGATGATCCGGATGCTGATCGTGGGGTTCGTATTTGCGGTAGCTCGTCTTGTCGGAGCTGGCCGGAATTGTGAAGACGAGACGAGCGCTGGTTGCGTGATCGTCGTCGCGGCTTTTGAATCGCCAGCTGTCATTGCCGGTCTCGACGATGTCACAGTGATGGGTCAGGCGTCGAGCAGCGCGTCCGCGTAGCGACCCAGTCCTCGCGCCTCAAGCCACTCGCGAAGTTCTGCCATGTTGGCCCTCGCGGAGTTTCATGTACATCTTGGCTTTGTCGTGCTTCACGATACTTGCAAGCACTGCCTCGGTCAGCAGTTATTGGTCACTTCTGTCTCCAACGCATGGAGACATTTGGTCGATACACGCTGGTCGTGGGATATGTCTTTGCGATCCGCTCGGAGCGATTGATCTGTCGTGAAGTGCAGGTGAACCTCGCCTATCGCTGGTTCTGCAAGCTCGGTATCGAGGATGCTATCCCAGATCATTCGGCGTTCTCGCGCGCCCGCAATGAGCGCTTCCGCGAGGGAGAGGTTTTCCGTCGCGTGTTCGAGCGAGTTGTCGAGGCGTGTATTGCTGCCGGCCTGGCGGGTGGGGAAGGCTTTGCCGTCCATGCCAGCCTGATTGCTGCCGATGCCAACAAGCAGCGCTCGATCGGGACCGTACTGGCACAGAGATCGCGATCCCAAGAAGTCGAACCGCGCGGTGAAGGAGTATATGGCGACCCCTCAACGATACGGCGTGGGGCGCTGCCAGCGAGGTTGTGCCGAAGTTCGTCTCGCCATCCGATCCTGCGGCCCAGTGGACCGGCACTCACAAGGGGCCGGCCTTCTTCGCTTAGTCCGACAACTATCTCATCGATGTGAAGTTCGGCGTTATCGTTGACGTCGAGGCCTCCCGCTGCATTCGGCAGGCGGAGGTCGGGGCGGCAAAGACCATGATCCAGCGAACAGAGGAGCGCTTCGGCCTCAAGGCGGAGCGGCTTGTCGGGGATACGGCTTACGGTGCGGCTCCGATGCTGAACTGGCTGGTCGAGGAGAAGGGCATCGCGCCACACATCCCCGTGTTCGACAAATCGAAGCGGGATGACGGCACCTTCTCGCGCAGCGACTTTCAATATGATCGGACCAACGACGTCTACCATTGCCCCGGCGGCAAGCAGCTTGGGACAAGCGGCACCGTACATGACGGCAAGACGCTTCTGTATCGCGCCAGCAAGCTCGACTGCGATGTATGCCAACTCAAACCAAAGTGCTGTCCGAAGACCCATCGCGCAAGATCCCGCGCGACATCCATGAGCGCGCCCGGGATGTTGCCCGTTCGCTCGCCAGTACCGAGGGCTTCGAGCAGTCGCGGAAGGAGCGCAAGAAAATCGAGATGCGGTTCGCGCATTTAAAGCGCATCTTGAAGCTCGGTCGGCTTCGACTGCGTGGACCGCGAGGTGCCCAGGACGAGTTTGTCCTTGCTGCCATCGCCCAGAACCTGCGGCGGCTCGCGTCGTTGGTTGCGCGACCGCCACCCGCTCATGCGCCGTGTGTTGCGTAGCGTAAGAGTTGCGTAGAGAGCGCCGGAGAGCCGGCGGACAAAGCCGATCGCCGCTAGTGAAACGGCCAACCAACATCCATCGGTCACAGCCGACTTTTGCAACAAAATCGGCCATCTCCGGACACGACCCGCTGAGATCGCCCCAAGGGCGGTGGTCTTGGTGAAAGACTAGTCTAGCCGCATTCCTCGTAGCTGGTGAAGCGGATCGTGTCGGGATGCCGGCTCAAGAACGGCGCGAGCACTTCGGTCTCCCAAATCTTCCAGTTCGGAGGATAGTCACCGAAAGGCAGCGGGGCGTCCAAACGACCCATAGGCTTTCCCAGGGTTGACGACTCTCGAAGACCCGGACGGCGGCGTAGGCACCTCGCCGTGCGCCCTTGAAGCCCTTGAGAAAGCGGTGCTCGACGAGGCCGGGCAGGGCGAACAGGCCGCGTCGCTCGGCGTCCCGAACCGCGCGCTCGAAATCAGTATCAGTTACATCGGGCCTCAGGTCGTACTCATGAATGCTGATCACGCACGCCATGCGACACCTCCAAATCGACACTCACGCTCATGTCCGATGCTCGGCATGGAAGACGAGCTTGGCACGCTCAAGTCAACGTTGTCATAGACGTCTCCGTGCTCGATGATGAACTCGGGGAGCCCGCTGGACGAGCTCCTTGGCAATGTCCGCAAGGCAATGAACCCGGCCGGTCGTCTGCTCCTCGTCGAAATGGTGCTGCCCTCGGCCGACACACCGCATCCAGGGAAAATGGCCCGACATGACGATGCTCGTCAGTATGGGAGGTCAGGAGCGAACCGAGGTCGAAACGTTTCTTGCTGCAGTGCGCCTAAGCATGCATCGAACTAAATGATAGTTGGGGCATCGGTATTTATTCACCTTTATCGCCTGGAGAATTTCTCCAAGTGCAGGAACAGAGCATCATGAGTTTGCATTGTTCATTTGGCTTTCCATTTGTTTGTGAGGCCGTTCATGCGTGTTTTTTTTGGAATAGTCGCGATTGCGATAGCCCCGGCCTGGTTGGGCGTACATGTAAATTCTGCTGCAGCGCAGACATTCAATGATAGATGGTCCATCATTCCAAAGGCGCAAGCAGAACCGGCTCCTGAGCCGCTAGACCAGACTAGGCAAGATCCGCTAGAGCAACCTCCGACTGGAGAACCGACACTTCGTCCGGAAGGTCGCTCGGCTCCTCGATCTTCCAACCGGGTGTTTTCCGGAAAAGCCTCTTACTATTCATATCCGACAGGAAAAACAGCGAGTGGTTCCTCGTTCAATCGGGATTCGCTGACCGCTGCCCATCGCAACCTGCCGTTCGGAACAAGAGTTCGTGTAACTGATCTTGTGAGCAGCAGGTCTGTAGTAGTTCGTGTCACCGACCGGGGACCCTGGGTTCGCGGCCGCGTCCTCGATCTTTCACTCGGCGCTGCGCGCAGTTTGGGGATTACGGACCGCGGCGTGGCGCAGGTTCGCGCTGAGGTGCTTTAGCTTGTGTCTGCTAGGGGAAGTCTCGCAGCAAGGATGGAGACACAAAGTCTCAGGAGATGAGCCGCGGGTGCGTCATCCTTCGATAGCAGCCTCCACCATCGAGCGCACAGGGTCGAGCATGTCTCGTAAGGGTCCAGAAGCGGACGTGGGCCAAACCCAATGCCGTGTCCGCTATGGGGCCGATCGTGTTGAAAAAGTCGAAAATCGAAGGGCTTCGAAAATCTCGCGAATGTCGAGTGTCGATGATCTCAGCCGCTGCAAGCCTCTGCAGACTCGATGCGAGCGTCGGTGGTCGCTTTTGCGTTAACCGATGCGGTCCCTCACATAGCAGCGCGCGAGACGCACGAGCGGTCCTGAGAATTTTAGTCATCAGCCCAAAAGGACTTTTTCAACACAATCGGGCCACGAGCGGACCAATACGGCAGGTCTGCCTGCAGATAGTGAGCATGCTTCTTCACCCCAATCACGATCGCCCGCGCAGCGGCGTTATCTCGCAATTGCCGCCTTGTGGGG
>NZ_LLXX01000127.1 GCF_001440405.1 Bradyrhizobium valentinum
CCTTACGGCGTTGGCTAGCGACCTCTCCTCCCCGTGGCCGAGACCGTAGGTTGCAGTCAGACCGGCCGAAAAGCATCAGCGATTTCAATAAGGTTGACAGGACACCCCTTCCGCCAGAACCTGCTGAAAAGATTAGATTTTTCGCCTTTCAAGACTTTTACGCACAATCCGACGCACAATCTGAAGAAGCTTCCTCCTTGCCGATCTTCGCAATGCACGCCACTGTGCACAGGGGGGGGAACCAATGATCACGCTCGGCATAATTGGCGCGGCGCTGGCACTGGCACTGATACTGTTGTTCGCCGCTGCTATGATGATCTTGATTAAAGTCGAGCGATTGGGCGGCAGCGGCATTGAATGATCGCGATCGGCCCCTGAGGGCGAGACGAGGTTCAGGCCCCTTTCTTTGTCAGTTCCCGACGGGGAAGCGTCGCATTCGTAACAGAATTTGGCTCAGGTTCCCCTCGAAGATTGCCTAGTAGTTTTCGAGTGCCAGAAATGCGTATCTTCAGTCTTTCCCCGATCGTCCTGGTAATTGGACTTGCCGCGATGTCGATGAACACGAGCGGAGCAATGATCGCGCTCAGCTTAATCGGATTCGCGGCGATCATTCTGATAGTGCTGTTAGCCGCGACAGTGGTGATAACGGCCGAAGTCGAACGATTGGATGCCAGGGCGATCGAATGACGCCCTACTAGCCGACGCCGTAAGGCTTGTTAAGAAAGTAATCGCGGTTGCCTAGCGCCTTTTCGGCAAACTGATCGATCGCAACCGTGATCGCTTGGACGTGTTGAAAGCAGTATGGCCACGCGCGATGGAGCGAGTTTATCCTCGGCGGCGCCACCAAGAGCCTGCTGTCGAAGCCGCCGCTACCGATCCTGCTTTCGCATTGACGGCGTCCCGCCCCCACCGACCGTGCGCGGCTGCGGCGGGCGCTCATGCAAGCTAAAGCGTCAGCCTGACGTTGCAGATGTCGTGTTCCTGCGGGTCCGATTTCACCTCGAATCCAAGACTGCGGCACATTGCCAGCATCACGGTGTTGTCGGCGAGGACGTCACCGGAGATGGCTTTCAACCCTTCCGATTTCGCATACTCGATAATCATCTGCATCAGGGCCCAGCCGAGCCCCCTGCCCTTGAGGTCCGACCGCAGCAGGATCGCATATTCGCCGCTCTCATAGATCGAGTCCGAATGGATCCGGACCACGCCGACCAGATCGTTGGTCGCCTCGTCGAACGCGACAAAGGCCATCGCCCGGGCATAATCGAGCTGAGTCAGGCGGGCGATGAATTCGTGAGAAAATTCCTTCATCGGGGCGAAGAACCGCAGCCGCAGGTCCTGCATCGTGACGTGTTTGAGCATCTCGTGGATCAGCGGCTCGTCCTCGGGCCGGATCGGACGAACGAATACGCGCCAGCCGTCCTTGACCTCGATGTGACGCTGCCATTGCGAAGGATAAGGCCGCACAGCGAAATTCGCAGGGCCTGAACCGCGAAACTTCCGCTCCACGCGGCCGACCACGACGCGCGCATCGACGGCGAGCACGCCTGCTTCATCAGCCAGCAACGGATTGATATCGAGCCCGCGGATTTCGGGAATGTCCGCGGCCATCTGCGCCAGCTTGACCAGAACCATCGCGACGGCGTCCTGCTTCACCGCTGGCACGTCGCGATAGGCGCGTAGCAGCCGCGAGACGCGGGTGCGCTCGATCAGGCCGCGCGCCAGTTGCAGGTCGAGCGGTGGCAGCGCCAGTGCCTTGTCGTTGATGATCTCGACCGCCGTGCCGCCGCGGCCGAACACGACGACAGTGCCAAATGTCGGATCGTCGGCGAGGCCGAGAATGAGCTCGCGTGCCTTTGCCCGCACCACCATGGCCTGCACCATCACGCCCGAAATCCGCGCCTCCGGCCGCAGCGATCTGGCCCGCGCGAAAATCTCGGCGGTTGCCTTGCGCACGGCGTCGGCGTTGGTGAGGTTGAGCACGACGCCGCCGACATCGGATTTGTGCACGATGTCTCGCGACATGATCTTGAGCACGACGGTCGAGCCCTGCGCGAACAGCGCGTTCGCATGAGCGACCGCCTCTTCGGCATCGGCGGCGGCGAAGGTCGGCACGACGGCGATGTCATAGGCATCAAACAGCCGCTTGATCTCGATCGGATCGAGCCAGGAGCGGCCGTCGGCGAGCGCTGCGGCAACAATCTGCCGCGCTGCGTCGGCATCGGGCGCAAACTCGTTCGGCATGGCAGGCGGAACCTGCGCCAGCGCCTCCACCACCTCGCGATGGCGGACCAGATGCATGAAGCCGCGCACCGCGTCGTCTTCGGTCGGATAATTCGGAATGCCGGCCCCGCTCAAGAGATCGCCGATCGACGGCGCCGCGCCAACCCAGACCGCGAGAACGGGCTTCGGCGACGTGCGATGTCCGGCACGATACTTCTGCACCAACCCGGTCACGGCCACGGCGATCTCGTCAGCGCGGGCAATCGCCGTCTGCACGTTCATCACCAGCACGGCGTCGTTTTCGGGGTCGGCCAGCAACGCCTCAAGCGCTGCGGCATAGCGCTCGGGATCGGCATCGCCGACGATATCGACGGGATTTGATTTCGACCATGTCGGCGGCAACACAGCGTCCAGCTTCTCACGGATCGCCGGCGAGACTGAAGCGGGAATGCCGCCCAGTTCGACCAACCGGTCAACCGCCAATACGCCGATGCCGCCACCATTGGTCAGGATCGCGAGCCGCTTTCCAGGTGGCGACTTGAGACGCCCGAGCGTTTCGGCACAGTCGAACAGTTCTCGAAGATCCGATACGCGCAGGATGCCGGCGCGCTGAAACGCGGCGTCGTAGACGGCGTCTGCCCCGGCCAGCGCGCCGGTATGGGTTGCAGCGGCCCGCGCGCCCTGCGCCATCCGGCCTGACTTGACGACCACGACCGGCTTGATCCTGGCGGCAGCGCGCGCTGCCGACATGAACTTGCGGGCATCCTTGATCGCCTCGATGTAAAGCAGGATGGCGTGCGTCTTTTCATCCAGCGCGAAGTAATCGAGCAGATCGGCGATATCGACATCGAGCTGGTCGCCAATCGAAACAATGCCGGAAAAACCGACGGCCCGCTGTGCCGCCCAGTCCACCATACCCGCAGCAATGGCGCCGGACTGCGAGATCAGCGCCAGATGTCCCGCGGCCGGCATATGCGCGGAAAAGCTCGCATTGAGACTGACGCCAGGCATCATAATGCCCAGGCAATTCGGCCCGATCAGCCGCATACCGTATTTTTGCGCGGCCCGTTCCGCCGCATCCGCCATCGAACCTGGACCGTGCCCGAGCCCGGCGCTGACAATGACGGCACCTGCCGTCCCGCGTCGGCCTGCTTCATCGATCAGGCCCGCTATGGTGCGGGCCGGCGCGGTGAGGACGACGAGTTCCGGCGCAAAAGCCAGTTTTGCAATGCTGCCAGCGGTCGCGACACCATCGATCTCATGATAGCGCGGATTGACGAGGCCGAACTCGCCTTTGAATTGGGCTTTACGAATATTGTTGAGAATGGCGCGGCCGACCGAGCCATGGCGCGGGCTGGCTCCGACCAGTGCGACGGAATGCGGCGAAAGCAGATTCTTCAGGCGATAGGTGGACATCAGGCCTTGCTATCTGGCAGGTCGCAGACCCCTGTGAACCGAAATCCCACCAAATATGTTCCCAGCGACATGATAACCCGGCACGAGCTCGGCCCGATGACAACCTCTTGTCCGAAACGGAGGCCAATCAGTTCAGAGAGCGGCCACTGATCAAGTTCGACGTGGCCGCGATCATCCGCTCCGCGTGCCTGAACAGCCGTTCGGAATCGCGGCGGAAGAAGTCGAGCTGATGCTGGCCGCATTCCTGGCACATCGTCTGGACATCCCTGACGGAATGCGCGCCCGCCATTTTCGCGACGAACTCCGTGAACAGATGCATCTCGGTCTGTGTTCGCTCCAGCATCTCGTCGCCGAGAAACACCATTTCCTCGAACATCATCTTCTGCGCGCCAAGCATGAACTCCAGCGCGCCCTGGTTCAGTTTGGTGGCTTCCGCTTCAGCATTTGCCGCTGCTGGAAAGGAACGGGAAGCGGCCCGCTCAGACAGCTCTGACATGACAATCTCCGATTTCTGAGTTTCCGCCGAAACGATATTGATCGGCGTCGGGCCGAACATTGAGGTGCAGCAAACTGGCGTCATTGCGACCGGCCACAGCCGAGAAAGTTCAAGACAAGGAACTCACCGGGACGAAAGGTCACATCCCCTGCTACCGAATATCAGTGCGACATCAGCACCGGCACGGTCATGCAGTCGAACATGCTGCGCGTGACACCGCCCAGAATTCGCTCCTGCAATCGCGAATGGCCGTATCCCCCCATTACCAGGAGGCCCATGTTGCTTTCAGCCGCGACCGACAGAATGGCGCCCTGAACGTCGCCGCGATCCGCCTTTAGTCGCTGCACCCGGGCCGCAATGCCGCGCCGCCCCAGATGCGCGACGAGATGGTCCGACGAGGCTTCGCCCGCCTCCTCATTGGCCGCAATCACGGTCACGGCCTTGGCGCCCATCAGAAACGGCATCGCATCGCGCACCGCGCGGGCCGCCAGGCGGCTGCCGTCCCAGGCGATACCGACATGCTGAGCGTCGAGCGGCCCCTTGTGGATATAGGGAACCACCAGCATCGGCCCGCCGGAATTAAACAGAATCTGCAGAGGAATCTCGTTGTCGTAGCTGGCTTTCGAGGGTTCCGGCTGCAGCACGATCGTCATGTCGTAGAGCCGGGCAAGCGACCCGATGGTCCGCCCGGCCTCGGCGGGGATCGCTGCGAATGTCCTGGTGCCGTAGGCGATTTTGGCAAGCTTGGCCTCGATCTCGAACACGGCGATCGCGGCGTTCGCCCTTTCCTGGGCACGCTCCTGTTCGGCCCCCATCACGGCGGCAGCAGCGGCGCCACCGCCTTCTACAATCATCCCGGCGGCACTCATCGATTCGTAGCCGATGGCGACCGCATCGAGATGCGACCGGCGCGCAACGGTCAGCGCGACAGCGACGTCGATCACCGGCCTGATCGGCCGTTCGGAGGGAATATGAACCAGAATGTTCCTGAACATCGCCATTCTCCCACACATTCGCGAGGGCCTAAGACCCTCGTCCCGGGTTGCTGCCGGCGAAGATGCCCGACGGGCGAATGGCCGAGGTTGACGCACATCAAACCCGGACGCTTCCGAGCGAAAGCCTATGCGAGTGGCGGCGTCAGCGGACTCCGGCGTGCGTGAGGTCGCGATGAGCCGCGATGGCGTCGCCGAGCAGCTTTTCCCTCCGATGGCGATAGGCCGGCGGATGCTTCTTGCCTCGTTTGCTATTCTCCGCCTGCAGCGATCCGCTGGCAAGACCGGCGAAGCGCTTGAGGTCGCGGAGGTCGCCCAGTGCGCGCTGCAGGCGTTTTGCCGGCCGGTGCAGGTGACGCAATTCGCTCCGGCCCCGTAGCGCGACGGTCTCCGTCAGCGCTTCCAGCATGTACCGGAAGCGTTTGACCCTGATCCTCAGCCGGTGACGGCGCGACGCACCTAACGTCTTCAGGCTCTGACCCTTGCGGATCAACCGTTCGTGCCAGCGGTCGAGTTCGCGCGCGCAATAGGATTGCAGAGTCTCCGCGTCCTTGCGCCGCTTGTAGCGCTCAAGCCATGGTCCTTGTCTGATCCAGCGCGCCATTGCTGCGACCAGGCGTTGCGTCCGGGCGGAGCGCAGGGAGCGAACCAGGCGGCGGTGATCCCGCATCTGGTGCTGATCGAACTGCTCGCCTACCATGCGTCCAGCCCAAGCGCGGTATCGCTTGCGGCGCGAATACTCCATGACGACGTCGCTGTCGCGCGCGGCGCCGAGCGGGCCATTCAGCCAGGCGATCTCCTTCTTCAGCCGCAGCCATTCCGAATCTACCACGATCGGAGCAAAGAAAGCCACGGCGGCGCGCAACCGCGTGATCGCGACCCGTATCTGATGCACGGCCTCGGCATCGCCGGCACACGCGCTGCTGTGATGCGCTTTGATAGCTGCGACACACCCGAGCGTCATCTTCTGGAATGCGGTCGCACAATCGAGGGCCGTCGCTTCAGAGGTCTTATGTCGGCCGGACGTTCTCGTTTGACCGTTTCTCATCTTTATTGTTCGCCCGGCACCGCAAGCAAGGAAACACGGGCGTTGCGCAGCGACTGGTCGGGTGTCCCTGAGGCGTCGATCATATGCCAGTTTACCGCGCCGATCGCAAAAGTCTCCTGCTTCAGGGCAACATTCTGTGTTGCATCAGAAGCATCGCCCTTGCGCTGCCCGATGCGCGCCAGCCGCGTCGCGAGATCCGCCTTGAGGAACAGGCCGGCGAAGCGTACGCCATGCGTGGCCGCAAGACTCGCGATTTCCGTCCGTTCCCCTTCCTGCAAATAGGCGGCATCGAGCACGACCGAACAGCCCTGGGCGAGGACGCGCTGCGCGGTGCTCGAAAGCACGTCATATACATGTTTCGTGGTATCGGGCCGATAGGCAGATTCCGGTAGAACCGTGGTTTCGCTGGTGCCGAGGAGGCGCTTGCGAACGACATCCGAGCGGACAATGACCGCGCCGGGCGGAGGCTCGATCAGACCCGCGAGGTCGCGTGCGAGCACCGACTTTCCCGTCCCCGACAACCCGCCGATCGCGACCAGCAGTGGTGGCCTGGGCATGATGAGGCGTCCTGCCAGATCGAAATAGCGCTTGGCCTCCTGCCAGACCGCGTCGCTCTCTCCGGCATGCTCGCTCTTCATGAACAGCACATGCGCCCGGATCGCCGCCCGCGCCGACAAAAACAGCGGCAGCAGGCGGAGGCCATCGAGACCTTCATCCCCTGCCCCCGCAAGGTAGCGATTGAACACCGCGTTTGCCGCCGTATCCTGATTGAAGTGGATCATATCCATCAGCGTAAACGCGAGGTCGTAGAGCACATCCGTCGTGGCGATGACCGGATCGAATTCGATGGCATCGAACAGCAGCGGCCGGCCGTCCAGCAAGGCTATATTGGCGAGATGCAGATCGCCGTGGCAACGGCGCACGAACCCTCGCTCGGCACGCTGCCTGAGCAGCGGCTGCAATGTTGTAGCAGAGCGACGGCTGGCGGCATCGAGTTGATCGATGGCAACGGAATCAAGTCCGCGTACGGTGCGAAACTTTGCGGTATTCCGTTCGATGATGGGTGGAATAGAGGCAAGCCAGCTTTCACCGTCCGCCCGCGGCGCCTTCTCATGGGATCGAACAATCGCGTCGGCCACGGCCGCCGCAAGGGATGGATCGACCGTCTTCGACGCCGCGACACGATCGAGCGACTGCTTCTCGTCGAAGCGCGTCATTTCGACCGCCCATTCGACCGGAGGGCCGGAGCTGTCGATTTCGAAGGCGCCATCGGAATTGCGCGTGATGGCGACAACGCGCCGGTAGAGCTCGGGGGCGTTGCCGGCGTTGACCTTCAGCTCTTCCTCGCAGGCACGCCTGCGCTTTTCCAGTGTCGAATAATCGAGGAACGGCAAGCGCACGGCACGCTTGATCTTCAATGCCCGGTCGGCTCCGAGAAACACTATGGAGGCGTGCGTGTCGATCCGCTTGCCGCCCTTGGCCGGACCGAAGCTGGAACGGTCGAGGAAGTCGAGGACGCGCTGCTGCGGGTCAGCATCGGTTACGGCTGTGTTGGCGGGCGGTTGCTTGGTCATGGCTGCAGCACGGCGGCGCCGGTGATTTGCCCGGCGCGCAGCTTCGAGAGGACTTCATTTGCCTCCCACAACGGAAACAGGCTGGTGTGCGTCCTGATGCCCGCTTGGGCCGCGGCCTTGAAAAACGCGACGCCGTCGCCACGCGTGAGGTTGGCGACCGAAAGCAGTTGCCGTTCCTCCCAGAGGATATGGTAGGGGAACGAGGGAATGTCCGACATGTGAATGCCCGCGCATACCACGCGGCCGCCCTTGCGCACAGCGCGTAACGCCAGCGGAACGAGATCGCCCACCGGCGCGAAAATAATCGCAGCGTCGAGCGGCGCCGGAGGCCGATCCTCCGATGACCCGGCCCATTCCGCGCCGAGCGATTTCGCAAGAGCCTGCGCCTCGACATCGCCCTTGCGGGTGAAGGCATAGACCGAGCGCCCCTGCCAGCGGGCTACCTGCGCAATGATGTGTCCGGCCGCTCCGAAACCGAAGATACCGAGGCGCTCTCCCTCGCCCGCCATGACAAGCGAGCGCCAGCCGATCAGGCCCGCGCAAAGCAACGGCGCGGTCGAGATATCGTCGCCGGCCTCGCCAAGTGGAAAGCAATAGCGGGCATCCGCCACCAGATGCGTGGCAAAGCCGCCGTCGCGCGTGTAGCCGGTGAAGCGCGGACGGTCGCAGAGGTTTTCCCGGTTGCTTCGGCAATAGGAACATTCACCGCAGGTATAGCCGAGCCAGGGAACACCGACCCGTTCGCCGACTTTCAAGGACGTGACGTCGGCCCCGAGTGCGTCGATTCGGCCGACCACCTCGTGGCCGGGAACGATGGGATAGGCGACGCCGGGCAATTCTCCATCGACGACATGCAGATCGGTCCGGCAAACCCCGCATGCACCGACCTTGACGCGCACGGCGCCGGGTCCGGGGACGGGATCCTCCCGCTGCTCAAGCCGCAGTGGCGCGCCGGGCGCCGTCAGGACCATGGCATGCATCTCGTCTCTCGTCCTCAAGCAAGCGGGTGCAGCGGGTGCGAACGGAACACCGTTTGATCTCCGTCAATCGCCCCCAAGCGGCGTTTCTCTAACATGGCCACGTCGGCAGCGCTGTGCCAGCCATAGCATTCTGCCAATTCTCGATGACATGGAACAGGAGATCATCACATGCGCGCCCATCAGATCATGACCCGCTCCGTTATTACGATCGCGCCGGATGTTACCATTCTGGAGGCCGCCAATACCATGTTGCGGCATCACGTCAGTGGGCTTCCGGTCATCGATGCGGCCGGCCAGCTCGTCGGCATTGTCTCGGAAGGTGATTTCATTCGCCGCAACGAAATCGGCACGCAGCGCAAGCGCGGTCGCTGGCTCAAAGTCCTGCTGGGCGACTCCGCCGTCGATTACGTTCGTGAGCGCGGCCGCAGAGTCTCGGACGTCATGGCCAGCGATCCGATCACCGTCACCGAAGACGCGACACTGGAAGAGATCGTCAATGTGATGGAGACTAACGACATCAAGCGTCTGCCGGTGATGACGCGGGAATGCTCTATCCGCGCGTGCTCTCGGTCAGCGCGCATGATGTCTTCGCGCGCGATGGAGGTCTATCGGGCGAACGTGATGACCAAGATACAGGCCGGTAACCTCTCCGAACTGGTGCGGTTTGCTTCCGCAATATGTCTATCAGGTAATCCGCGGCACGGTTCGCACCTACAAGTTGCTTAACGACGTACCGCGCCAGATCGGCACGTTCTATCTGCCCGGTGACGTGTTCGGCCTCGACGCCGGGCCTGACGCTGGAAACCGTCTCGCGGGCGCTTTCACAGCTTAGCGACCAGGGCATTCTGGCGTTCTCGAGCGCCCGTCAAATCGTGCTGCGCAACCCGCCGGCGGCTGGCGGACATGGACGTCTGAGAGTATAAGCTGCCCGACAGGTTGCCGGAAGGAAGGGAGTGCAAGATGAATAATTATCGCGTCTCCTTCTACAAAGATCTCTGTAACTCCGACGGCCACAGCTTCAAGTGCCTGCAACGCCAGATCGAAGTGCAATCGGTCGGCCCATCCCAGGCGCTGGTGTTGGCGGAGCGGTTGGTCGACAACGAACGCCTCAACGCTAATTGCGTCGAGGTCATGCACCTGGCGGGCCATGACGCGTTCGAACATCCGGCGTGCTATACGCCTGCCCCCGGCAAGCATGCATGGAACCGCGTCGCGTGATGAACTGACCGCGACCTGAATTGAAGCCCGGAGCCTGCGCAGCCGGCTGTTCCGCTGCGCTCGTTTCCGGGAGCCGCGCGGCGTTCAGATGGCCCCACATGCCGCCTGGAACCACCAGCCGCGCCCTTGCCCGCAACATGGCATCCGCAGTCTGCGTTTCGCTCAACAGCGCCGTGTGCTGGGTCATGACGTTCTCTTGCTCGGTTTGCAGAGCGTGCCTGGCGCTTCCTGCCGGTGCCTGTGATTGGATCGCCAACAATTCGCGGTCAACTCCGATCGCAGTCAGGTCAGGTGGCTTTTGGTTCGCGAAACCAATAGAATGGCTAGCCTCTCGCCAATCCGTTTCGGAGTAACCGTTGAACGTTCGTCGCCGCGTTGCCTTCGCCACCTTCCTTGCTTTTGCATCACCTGCCGTGCCCGGCGCTGCCCTCGCACAAAGCGCGATTGCTGCAGCAGTCGGCAAACCGGTATCGCTGCCGGACATCGCAATCGGGTCTGCGACCGCACCAATCACCATCACCGAATACTCTTCGATGAGTTGCCCGCATTGCGCAGCCTTCGGCCAGAATGTGTTCCCGATGTTGCGGTCGAAATATATCGATACCGGCAAGGTACGTTTCGTGTTCCGGGAATTTCCGCTCGACATCAAGGCCGCGGCGGCTTCGATACTGGCGCGCTGCATCGGCAACGGTGATTCCGAAAAATACCTCGGCGCAGTCGAGATGCTATTCAAGCTGCAGGACCGCCTGATGGCGCAAACCAAGGATACGCTGATCTATGTCGGGAAGCAGCACGGCATGAGCGAGCAGGACGTCAAGACCTGCGAGGAAGACCAGGCGCAGTTCGACAAGCTGAACGCCGATCAGCAATACGCCCATCGGGAACTGAAGGTCATGTCGACGCCGACTTTCTTTCTCAACGGTGTACGGCTGCAGGGCTCGATGTCGTTCGAAGAGCTGGAAGAACGGATCGAGCCGTTGCTCAAGAAGTAGCGGCCGCAGGCCGTCGCAATAGCCCCTTGCCGGGCGCTGCCGCCTCGTCGATGATGGCCCCAACAAACATATTGGGGAGAGCGCCATGGCCGCGGCTTTACGCGTAGTATTGGCAGCGGCGTGGCTGCTGTTCGGCGTCGTGGCGTCATTGGCGCAAAGCTATCCAAACAAGCCGGTGCGTGTCGTGGTCGGCTTTCCCGCCGGCGGACCGACCGATGCCATTGCCCGCATCGTGGCGCAGAAGCTTACAGACAATCTCGGCCAGCAGTTCTTCGTCGAGAACATCGGCGGCGCCGGCGGCAACACCGCGGCCGGCCAGGTCGCCCGCGTGACGCCGGACGGCCACACCATCATGGTCATCAGCACCGGTTTTGTCGTGAATCCTAGCCTCTACGCCAAGGTGCCGTATGATCCGGTCAAGGATTTCGCGCCCGTGACGCTGGTCGCGGTCTCTCCGAATGTCGTGGTGGTCAACCCGCAAGTGCCCGCCAAGACACTCCCCGAACTGGTGCAGCTCATTCGGGACAACCCCGGCAAGTACGGCTTTGCCGGTCCCGGGATCGGTTCGACGCCGCATCTGGGCGGCGAGCTTTTCCGGTTGGCCTTCAAACTCGACCTGGTGCACGTGCCTTTCACAGGTGCTGGGCCGGCGATCCAGGCAACGGTCGGCGGGCACACGCCGATCGCCTTCACCGCGCTGCCGCCTGCCCTGTCGGCAGTGCAGAGCGGACAACTACGCGCGCTCGGCGTGGCTTCAGCCGAACGTGCCGCCGGGATGCCCGACGTCCCGACCTTCGCCGAACAGGGTGTGAAGGATCAGGACGCCGACACGCTCACGGGTATCGTCGCGCCTGCGGGGACGCCGAAAGAGATCGTCGATCTGCTTTATCGTGAGATCGCCAAAATCGTCGCCCAGCCGGACGTAAAGCAGCGCCTCACGGTGCTCGGCTTCAAGCCGGTCGCCAATACACCGGATCAGTTCGGCGCACGCATCAAGCTTGAGATGGACAAGTGGGGCAAGGTGGTGCGCGACGCAAAGTTGCGGATCGAATAACGTGCGCAGGCCCCCAGCTACGATGGCGACGGCCCCGCGACCGCATCCGCGATCTTCATGAAGGTCAGGCCGATACGGTTCTTCTGGATCCAGGTGACCCGGCACTCATGCACGATCGAGGGGTCCCTCGCCATTACCAGATGAAAGTGCTGCGGGACGAACGCCGGATTGTCGACATCGATCGCCGCTCCCTCGCGCGAAATATTCCGCACCACGCAGGGCATGACGGAACCGCCCGACGAGACATAGGCGGGCTCGTCGATCTCCGTTCGCGGATATTTTCGCTTCTCTTCCATCCCGTCCGTCCCGTCGCGGATCGATCCCGCCAAACCGCGAGGCTAGCGCAAAACCCTAAATAAATCGGCGTGTGCACCGCAGCGTTCGCCGCGAAGCCGGAATAGGCGCGGCTGCCCGACGCGCAACATCGATTGACGCGGCCCATGCGATTGTCTTGGACTCCATTGTGCAGAGCGGCACGATATCTCAACCGCTCATGCGCAGACGTGCTCCGCGTCGCCAAGGACTTGCCGATCGCGGCGATGGCACGATAGCCTTTCCACCAATAACTGGCACGCGGACGCAATGAACCGGCAGTCATGGTCTTGAATACACCGATCGCAAGCTCTGCCGATCTCGCGGGCGACCAGGCAGTGATCGCCCGGGCCGAGGCCATACGCCCTGATGTCGCGATAGCTTCCGACGACATCGAAGCCACCCGCCGGCTGCCCCCGGCGTTGCTCGACAAGCTGCACGACGCGCAACTGTTCCGTCTGTTGTTGCCGCGCTCGACCAATGGGATCGAAACCGATCCGGTCACTTTTTTCCACGTCATCGAAACCATTGCCAAGGCTGATGCTTCCACCGCCTGGTGCCTCAGCCAGGCCGGCGGTTGCGCGATGTCGGCGGCCTATCTCGACCTGCCGGTAGCGCAGGCGATCTTCGGCGATCCGCGCGCGGTGCTGGCGTGGGGGCCCGGTCCCAAGGTTCGCGCGGTCGAATGCGAAGGCGGCTACAGGGTGACCGGCGCGTGGTCCTTTGCATCCGGCGGCCGGCATGCGACCTGGCTTGGGGCGCACTGCCCGATCTATACGGCTGACGGTTCGCCCAAATACGACGCCAATGGCGCCCCGCTCGAGCGCACGATGCTGGTGCGCTCCGAGGACGTCGAGTGGACCGACATCTGGAACACCGTCGGCTTGCGCGGCACCGCGAGCGACCAGTTCGCGCTCAATGACTTCTTCGTGCGCGCAGACTATTCCATTACCCGAGAGTTCGACCGGGAATGCCGCGAAAGCGGCCCGCTCTACCGCATGAGCAATCACACCTGCTACCAGGTGGGTTTTGCAGGCGTCGCCTGCGGGATCGCCCGCACCGCCCTCGACAACTTCGTCGAGACGATGCGCAGCAAGGTGCCGCGTGGCGCGAGGGTGTCGTTGCGAGACAATGCCGTGGTCCAGTGCAACCTCGCCCAGGCGGAAGTCAATCTACGCGCCGCGCGCGGCTACGTGTTGCAGTCGATGGCCGACACCTGGAAAGATCTGGCCGGGGGCGCGACCATCACGGTGGCGCAGCGCATGAACATCCGCATGGCCTCCACCCATGCCATTCACAAGGCGCGCGAGGCGGTCGACTTTGCTTACAACGCCGCAGGCGCCACTGCGATCTTCGAGGACCATCCACTGGAGCGCCGTTTCCGCGACATCCATACCGTGACGCAGCAGTTGCAAGGCCAGCTCAGGCATTTTGAAACCGTCGGCGCCTGGATGATGGGCGTCGATACCGACCTCAGCTTTGTCTAGAGCTTCGGTTCTGATCGAACCAGAACCGAAGCTCTAGATTCTTATTTTGACGCGTTTTCTTCATGCGAACCGGTATCCACTTCGCTCGAAAACGCTATGGGGAGAACGACCATGGGACTTGGCGGATTGCAGCACTACACCATCGAACCCGCTGACCTCGAGCGCACCAAGGATTTCTATTGCGATGTGCTCGGGCTGGAGAACGGCGACCGGCCGCCGCTCGATTTCCCCGGCTACTGGCTCTATTCCGGCGGCACCGCCACGGTGCACCTGATGGGCACGCGAAAGCATCGCGAAGGTATTGTGGTGCGCGGCATCGAAAAGAAGTATGAAGATACCGGGCGGCTTGACCACATCGCCTTTGCGGCGACCGATGTCGAGGGCATGCGCAAGCGCCTGCAGTCGAAAGGCGTCAAATTCCGCGAGAGCATCGTGCCGCGCAGCGGCGATACGCAATTCTTTCTCTACGATCCCGACGGCGTCGAACTGAACTTCCCGAAAACCTGACGTTCCGCTCCCGCCGCGGGTCTGCGCTCAATTCGGCGGCATTCGTGCCGCCGAAATCGTTTTCAAGTGTTGGGCGTCAACGCGCCACCTGATGTTGGGGTGCAACACTGCCCGTCAAATACTGAAGTTCCCGACAACGCCGCAAGTCAGCCACGATCAAGGCGCGAGTCCGTCAGGGTTTCTTCATCATTGCAATGAGATTGGGGGAGCCGCGCCGCTGCGGCAGAGTAGCCGGGTGCCCGCGCCTTTCAACCTACCCCAGGGCATGCGTACCCGGCTATTCGTCCGGCGGAGCCCGCTAGTCCAGCCCACGCTCGTGGCTCAGATTGACCATTTCCTGAATGAAGACCGCCTTTTGCTTGTCGTTCAGCGTAGCAAAGAGAGGCTCGGCCGCATCGGCCACGTTGCGCTGATCGACGGCGCGATCGTTGAGGAACTGGGCCTCATTGCGCATCTGCTCGATGATGTCGTCGGGCGGATCGCGCTTGGCGCGCGCAATACGCAGATTGAGGCGATCGGCGCCGTTATGCCCGAGATAGTGCATCGCACTGTTGAACCCGGCCCAATGCTTCTCCTGTTCGGGCGTGAGGTTTAACTCCTTCTTGATCCGCTCGATATTGGCGTCGCTGTTGGCGACGATCTGCTCGGCCGTCAGTTGCGGCGCGCCAGGCTGGGTGAGGACGGCCGGCTGCTGCTGTTGTTGCTGCTTGGCGGTCTTCGTAGCCTTGCTTCCCTTCGCCGGCTTCGACGTGTCGCCTTGCTTGGAAGCCTCGCCTTGTTTCGAAGCCTCGCCTTGTTTGGAATCCTTTGCCGCCGGCGCCTGTCCGCCCTTGTTATTGCCCCCGGTCAGCACACCGGTAACTCCGGTCACGACGCCCACGACGCCGCCAATGGCGCCGCCAAGCACGCCGCCGACCGGGCCCGCCGCTCTGTTACCCTCGCGGGCGCCCTTCTCGACACCCTGAACCACCTGCGCATCCGCAAGCCGTGGCGCGTTAAGAAGCATGATGGCGGCCAACCCCATGGCCGCGCACGCTTTCCACCGCGTGCGCAGTTTGGATGTCAGGCAAGTCATATTGGTCTCCGTGGTCGTTACCCAGGACTAATGTCCTCGAATCCGAATCTTATCGTTTTCGCGACGAGCAAGTCTAGCCGCGGTGCCAACCGTTATCGCTGGCGTCGAACTACAAACCCGTGGACCGGAACTCCGTGGCACGACCGCAATTTTTAAAACTCTCTCTGCGCTCATAATGCCGTGTGCAACGCAATATGCCGCGCGAGAGGCATTGCAATATTCCGACCGCTGAAAATTTGCACGCAACGTTAGTTCTAGAATTTCGTACGTGTCATTTCTCGACAGACGCGTTTTATTCTGTTCTGATTGCGCAACCAAATCTCCGCGGGACACGCCATCCCAAATCGGCGCGATCGCGTGAATGCCAATAATAAAAAAGAGGACCAACAAGGCGACAACAAGAAGCAAGCAAAGAGGAAACACCATGTCACGCAAGAAGCTTTCTCGCCGACAATTCGTTGCTGCTACTGCGCTGTCTTCTGCGGCGCTCATCACCGCGCCCTATGTGCGCGGCGCCTACGCTGCCGGTAAGCTCTCGATCGGCTTCTGGGACCACTGGGTTCCCGGCGCCAACAAGGCCTCCACCGATATCGTCAACGCCTGGGCCGAGAAGGAAAAGGTCGAGGTTCAGATCGACTACATCCCGAGCCAAGGCAACAAGAACCTGCTGACGATCGCCGCCGAAGCGCAGGCCAAGTCGGGTCACGACATCCTGGCGATGCCCACCTGGTGGCCGCATGCGCAGGCCGAGCTGCTGGAACCCATGAACGACGTCATGGACGGCCTCATCAAGCAGAACGGCGAACCCAACGGCACTGTGAAATATCTTGGCCAGTCCAAAGGCAAATGGCTCGCGGTGCCCGCGAGCGTCGGCAGCCAGATCAAGGGTCCTTGCTCCCGCATCGACCTGATGAAGCAGCATGCCGGAATAGATGTGCAAGCATTGTATCCCGCCGGTGCCCCGCCGAAGGCTGATAGCTGGACCTTGGACACGTTCCTCAAGGCCGCAGAGGCCTGCCAGAAAGGCGGCGTTGCGTTCGGCATCGGACTCGGCGAGACGAGCGACAACGTCGATACGGCCGGCGCAATCTTCCAGTCGTTCGGTGCAGCCCTCGTCGATGAGAAGGGTAACGTCACCGTCAAGACCGACGCGGTGCGCCAGGCGCTGGAATACTACAAGAAGCTGATCGCCTTCCTGCCGCCGGACGCCGGAGCCTGGGACGACTCGTCCAACAACAAATGGCTGGTCTCCGGCAGGGGCGCCTTGATCATGAACCCGCCGAGTGCCTGGGCTGTCGCCAAGCGCGACGCGCCGCAGGTCGCCGAGCAGTGCTGGAGCCACGGCTTCCCGGCTGGGCCGAAGGGCCGCTACGCGCCCTACCTCTCCTACTTCTGGGGCACCTGGTCGTTCTCGAAGAACAAGGAGGCGGCCAAGAGCGTACTCAGGGCGCTTTCGCAACCGGATGCGATCGAGAAGATGTGCGTGGCGAGCGGTGGCTACGACCTGCCCTGCTACGAAAAGCTCACTACCCTGAAGGTCTGGCAGGAGGAAGGGCCGCCGAAGGGCACGCTCTACCACTATCCGAACCCGCACAACCACCAGACTCTTTCGATCGCCGCGGCGCCCGCCCCGCCAAAGATCGCACAGCAGATCTATACGCAGGCGACCCTGACCAAGATGTGCCTGCGTTATCACCAGGGCGAAGCGATGGAAAAGGTGCTCGCCTGGGCTGAAGGCGAGTGCGAAGGCTTCATGCGGAGCTGACGGGCGAGATACCATGGCGGCCCGCCTGATCGCGGGCCGTCATTCCCTATCCTCCTTCAATCGCGGGCCCGGCGAAACGTTACAGGGATGAAAATACACCATGGCTGACGTCGCATTGCAGTCGAACCGGGCCGCGCAAGCCGCGCGCAAACGCGGCAGCCTGCACAGAATGCTCAAGCGCAAATCGACTGTGGCGTTCCTGATGACGCTGCCGCTCATCCTCCTGATCGCGACCCTTGTGATCTATCCGGCATTCTACGCGCTGCATCTGGCGACGCTGAACAAGTCGATGCAGCGCTTCGTCGGGCTCAGCAATTTCGAATTCCTGTTTAGGCGCGAGACGTTCTGGCTCGTCGTGAAGCAATCCTGCATCTTCGCGATCACAGCCGTCATCTTCAAGGCGGTGCTGGGCTTTATCATTGCGCATTTCGTTCACAACATACCGGCCAAGGGCCAGCGCAAATGGCGCGGCATGCTGCTGGTACCGTGGGTAATCCCCCCGGCGATGAGCACACTGGCGTGGCTGTGGCTATTTGACCCCTCCTACAGTGCGTTCAACTACACGCTCTCGTTCTTCGGCATCGGGCCGATCCCATGGACCGGCGATGCCATGTGGGCGCGCTTCTCGGTCATTCTCGTCAACATCTGGGTCGGCGCACCGTTCTTCATGATCATGTATCTGGCGGCGCTGAAATCAGTGCCGGAACAGCTTTACGAGGCCGCCGCCATCGACGGCGCCAATTGGTGGCAGCGCATCTGGTACGTCACGCTGCCGATGATGCGAAACATCATCGCGATTACGACGCTGTTCTCGCTGATCGTGACGTTCGCCAATTTTGACATCGTGCGCATCCTGACAGCGGGCGGCCCGCTCGATCACACCCATATCTTCGCGACGTGGGCGTTCCGCATCGGAATCGAGGGCAGCGACATACCGCTGGGCGCCAGCGTATCTCTCTTCATGGTGCCGATCCTGGCGGTCGCGGCGATCTTCATCCTGCGCGACGTCAACAAACGCGGGAATGAATCCTAATGGCAACGGTAACAATCGACAAGGCTGCGCCGACCCGCAAGGTCAAATACGGCAGCATGAGCCGCGACAGGACCTGGGCGCTGCGCTGGTCGTATTTCTTCCTGGTGATCTTCGCCATTTTCTCGCTGACGCCGCCGATCTACATGCTCATCACGTCGTTGAAGAGCAGCGCGGAGATTTCGGCCGCGACCAATCCGTGGTGGGTGTTCCACCCAACGCTCGAGAACTATGTCGGCCTGCTGACCTCGAACCAGTTTCTGCGCTTTTTCTGGAACTCGGCAATCGTCTCGATCTTTGTCGTTACCATCACCATGCTGATCTCCGTGCCGGCTGCATTCGCACTGGCACGGATGCGGTTCTGGGGTTCTGCGGTTCTCGCCACCGGCGTCTTCCTGACCTATCTCATTCCCGAGACACTGCTCTTCATCCCGCTCTTCAAGATGTTTGCCGTCATTGGCGATTGGACCGGCATCCAGCTCATCAACAAATGGTACGTGCTGCTTATTCTCTATCCGACGCTGACGGTCCCGTTCTGCACCTGGATCATGATCGGCTACTTCGCTTCGATCCCGAAAGAACTCGATGAGGCCGCCATCATCGATGGCGCGTCGTGGATTCAGACCCTCACCCGCATCTTCATTCCGGTTGCCTTTCCCGGCATTATTGCCGCGACCATCTTCGCCTTCACGGTGTCATGGGCGCAGTTCCTCTATCCCCTCGTGTTCACGACGTCGACCGACCAACTCGTCATGCCGGTTGGGATCATCACTACGTTGATCAAGGGCGACGTGTTCAACTGGGGACAGATCATGACCGGCGCCCTGCTCGGCGCCGCACCGCCGCTCATCATCTACGCGTTCCTGATGGACTATTACATTGCCGGCCTGACCGCCGGTGCGACGAAGGGTTGATCTCATGGCTGACGTGACGTTGCGTAAGGTTGTTAAGCGCTATGACGAGGTTGAGGCGGTGCGCGGCATCGATCTCGACATCGCCGACCATGAGTTTGTCGTGCTGGTGGGACCGTCGGGCTGCGGCAAGTCGACCACGCTGCGGATGATCGCCGGCCTGGAAGATATCTCCGACGGCGACATCATGATCGGCGGCGATGTCGTCAACGACGTGCCGCCGAAGGATCGCGATATCGCGATGGTGTTTCAGAACTACGCGCTCTACCCGCACATGACAGTTGCGGAGAACATGTCGTTCGGATTGCGGCTGAAGCGCTACCCGAAGGCCGAGATCAAGAGCCGCATCGACGAGGCCGCGCGCATGCTCGACATCGTCGAACTGGTCGACCGCAAGCCGAAGCAGTTGTCCGGCGGCCAGCGTCAGCGCGTCGCCATGGGCCGCGCCATCGTGCGTAATCCGAAGGTGTTTCTGTTCGACGAGCCGCTGTCCAATCTCGATGCCAAGCTGCGCGTGCAGATGCGGATCGAGATCAAGAAGGTGCACCAAAAAGTCCGCACCACGACCGTCTACGTGACTCACGACCAGGTAGAGGCGATGACGCTGGCCGACCGCGTCGTGGTGATGAACCATGGCCGGATCGAGCAGATCGGCACGCCGAACGAGCTCTATCACAAGCCGGCGACGAAATTCGTCGCCAGCTTTATCGGCTCGCCGGCGATGAATTTCATCCCCTGCCGGCTGGAGGATATCGCCGGCAAGCTGCACGTTCGGTTGACCGATCGCCTCGCCTTCCCGCTACCGCTGGCGCGCGCAGTCCGCTACCAGAACATTCCGCGCACCGAAAAATTGCTGCTCGGGCTGCGGCCAGAGCATGTCACCGAGGCCAAGCCGCATCCCCAGCCGGGCGTCGAGACATTCGACACGGTGCTCGATGTCACCGAGCCGATGGGAATGGAAACGCTGATTTACTTTACGATGGAAGGCTCGCAGGTCTGCGGGCGGGTCAATCCCAACGCCGATGCGCACGATGGCGCTCCGCTCCGATTGGCTGTGGACCTCAATAACATGCACCTGCTAAACGAGGTGACCGGCGTCGTCCTTTGACGGCGCAGCAGCGAGACCTAAGGGCAGGGAATGGCTACCAACAAGAAGAAAATCTTCATCACTGAATCGATGTCGCAACCGGGAAGAGCGCTGCTTCACGCGCGAGACGACATCGAACTCGTCGAATTCCCCAACATGATTTCTCAGGAAGATTTCAATATCAAGCTGAAAGAGCATGCTCCGGTCCACGGCGTCGCCCTCGGCGGCACGCGTTTCGGCGAGCCCGAGCTCGAAGCCTCGAAAGACATGCTGGTGGTGACGCGGATCGGCGTCGGGTTCGACGCCGTTGACGTTCCCGCGCTCAGCCGCCGCAAGGTCCCGCTGATGGTGGCAGGCACCGCCAATTCGCCCTCCGTTGCAGAGCACGCGCTGTTCATGATGCTGACGCTCGCCAAACGCGCGACCGAAATGCATTCGCTTGTCAGGGACGACAAATGGGCCGACCGGTTGGGAATGCTGCCCTATGACCTCTTCGGCAAAACGGTTCTGATCGTCGGCTTCGGCCGTATCGGCACGCGCACCGCGAAGCGGTGCCTCGCGATGGAAATGAACGTTCTGGTTTTCGACCCTTACAAGCCTGCCGCGGACATCAAGGCCGCCGGTTGCGATCCGATCGCCGACCTCAACGCCGCGCTGCCGCGCGCCGACTTCGTCAGCATTCATTGCCCGAAGAATCCGGAGACGGTCGGCATGTTCAACGCCGACAGGCTGAAGCGGATGAAGCCGACCGCCTATCTGATCAACACTGCGCGCGGTGGAATCGTCGACGAGGCCGCCCTGCACGCCGCGTTGGTGTCCGGCCAGATTGCCGGCGCGGGCCTCGACGTTTTCGCGCAGGAGCCCCCGCCTGCCGGTCAAGCATTGCTCACCCTGCCGAACGTCATCATGGCGCCGCATGTCGCTGGTGTCACGGTGGAAGCCGTGGACCGGATGAGCGAGCAGACCGCCCGCAACATTCTGAGCGTTCTGGATGGCGATCCCGTGCGCCAGAACGTGATCAATCAGGACGTGCTCGGCTGAATCGTCCGCATGAATGACCCTGGATGCGGCCGGTCCACGGGCCGGCCGCCAAGCGAGGTGTGTGCATGGCCTTCAAGGAATACGGCAGTTACGACGCAGTCGGCCTTGCCGAACTGGTTCGGAAGAAACAGGTCTCGGCCAAGGAATTGCTCGACGAGGCCGTCGCCCGTACAGCGAAGGTCGATCCGCAGATCAACGCGGTCGTCGTCAAGCATTACGACTATGCCGAACGCCAGGTCGAGCGCGGCCTGCCCGACGGCCCCTTTACCGGCGTACCGTTCCTGCTGAAGGATCTCGACCTCCTGGAGGGCACGCGCACGACGTCAGGCGCCACGATCCTGAAGGATTTTGTGGCCGACCACAGCGGCACGCTGGCTCAACGCTTCCTCGATACTGGTGTTGCGATCTTCGGCAAGAGCTCCAGTCCCGAGTTCGGCCTGATGCCGACGACGGAGTCGCGCCTGCATGGGCCGACCCGCAATCCCTGGAATCTCGAGCATTCTTCCGGCGGGTCATCGGGCGGCGCGGCGGCCGCCGTTGCCGCCCGCATCCTCCCCGTCGCGCATGCCAGCGATGGCGGCGGCTCGATCCGAATCCCCGCGTCCGCCTCCGGCGTGTTCGGCTTGAAGCCGACCCGCGCGCGCAATCCGCTCGGCCCTGATCGCGGCGAAGGCTGGGGCGGTTTCTCCTGCGGCCATGTCGTGAGCATCAGCGTACGCGATAGCGCGGTGATGATGGACGCGATCCACGGCCCGGAGCCATCGAGCCCTTACGTGGCGCCGCCGCCGGAGCGGCCGTTTTCGCAGGAAGTCAGCCGCGATCCCGGCCGGCTCCGCATCGCCTTCACCGACAAATCGCCGTATGGCGACGCCATCGATCCGGAAATCGCGGCGGCCGTGCGTGAGATTGCGGGCCTCCTCGCCGGGCTTGGCCATCACGTCGAGGAACGGGCGCCGGTGCTTGCCGCTGATCCGGCCGCGGTCATGACCACCATCGTCGGCGGCAACACCGCGCTGACAGTGCGGCTGATCGAGCAGAGGCTCGGTCGAGAGATGACGGACAATGATCTCGAGATATTGACGCTGGCGCAGTCTCACAACGCGAGGAAGACCACATCGACCGACTATGTCGCCGCCCAGCTCGCGGCCTTCCAGATTTCGCGCGCGCTGGCGACTTTCTTCGAGAGCTGCGATGTCTTCCTGTGCCCGACGTTGTGCGCGCCGCCGCTGCGCATCGGCGAGCTCAACACCATGTCGAACGACCTGTCGCATATAGCCCCGATCCTGCGCCGCTATATGCCGGGGACCTCCATGTTCAACATGTCCGGGCAGCCGGCGATGTCGGTGCCGTTGGCATGGAACAAGGCCGGATTGCCGCTCGGCATAATGTTCTCGGCCCGGTTCGCCGATGAGGCTACGCTGTTCCGGCTGGCCGGACAGCTCGAGCAGGTGCGGCCCTGGAAGAACAGAATACCTCCGATGTGTGCCTAGCCGGGCCCCAAAAAAGCCACGGATTGACAAAGCCTGGCTTTATTCGGAAGCAAGGAAAGAGCCCTGAGCGGCAACGGATACCGATTCCGCAAACGGGCGCGATCCGGAGGCTGAATCGTGACGCAAGGCGACCCGACCGACAATGCCCTGGCGACCATCGCCAGCATTCTTGACCCGCCGGAAAGCCGTCGCGAAGCCGAAAAACCTGCGCTCGCCGAGCAAAGGCCGGTTACCCCTCCGCCCATCCCGGCAGTTGCGCCGCCCATCGAGGCGCACGGCTACTCCAAATTCGGTCCCGGCCCGATGGCTTCAATCCGCTTCAAGTGGACGATCCGGCTCGAGAATGGCGACTACTATGTCGACGAGACCATCGGAGAGAATTCCACTCCGATCGTTTCCGGCCCGATGTCGAGGGAAGCCGCGATTCAGATGGTGGACGATCGCGAAAGCGACGCACGCCGGCGTTTCGAGCAATTGAAGAGCGAGATGACCGGCCGCGGCGCCGCCGCCAATCTGGTTGGCAAGGACAGCGGAGAGGCGTAACCCCAGGGCGGTTCTCAGCGCTATCTCAATTTAGACTGCCCAAGTTGGACTGCCCAAATTGGACTGCCCAAGTCGAATTTGAACCTAAGCCGCTAGTACACGACTTAATAGTTTGAAAGTGATCTGGATCACGTTTGGTGAAGCAGTCGCTGCGTACTAGGGAATAATTCGGATTCCCTGCTCAGGAGGTCGCATAATGAAGAAGTGTCTCGCTATCGCTGTGCTCTTGCTCGCGAGCAGCGTCACCGCCGCGCAGGCCCAGTACACTTTCGAGTACGGTGGCCGCACCATTACGATTGATCCCGATCGCGGCACCGTTTCGATTCCCGGCGTCTACGATAATACCGGCAAGAAGGCCAAGCGCCCGCGTGGCGAGGAAAGCGATCTGGATCGTCCGGGCAAAAAGGCGCCGCAGCAGACGAAGACCGCCCCCGAAGCTACAACCCCGGCCGCGCCAGCACCGGCTGAGCAGGCCGCCGCTCCTGCGGCGACGGCGCCAGCGCCTGCCGCCCCTGCTCCGGCCGCTCCCGTCGCT
>NZ_LLXX01000128.1:0-16028 GCF_001440405.1 Bradyrhizobium valentinum
GGGCGGCCGGCGCTGCTCGGCGGTGGCGTGGTCGCGGCGTTCGCGGCCGCGATGACGATGTGGGGAACGCTCGCGCCGATCTCCGGCGCGGCCATCGCCAACGGCAACCTCCAGGTCGAAGGCCGCCGCCAGAGCGTGCAACACCCCTATGGCGGCGTCGTGCGCCAGCTTATTGTGCGCGACGGCGCGCGCGTCGAAAAAGGCCAGCTCCTGATCCGGCTCGACGACAGCGACCCGCGCGCCAAGCTCGACGTGCTCACCGCCGACCGCGACGCTGCATTGGCCGCCCGTGCGCGGTTGATGGCGGAGCGTGACAAGAGCGATGCGCCGGATTTCGACGAAGGTCTCCGCGCGCGCAGCGAGCTATCAGCCGTGCGCCAGGCGATGGCCAACGAGACGGCGATGATGGCGGCGCGAAAACACCAGTTCGCGGCCGAGACGGCAGTGCTGCGCGGCAAGATCAAGGAACTGGAATCGCAGATCGCGGGCACGCAGGCGCAGCTCACCGGCACCGAGAAGCAGCGGGAGCTGCTGACCGACGAGATGAACGGCGCGCAGCATCTGTTCGCGCAGGGTTATACGCCGAAGACCCGCATCCTCGCCCTGCAACGCGAAGACGCCAGGCTGCAGGCCGATATCGGCGCGCAGCAGGCCAGCATCGCCGGCATGCAGCAGCAGATTGCGCAGAACGATCTCGAGATCGCCCGGGTGGAGCGCGGGCGAATGAGCGAAATCACCGACCAGTTGCGCGCGACCGAAAACAAGCTCGCCGAGCTGACGCCCAAGATCGACGCCGCCACCGATGTCATGACCCGCACGCGGATTACCGCGCCGGCGACCGGCTCCGTGGTCGGCCTCGACGTCTTCACCGAGGGCGGCGTGATCCAGCCCGGCGCGCGGCTCATGGACATCGTGCCGACGGACAATCCGCTGATCGCCGCTGCGAAGCTGAAGCTGTCCGACATCAACGACGTCGCCGTCGGCCACCGCGCCGAAGTGCAGCTCACCGGCGTCAACTATATCGAGCGCCCCCGGCTCTATGGCACCGTGCACACGGTGTCCGCCGACCGCCTGACCGACGACAAGTCCGGCCAGGGCTATTATGCCGTCGAGGTCGCGCTTGATCCCAATGACGTCAAGAAGTCGCGCATCGACCTGCAGGCCGGCATGCCGGCCGAGGTGATCGTGCCGACGCGTCCGCGCACGTTGTTCGAATATCTGCTCGGTCCGCTGCGCGACGAGATCACCCGCGCGTTCCGCGAACGCTGACGAGGAGGTGGCCATGGCCGAATCCGAAAAGAATGCCCGCCGCTCCGACGAAGCCGAACGCAGCCGTCATATCTCGGCAACCGAGTCCGTCGCTTTCGCCACCATGCTGCTCGGCCTTCTCAACGATGCCGACACCGTGCTCCACCGCATGGAGCACGAGGGGCAATCACGCGCGACGGAGCCGGCCGTCCCGCAGGCGCATTCAGAGGCCGCGGCATTGACGCCGGCCGATGCCGGGCCGGCTCACGAGGTCCAGCACGCCGTCACGATCGACGTGCCGGCAGCAGATCTTTCAGCCGCAATTCATGCCGATGCCGTGGCGGCGGTCCCGCCGCAGGATGCAAGCGCCATCGTCGACGACACATCGTCGGCCAAAGTGCTCATCACGGAATCGTCGCCGGCGCCATCGACTGTCACCGCGTCGATAGACCACGCGCCATCGGCGAGCACAAACAACACAGCTAGCGACAGCATCGCGCCACCATCGCTCGATCTCGGCGCATCAGTTCACAGTATCGCTGACACCGTCACCGGCATCGTGGACACGGCGCTTGCAACGGTATCGAGCACGATCGCGAGCCTGAGTGCCACGGCGACGCAACTGACCTCGACCGTAACCGATACCGTCAGTCATCTCACCGACGGCCTGCTCGGCACACTCACCGGCAGCACCCATGACGCGCCAAGCACGGGCGTACTCGAGCCGCTGGTAGCAGATCTTGTCGGTCCGGCGCTCAGCCCGGCGGATGTTTCCAACACCACCTCGCATGGCGCGTCGCTGCTAGACACCGCAGGCGCCATTCCGACGTCGCTGCTGCATCCGATGCCGCTGCAGCTCGGCTTTCTCGGCCAGCCAACCATGGATGGCCACGAGCCGCACGACGGCGCATTCTCGGCGCTGGGTGTGCATCATTTCTGAGAAAGCTTGACCGGCGACGTGCTGGCGTGAGCAGGGCCGGCCTCAACTGTTTCCCACCAGTTACCCAGGGCGTCGAGCAGCGGCACGAGTTTGAGACCAGCCGAGGTCAGATCATATTCCACGCGCAGCGGATATCCTTCGAATTCAGTGCGCTCGACGATGCCGGCGTCCTCCAGCTTGCGAAGCTCAAGGGTCAACATCTTGTGCGAGATGGTGGGGTTGTCCCTGCGCAGGTCACTGAAGCGTTTGGTGCCCTGCTTCAGATAGTAGATCAGCAGAGTGGGCCAGCGGCCGCTCATGATCTGCATCACCTCTTCAATGGGACAGCGGGAGACAAGATCTTTCATCTGATTACTCGTGGTTACAAAAAGGTGCGTAATTTACTTAGGCGCGGAGATGCTTAGGTTCCAGCCACGCTGCGCAGCGTGATCAGCAGAAATCACGGAGAAGATGTGAATGGAACCGATTCTTGTTTATGGCTTCCCGGCCGGAAGCTCCATGGGCCTTGTCGCCGCTCTCGAATGGCTTGGCAAACCCTATCGCCTATGTCGGGTCGATATGCTCGGCGAGATGCGTGACGCTTCCTATGCCCGCATCAATGCCCGGCATGAAACGCCGGTCCTGATCACGGATGCAGGGCGGGTGCTGACCGAGACGATGGCTATCGCCGCCTGGCTCGAGGCGAGGGACAGCGAGCGGCGCATCAGCTTCGCACCGCTTTCACTGGAAGCAGACCGAATGCACCAGTTGATCGGCTTTATCAACACGGGCTTCACCGGCGCCTTTTCGCCGCTATGGGCTGCGCTGGAGATGGCGAAGCCGAATCCTCAAATGCAGGCATCGCTGCGTGAATTCGGCGCGGCGCGTGTCATCGAACGGCATGACAAGCTCGAGAGCATGATCGGGGATCAGTCTTTTCTCATTGGTGAGCACCCGACGCTCGCCGACGGCATTCTGGTCGGCGTCGCGCGATGGCTCGAATTCCATCAAGTTGCGGATCCAGCACGCTGGCCAAAACTCGCTGCTGTGCGTCGACGCATCGAGGCCGACCCTGCCGTCATTTATGCAATGGCATTGGAAGATGGCAGCATCCGTTCTGGAACGGGCGCTTGTGTCGGTCATATCCCACTTGCAGAGGTAATCGAGCGGTTCGGCGGCTGAACGTCAACGCGCGTGGCAACATTGTCCTCGGTCACGCTCGATCTGTTCGTGGACATCATTTTTGAAAAGCGGCGGCGCTTGCGGCTGACTTACGGTTCCAGCGCCGCCGCCCTTTTCTCGCCGCCATCGTAATCCACCAAGCCAGCGGGGCGGATCCTGTGGGGGACAGAGTTCCCAAAGGTCCTGCGTGATCGTCCAACATTTACTGCGAAACGAGTCATCTGCATCCCGCCGCGCGTTCCTGCGCGGCATTGCGTCCTCGGCCAGCCTGCTCGCGCTCGGCGGATGCGCCGGCTTGGGCGCGACGGGTGGGCGCTACGATGCGTCGTCGCTTTCAGTGGAACCGACATTGCTGGTCGCGACCACGCGCAAGCCGGTGAACGGCGGGCGGGCGAAGCCGTGGTTCGGGCCTGAGCGGGCTTCGGCGATGACGGTCGGACGGGCGAAGCTGGCGGCGCCTGGCGACAACCGCTTCTCGCTTGCCGCAGCCGGGATTGGCGGTTGGCGTCTCGAGGGCGTCGAGCCGGTGCCCGGAGACGTCAGCAATCTTCTCGGGCAGGGCGGCGGGTCAGACGTCCTGATCTACGTCCACGGCTTCAAGAACACATTCGAGACGGCGGCGCTCGATGCCGCGCAGCTCGCCGATGGCGTCCGGTTCCGCGGCCAGACGATGGTGTTCGCCTGGCCGTCCAAGGCCGGACTGTTCGATTATGCCTATGACCGCGACAGCGCGATGTACTCGCGCGACGCCTTCGAGCGCGTGCTCCAGTCCGTCGTCACGACGCCGGGCGCCGGCCGCGTTCACATCGTCGCGCATAGCATGGGCACCATGCTGACGCTCGAAGGCCTGCGTCAGCTCTACGCGCGATATGGCGACACCGTCGCCGACAAGGTCGGAGCCGTGGTGTTCGCCTCACCGGACATCGACATGGACGTGTTCTCGTCGGCGACCCAACGCATCGGCCCGCTCACCCGCAAGATCACCGTCATCACCGCGACGAACGACCGCGCACTGGCGCTGTCGGGGCGGCTGGCCGGCGGAATGACGCGGGTCGGCGCCGCCGAGAAGGCCGCGATCGAGCAACTCGGGGTGCGCGTCATCGATGCGTCCGAGTCCGGCTGGGGCGTCATCAACCACGACCTGTTCCTGTCCAATGCAGAGGTGCGTCAGGTGATCCGCCGCTCGATCGACACCTCGGCGGCGTAAACCTAGTTCGCGACGGTCTGCGTGTCCGAGCGCGCCGCTATTGGGATTTCGGCTCGGCCAGCCAGAACTGCTCGTAAGCGCCGCTCAATGCATCATCGACCAGGCGATGGAGGCCATTGAGCAGCCACGCGCAATCCAAAGGATCGCGAGTGAGCCGACATGCATCCGAGCAATGTCGCGCGACCATCATAGGGATTGTGTCAACATATCAGATCGCCGACGCTATCAGTCCGACTCTCATATCCTTGGCGACATAGACGCAGGTGCCATCGGCAAATACGCGGCCGTTCGCAATTCCAACAGCCAGTTTGCCGCGCCTGACATGGCGCATGCTGACCTCGTATCGCACGCACTTGATGTCCGGCTTAATGTCTCCCCGGAATTTCACCTCGCCGACGCCGACGGCGCGGCCTTTGCCCGGTGAGCCCGACCAGCCAAGCCAGTAGCCGATGACCTGCCACATGGCGTCCAGACCCAGACATCCCGGCATCACCGGATCGCCGGCAAAGTGGCATTCAAAGAACCAGAGGTCCGACGTGATATCCAGCTCACCGATGACATGGCCCTTGCCAAATTCGCCGCCGTCCACGCTGATCTCGATGAGGCGGTCCATCATCAGCATGGGCGGCGCCGGCAACTGAGCATTGCCCGGGCCGAAATAGCCGCCCTCGCTCGATTTGAGCAGATCTTCCTTAGTGTAGGACGATTTCGGAGCGTGAAAGTCGCGAGGGTCAGACAAGGCCATGTCACCTCCGAGGATGTTTAGCCAACGGCCGCTGAACGTCACGCAGTCTTGTCACGGCCGCTTTGTCGACGCCAGAGCCAGTGGCAGACGCAGGGCTCCGGCCACCGGAACAGAAGCGCCCGAAGGGCCTGAATTCTGTCTGACTCGCCAAGCAAACTGGACTCACATTGCGGCGGGGCGGATCGCTGGCGCCTTCTCACCGCGATGCGATGGACGCTGCGAATAGTGCTTGAGCCGGAGGCTCGATGGGCGGCGCGGGAAAGAGTCGGATTCTTGTTATTGGCGGCACGCGGGGCGTTGGACTTCTGATCGCCCGGCTGCTGCATGAACGAGGCTATACGGTCCGTGTACTAGCGCGCGATCCAGCTGGAGTTTCAAACAAACTGGGTCCCACGTTTGAGGTGGTCGCTGGCGATCTCACGAAAGAGGACACGCTTCCTCCCGCGTTGCGAGATGTGGATCACATCATCTTCACTGCCGGCGCGCCGAGCGGACGGTATGCGCCGGAAAGCCTAGTCAGGGCGACGGACTATGACGGCGTCATCGACACGCTTGCAGCTGCGCGAAGCGCCGGTTTCCATGGCCGCTTCGTCTATCTGAACACGATCGGGATCGAGACGCGCTCGCTGGCGGGCTTTCTGATCAACCTGCTCAAGAGGAATACGTTGGTCTGGCGCCGGCGCGTCGAAGACAAAATCCGCTCCAGCGGCTTGGACTACACGATCATACGCGTCGGCTTCCTTCTTGATCGGCCCGGCGGCGAGCATGCAATCAATGTCAGCCAGGGCGCCCTGCCGCTAGCGTTTCGCAACCGTATTGCCCGCGCTGATGTCGCCGACGCGTTCGTCGAGGCGATGGAACATCCCCGCGCATCAAGGACGACTTTTGAGATTGTGTGGGGCAGTGGGCCCAGGCAGCAGAGTTGGAGCCGGCTTTTCGAGCGGCTCAGGCCAGATTGACCGGGAGCCGCATCACAAGAGAAGGAGCGGTTGCAATGACGACGGGTCGACGCGACCATTTGCGCGTACTGGCTCAGCGCGTGCGGTGGCTGATGGTCGCGAGGTCCGAATCATGGGCTCGAAAACCGAACTTTTGCGGCCTCTTGTCGCTGCTGCAAGCGTAGAAACGGCGGGCTTTGGCGTTCGCAGTTTGTACCAAGGTGGCGCGCCCGAAGAGATTCGAACTCCTGACCCCCAGATTCGTAGTTTTGGCCATGCGCCAAATCGTGATTAAGGGTGGTTAAGCAAGAATCCGTCGGCGAGAGGTAAGCCTAAGATTTGATAGGGGAAATTAACGTCCCTTAGGCAATCCGGGCGCTACCCCTCCAGACCTGTGCGCGCGGTATTTGGCCCCTGCATACGTGCAAAAACCGTGCAGGAGGATTTATGCCGTCGACCCAAGCCAACCGTCTGTTGTTGACAGACAAGGCCGTCAAAAGCCTTCCCTACGCATCCGCCAAGCCAAAAATTATCCGCGACACCAAGATCGCCGGCTTCCATCTTTGGGTCGGCAAAACCACCAAGACCTTTCGCCTCCAATACGAGACGCCGCGCGTCAACGGCCAGCGCGGCACTACCACCGTCCAGTGGCTGGGTGAACACCCCCACCACACCGCGGACGAAGCCCGCGCCAAGGCCCTCCACATCCAGGCCCTGCGGGCCCGTGGCGAGGAGCCGATCAACAACGCCGTCCTGGTCGAAGCCCCAGCGACCACCCTCACCTTCCAGGCCGCCTGGGAAAGCTATAGGGCCGCCATTACCAAGGAAGGCAAGAGCCTGCGGACGATCGCCGACTACCAGGATAAGTTCAATCGCCACCTCAAAACCTGGCACGACCGGCCGCTTAGCAGCATCAAGCGCGAGGACGTGGTTCAGGAGCATGCCGCCATTACCGAGCGCGCCAGACAGCTCCGGGCCGGCCAAAAATACTCCAGCGGCAAATACGCCGCCAATGGCACCATGCGGTTTGCCCGGGCGGTTTGGAACCACGCCAAGGATGAACTGGAGACGTCAGGCCTGCCCGAGCGCAATCCGTTCAGGTCCGGAAAGCTGTTTCACAAGGAACGCGCGCGAGAAACCGGCATGGGGGCTGTGGACCTACTGGCGTGGTGGGCGCAGCTGCGAGCCCTGTCCAATCCCATTCGCCGGGAACTGCATACATTCATGCTGTTGTCGGGGCTGCGCCGAAACGACGTCCTGACCGCTCGATGGGAAAATTTTGATGACAAGCGTCCCTCGCTCCGCGTGCCCTCGCCCAAGGGCGGTGAGGAACGGGCGTTTGAGTTGCCGCTGTCGAAAGCGATGCTGGAATGCCTGCAGCGCGTAAAGGAAGCGGGTCAGACGTACTTTCCGGACGAAAGCAAAGAATGGATTTTTCCGGCGGCGGGCGGTCATGTCGCTGAAGTCAAAGAGGATGGTCGCCAAAAGCTTTCGCACACCGGTCACGCGCTGCGGCATTCGTTTCGGACGCTGGCGGCTGCTGCAGGCGTGGATAGGCTCCGCCTCAAAATCCTGATGAATCACGCCGTCGATGATGACGTCACCGATGCGTACGCAAACGTTCCGGCGCTGTTCGCCTCGTTGCGAGAAGCTCAAGAGCAAATTTCGTACTTCATTATGAAGAATGTGATGGCCGCAGACGGACGCTGAATTCCAAGACAGTTCACAGGACGTAACGCTCAAGGACTCCACGATGGATTTGCTAGAAAGGTTAGGTCTCTCCGACTTAGAAGGAGTCACTACCTTTCCCGGCTATGGCTGGCTGTACGGCCCCTATCCAGAAGAGGAAACAAAAGCCTTTTTGGCTGTCGCGGCGAAGTTGGTGGCAGGAGGGGCGCCGCAACTCACTGTCAGGGACCTTCACGCCCGTTACGACAACGCCGTTGGCGACACGGACTACGGTCCTCTACGCGATGCCGTTGGCGACGGGCACGACATATACGTGTGTTGGGAAGTCGAGGGCGTCCCATCTAGACAAGGAAAGCTGCTGGCTCACGCTTGGATGGAAAGCCGGGACGTCCCTTGGGACAGTAAAGCTACCACATTACGTCTCGAGGTAGAGCGAGCTCTCTTCAAAGCTGAAGTCGTTCCCAAGTTTGGTCTAAGGATCCGATGCTTGATCTTCTACAAGAGGTCCCATTAACCAAGCCGACATTCAGAAATTGAACTTCGCCGAAGTTCAGGGTAGGGCATTTCCTGACGGCGGATATGCTATCCGCCTCCGACTACCATGAAAATGGCCGGTAGTCGGAACGAACCGGTAGCGATTGCCGTCCCCACGGCACAGGCCATCAAGCGACCCGGCAATGCAACCCAATTGTTGATTGGGAAGTGTTGTCGCATGCTCGCTTGACCTCAACGGTCCACTCCTAAGCGAACCTCGACGGCTCCTCTCAATCGGCACCAGCCGATGGGACAGCCATGTCGGACGCTAAACCACTGAGCTTGCCGTTTACTGCGGTTCCTGCACCACACGAACTCGACGACCTGATCGAACGCATCGTCCAAAAGACGCTCGCGCAGGTCGGCTATGCCGACCAAGCAAACCCCTTCATCAACAGCAAAGCGTGCGCGGACCTCATCGGAGTTTCGTCAGAGCATCTTTGCGCCATGCGCGCCCGTGGCCAAGGCCCCCCTTGGTCCGGTGAAGGCAAATGGATCCGCTACAGGCGGTTCGACGTCATCAGCTGGCTGGCACAACTCCCAACAACTTTGCAACGAGATGCGAAAACCGCAACTGACAACTAGGAAACATCACGATGACAATTTCGGCTGAAACCACCAATGTCGTCGCGCTTTATCCACCCCGCAAAGACGTGGAGGAAGCGCCTCTCGACGAATTCCTGGACGAACTTGCTGAACGAGTCCGTGACCACTGTCGTTCCACAACCGCATCCATCATCGCCATTGGTCGTGCGCTCGTTCAAGCGAAGGACCACGTGGAGCACGGTCAGTTCAAACAGTGGGTGACCTCTCAGTGCGGATTCACAATTCGGACCGCTCAAAACTATATGCGCGCGTACGCATTGGCCTCACAGGCTGGCGAAATCATTTCGCTTTTGAACCCGGCGGCACTGTATCGGTTGTCAGCACCTAAGACGCCGCCCGGTGCAATCACGCGCGTGGTCGAAATGCTCCATCGCGGCTTTATTCCGACAGAAGCGGAAATCATCGTGCTCATCATGTGTCTTTCGCTCGCTCACGATGATCCCGAAGCCCACGAGGAAGGCGTGGACGAACAGACGACGCTTGAGCTTGCCCGCGAATTGCATTCGCGACTCGGAGAGGAGTTAGTCTCAAAGCTGATCGGGAGCCGCTGGTCCGACCTCCGCAAGCATCTTCGCAATGCTCTCGAGCAATCGAGCCGCGCAGCTAAACCGCGCGGAAGCCAGCTCCGCACCGAAGCCATATCAGGCTAGCTGTAGACGAGCATCTTTCCATCCCGCAACTCTATTGAGGCGAATATGTCCATTCATTCAGCACAAACTCCGTTCGTCGTCGTGCAATGTCCGTCCTACGGTGACGCCGAATTCGCATCGCGCTGGCTAGCGGCTGCAGTTGACGCAGATCGATTCCTAACCCGTCACCGCAGCGCAAACCCCGACTTTGAAACTGCTACCGAAAACCTAGGTCTCATCACCGCTGTCCATTTCTCCTCGGCTGCATTGGCGTTCATCTGCTGTTGGCAAGACAGCTGGCCTGCGTTCTCTTTGAATCTATTTGAGTCCGAATGGTACGAGGCCTTCGCTTACATGGCTGGAACCGGCTTTTTCACACGGACCGATCAACACTACCAAATGACTCAGCCTCCCGCGCTTACGTCTGAGACAATAGCGCGGGCCTTGCTTCAGTTGGCGGCGACTGAGGATGAGAATGATTATCTCCATCCCGAATGGTTGCTAGCGACGATGACCGAAGAAGACGCCCGTCGCAAAGTGCTGACGATTGAGCACCGCGAGCAAGCGCGGTGCACCATTCCATACAAAGACACCGCGCACTGATCCACTCACCAAAAGCCAACGCTCAATTGATCAAGCAAACTAGCTATCGAGGAACGATAAAGTGAACAAGCCAGCCGCTCCCGACATCCACCCCATCTCAGCTCTCGACTCCCGCTTCGACTTTGATACGGCCAAACGGTTTATCGAATTGATCCGTGGAGATGCAAACTTGTTAATGCAGTTTCGTGCACTTCCCGAATCGCAGGAAGCAAAGCGTCGGTTCGAGAGCTTGACGTCGGATGAGCGCACAAAGAAACGTCGAAATTATCCTGGCCAATTGTCCGAGCTCGCCCCACGCCTCCAGCAGATGAACAAGTCCGGGCACGCCATCTTCGTCGCGCTCAACGAGTTCGACGGTAACGGGCGCAAAAAGGAAAACTTGGTTGCCGCCCACGTCATCCCCTTGGACCTTGATGGTGCGTCGCTTCCCGATGATTGGCAGATCCAACCGCACTGGATCCAAGAGACGTCCCCTGGACGGTATCAATGTTTCTTCGTGATCGAGCGCACGACCGACATCGCCGCTGTGGAGGATATCGCCCGGCGACTTGCCTCCAACTACGGCGGCGATCCTGCTGTTTTTGACGCGACGCACGTTTTCCGGATGCCGGGCTTTTACCACCAGAAGGGCAAGCCATTTCGCGTTAATTCACTTCTGGAAAACGAGTTTGAACCGACACGCAAACTTTCGGACTTCGAATTTTTGCCCGCGCTTCCGAAACGCGACTCTGACACGACCACGGTGGGGGTGGGAACATTAGACCCCGACAAGGCGGAATTGCTGTTCGGCGATGATGGCGCACTTGATCCGACGAAATTCGACACCAACGACAAGTGGATTCAACTCGCCATGGCCACGCACGCGGCCTACGGCGGCGATCCGCACGTGCGCGACCTTTTCCTTGAATTTTGCAAGCGCGATCCGAATTTCTCCTCGGACAAGGAGGCGGAGGCCCGTTGGGAATCTCTTGGTCTGAAAAAGAAACGACTTTTGGGGGTTGGAACGCTGTCTAAGATTTGCCGCGACCATAAAGTGGATGATGCGACTTTGCACGCCGTATTCATCGGAAGCGCGGCCGACGACTTCGAAGGGTTTGACGATCCGGATTTCGACTCAGGAGCTATCTGCGGCATTGCGGATGATGACGATGTGCCATCGGAGTCTCAGTATACTGCCGGTTCGGAATCCGCGCTTGTAGCGCTGAACGAGAAATATACCGCCGTCTTCGCCAACGGACTATATCGCATTATGTATCGCGAAGGCGAAGGCGAAACCGCGAATGGATTGCCTTGGGTGGCCGCCAGCAAAACGGATTTTATCAACCGGCATGAGAATCGCAGCATCGAGAACGGAAACCAAGGTCGAGGCAAACCGAAAGTCATTTCGCTTGGCGCAGGGTGGCAGACATGGGCGGCCCGTAAAACGGCAGACGGCACCGTGCTCGACCCGCGTTTCTTACCCGGCGCGATCACTGATGGCAAATTGAACCTATGGTCCGGCTTCGCAATCAAGGCCCAGCCCGGCTGTTGCGAGTTATTCCTGAAGATGATTTACGAAGACCTTTGCAGCGGCGACGACGCGGTTTTTGCCTACGTGCTGAATTGGTCCGCATGGAAGCTTCAGAATCCGGGATTGCTGCCGCAAGTCGCGATAGCGTTCCTTGGCCCCAAAGGTGCGGGCAAGACGACATACGGCGAAACGATGGCACAGATATTCGGCTGTCACGGCATGGTTGCCGAGGACATCGATCAAATTGCGGGGCGTTTCAATGGCCATCTTGAATCTAAATGCTTTGTCTACGCGGACGAAGCGGTGTGGGGCGGCGACAAGCGCAACGAGTCGGCGCTCAAGAAGCTGATTACCGACAAGGAAGCGTCGTATGAGTACAAGGGCGTGACGATCTTCGACGGTCCAAACCATTTTGGCTTGGTGCTCGCGGGCAACGAAAAATGGATCGTTCCCGCGTCTATGGACGAACGTCGCTTTTGCGCGTCGAATGTGTCAGCGGTGCACTTCGCGCCGCCGGGAGAACGCAATCACCCGAATCGTTTGTATTGGAATCAACTCCACGCCGAACTGAACAACGGCGGTCGGGCCGCATTCCTGCACGATATGTTGAAGCGGGATTTGGACGGATGGCACCCGCGCGAAGACGTGCCCATCACGGAGGCGATGGGAGAGCAGAAGCTTCATGGCCTTAAGGAAGTTGGGCGGTGGTGGTTCGAAATTTTGCGCGACGGCGAGCCGTTTCCTCTGCTTCCTGATTTCGAGGACGGACACTGGTCGGAGCAAGCGCTGCAGGCCTCACCCGCCGAGGTTACGGCCGCCTATTGCCAATGGCTCCACTTCAAGAATCCGCACGCCAACGTGTCATCGAAATGGCTCCTTGAGGAACTTAAAAAGTGGGGCTGGGAAGGCGGCGGCAATGAATACCGGAAGCCCACCAAGGACCGCGAGCGCTATTGGCTGGCGCCCCGGCTGGACCGGGCGCGCCACCTCTTCAAAGCTCGGCTCGGCACCGACCCCTTTGCGGACTAGGGCCATAGGACGGATGTCGGGACGCGTCCGATATCCGTCCTATCAGAAACCCTTGGTACGAGCGGGTTTCGGACGGATAGGACGGATTGGACGTTTCTTTTTTAGTCGATGTGAGAAGTTAGTACCAAAGGGAGGGCATAGCCGCTTATTGCCATGGCCCAACTTTCATGAAAGGAGTTGGCGGACATCCGTCCAATCCGTCCTAAGTGTCCGAACTGCCCATTCTATATGGATTTCTTGATCGGACGGGCGTCGGATGGATGTTGGCATCCGTCCTAAGCGCTCCGCGTTTGCGTAATATGTAAGAAGATTGGCGGCTTTCTTTCGCAGCGCTATTTCGCGATCGCTCAAATTTTTCAAATATTTTGAAGCTCGCGGGTCCCTCTGGCCCCGAAAAGCAATACGGGCAGAACGGAAGCGCGGACCATTTTCAGCTATAAAAAATTTTGAGTCGGGCTACCTGTTACCTAAGGCACCTGCAGACATGAGCGCTAACCTACGCGAAGTACGTCCTAACATGCGGGCGGCCCTTGGCCTGGCCTGCTGGCAAGTCGCAGATCCGAGCCTCGTCCCTGACTGAGTGGGGGGATGACCGCTTTGCGCCAGGAGCGGACGTACAGGCCAAGTCCGCTTTTGACCCATCAGCAACATGCCGAAGTTTTCATTTCAGTAGCCCGGCATTGACCACAGAAGTTCTCGCCTTCGCAGATTCGGCCGTTTATGTTTATCGCAAGATAGTGCGCCCGAGGGTGGCCGCATTACAGATTTCGACCGCTAACCGGATTTCTTGTGCCTGACGGAAACGGCGGCATCACCGTTCAAAATGATACGACGCTCGGAAAAACTCTAGTTGATGTGTTAGATATTCCTTCAGCTCGCAGCCGCTATGGCCTGCTGTTTCCCCTGGCGGTTAAGCGCTGCAAAATCCTCATCCGAGAGCTTGATGCTCGCGGCCGCAACGTTCTCCTCAAGGTGCTTCACCTTCGACGTACCTGGTATCGGCAGGCGCGACGGTTTTGGGCCTTGCGGCCTTGGACATGGCGGCGCCCCCCGGCCAAAGGCCGAGACAGCCGTGATCCATGGTCACAGGACGCCCGAAGGCGGCGAGCAAATCAGGGATGACACGGGCAGCACTGGTTTCGGGTTCTTAGGCCCACGGACATGCTGCACCTGATTTGCTTAAAAAACAATTCCCCACCCCGGGGAAACGTGCTCGATTGGAGCGGAGAAACGACGTCTGCGGCGCACTTAAGGATTTCCGACCGTGCTCCGGACTTTTTTGACGCTGTGCGCACTCTGCTCATTGGTCTCGGCCTGTGCGAGCGGGCCCCATATCGCCGACATGCCGCATTGGATCGGCGGATTGCCGCCGGACGCGCCTCCGCGACGTGGGACGCCGGAATATGATGCTTGGCAGGCCGAGCGCGCGAAGGAGGCTGCGAGGCCGAAAACCGGAAGTACCAGCCAGCCGACCCGCTGATTTGCGTTAAGAAGCCATCCGCCGCCTGGTCGAACTCGGGCTGAAGGGAAAAAGCAAATGATCAAGCCGAAGCGGTCTGCCGAGCAACAGGTTGCGGACGAGCTCGAGCGACGGGCTCTCCACCCGCTTTCGTCGAGGCAGACGATATCGGACAGCCAAGCCGAGCCAGAATTCCATGCAAACCACAAACGCCTTAGAGCAGAAAGGCTGGCGCGAGAGGCAGTCGAGATCGGGCTGAAGGCGAAGAAATGACAAAGCCGCCGGGCGGGCTTCAACCACCAAAGCCGACCACCAAAGCCGAGCGCGATGCGCGTAAGGCATTTCGCCAAGTCGATGCCAAGAAGGCAATGACTGAGCACGAGATCGCGCAGAAGGCCTTCACTAACAACCGTGAGCGTCTGAAGGCAGAGCGGCTCGCCAGGGAGGCTGCGGGGCCCCCGCCCGCGAAAACCAAAGGCTCCAAGGCGAAGGGAAAATGACACCACCCCCTTCCGGGGGCGCCTCTGCTTGCTTGCAAGCAGACTCTTTTACTTTCCCCAGCGTTTTTCCGCAGCCTTCTTGGCGATCTCTTTCCGCTTCTTCGCCGACATGCCCGCGGCCCGCGCCTTGCCGCCCATGCGCCCCAGCGCCACGGCGGCCGCGTTCTTGCCGTCCTCGGTGGTGATGTCCTCGATCTCGCCGGTGGCGATCTTGGCGATCATGATGGCGTTGCCGATGGCGGCGGCTGGCCGCTTCTCGCCCTTAGGACCCCTTGGCATCTCTATCCTCGAACATGCGGTCGATTAGCAACTGGATGGCTTTACCCACCGCACCGTTTCTATCCTTGGCAATAAACTCGTTGATAGGTGTGCGCGTCCTGCCGTCCTCAGGGGAGACGTCATTCTCATAATCGATGAACAGCGCGCCATTGTCGTCTTGTACCAAATACCACCAAGAATCGCGCTGGCTCGACATGTGGCTGTGCAATACCCTGCTTTGACCCATTTCCACCTCCTGCATTGCGATAAGCCCAGCTATAGGTAATGCTTAGCGGTAAGCTTCCAAGGGAGGGTCAAATGCGGTAGTGGGCTCTTTCAGCGATGGCCACGAATGTTACCAAGCGGCTTTGGGAAATCGGTGATATCGTTGGGGTGTTGGAAGCGTGGGAGGTCGCCCAAGTGAGGCGGTCTATCTGGGAGGAAGGCCATGGAATGGTTTAGCCGGAAGACATCGATAGCGGGTAGTCAAGTTCCCAATTGGATACTTGTTCTAGCGGCTCTCGTCGTAATCTGGATTATCTACTCATTCGTCGCGCGGTGAGTGAATGGGGACGAATGAGCAGATAATTGCGGCAACGGGAAGTGACGATAGCGCGGATTGAAAAGCTTGATACTGATTTGGCCGCCAAGTTCAGACGGGAAGGCAAGTTCTAAATTTCAAACTGAGGCACTACCGGACTTCACGGGCGGCCGGGCTTTGTAGCTTCTTGGCGCCCCATCGATATCAACAGGCCAGTAAGCAGGTCGGCGACAAGGAACACCTAAAGATCTTTGCGAGCGAGAAAGCCGCCGAGACATGGCTTCAGGAGAATGACCCGGAAGGCGTGGCGTTCCAGTATGAGGTGGAGTGAAGACAGGCGCCTATGCACCACCTTTTCGCGCGGGGCGTTCTGACGTTCTCACTTATGGAGCGAACTGAGATAGGCGAAGTAAGCCGAGCAGGCCGAAGCG
>NZ_LLXX01000128.1:16316-19391 GCF_001440405.1 Bradyrhizobium valentinum
CGGGGCATTCCAAACCGAATGTAAGGCGGCTCTTGATACGCGGGCGTTCTGGCGATGATGGCGCGGATCGGGGTCATGAAGGCGCTCAACCGTCACATCGTTCGGGAATTCAATCCCGAGCGCAAGGATACCCATTGGGGGAAGCGGAAGCTCAAGAGGGACCAATCATGACCGTCTGGATCTACGTCGAAAACGCCAAGCAGGTTGGTGACCGCGATCACCTGAAGGTCTTTGGAGCCAGGACGCGGCCCAGAATAGTTCGAGGAAAACGATCCTGAAGGAGCTGCCTTCGAGTATGCAGTTCAGACCAACTGCTCAGAAAATCGCCTTGTGGGAACCTGATGTAAGACGTTTGCTCGTCGAGTAGGTCCGTGGCGCGACACCTAGGAGCAACCTCCCCTAGCCCCGCACCATCCACCCGCAAGAACCCCTGCCGTCTTACCCAGACCGGCGGGGTTTTGCTTTACGTGAGACACGTATGAAAAAATCCGCCCCGGATTCTCGAATAGCAATCTCGTCTCTTGCTGATCCTCAGCTTCGCCGGCGTGAATACATGACGTATCGGCGTTCGTGGAAGTTGTCGGTGCCCAGCATGACCTGGCTGATTGCAGGTCCTAATCTTTCGGAAGCGGTTCGACTAGCAAGCAGCGAAGTTCATCGATCTGCCGTGCAAAGTCTATTGCCTTTGCCTTCAACACTTCCATCGCATGGCCGCGATGGCCTTCATTTTCCAATTCTATGATTCGCTCGTTAAAATCGCTCAATTCCTTTTGCAGTTGCTGGATTTCGTGTTGAACCGGGAAACGCGCGGCTGGAATTTTCTCGACTTTCTCTCCGGTCTCTGCACGCATCGCTAAGAGGTTACCGGTTCTTGGCCGCGGCTTGGTCATGGCCCCTCCGAATCGCAGGCAGTTCAGTGCATCATCCTACCTGTTCAGGCGACCTTCTCCACCTATTGTCTGTTGCTCTCAAATCCCAACCAGCGACTGGAATGGTTTTGGCTCCGTGCCGGGCTGGAGGCACGTTGGCGCCGCTTTTGAGATGATCGACGTCGGCCGCCGCTCCGTTGGCGCCCATTTTGGCGGCGCGAAATATGCGCACGTCCTCTTAGGATTTCTTCTTTTCGCCCGGTCTGAGGAAATAGACGCCAACCTGATTCAACCCCTTGCGCCTCGGGTTGGATACCCCCGGGACGAGGAGATGCCAGAGCGTTCATCAGGGTGGGGCCGCAAGTTCGAAGAGCCGATCGCGCTGCCGGGCGGCGGCAGCCTCGTCCCTCGCCCGCCGCCGCGATCTTGACGCGCTTCAAAGAGACCTGGTGATCGCAATCTGACCAGGCAATCCAACCGACACCAGCGGTTAAGATTTCGTTAACTTTACAGGAGCAAGACTTTGCCTGCCGGGGCTGGGCGCATCATGAAAGGAGAATCCCATGCCAAATCTGGAAGAGGCCATTCGCGAACGTGCCTACCACCTCTGGATCGCCGATGGTGAACCCGAGGGCCAGGCAGACATCTATTGGCTCAATGCTCAACGCGAAATTCTCACGACATCAGTTGAAAACTCAGGCAGCAACGCTGACGCCGCAGCGCCCACCGACACGAGATTGGTTGCGACGAAATCCGCCAAAAAGGCAAAGGTCGCCCGATCGGGAAAAAACAAAACCCGCGCCGCATAGTTTCATGCGAGCATCGTCACGCGGACCCGTAACGACGACTCCGTCATCAGCGGAGCGGGTAGCCCCGCTCCTGTTCGTCAAACCGAATCGAGGCCGATTTTCAGGAATGCCGAGACAGTCGGGATTGGACTGCGAGAAGTACCGGCGCTTCTAAGGCGAACACCCTTCTGAAGACAGGATGGGACGTCCACATAGCGGACTCCGACGGCAGGCGGTATGGACCGAAAAGCTTCAATGAGGTTCTATCATTCGACCGGAAATCGCCGATCAAATTTTAGCATGGATCAGCGGCCTGGCGCGAATCGCCGGCTAACCAATCGAGAGCAATATGCTTACTGAGTTCGATCAGAATACGATTGCCAATATGACGGCTGCTCTGGATTACGTTTGCAAAAAGATTCCTGCGGATAAGGACAGCACTGAACTTCGCAAGCGAATTGCAGACGAACTCATTCAGTGTGCGCGGTCTGGGAAACGCACCGTGATCGATCTCCAAAACGCTGGACTGAAGTTCTAAAGGCGACAACAAAGCCGACCGGCTTCAATTGGTTCGGCCTAAGGCGCTTCTATTCCGCTAGTCATCGGGATTGATGTGGTTCAGCATTATTGTCGGCTTGAGAGCTGGTGCTGAAGGCGAAGGGGAAATGTCCGACAACGATTCGCCCGCGGCTAGTCGCGACCCCTGACTACGTTTTACGGCAACCGAACGACGCGAGAGGGGCGCCGCTCACCGGGTGCTGATCCAGCCCTCGCTCGACGATCCATGCACGGCACTTTGCATCATCGATCGGGCGCCTAAGCCGCGCGCTGCAGATGGAAAGTTATCCGAAGTTTCATAATGAAGTCGGGGTGCCGATCGTGCGCATTGGCTGCCGCGAGTTCAAGTGCATTGGGGATAAACCGCCGCAAGATCACCCACACATCTACCTCAAGATGGGCGATGCCAGTGAGATCGTCTGCCCCTATTGCTCTACGCTATTCCGCTTCGATCCGAGCTTGGGCGCACACCAATCTGATCCGGCAGATTGTGCTTACGGTGACAGGGACTGAGTTGAATTGCAGTAGCGCTGCTTCCTTCGTCATGGCGGCCGCAGCCAACCAGCGTCGGGCGCCATCGTCCCGCAGTCTCGGGGCGGTTCACGATGGCCACGAACGATCCGCAATCGGCAGGATGCAAGCGTCACGACGGCCGAAACCAGCGATAGCGGTTGCGCGCGACCAAATCATAGATCGCGTCGCGGATCACCCGTGGGACGAATTGGAAGACCGATGTCCACTGCCAACGCGGAAGCTCGCGCGCAATGCGCAGCACGGCTTCGGATTTTACATAGGCCTGGCCGTTCGCCAAGAAGGCAAAGGAATCCGGGTGATCAGGATCGATGCCGAGCTGCTCAGCG
>NZ_LLXX01000128.1:19486-20601 GCF_001440405.1 Bradyrhizobium valentinum
ATAGCCGCGGCGATCACGTTTGCTCACGAAGCGGCAGCCGCGCGAGCATAGGACGCATACGCCGTCGAACAGGATCAGGCCGTGCGGCGAGTTGATGCCACCAGGACTTTTCTGGGTCAACGACGATTGACTGCTCCGCCTGCATGGAACAAGCAAACACCCGCGGGACGGCCGGCGCAACAGGGGTGGTCGTCCCTTAGAGCCTGTCTCGAAATGGCTGCCGACATCACTGATGACCGGGTCCCAGCTTGAGCTTGAGCGGTAACAGCACCACCTCCGAGAGGTCGATATCTCCGAAGCCGGAGAACCTTGATGGAGGAGATGCCGCGTAAATCCGCAGCCGAACTTGAGGCCGAGTGCCTTCGGCTTCTGGAGATGGATCCGCACACGCGAGGCATTAAGCGCGTCGAGATAATTCGCATGTACCCTAAAGGAACGGGGCCGAATTGGGCCTACGGCGCGCTTGATCCGATGCCGACGCGCGCAGGCGTGGCCATTGCCCAAACGCTTATCGCGTCGGTCTATGGAAGATGGGCGCTGGCAGATTAATGCGCTCATGCAGTCCTCGCTTGTAGGGGGCCGGATAAACCACCATATGTTAGTCTCACCCCCGTCTGAGGACCATTCTCATGGTTGTTGCTGGCGGCGATTACGTCCATTTCGTGCTGGAGTACGGCGGCAAAATCGAAAAGTGCCGGGTAACGGAGACTGCCCTTCTGAACAGAGAGCGTATGAGCAGAAAGGACGCAGGCTATGCACAGCTCATCGCTATCTTTGTAAGGCACCGAGCCGAGATCGAACATCTCGCTCTCGCGAAGTTGCAGCGGGAGGGGCACTCTGACCGCGGTGTTGTAGTGACCACTGAGGATCTGAACCCTTGATGCAGGTTGGCTGTTCGACGACGCCCTCACTTGCGCAAGCGACAACGTGGCCATTAGCTGTTGAGCGGCGATGACGTGAAAACGGAGAACCCGTATTAACAAGACGCTAGGGCGTTTGGGGTGCTTGTCGGTCATTTGCCTTCCGCAATCCTCAGCCTGCCAGCGTTCGTTAGTCGAAGTCCGCCCGACAATTCCTGTATGTACCCTAGTTGGATCAATCGGTCTTTGTGTTCG
>NZ_LLXX01000128.1:20755-23995 GCF_001440405.1 Bradyrhizobium valentinum
AAATATGCGCCTCCGGCACTGCCGTTCAAGCCAGTCATCCTGCCACAATCAAACTGACCTACTACCGGGCTTTCCGTCCGGACGTTTGACAAGTTCAAATGAGGGAACGTGGGTGCTTTTCCACCACGACTCTAGCGCAGCCCCGCAGGCCGTGCAGACCGCGTTACCCGTATGCGGTACCGATGGCAAACTGAGCAGCGTCGAGTTGGGGATCATTCCATTTCTTAGAACTCATTTAGTTTTCCCCTGCCAGCCCTCGGAATGTTTGGCGATCCACTCGGCGGCCTGTTGTTCGGTGGCGAAACCCTTGACTACTTCCGTCTCGCCATCGGGCCAAAGAACATCGACCACCCAGCCAAATCCGGGATTACCTTTTCGCGCCACGAAAGCGGGTCGGTATTCGGACATCTCGGGAATATGCGCCTACGGCGCGCCGGTTCAAGCCGGTCGTCCGACAACAATCAAACCGACCGACCGCAACCTGCGGTCGATGGCAATAGTGCACCTGCGAAAGCCGCTCGTGAGGGCTTGGCTACTGCGCGTCCGGTGGCATTCGCGGCGTCAGCTGGCCGCTTCTGGATCTCGCAAGAGCGCCAGGGGGTGATCTCATGGTTTGAATTTATCGTTTTCCGCCGCGATATCGTCGTCGGTAGCCTCTTCGGCGGCCACCAATTCCTGGGCAAGGCCGCGCCGAAAATCACGCTCCGCTGTTTCCATCAGCCCGGCCACCAAATCTTCCGGCACTCCGTCGATCGCAGCATCTTGATAGACTTCGGCGTCGACTGAATAAGTGAAGCCAGTTGCCGGGATGCCCTCGACGAAAATGCGAACCTTCCAACCGTTTAACGTCGGGATCGCGCGAACTTCGTAGACCTTGCCGCCGTGTTCGAAGGTCGTAGCCTTATGCATCGCACTCTCCAACTGCCATGGCGGGCGCCGCGCAAACGCACAAAACTACCCGGCGGGGAATTGTCAAATCAGCAAATCAGGCGGGCTTTTTGCCCAAGGATCCAACCCCGTCTCGCGCGATACGCCGATCTGGAAACTCGTCAGCTTGATCATGTGGACCGGCGGCTTACAGCGACATGTTCCGCAGGATCAGCATCGGAAACCAGTCCTCAACCCACATGACAAGTACGATCGGAAGGCCGAAGAGGTAGGTAAATGGCAGCCCAAACCTTTAGAGCTCGGGGCATGTCATTCCCCCCTGATGATAACTTCGGGTGGCTCGATGACCTTTATGCTGTCCCCTCCACTGGGGAATCCGATGATGGATGCCTTCTCTTTTTCGATCCAAAAAATGCTCGTCGCATTTTCTATGTTCACATAAACAGGCTGCTTGTTCATATCGGTACATTTGATCCAGTTCATATCGGCCTCCTGCTTTCCGCTAAGCTTACCACAGCTTGGACAGTTCAGTTCCATCTGCCGCTTCCTTGCCGTTGCAGAGGCCGCGCGACCGGTCGCCCGTGCGGCGATTCATGTTGGCAGAGTCTCGAGATACCCGGCAGATCGAAAGGCACTCAGCGGGCCGCCCACGCGGTCTCGCTCGCTCTCTCGCCGATGTCCGCTTGGAAGCGGATAGTGTTGAAAAAGTCTTTTTGGGGTGACGACCAAAATTTTTCAGGACCGCTGATGCCTTTCGCACGCGGCGATATGAGGGACCACATCGTCTCACACAAAAACGACCACGGAGCTTCGTATTGGCGCTACGCAGTATTGCAGTGGTGGAGTCGGCTAAAAATTGGCTTTTGCGAGATTCTCGGCGTCGTTCAATTTTCGACTTTTGCAACGCTATCAAGCGCATTCCGGACTCAAGTCAAACATCGCGCTGAGTCCGAAAGGTGCCAACAGGCGACGTAGGGCTTGGGATAAGCCGCCAACTGAGGCGGCTTTACGTTCTCTTCTCGGATGCTTGCGCCAGCTTGATCCATTAGCCAGCCAGCCGTAACCACGCTTCCTTGTCGAGTGGGTTTATCGCCAGCTCGGCCTGTTGGCGGCATTCGTCGGCTTGCGCGCGAAACCGCGCGACATCCTGATCGGACATGCCATCTGAATAGTCCTTGTCGCCATTCTGTTCAATGCTCAGTCGGGTGAGCGCAGGCCGGGGGACGTAAGCCATTCTTGCATGTCCGCGGCTGCCTCAGCGTGCCGCGCTTTACGGATCAGTTTGTCACGCTCGATTCCTGGGTGGGCACCTTCCTTTTTCCGGAGGCGTTGCACTTCTTCGATTAGGCGCTGATCTAAGGAAGATGTCTGTTTGAAACGGCGTCGTTGCATGGCGCTGCTCCTCTGTACGAGGAAGGCGGGAGCGCAATCGGCGTTCTCATCACCGAAAAAAGCCGAGGACGGGCGGTGATGGCTTACTGTCCGCCAGCCAGAGCAGCAAAGCCAGAACAATAATATTAACTCTTGGCCAGAACTGCTGGCGGGGCTTTCTGAGGCATCATGATCGGCCCGGCGACAAGACGATAAGTCGGCACCCAAGCCGAGTTCCAGGTTTCAATGGTCTTGCTGCACACTGTGCATTCGAAGCTGCTTATCTGGCGTCCAGGGACCATGGATTCCGTGCGGTTGTAAACCGCGCCACACTGACATGATCGGTGATGAGATTCGGACATCCCGCTTTATGCGCCCGTAATTCAAAACAGGCCACTATCAATTTCAAACTAAGCCACTGGGTCGGAATACGGCCAGCGCCTTACTCTTTGAGGGAGGTTGTTTCAACGACTGCCAAGACCCTGAGGACAGGTCCGTCGCCGTCGCGGACCTCTATCACAACGCGTCCCTCTGCGTGGCGATACGTCAAGTCCTTGACTGCTAAACCGACAGTCTTGAGCGCTTCCTTCCGTGCAATGGTCGCGCTGGGCAGCTCCTCGCCAGCGTCGTCTCTAAGGATGCCATTGGCATCGTGGAAATCAAAATAGAACCTTGCCATTAGCCGATCCGCAGTCGCTTCGAGGCGCGGTCCTCCAACCAGACAATTATGAAGCCTTTTTGACGCTTTCGTCTGTCCGGCGGCCGACAGAAATTGGAATAGGACGACACGAAAAACCCGACACGAATGCCGGGCTGATCGCAAATAAATTTCAAACATCGGTTATGGGGACAACAGACCAACATCCGCCCGCGCGGTCTGCGCACAAAGATACATCGTCAGTCGCGCCTATCCGGTCCGAAAAGTGCCGATACTGTTGCAAAAGTCTTTTCGCGGGATGGGACTCAAATTCTCCGAGCCGT
>NZ_LLXX01000128.1:24217-42045 GCF_001440405.1 Bradyrhizobium valentinum
TGCCAACAGCGGACTCATGCACCGCAGCAAACAACGGCTCTATTCGATCACTTCGTCGGCCCGAGTGAGAAGACAGTTGAACAGCACACCATCACTTAGATTGCGCGCGATCCCCTATCATCGTCGCGAACGCTTGTTCAAGTGCGTCCAGTCCGCGTGCTTCGGCCGGGACAAGCGTCAACCCCAGCGGCCCGGCGGCGTCTCGCGTCGACTTCAGACGCTCCAGATTGGGCGCAAAGTCCGGCGCTGCGCGACGATTGGGGGCAAAACCGCGCAGATCAGCCAAGGCAGACATAGGTTTGGACGCGCGGACGGCAAGGGGCTAGGTCAGCATCCCTCACTTGATCTTCCTTGAGCCGCGCCCAGTTTTAAGAAAGGTTAGGTTTGATCGATAGGTTCTCGCACCGGCTAGCACCAACAAGAGACATAAGAGACCCATAGCGGCCACTGTCTAAGGCTAGAGCAAAGTCGAGCGCATCAACCCCAACTGTAAACGAAAGGACCGCCGGTCTCCGGCGGTCTTTTTGTTTGGGTGAGCCGGGGCGATCAAGGTCCTCGTGATATGCTTAAGCCAAAGCAAGGAGGGCTGGCATCATGCCCACCGGATTATTTAAAACACCCGATCAGTCGGTTCAGGTTGAATACGACGGCATTTCCATCCCGATACCTAGGTCGACATACGAGAAGAGCGGCTACAAGCCCGATTTCGACAAACTGCCCCTCGAAGACGAATATAAGGCGGCCCAGGAGAAGTTGCGTAATGCCCCGAGGCCCTAAAGGCAATTCACCCCTCGGGCTGACCGCTATCTGCAGGATCACCCTGAAAAACAATTATCGAAGGTGCTGCGCTTTGGCGATGTGTTGACCAATTTCGTTCGCCTGATTGGCTTCGCCGGCATCAGTCAACAAATGCTGAAGCTGGGTAGCACCAGTCAAATCCAAGCCGACCAGCGGATTTCCCGTTGATCGAAACCACAGTCGCGGCACACCCAATTCATCTTTGCGGGCTTCGATTTCGCATTCGGTGGGTGGTATTCCGAACATGCTGAAGAACTCTGATTTCATCTCAGCCTCCGGTGCCCCATCAAATAATGTGGGAACGAAAATGCGACTTTAAAGGCAAAGAAACCGAAAGTGGCCCCGACCGGGGATAGAGGAATTACCGAGGCCGCCCGGCCCGCCGCTACAGAGTTCCGATTTCTAACCGTCCTTCGACTTGGCAACCTCTCTCGCCAGTCGTTCAGCCGTTCTAGGTTTTTGCGCAGCGCTTTTTGCTCCCGCTCGTATTCGTTCAGGGGCCTATCCGATGGACGGAACTTGCTTGCTTCATTTTCACGTTTGCTCATGACGTGACCCTTTTGATGGATGGATCCCCACGTCTGAATACCGCGCATCGTACTGGCTCAGACTAACATACTTGAAGGGGCCGATGTCAGTTCTGGCGGCGAACTAATGTCTCAGTTGGGTCATGAGCGTCGGTTTGACCGGACCACCGCGACTTCCGGTCTACCCCGGTGAACGGACATTCTAAGGATATGCGCGCATGTCTCAAAGGTGCCGATATTGTTGCAAAAGTCGAAAATCGGACGACCCTAAAAATCTCGCGAAAGTTGATCTTTGGACTTCTCTGCTGTTGCGTCGCTTCTCAACGCCACTACGGAGGCCCGCGATCGATTTCGGATGAAACGATATGGTCCCTCACTTCGCCGCGCGCAAAACGCATCAGCGGCTCTAAGAATTTTCGTTCGCCTTCCCAAAAAGATTTTGCAACTATATCTGCCAATAACTGACGTAATCGACCCATTCGACTACAGCATGGGCACGAGGTTGCTAATGCGGCGATTTCGGCTCTGAACGGCGAACGTGCTGTCCTATCCTGCCAGATACGGTCAGGGTCTCGCTTGGCCGATCCGGCTCAACCCAGCCGGAGAAATTCCGGCGGCAGGGGCAGGCGTACAAGGCCGCCGACGTCCAGGGCCTCGCCGCTTTCCGTGATATCCGAGAACAGAACCTCGACATAAGGGTGCTGGCGGTTGAGCGCGGCGCCGCGCTGGTATTTCGCGTTCACGATCCGCTCGATCGCCGCAAGATTGCGTTTGCCCAACGCGTTGTACTGATCGCGGAACAGACTCCGTCGTGCTCCGCGGTGCTCGATGGATTCGACCCAGACGTCCATCACCTTGCGGCCGATGAACGCTTCGACCCGTTCAGTTCCGTCCCGCGCGAGAAGCCGCAGCCCGTCCATGTTGTGCGGACCGTCATCGATGCCGACTTTTGTCAGTGACATGTTTTTACGTGACATGGGGAATCCTCCTGTTGCCGACGCTGGTTCACCTCGGCAGTCCGTCGGGGACTGCGCCTCCCTCATCGTCCCATCGCGACAGAGCCGCGGCGCGCGATTTTGCGTCGTGATGCGCATCCTCCGTCGAAGCCTTTTTGCGGCCGGCATCATTCTTATGCTTGTGCAGAAAGCGGGCGATCTGCCCGCGAAGCGCTGCCGTCTCCAATAACTCTCCGACCGATCCGGCGGTGTCGAAGATCTCGCGTTGCAGCGTCTTCGGAAGCGCGTTCCATTGCATGATGACGGCCGCACCCAGACATCGCAAGACGTGCTCCTCTTCGGCTGCAAGGGCCAAGCCGCGAGCGCGATCGTGTTCCGCTGCGTTCACGGCGCTGTCGTAATTGTCAGCCAGTCCCTGTTCGCTGTCGGCGAGCGTTGAGTGGCGATCCCTTAGTTTCTGAAATTTGCCGCTTTCGCCCGGATCGCTCGAACGCCTGATCAGTTCGCCGTATGCGGCTGCCTTTTCGCGGTGCTGCTGAGATCTGAACATGCCGGGCCTTTCGTTGGAGTCTCCGCGCATTCTGACCAATTTCGATGGTTGACGAGGATAGGCTCTTATATGGGGATCAGAGGTCGAATAACGAGCACCCGGTGACAAATCACCACATCATATGTCACCAGCACGAACCCGATGGCGCGCGTGGGTGTGGCGCCACGTGACGAGCTTTCATCGCTGGCAACCGTTCCTGACGAATACGGGCAACTCCGCAACCATGGCCCCGAACCTGACACTCATTCGATGACGTCTCGCGCGCCTTTGCGCTGCGGCCGCCAGGGTTTACGTGCGCGGTAGCCGGGGGTCTTACGATCTGCGCGAGTCCAACTTTTGAAACGGCCCTCAATCCGCCGGGCAGAGATCTTCATAAGTCGCGACCGCGTTCAATCGGGGGCGCGATCGAGCTGCATCGTTGTCGGCTTGATGATCTACGGGCGCCATCACTTCGCGCCTAACATTTGCTTCACGAGATGGGCTGTTTTTCCGGAACAATACGAAGCAGTGAACCTTACCTGTTGAGAGATTGAAATGATCCTGTGAGTTAAAACCAATGAACATCCTCCCCGTTGATCGCGCGCTGAGCCTATACGGCACGCTTGCAAACCGTTCCGAGACCAAGGGGGCCCGTGAACGGCTTTCCAGGCATCTGATGGAATTGTACCTAGGGGGCGAAAAAGACGAGCACCGCTTGACGGTGCATGGACTGTCGTACCTTCACGAGCTGGACCGGGCAATTGACTCCAGAAACTGAACAAGCATCTGTGGTCGGGATTAGCGCTCTTGGGCTTGTCGCTGCTTCCGCAGGGAATTGCGCCGCATAATTCTTGCTCTCGCGACGCGGACTGCTTCCATCCTGGCTTGCTGGTTTTTCGGCAGGGGCGTCCTCTTGTCTTCGCCGCGCGTTGACATCATGGTCGGCAGTTGGTTCCGCGCGGTCAAGCTATGCTCGATAGGCTGCACGCTCATTGGGCCAATCGATGGTGATTTGCTTTTAGCCATCCGGGACAACTCGTTGCCACCGAGTTCGTTCGATGGCAACACATGAAAAACGAGAGGGAGATACCGCTATTCCCCTTCGAGGAAGTGCCCCAGGGCCTTTAGCGGGCGCAACCTGTCACAGATGATCTTCAGGATAGCCAGCATGGGAACGGCCAAGATTGCGCCAAGCACGCCCCACATCCAGAACCAGAACACCAGCGACAGGATGATCAACACCGGATTCAGCGTGAAGCGCCGCGCCAGCAACATCGGCGTTAGTGTTTCACCCTCCACGAGGTGGATACCGAAGTAGAGGGCTGGCGGCAGCAACGTCCACCATAAACTTTCGAAGCTCAGCATGCCCACCAGCACGAAGATGCCGACCCCGAAAAGCGGCCCCAAAATCGGAATGTCGTTGAGCAGGAAGGCTGTGGTGCCCACAACAACGGGTCTCCCAGACCGCAAAGATACATCGCGGCCGCCGTCGTGACACCGATCGCGGCATTCATGGCTGTGATTGTCACCAGATAGCCCGATATGTCCTCTTGGATCTGCTGAGGGATATCGACGGCCTGTCGCTTGTCGCCGAATGTCGGCAGGATCTCAACAATGCGTCGAAGGAATACGTCGCCCGCTACCAAAAGAAAATAGAGCACCAGGACAGTCGTAAACAGGCCATCGAGTACGGAGCGCGTCCCTGCGAAAAGTGCGCCTGTCAGGCCAAGATCGCGGCGAACCGAGACGATCGAGCCCTGGCCAGGTGGAGCGTCTGCAACCTGCTCGGCCTGTTGGATAACCTTCTGCAACGCTTCGATTGGCCCTCTTATAACCTGCAGATGTGCCTCCAGGCGCGGTATGCCCTCGGGCAGCCGCTCAGCCCAAGTCGCGGTCGGTACCGATAAGGCCGCCACGAGACCTGCAAGCGCTCCAATGACCAGGAAGACGGTCAAGTACGGGGTAGATGCAAACGTCCCAAGAGACGGACAGCGGGTTGAAGAAGGAGATTCAACACGAAGGCGAGTACGACGGGAAGGATGATCGCGCTTGCCACGTAGAGCGCCGCCAAGGCACCCAACCTAAACCACCGAGGAAGAACGTCCGCGGATCGGAAGGCAGCGGCATCTCCGTCTCGTCGGCGGCCTCCGTCACCGCCGCAGGTGGCTTTGGCAAATCATCATCCGGCAGCGACAGCAAAGAGGGGCGCTTTAATGGCGGTGCGGCGGCAACCATGGCTCTCCCTACCTGAAAATGTCATCATACCGCTTTGGTCGATCTCGGGCAGAGGATGAAACACGGCGCTTTAAGCGACCAAGGATTGTTGACCGAGCATCAGATTTGCTTCGCAGCCAAAAGTGGCGTGAGTGACCGACGCAGTTTGTTCAAAGGCGCAGGCCGAGGAAGCCCGCAACAATGATTACGACGACCACTACGCCGATGATGTAAAAAATGTTCATTGCACACTCCAATTGAGGGATAGGAGAAAAAAGGCCGCAACGATCTCTGCGGCCTCATGTACTCACCAGCGACCGTCACCGACGCCTACACCGATGCTCACGCCCGGAGCGCCGAAGCCGATGCCGGAGCGCGGCTGGTCGTCATAGTAACCGCGCCTTTCGATGTACCGCTCGCGTGGAGCATAGTTGTACGAATCGTCGTGGCCCTGCTGAATAACCACGCGCCGCGATCCACGGGACCGATAGCAGCGGCCGGATTCATCGCAAACTAGGCGCACTTGCTCCACGTTCGGCTGGTTCATGCCGAGATACGTGACGTCGTTGGTAAACACGTCGACAGCCATGGCGCTGTTCGTGAACAGAACGCCATCGGGTTGCCGCATCTCGACCAGTTCAGAATTCCGAGTTTCGCAACACAAAAAAATTGGATTGGATTGAAGTCGACAGCATGACACCCCCCATAAGACCAGGTGGGAGCGCGACACTCTCAGTCACCGATTGTTGCCAATCGGTGGAGCGGTGATCGAACCAATATACGTCTTGGGGTCTATCCACGCTGGTCAATATTGCTCGCTTTCAAGAATAGGACTCTTCTCGAAAGACAATTAGGACGCACCGGCGGTGGTTGGCTCAGAAAGTGAGGGCGGCTGTTAAGCCGCCCTCTGGTTTGCCTGTCGCTTACCTTGCGAGTTCGCTTAACCTTCGATGATGTAAACGATCTCGTGGGTGTGCGGGCGAAGAATGATGTACTTGCCGTGCACAAGGATGAAATCGTATCCACGCCATTCCGGATAGATTTCCACGATACGTGACGGCATCGGGTGATAGCGGACCCCCGCCGGGACAGCCGTTCCGATTGAGAGATTGAAGTTCACGTTCTTAACTTCCTCGACCTTCTCTTGCTTGATTGCCGAGGTTATCTGGGTGCGCTTTTCGGCGGGAGGCGCTGCTGTCGCCGCGGTTGCGGCATTGCCGGTCGTCTTGCTGTCGGGGGTCGAAGGCTTGGTCTCGGCAGTCGGAGCTTTTAAGTCCTTTGAGGTGGTGGTCGAATCAGGCGCTCTCGTTTTGCCGTCGACTTTCGTCTCGCTGGTCGCCTTGCTGTCAGAAGGCGCCTTCGTTTCGGCGGTCGGACTCTTCGTGTCCTTCGTGGTCGGAGTAGTTGACTCTGAAGCCTTTGACTTGCCATCGGCTTTCATGTCGCCGGTCGTTTTTGCATCCGGCTTGCCCTGCGCATGTGGAGGCACCGCCTCTTTTGACCCAGCGCCGGGGGGTGCTGTCTCGGCTCCCTTTGCTGCCGGTGCATTCATCGGCGCCGCAGTATCAGCTTTAGGCGAAGCGGCAGTCGGAGATTCCTTCGCTGCTCCTTGATTAACGCCTTGAGCAGTCGCAAGCCCGGTCGCGGCCAATAAGGCCGCAACGGCCACTGAAACCATTAATGTCTTTCTCATCTGATTTATTCCAATTCAAAATGACTCTATGCCGACGAAGGTCGGCCGTAGAGGTAGAACGGCCCCAGCAGCGTAAGGTTCCGCTTCTTTCTTGGGTTGGGAAATGTATTGGAAGTATGCGAGTGAAATCGCGTCGATCAATGGGGCTGTCGCCAGAACCTTCAACCCGCGTGTGCGCTCAGTCACTTCTTGATCTTGGCGCCGAGCAACAACTAGGAAACTTCTCTGCTTCCGCTCGGAGCAAAGCGGAAAGGAATGCGCACCGAGCAAAGAGCGATCTGGCCAAATGAAGGCCCGCACGATCAACGCCATTTCGGGAACGTTTCAGGTTTAAAGGCAAACCGAAAGGCTGATCTTGCCGCCGGTGCAAGCCTCAGTGAAGCGACAAGGGAAGATCCGAGCGCAGCGAACCTGAACGCGCGTGGCGGCGGGTGCGTACTATTTCCACAGAATTCTGTAGGGGTACCAAACGCCGGCGATCTGCCGGGGGAGACACCAACGGTTTTCGAGCTGGCGATGAACTGCAAGGCTGCGAACGCGCGCTTACGGGCAAGTCGGGTCGATACGCCTCGGGGGCGTCACCGCATCAGGTGTGATATTGCTGCGGCCTGTGAGTGGCATGCTTCGCCGCGACCACGAGCTAAATCAAGCCGACCATCTGTCCTGCTCTTTGCGGTAATCGTCTTCGTTGAGACGGTCCGCGATATCCTCTGCGATGTCTGGCGTTTTCGCCTTGGCGATTGGCTTGCCGTCCGCAGTCATCAATTCATCGCCCTCAACCTCAACCGGGAAGTCGTCGAGCTTGAGGGGCTTATCATTCGACATTTCGCCCTCCCACGTTAAAATAAAAAGCCGCCCGGGCATTACGCCGAGCGGCTTTTCGAGCAACTGCCAGTCGCCCGGTTCCGTTGCTGGAATGACAACATCGATCCAAAGGAAAAGTTTCTTCCGCCTGCAAGGTATTCTTTCGCGCTACGGTTCATAGCTCCGCCGGTCGTGTGGTCGAGCGAAGCAGGGCTGATGCCTGTGGTTGCGGCTTCAAACGGTCTTCCGGGCAGAAGCGAGGCGAGTATTGTTGGCGCGGCCAACAAGCGGCACGGCACGGTTCGTTACCAGAGACAGGTCGCTACCAGAGATCGATGATCCATTTTGCGCCGACGACCATCTGCCAAGCTGCCGCCGCCGCGACCGCCAAAACAATGACGCCGGCCAGCAAGGCGATCGAGAGCAGGACCCCATCCTCCTCGAGATAGGCAAGGGAGATCAAGGCAATCACCAAGGCGGGGACGACGTTGCTCAAGGGTATTGGAATGAATACCAGGGTGGCGCTCAGTACCACGACGATGGTGCCGACCAGGCGCTTGGTTGCCTCGAGCGGAGTGTGCCAGCGTGGATGAACCACCTTCTCAAGATATCTAAGCACCGGTAGGGATCGCTGCACCACAGCAGCGAGGTGCCTCGTCGGCAAGGGACGAGTGGCGATGCGGCGTGGAAAGACCGGAACGGGTTTGCCCGCGATCATCTGAAACGCCGGAATCATGAGTAGCAGGCCGGCTACGATCGAGAGCCCCGGTGCGATCGCGACCAGCGCGAGCAGGAGCATGATGATCCCGAAGGATCGCTTGCGAAGGCTGTGCATCAGCCAGTCCAAGGTGAAATGGTTCGCTGGTACTTCATCATGCAGCCGCTGCAGCACGGCGGAGGTGGGAACAAGGCCTGTCGGGCCGGCCGGCGGTCTGGGCATGAAAAAAGGCGTCTCCTGGGCTCTTGATTGGCGGGCCGATGTCTCCGTCTTCGAACCTGAACCCAGTCGCTCCGTTGGTTGTTTTAGGTGCTATGCTGCCGATAGTCGAGCGGCGTCAATCCAAGGATAGCACGCTCACATAGTTTGTTGGCGTCCCGCTCGCCGCTGCCTGCGGCCTGCAAAATACCCTTGGCAATGATTTCGCGATCTACCTCCAACTGACCGATATTCTGAAGCGTTCGACATGCTAGGTCGTATGCCTGGTTCACCGCGGTTACCTGCTCTGGATCAAAGGACAAATTTTGGAAAAGCGGACTAGGATTGGACATAATGCTCCTCCTCGTAGCAAGCGCGAGCGCAAGCTCTCGGTTGCCAGGATTAGACGAGTTAAGTGATGATCGGAAAAGCCTCGCGATGAGCAGGGCAATTGTGCTCTGACACCGCGGGGGGAAGAATTATCGATTTGTCGGGGTCATCTTTGCAACAAGGTCACCGAATGGCTTGCAGGACTGCTTCGCAAGATCGCTGTACAGAACGCCAATCTTCTGTGACTCCGCAACGAACGTATCGTAGGCCGTCTTGGCGAATTCGGTTTGAACTTCAATCGCCTTGTCGAGCGACTTCACGCCAGAGAGCTTCTCAACGAACAGTTTCGTGTCTTCAAACGACTTCTTCGTGTAGTCACCGTAAGCAGTGGCAATCGCCAGGAAGGCGTTGGATGACGCGGTCCCTGTATCGATTTGTTCGTTACTATTCGGTTGGTGCTCGAAATTCTGATTCGAGTGAATCTGATTTTTATTCGACATTTTTGGACTTTCCTTTGTTTGTTTAACAGTGAACCAACGTCGCGCGCCACCAATGGTTGCTTCGGAACCTCGATTCTCGCTTTCTAATTAGGCGGTGCTTGTATGTTCGTATGATGATCACCAGGCGCAGTTTGCCCGGTAGCGCCGAGCGATCGCCGTTGAATCCGCCGCAATCGCCAACGAGCGAAACGCACCTTTAGGTGCAGAATGTGATCAGCAGGGCCGTTTGGCAAACGTTTCTGATCGGCCACAATCTGACATCTAAACCGAGAAAATCGGACATCTTTGTTCGCTTCGGAAACTGACGAGTGGCGAGCAACATCGGGCAGTCGGCTGATCATCTGCCGCCACGGGTATCGAGAAGGCCGCAACTCACGCTGCTCTCGCGCCGACGAGGTGATCGAGCGAAGCGTGGTCGCATCGCTGGCGCTGACCGCCGCCCCCGATGGCTGTTAGCGGGGGCGGATGACGCGTACGCGCAGGCCAAGCAAACTATGCCTGAGAACGTCTTCGCCATCGCGGCGGTGGTGGATCACTTCAGCGACGCCGTCGCGACGAACCCCATCGCCGGCCAGAAGTCCAAGAACGCGCAACTAAACATCCGCCGAGCTGTTCGGCGGATCCGTTTACCTCAGGCCGGTCAGTGCGCCCCCAAGCCATCATCGGCGGCGGGCGACGGCAACTCCCAACAGGAACGCGACTAACAGCGAACCAAGTGGCGCTTCGCGCGCGACATTGCTCAAGATGCTCAAGATGCTCAACGGCATCCCTGGCTTTCGACCCAATTCTATCGCGCCGCTAACTCGATGGACTGTCCCTTTCACAGCTTCGGAGACTTCCGCGATGGTGGATTTCGGTTCTGGAGCGGGACCCAAGCCTTCGTGGGCGTAAGGGGCCAGCGGAACGTCATCACCCACGATTGAATCTCCAAATCAACAAACAGCCTATCAATCAAAAGGCATGAATTGTTCCGATATGGCCGTCATAGCCGTTATCGCCCGCGCTGCGGCGGACGGCGCGGCGGGCGCGTCAGCAATAGCGCCAAGGCAAAGCCGATCCCGCCCGCGATCAACATCGAACCGAGCGGATTGTCCCGCACACTCTTCGCAATCGCTTGCGAGCCGTCATGGAAAGTATCGCCGCTGTTCTCATAAGCGTCTTTGGCGTAGTTGACGGCGGCATCCGTAGCCTCGCGCGCTGCATCCTTGGCCTGGCCGTACAGGTTCTGCGCTGTGCCTGTCGCCTCGCGGACGCGGCCTGCTGCCTCGGTCTTTGCGTCGCCGGCGATATCGCCTACGGCGCCCTCGAGCTTACCGGCGAAATCCTTCGCCGAGCCGGTAATTCGATTCGTCTCCATGGCGCACACTCCCTAAGATGATGTCCCGGCGACCTAACCGACAAGGTCAGTCTATGTTCCTGCGCGCACAGGAAGCCGGTTTGTGTGACGTAGCCTGAAGCTCTTACCATTCCACACTCGCTGCTCGACTGCGCTGACGAGGTGATCGAGTATCAGAAAGCCGTTGCGATGCATGGTTATCGATCCTCACACGGCCCAGCGCCGTCTGGGTCCTGAGGGAAACCACAGAATGGCTGCGGCTTCCGTTGCAGCCGATCACATCCAACAGCGGCGCGCTGCTCACTTTTGCTCACTGTCCTAATTTCAAATTGCAGGCGGCCCAATTAGGACGGCACCGAACGGTGGGTATTGGCCTGTCCGACCACAATGGCACAGTTTGAAAGTGAGCAATTTTGAACAGACGATCGCAGTGCATATCTGCTGTTTGATAATCACCGGGGGATTGCGCTGTCCGGACCTAATCCAACGCCACCAAGCATTATTGGGCTTGGTGGCGTTGTGCTTTCCCGGGTGCCCTAATTCGTTAACTTTTCGAAAGTGAGCAAAATGGAACAGCTGGGGGATTAGCGATGACCCATGGTGACACCATCACCGTCCCACCACGGCATCTATCGGGGACTGAGAGTTCTGTAACGCTCCCGCCTGAGTTTGGGTGAGCATCATGCCGTCACTAGCAGTCTTGTTGGATTCAAGCCGCATAGCGACTCAGTCCCACACCTGTCCCAAATGTCTGGGCCCAATGGTCCTGACGCGTATCAAGCCCTCGCGCATCGGATTCGAGTTGCGCACGTTTCAGGGCGTCAATTGCGATCACGTCGATAAGTCACCGAGACCAAATCGATGAAGTGGATATCCTCCGGGCTGCGAGCGCCGGTTTAGATCCCGACATGCTCCACGCGCTCGATGGCCCTGCGCGGGTCTGGGAAGGCTACTGGTGAGTCCGAGGCGGCCCCCTTAAGCGACCACGCGCGTTTGAGGCCGTGAGACCGGGCAACGACGAACGCGGAGCTTTGACTATGAGCACTATTCCTCTTCACCTTCAAAGAAAGTTTGAGCAGCGGTGGGCCGCTAGATTTGTCTCGCCGCCCGCATCGACCGCGCCCAAAAGCACCGACTTGAAAGGTACCGTCAACGACTTGCCGCGGCCCGCAAAAGCAAAAAAGCAAAAAGACGCGCGACGAAATTATGAAGACGCTTCGCAATTAAGTTGAACGGAGCCCGGACCGCCTGATTGAAGAAGCCGAGACGAAGGCCAACCGGGCCGTTATCCGCAAGAGCGCCTGGGGGGGATCTCATGGTTTAAATTTATCGTTATCGTCGTCGGTAGTCTCTTCGGCGATCACCAATTCCTGGGCAAGGCCGCGCCGAAAATCACGCTCCGCTGTTTCCATCAGTCCGGCCACCAAATCTTCCGGCACTCCGTCGATCGCAGCATCTTGATAGACTTCGGAGTCGACTGAATAAGTGAAGCCAGTTGCCGGGATGCCCTCGACGAAAATGCGAACCTTCCAACCGTTTAACGTCGGGATCGCGCGAACTTCGTAGACCTTGCCGCCGTGCTCGAAGGTCGTAGCCTTATGCATCGCACTCTCCAACTGCCATGGCGGGCACCGCGCAAACGCCCCAAACTCCCCAGTGGGGAATTGTCAATTCGGCAAAATCAGGCCGGCTTTTTGCCTAAAGCCTGACCCCATCGCACGGCGGAAGACCCAGCGTCTCGCGAAGATAGGCGACAGAGGCCTTCCCTAGTTCCTGGAAGCTCAGCAGGATTTCGTCCGACGTCTCGCGCACTTCCCCGACCGTTTTCAGGCCGGCGGCCGCCAACACGTTGCAAATTCGCACCGGAAATTCAACATTGCTGATCGGCGTGTCGTCCGGTAGCTCTGGCGTCGGATCGAGCATGTTCGGCTCGCTCACTTTCCCTTCGCCTTGGCAGCATCTCGCGCAAGCCGTTCCGACTTCAATCGTTCGCGATTTTTGTGAAAGGTCTCTTGCGCCTTCTCGTTATCAGTCAGGACTTTTGCTGCTTCAGTGGTTTTGAAATGCTTGTGCGCTTCTCGACCTGCCGCAGAAATGCTAGAATTTGAAAACGTCTTTTTGCTCATCTTATCGCCTCCACATTGGCGACACACTCATTTTCGTCTTGCACACCGACGCGCGATCAGCGTCGAGCCTTAGCGGGCAGCGTAAGTTGCAGGATCCGGGCCTTCTTGGCAGTGGTGCCTTTTTCAGTAATTCGATAAAGGACGCGGTCAGCGGAACACGGCTTCCGTTCAATCCAACCCTTGTCAGAAGCTTTTCGATCACACGTGGGCTATCGGGGAGCGCACTCGCCTTTTGCCATCCACCAACTTGCTGGTATTGCATAAACTGGCGCTCGTGGTGGTTTGCGTGAGTGATTTCCTTCGCCACAGCTCGGCTCACTTCGAACGTTTCGCGCTTGAGAGCCCCAGCTCTACAAGCCGGCGGATGGCTTGTGCGAATGTCATCTCGTGATCCTCGACCCATTCTTCGATGGTTTGCCGCTCGCTTTCATTCCAGTGCGGGACGTCGGCGCTGCGCTGTAGGCGGTCAGCCATCTCGTTAGCGATCTTAGCGTCGTGCTGTCTCTCCGGCATGTGATAACTCCTGGGGGGCGGCCATCTTCCTGGATCAATGGTAGCCGCATACGCGTGCACTGCAAAACGCACCTCAGTACAAGCGGTAAACCCGATATCGCGACGCGCGTTTAAACGCGCTGTGCTACGATCGGCTTATCAGGGGCTGTAAGCGGACTTTGAGCCCATTTCACCGCGGGGTCGTCACAACTTATACATTGGAGGTCGGTGCGGCCGGAGATGGTGACAACCGAGACCATACGTTTTCCGCATTTCGAGCACCGCGTTATTAGATCCATGAGATCCTCCCGAGTTACCTGTAACTGAACTTTTCGAGAGCAATTCATGCAGGTTAACCGTACAATTTATCGGGTCACCTGCGTCCGAACAGTCCGCCCACCACGCCGCCAATCAGTCCACTTGGACCACTGCGGTGATGGTGAACGCCACCCCCGCCGCGACGACGGGCCGGACGGTCGTCATTGGATTTGTCGCTGCTGCTGAAGCTGGCGCGGGTCGCTGAGACGGAATCTGCCAGTAGCGCCTGATGCTGCAGCACGTTGAGGAAGCCAGTCTTGGGATAGCCGCGAGCCGCCTGCCAACGCGTAATGACGGCGCGGGTCGACTTGTCGAATCGTCCGTTGACCTTGGTGTCGAAGCCGAGACGGGTCAGCCGGCGCTGCACGTCGCGACGCTTTCCCTTGTCAAGTCCTACCAGATCTTCGGTTTCCTGAGTTGCCTCGTGGACAAAGGTCGCCGGATCGGCGGATGCCAACAGGTCGCGGTCGGTCATGCTCGGACCGGCTTTGGCAACATTTGCACTGGCAAGAATTCCAAAAACTGACAATGCGAGGATGAAGACGCGCAACGGCTTATCTTCCCTGATCTCTGAGCCTCTCAATGCTTTCGCTTTGAGAACCTATGTCGGTTCAGATTCACCGCCGTGAAACTCGAACTTCCGGCGGCGTCCAAATCAAAGGCAAACTCCGGCTTCGCCCCGGGGCAACTGTTATACGGATCGCTTGTTCCTTAGCGCGCGTCGATTGTTACACTGCCTTTGCACTGAGACTGCCCAGCAAAGCCCGAAGAGGACAGTCTGCGTGCCCGACGTCCGCCTTGGGTCCATTTCCGGACTTCAGCGCGTCCCGAACGATGTGCGCTTTACCCCAGCAAACGCCGAGCGAATGCTCCACGTCTGAACGTGCCAGAAGCGGACTCTGTAAACAGAACGGTCGTCCGGGGCAATCGGCTGCTTGGAGCGATATCCCATCGTCAAGCGCCCAGTGACCGCGTTTACGTCGGCGGTTTCAACTCGCCGGCAATCCAGCCGGCCGCGACCGTATTCATCGGGTCCTTGACGGCCGTGTTTGTGAAGCTGTGGCCGCAGTTCCTGCACTCAAACGTGCGAAGCTCAAAGCCCTCCGGGCCGGGCGCAATCCCCAGCAGCATCATGCGGCCTTCGCATTTCGGACAACCGGGCCGGCGGATCGGAAGCAGGCAAGGTTCGGGACGTGTATGTAGTTCGGGCATGATGCATTCCCCCGTGGATCAAGGTGGAAGCCCTTTGCGTCTGCCACCGGCGGATGCCGTTGACATGCGATGATTGAACCAACATGCCGCGAGTCGGAGTGTCTCCCCTGTTCAATTTTGCTCACTCCCGGAAATTTAAGGCGCCGTGGTGCAGCCAACTGGTCAATTTGATACAGACATCAGCAAGCCAGTTTGTGATGCTTCCTCTCGGGCAAACCGCGAGGTCACCAAATGCACATGTCGAGCGAAAGCCTGTTGGTCATACTGTTTGTTGGCCTCGTTGCCGGCTGGCTCGCCGGCCAGATCGTGCAAGGGACCGGATTCGGAATCATCGGCGACGTTGTCATCGGAATCCTGGGCGCCTTTATCGGAAGCTGGTTGCTACCCCAACTCGGGATCCATCTCGGGAGCGGATTGATCAGTGCAATCGTCAACGCCACCATCGGCGCCGTACTGCTCCTGCTCATCGTGCGCCTCGTTCGAGGTGGCGGATGGGGGTGGCAAAGGAGCTGGTGGCGTCGATAGATACCCACGCCGCTCGCGTCGGACGAGGGTCTGTTTCCCAAGCAATTAGCGATCGATGAGCGACGAGATATCAGCTCACGGCTCGCGCTTGATCTCGGGCTTGTCGTACAAGACGGCGTTCAGCAATGAGTTGTTGACCTCGATTTTTCCGTTGTAGGTGATGAAGCCAAGCTTGCGGAACTTGTTCATGAAGAAGCTGACGCGGGATCGCGTCGTACCGATCATTTCGGCCAATGTTTCCTGGCTGATATTCGGACTGATCAGTTGAGGGCTACCCTCTTTGCCGAAATTCGCCAGCAGGAGCAGCAGGCGCGCCAGCCGTTTTTCACTGGAGTTGAAGAGCTGGTCGATCAGATCCTCTTCAATCCGGCTGTTCCGGGTCAACAGATAAGTCATGAACAACTCGGAAAACTTCGGCTGATCGTGAAGCGCCTGGAGCATGGCCGTCTTCGCTATCGCGGTGACCAGGCACTCCTCCATCGCTGTCGCGGTCGCGATACGCAGCGAATGGCCGTTCATGCAGCCTTCGCCAAAAAACTGGCCAGGCTCCAATATGCCGACCACGGCTTCCTTGCCTTGCTCGGATATGACAACAACCTTGACCCGACCTTTTTGAAGGTAGAAGACCGTGCTCGCCACGTCGCCCTGCGAAAAGACAATTTCATCCTTGCGAAATTCAAGGATGGTCTTCCCTTCACCCACCTTGGCGAGAAACTCCTTGGGATCAAATATTGCTTGGTTGGTATGGTTTGGCATGTCCGGTTTCGTCCCCGCGGTGGGACGCCTATCTTACCATTCAGGCTGCCGATATCAGAAGTAAAAGTGCCGCAGGACGGGGGCTTTTCGCAGCAGGATGAGCCGGATAGCCCCGCCCTGAGCAATCTCGCGTCATGGAGATGGCATGTGAGATCGAAGCGGCCGAAGAGCATTCGGCTGCGGATAACTGATGGAGCGGTCAGCAAAACGACGTCAGAGCCGGACCCAACAGGTCGCAAAACTGGACCAGTCGCGGCTAGATCGCGACTGCAAAACGCCCAGTCGTCTTGCATTCCGGGCACTCGAAGGTGCGGACTTCTTGACCGGGGTGAGCAGGCTCGATGCAAGCCAAGCGCATCGGCTTGCCACACTTGGAACACGGAAGAATTCCGATCTCTGCGCGGCTGTATAGTGGATTTGGTGGGATAGATGACATCATGCTTCCCGTATTGGGCGGGAGCATTACCGATCTCTCTGTCGCCGATAACTGCCTATTCGGGACGGCGATGGAGCCAGTCTTGCCCCAAATACCAATGCGGGGCTGGTCAATATTGACCACTACTGAAAATTCGTTCAGCAGGAACGGCCCCAGTGTGGGGGACACTGAGGCCATCAATGCAGGATGCCTTGGGCGGGAAGGCGATCCATGCAGCGTTAAGGTCCCTAACCAACATTTGTTCCGGGTTATTAAATTGTGGGGCAGAGTGCGTGCCTTCAGGGTGCGATGTCCGCTTCGAGGCCGATACTGTTGCAAAAGTCTTTTCGCGGGATGGGACTCAAATTCTCCGAGCCGTAGGCGCGACGATTGAAAAATGATGCGGGGGACCACGCCTCCATGCGCCGAACTCACAGGCGATTCCGGTAGCGGGTTTGAGGCCGCATTGATCGGCGACTATCGCTTGTTTCGTGCTTTGGCGGAAAATTAGCAGCAGCGCCTTTTGGGACTTTTGCAACACTATCAGGCCATGAGCTGACACGATAAAAAGAGACCGCTGCCTGAGGCGGCCTTACGTTGGCGCCAGCAGTTGTCCGCGAAGCCACGCGTTGGTACTGACGGACTTCATCGGATCGATTAGTTCGACCACAGTCTGATGGACGTGATCGCACGCAGGGCACTCAAACGTCTGAATGTCGAAGCCCAAGAGGCCGGATGTAATCCGCGCCAACCTGGTTCTTGTTTGGCACGCGGGGCAAAGTGGTCGGATGATGATCATGATGCTTCGCCTTGGATCAGGCGGGAGCGTTACAGAACTCTCAGTCACCGGTAGATACCAAGGGGGCGGTGATGGAATCAGCATCGAACTTCTGCTTTGCCGCCGCTGGTCAATTTTGCTCACCTTCGAAAAGTTAATGAGGCGGGACGCGCCGCAATGGCGCGTCAGCGTGGCCTTGAGCAGAGGATGAGCGAGCAGCCAATGTCTGAGTTGGGTCATGTGTGGACGACGCCCGCGTTGCAAGAAGAATCTGACGTTCGGCTTGCGGTCGGGTGCAAGTCATGTGTCCGGCCTGTTTGCGCGGCACCATGACCGCTGGCCCTGATGTAGTCCGCGGATCGGGTCCCAATCATTCGCACGGGCTTTGACGCCCATGACCCAGAAGCGGGTTGTCCCAATCGACGGCTCGACCGTTTCGCATCACGCCATCATCCCCCTCGCAATTCGATTGTCTTGCTCCGCCGTCGACTCACGCTCCCATTGCCAAGCCTCTTCAGGCGGCTGCAGCAAGCTCCGGCGCTCGATAGTATCCTCCCTTGGCCATGATCGCCCAAGCGATGCGCGCCATCTTGTTGGCAACGG
>NZ_LLXX01000128.1:42131-42872 GCF_001440405.1 Bradyrhizobium valentinum
ACAGCCTCATGACCCAGGGATGCCTTTGCGGCTGATGCCGGGCGTGTCGAACAACGGCTGTTGCACCGATGACGAGCAACCGTCGGAGATAGCGATCTCCTTGCTTGGAGATGCCGCCGAGCCGCTCCTTGCCCCCCGTCGAATGCTGCCGCGGCGCAAGTCCGATCCATGCCGCAAAATCCCGACCGGATTTGAAGTCACTCGGGTCTGTGACAGTAGAAGCAATGGCCGAGGCCCCGATCACGCCAATCCCGGGCACGGTCTCGAGGCGGCACCTCATGTCATTGGCACGATGTTGGGCGTGAATGGCGCGATCCAGAGTCCCGATTTGCAATTCCAGAGCAGCGAGTTGATCGACAATGGCCTGCAGCGCCTGTTTCATCGCAGATGGAAGAGCTTCGCGGTTACTTTCGTCCGTGATGATCGCGGCAAGCTGCGCGAGACCTTCGCGTCCCGTCGCCGCAATGAGGCCGAACTCGGCAAGGTGGGCTCGGAGCGCATTGATCAGCTGCGTGCGCTGACGGATTAAAAGATCCCGCGTTCGATGCAACATCAGCAAGGCTTGCTGATCAGCCAACTAGACCGGCACGAACCGCATTGATGGGCGTGTCACGGCCGCACAGATGGCGGCTGCGTCGGCAGCATCGTTTTTCGACCGTTTGACATAGCCCTTCACGTAACTCGGCGGCATCAGACGCACGGTGTGACCGAGCTTGGAGACTTCACGCGCCCAATGATGAG
>NZ_LLXX01000128.1:42882-49381 GCF_001440405.1 Bradyrhizobium valentinum
AGGCTTCCATGCCGACCAGGCAAGGGGGAATCTTGCTAAAGAAGTCAATGACCTGCTTACGCCGCAACTGACGAGTGATGACGACCTTGCCCCGCACTATCCACGCCGTGCACTTGGAACACGTTCTTGGCGAGATCAACGCCTATGGTGCTAACCTGCATGTGGACGACCCCCTCCGGTGATTCGTTGTTGAACAATCACCCTTTGGCACATTCGATGCCGGGAGCGGGCGTCGTCCACCACATCATTCGCGTCGGTTTGGCCGGACTACTGCGACTTCCGGTCTACCCCGGTGAACGGACATTCTCAGGATAGGCGGGCATGTCTCAAAGGTGCCAACAGCGGAAGTCAATCAGTCGAGGCGTTCTAGCTGTTCCTTGGCGCGCTTGAGATCGGGTGTACTGAACCCTTCGGTGAACCATCCATAAATTGCTGTGAGAAGATCACGTGCTTCGGCGCGCCTGCTGTGCTCGGCCCAGAGCTGGGCAAGACTCATAGCCGCACGCAGCTCAAACCAGCGCGTTCCTTGCAGGCGAGCCAATTCGAGCGCCTTCAAATACTCAGTTTCAGGATCACCGCTTCCAGAGCCAGCCAGCAGGTCACCGCGGATCCGATAGACTTCGGGAATGACATGGGCTTCTCCGGTCTCCTCAATTAGCGCCAGGGCCTCCGAGATCGCCGTCATTCCATCAGTCCAGTTCTTTTGCTCGACCGATGCATCCGCAAACAGGGTCAGCAGAAACGGCACCTGGAACCGGGCGCCGGTGCGGCGATAGTCGTCGAGAGCATCGCGCATTTCCGCGAGAGCTGTCAGCGCTGGCTCGACCCCAGCCTGCGCGATCCCGCGCATTGCCCGACCGATTGCGGTGACCAGTTGCAGGTCGTATTCACGGGCGACTTCGATCGCTCGTTCGGCGAACTGACGTGCCCCTCGCCAATCTCTCTGGACTACCGAGACCATGGAGCACCAGTTCAGACCTCTGGCTAGAGTGAAGGGGTGTTTGGTTCGCTCAAGAACGTCCAGAAGCACACCTCTGCCTTCCATGGCTTGTTCCGGATAACCGAGCATTCCGAGGCACCAGGCCCTGTAGCCATGTGCCACTGCACCGACTTCCATTCCGTAGCGATAGGCCACCGGACCGCCCTTCAGCCCGCTGTAAGTACGAACAGCCAGATCGAGCTTTGCGCGGGCCTCGACGGGCTTACCAACAGCGAACAAGCTGAGGCCGAGCGGGACATGGGCGACAATTCTGGCGGCCGGATCGACGGCGTCTGTCATGCGCTCCTCAAGCTCCAACCCAATGGCTGTCGCTGCCGCGTGATCGGCCCGTGTGTAGTTGAATAGCCAAGCCTGCCAGAGCACTGCCGCCAGCGTGCCCTCGTCGCCCACCTGACGGCACAGCTCGACGGTCCGCGTCGATATTCTTCCGACCTCGTCGGAACCATAGCCTTGGGTCACCATCAGTACGGAGGCGAGCGCGCTGTGCAGGTCCAGATCAAGCCGCGGCTTTTCAGCGCTGTCCGGCGCACCTTCGAGCAACCCTATTCCGGTCGTGAGATGACTGACGGCCTCCTTGTTAGCGGAGCGAGCCGCAGCCTGCTCGCCTGCCTTCAACCAGTACCGCACCGCCGGTTCCACCATTCCTGCCATCGTGGCGTGATGAGCAAGAAGCTCGGGCGCTGCGCCGTTGGCTTCCAGGGCTTCGACCAGTTTTGCATGAATGGTCTGGCGGCGGGTCTTTAACAGATTCTCATAGGCCGCATCACGTACCAGCGCGTGCTTGAAGATATAGGTCGACTCCGGTGGCGTGCCGCGGCGGAAGATCAATTCGGCACTGGTCAGACGGTCAAGGGCGTCCTGCAAGGCGGCATCCTCGAGCGGCGAGACCGCCTTGAGCAGCCGGTAATCGAAATCTCGACCAATGCACGCCGCGGTCTGCGCTACTTCCTTGACCGGCTGCAGTCGGTCGAGGCGCGCCATCAGCGAGTCGTAAAGGGTCGAGGGGATGCTCAGACGGCTGAGAGGGCCGGTCAATTGGTACGCCGAGGCCGTCTCTCGCAGGTCTCCCGACTCGAGAACGGTCTTGGTGATTTCCTCGACGAACAGCGGCACGCCGTCAGTCTTCGCAGCAATGATGTCGAGCAGTTTCCCCGGAAGCGTCTTGCCTTGGGTCAACCTGTTGATGATTGCCGTAGTCTGATCACGGCCGAGCCGATTTAGCGCCAGCTTGGTCACAATAGGATGGCCGCCAAAGCCGTGCTGGAAGGTCGGTCGGGTGGTCACCAGCATCATGACCCGTGCGCTGGCGACCTGGTCGAGAGAGAGATCGATGAGTTCGAGTGTCGTTGCATCGATCCAATGTGCATCTTCGAGCACGAACAAGGTAGGTTTGCCGCGCGACAGTTCAACAAGCTGGTTGACAAGCGCCTGCAACGTGCGAGCCCGCTGCTGCTGTGGCGTCAGGCCCAGGCTTCCGTAACGCCCTTCGAACTGCAGTCCAAGCAGGGCTGCCAAGAAAGGTCTGTCACTCGCGGCACCGACCAGCACCTTTTCCAGGCGGTCGAGCTTATCGTCGTTGTCATCGTCGGGCTTGAAACCGGCAGCGAAGGCGAGCTGTTGAATGACTGGATAAAGCGGCGAATCTGCATGGTATGGTGAACACTGATAGCTCACCCGGATATGCGGCTCGGACGAAACCGCATCGATCATGCCGCGCGTCAGGCGCGACTTCCCGATGCCGGCCTCGCCCGATAGCAGCACCAATTGGCCTTCGCCGGCTTTCGCCTGCTTCCACCGATCCAGCATCAACGCCAATTCGTGGTCTCGGCCGACCATGTTAGAGAGCGAACCGGATGCGCGGGCCTCGAACCGGCTTTCAGCAATACGCTCGCCTATCACCCCGTAGGCGGACGGCTGGCCCGCAATGCCTTTCAGGCTCTGCCCGCCAAGGTGCGTAGTCTCGAAAACATCGCCAAGAAGCCGGCGGGTCGCCTCGGCCAGCACGACCTGCCCCGGCAACGCGATGCCTTGCAAGCGCGCGGCGAGATTGGGCGTGTCGCCAACAACGGCCTGCTCTTGCGCAGCACCTTCTCCCACGAGATCACCGACCACCACGAGGCCCGTCGCGATGCCGATGCGCACCTCAAGCTGGTCCACAGCCCGCGTCTTCAACGCCCCAACCACGCCTACAATTTCCAATCCCGCTCTGACCGCCCGCTCGGCGTCGTCCTCGTGGGCGTGGGGAAAACCAAAATAAGCAAGAATGCCGTCGCCCATGAACTTGGCGACAAAACCGTCATAGCGAGCGACCACGCCCGAGCAGGCGTCCTGATAGGCGCGGATCACCTGCCGCATATCTTCGGGGTCAAGGCGCGCCGACATGGCAGTCGAGCCGGCCAGATCGCAAAACATGACGGTCAACTGGCGGCGCTCGGCCGCATCGCTTGGCGAAGGGCGCACGCGGTTTGCGGGCGGCGGCGCCTTTTCCTCGTCACCCAGGTTTGCAATCGCCTTGAGAATGCGCTTTCGGGGCCCAAGGGGCAGACCGAGCTTTTCGAGATCGGCCTCCGTCAAGTCCGGGAGGACATCAGCCTCAATTTCACTTTCGCGAAACCGGTCTTCATACTGTCCTAGCCCGAGACCCCGTAGCCAAGCTGCGACATCCATGCTCCTCTCCAGCCGGTTGGCATCGATGATGGTCCCGGAAAAACTGCGAGTCCAGTGGCCGGATTATCCGCGTCGGGTCAAACTCGGAAGTCTGAGTGCGCAACTGGGAAGTCCGGTTTGCCCTCAACAACGGGCCCCGTCAGCCAAACCTGTCAGGTCCGAAAAGTGCCAAGCGCAGAGGTGAACCAGCCCGAGGATTAGGCACTGAGACGGACTTCCGTGTGCCGCCTACAAAAAGGTGGCGACTAGGTCGACGGCAACGAAATGTCGCCGCCAACCGTCGCCCGCACGACCGTTCCAGCCACGAACAGCCGGGACAATTTTATTCTCAGCTATCGACCTACTGGTATCGAAATGGTCTCGAGTTCCTTCAACCGCTTCATGGCGTCCGCCGCCTTGAGCGATTGATAGTTGATTCCGGCGGGACTTAGGCTGCCGCCTTCCTGGAACGGATAGTCGGGGATGGTAGCCAGAAATTCCTTCACCTTTTGCTGGACCGGTACGAACAACCACATGTTGTCGGCATACCAGCGCAAATAGGCGCCGGAATCCATCGGCATCTTCTCATAGGGATCGGCTCTCAAGTTCACGATGATCGGCCAGTTCGTCACTGAGCGAGTGCCGGTGGCAATGTTCCCGGCGACGCTGGCGAAGCTCACCTTCCAATCGTTCCAGCGCACAGCGTTGAGCTCTCCGCCTTGTCCGAAATAGTAGATCGCTTCGCGCGGCCCTTTCTTCGTCTCCTTTTTTAGCAAAGGCAAGAAGTTGTAGCCATCGCAATGGACCTTGAAGCTTTTACCGTTGGCCTGATGGCCCCGCTTGAGCTTTTCGACAATGTCAGGTTCGCCGGCTGCGGCCAGCAGGGTCGGCATCCAGTCTTCATGCGACATGATGTCGTTGATAACTGTGCCTGGACTTATAACGCCGGGCCAACGGATCATCGAAGGAACCCGGAATCCTCCTTCAAAGGTGGTGCCCTTTTCGCCATGAAATGGCGTTATTCCACCATCCGGCCACATGACAGCCTCGGCACCATTGTCGGTGCCGTAGATGATGATAGTATTGTTGGCGATACCGAGGTCATCGAGCTTCTTGAGCATCGCGCCGACTGTCTTGTCGTGCTCGGCCATTCCGTCCGGATACAAGCCGACGCCAGTGACGCCCTGAGACTCCTTCTTGAGGTGGGTCCACACATGCATGCGTGTGGTATTGAACCAGACAAAAAACGGCTTTCTTTGGCCAACTGCGCCATCAATAAACTTTGTAGCCGCGTTCAACACCTCATCATCCATTCCCGGCATCCGTGCCCGGGTTAGGGGTCCGGTATCCTCGATCCGGCCGTCCGCGTATGAGTGAATGACGCCGCGCGGTCCATACTTCTTCCGGAAATCGGGATCCTTCGGATAGTAATAGGTTTCCGGCTCTTCTTCGGCGTTGAGGTGATAAAGATTTCCATAGAACTCATCGAAGCCGTGCGCTGTCGGCAGATGCTTATTCTGATCGCCGAGATGGTTCTTGCCGAACTGTCCGGTGGCGTAACCCTGTTGCTTTAAAAGATCGGCGATGGTCGGTGACCAGTCCGGAATGCCATGCGGTGAGCCCGGCATGCCAATCGTCAATAGCCCGGTGCGGAACGGATGTTGCCCAAGGATGAAAGAGGCGCGACCTGCGGTGCAGCTCTGTTGTGCATAGGCATCGGTAAGCATCGCGCCTTCTTTGGCGATGCGGTCGATGTTCGGCGTTTTGTAGCCCATTATACCGTGGTTGTAGGCACTGATGTTGTGGATACCAACATCATCGCCCCAGATGACGAGGATGTTCGGACGAGACTGTGATGGAGCTGCCGGGCGTTGCGGCGCTGGCTGGGCATGCGATACCTTTACTGACGCCGCCAGTCCCGCTGCGGCAAGCGCGGTTCCCCCGAGAAGCATGCGCCTGCGGTTAACACTTTCGCAGCCGCGATCAGCGCGTTCCTTGTCCTCTTTACTCATAGCGCTCTCCTTTATGCTGACCATTCAGCGAAACCCGCGTGGGGTTTACAGGATGTCGATCCGTTCGGCGTCGCCGGGGCGCTGGCGAGCGGGTGCGAACCTCGGTGGGCATCTTGAGCGGAGTATGATCGCAAACGGCCGGGCGTATCATTGGCCCAAAGGCCAATCGACAATGTCAATTGGCGACCACTTATGGGTCGCATGCTGAACGCGATGCCTTGGATTGCAATCGTAGACGACGATCCGTCGGTGTTGAAGGCACTGGGGCGGTTACTGAAAGTGCACGCGCTTGAAGCTAGAACTTTCACCTCAGCACAGGAATTTCTCGCTGCCTTGCCCGAAGAATTGCCGGAGTGCTTGATCGTCGACTTACAGATGCCTGAAATGACCGGCCTCGACCTTCAATACCATCTTACACGTACTGGGATCAAGATTCCAACAATCGTCATTACTGCCCACAACGAAAACGACGCGCGCGATCGGTGCGAGTCCGCCGGTGTATCGGCCTTTCTGTTAAAGCCGGTGCGGGACACCGTGTTAATAGCCGCGATCGAGAAGGCGAGGCGAGAAAATCCGACAACCTAAACGATGTCGCTTTAAAGCAATCTTCGAAACACGAAGCACCGTCTTGGTCAGTGTTGCTGCATGTCGGCGTTGGGTCATTCGCGTCGATCCCGACGGCGTCCCAGCACGTCCCCTTTAGCGCCGCCAACGGACATCAATCCATGACCGCGTAAAGGTACCAGGATCGGCCAGATGGTTTACCGAAGCGGTCGGCAAACGGTCCAAAAGCATTTGCTTGACCATTATCAAGCGGCCGGCAGGAACTCACATCCCGATC
>NZ_LLXX01000128.1:49533-56895 GCF_001440405.1 Bradyrhizobium valentinum
GCACGATCACCGATCATGGTTGGGGACCCATTCCTCCGCGGTTGAGTCCCAATGATGGGTGTCGTCGAAGTATTTCCAGAGTGGCTCCGTTGGTTTGCTTTCACCCTTCTGTCGTTTTGCATTCAGTGCGCTGAGTTGGACGACGAGCGCTCCAGCCATCATCACCCATTCGCGAGCGTTATATCGGGAGTTCCATTTGATTGCCGCGAGCATCGGATGCCTCCTTCAAAGTAAGAAGCCTCCGCCATCTTAGCCCGGGCCAAGAACACAGGGATGTAAAGTACTTCACAGTTAGCCAACATCTTCAACATAGCCGCGGGCAATCCTATAAGGGCATGCGTCTGGCGGGGCTGCCGGAGGGCTGTGTGTCCCAGATCATGTCCTCTCTATCACGGTCATCGGACATCATCGGCGAGGTCGGGCAGGTCCGAAAGGTGCCACTTCCGGACATGCCTAGTTAGACCGTACGAAGGTGACGATGCTGCGCGTCATCCCCTTGTCCGGCCAATTGGGGTTCACTCGCCATGGCGACAACACTTGCAGTCGGTCACCGTCCACCGTGAGAGATCGGATTTGCTCGGTGCCGACCCACTCGGGAATCCACGCCACGTCGACTTTGGTAGTCCACTTGTCCCCTTCAACGCGATAAGTGCCGGTATAGGCGATGAGTGTGGCAAATAGTTCGGCACGTTCCTGGCTGGTCTTTGCAGGCTTCTCTCCGGTCAGGACGAGGAACACGCGCCCCTCGGCGTTGAAGACAACATAGCCGGCTGGGCTTTGTCCCATCGCCGGCTCTTTCTCGCCGGTCGCCTGAACCTCGGTCTCGTAGGAAACCAGTTTCCAGGTGCCGAGTACCTTGTGGCTGTCGTCACCGAAGCTCGGCTGACCGACGAGGCACAGCACGAACGTGATTCCCAAAAGTCTGAACATCGCTTCCTCCCATCGCGCGCGGCCTGCTGCGGCCGCCGCGCGGACACTCGCCGAATCTAGGACAGTGCTGCTGGTCGGCTTACGCAAGCAATTAGCGTAGGCTATCAGGTACGGAGTGTAATCCAGTTTGATGGGAACGGTGCGGAGGAACGATGGCGGTCGAAACCGAGCTAAAATTCCGCGTCCCCGGCCGCAATCTGAAGGCACTGGCGAACTCGAAGATTGCCGGCGGTAAGATCGGTGAGCGGTCGGAGAGCGATCTGGTGTCGACCTATTTCGATACCGGAAAACACAAGCTGAAGCGCCACGGCCTTTCGCTTCGGGTGCGGCAAGACGGCGCGAAGCACATCCAGACGGTCAAATCGGCAAACGCTCCGCAGTTCGGCCGAGGTGAATGGGAAACGGAGATAAAGGACAGTGCGCCTGACGTCGGCAAGGCCGATGGCACGCCGCTCGAGGCATTCGCCTCCAAGAGGCTGCGTCGCAAGCTGAAGCCGATCTTCAAGACGAAGGTCCATCGCATTACGGTGCCTGTCCGCACCAAACGGAGCGAGATCGAGCTTGCGATCGACCACGGCAGCATCATCGCCGGACACCGCTCGAGTCCGATCGAGGAGCTTGAACTCGAACTGAAAAGCGGTAACTTCGTTGACCTATTCCGCGTAGCAAAGGCGATCGAGCGAAAATCGGAAGCCGAGCTCGATCTGCGGTCAAAGGCCGAGCGGGGGTATGATCTCGCCGGTGGCAAAGACCATCAGGTCGTTTTCGCTGAAGCGATCGAGCTGGAGAGCGACATGACCGCAGCCGAGGCATGTCGGGCGATCGCGCGCTCCCCTGTCCGCCATTTTTCGGGAAACGCCGACGCGGTCCGCAACGGCGATCCCGAAGGGATTCACCAGATGCGGGTGGGATTGCGCCGGCTGCGTGCGGCGATCTCGCTGTTTTCAAAACTCCTGTCCAGTGCCGGAACGGAGAAAATCAAGGCGGAACTGAAGTGGCTCACAGGCGAGCTTGCGCCTGCCCGCGAGCTCGACGTGTTCGTGAAGGAGAATGTCGAGCCAGCGACGCGCGACGTCCTGCTGCGCCGGGGCGGCCAAGAGATCAAGCAAGAGTTTTCCCAGAAGCGCGATCAGGCCTTTGCGCGCGCAAGAAAGGCGGTCAATTCGGAGCATTTTCGGATGCTGCTGATCGATACGCTGCAATGGATCGAAGCAAGGCAGACCATCTCGACCGATCGGGGGAGCATCCCGATCGGTAGATTCGCCGCCGATGTGCTCCATCGCCGTATCAGGAAGGTGCGCAAGGACGGGCGCGATCTCGACAAGATGTCTCCCCCTGCGCGGCATCAATTGCGGATCAGGGTGAAGAAGATCAGGTATGCGGTCGAATTTTTCGGGACGCTGTTTCCTTCCAAGCGCGAGCAAAAGCAGCTTGCGCGCCTGTCCACGCATTTGAAGAAGGTCCAGGATGCGCTCGGTTCGCTTAATGATTTCGTCGCGCACCGGCAGATGGCCACCGATGCGGCGCTCAAGGCGCCGCGTCAACACCCACGCGCCCTTGCCTTTGCGTCCGGCGTCGTGCTTGGCCGGGAGGATCAGGCGGTGAGGCCGCTGGTGAAGATCGCAGCCAAGGAAGTGCGCGGGCTTCCGGCATTTTAGTGGACAGGGCGGCGTATTCGCCCCTGATCCCAGGTCTCGAAGCTAATTCGATCCGGCGGTAGCCGGCGCCGCAGCGAGGACAGGTGACATCTGATTTTCTCATGGAGCCGAACGCTGCATCGGAAGTCTGGCAATGTGCGGACAATTACCTATCGCAACGATCCGCACTCGCCAGTCCCTGAAGGTGCTAAATTACCCCTGACCTTGGCCGCAGTGGAGTTTTTTGCGGTCATTTAGTTGTTAACAGATTTGGGTATCTGCTCAGTATGACCTTCGACCCTTCCACGATTGCCACGTTACGCCACGCTCTTGACGAGGTTTTTCTCGACAAAAGATTCAGTCGCCGCAAAGCTGCGTCAGCGCTCGAAATTGCTGAGCATCTTCTTGCGCAGGGGCGGCCGGCGAACGCGACCTCGAAAGATTGAAATCTTCGGCTTTCAAGAAGCTGATGGGGAACACCAAGCAGTTCCCGGACCAAGCTGCATAAGACGAAGCTACAGCGCCCCTTTGCGACGGGTTTTGCGCCAGGCGGGCCGTACGTCTGGTGTGGGTCATTCGCGTCGGTTTGACCGGACCACGGCGACTTCTGGTCTGCCCCGGTGAACGGACATTCTCAGGATAGGCGGGCATGTCTCAAAGGTGCCAGGAGCGGGCATTCAGTTCGCTCTCGCGGATGGCCTAGCTCTTCTCGCGGGGGCCCTGCGGCGGCTGAGGATTGTTGGCGGGATTGGTATCGTACTTGGATATTCGCGTGATGAGCCCGCTAGTGGCGAGCGGCTGCAAGTCCGCCTCCAGCGCGTCAGCAATCTCCTTGGCATAGACCTCCCGGTCATCCACGTAGACTGTAAAGGATCTCAAATACTTTTCCTTCTTCGCCGGATTTTCGATCGTCGCCTTCGTCCACTGGTAGAGCGGATAGTTTTCGACGCCGTGCTCTTCTGCTGCGGCGACATACTCCGCAAAGGCGTCGAACTGGCATTTCAGCGCAGCGCGATGCTCGGCGAGGATATCGAACAGCGGCGCCAGTGCCGGAACACGGAGTTTTCGGCGTACCGATTCCGCCGTGGCAGAATCGTTCAGATCGAACCTAACCTGGTACTGCCACTGAGAAGTCACGCTAGTCTCGCATTCTGTGGCACCCGATTTGTCCCGATCGCAAGGCGCTACCGCTTCCTCACGAGCAGGTCCGGCACACGTGTGTCAAGAGCTGGCCGCAATGTCAGGCCGACCGTTTCGTTAGTAGCTCCTCTTTTTGGCGAGGCGCTCGTTGAACGAACGAAGATCGATCACGATTCGTTGGTGGGTTCCGCTGCGCGATGCCTTATTGAAGTCCGGTTCGCCCTCAATTGCGGTCATTGGCGTGCAGCGCAGCGAACGACGCGAAGGGCCACGAACGGACATTAACGGAAGGCGGATCGTTCCCCCAGGATCAAGCCCGTTCGTGGCTACTGGGGGTAAAGCGGACGGGCTCCGCGCTGGTCGTCACTTCTTACTCTGACCCACCGTTGAAGCTGGCAACCAATACTCACCCTCAGTCTGCAGCTGGTTCACGTTCTTGTCGGGCTCAAACACAGCACTGACCCTCAAGAAGCCGCGAATACCCTCGTATCTTCCGGTGCCGCCGGTGTATCGAGTGACACCTGTGAAGGTGCTTTTCTTTGAACCATCGGGTGCGACCATGGTTTGGCTCGTTCCATCCCATTGAGAAAAGATCTTGTCGCCATTTTCGAGCAAGGTTACGTCGTATCCCCACGTTCGGCCATTGCGATCGATGTAGTCGGAATAACCTCGGGTCCATGACTCGGTGCGCTTGAGGTTCTCGCAGTTTGGCTTGTCGTTCGCATAGGTACGGTGGAGTTCGTAAACTCGGATCTGATGCCCAGGTACGTCACCGACGTCGAGCACATGTTGCTGAGTATAGTTGGATTTAGCGGCCGTGGCGTCCTCACTGACCTTGCATCTTTCTTGGGCCGACACTGTGGAGAAACAAATCGGGGTTAGCGCCAGACCGAACGATATGGCGTACATAAAGGGTGTCTTGTTTGACATAGCGTTCCCTCCGGTTAAGGAGCGCGTGCCCATTCGAAGCCGGACTGATCCGTCAAGCGGATGCTGCGGCTTGGCACGGTTGTTTGTTGGAACGAGGTTCGTCGCCGACACTGCCTCGAATGCCGAACGCGCTAACCAAGCATGGACCCCCTCCGAGGGGGTGTCAACGGCCGCGCGGCTGCAGTTGCGATTTCTGAGTTGGGTCAAAAACGGAAGTGCCTTCCGCTTCCACGGCATGTCCGTTCTACCCTTCAAGAACGGACATCGTCCGCCCCGGCAATTGTTCGAGATCAATTCGCCTTGCGATCTAGCCGAATGGTTTTGCCGAAGCATTATTGCCGAACGGCGGTCCCAGGCGACGCCGTTCCGGTGTTATGCGCGGGATCCAAACGCCCCTTCTTTCTCTGAGTCCGCCGCAGTACTAAACACGGCTCCACTGATCACTCGCCCTTCAGCCGGTCCGTGCTTTTGCCTGCCGTCTAGATGGTTTGGCGCTTTGGCAATTGCCCTGTTCTAATATTTGACTAATCTATCAAAATATCGCGTCGGAGGGGAAAGCAATGATTTCAACCCTCAAAGTTCCCACCCCGGAAACGATAACCTTGATTGAAAAGATCAAGGCCGAGATCAAAAAGCGTGCGGAGGCGAAGGCTAGACGCATGCTCCTGAAGGTGCCCAAAAGACAGATGAAGCGCTGAACGGCTACTCGATCATTTGGTCAAGTGAGCCCGTTAGCCCATCTTATCGAGCCGCGGGCTCAACTCTATCAAAAACGGGTAGGCTTCTAATCGATTCGCGGGCATGCATTGATGCTGCGCGTTGGGATTTTTTTTAGATGACCGAGCGAATTGCGCTCTTTATCGACGGAAGCAATTTTCACCAGACCGTCAAAGGCCTTTGCTTCAACGTCACTATAGGCGGTTACTCAAGAATTCGGCAAGCGCGGCATGGTCGTGCGAACATATTACTATACGCTGATCAGAGAGGATGGAGAATTCAGCAGCCCTCGGAGCCGCTGCTTGATTGGCTCGACTACAATGGGTTCGCTGTCAGGACAAAACCGGCCAAGGAAGTTGACGACGGAGACGGTCGGAGAAAAACGAAACGAAGCATGGGCGTGGAGCTTGCCATCGATGCCTTGGAGTTGGCGCGGCATATCGACCACGCATTTCTCTTTTCCGGCGATGGAGACCTGCAAACTGTCGTTCTAGCTCTGCAATGGGCGTGAGGGTTACGGTCGTATCGAGTGTTCGGACAAGGTCGATTACGTTAGCCGACGAACTTCGGCGCAGGTTGGCTTCCCCAAGCCGACCATAGTCTCACAGCCCTCCGACGTTCCAAGTAGGGCGCTCGAACGCAAGCAATGCGCGACCGACGCATTCACCGATTCGGAAAGAGCGGCACATTGGCAAGGATATTGCGATTGCGGCTAATAACAAAGGCACGCGATCGACCTCGTGCCAAAATGTATCTGGTTAGGAGATTTTCATGGACAGGCCGACCCGTTTTAGGACCGTCGCAGCAACCGCGCCCCGTGAATTTACGGTTATTCCGGCGATGTTGGACGACTTGAACCGAACCATTTCGGTTCTGGAGTACGATATCGCCACGGAGGAAGAGCAAACCGGGATTCGTGACGCCGCCGACCCAAAGTATTCGATGCTCGCAAGAAACCTTGGCGCCAGGCGAGAGAACCTCAAAGCTACAGCCGCTTCCCTGACGCTGCGCTTGGCGCTGATGCACGCCAACAGCCGTCGCATTGCTGCCTGACAGCTCGACCTCAGCGAAGCCTCTCAATCGCCAGGCTCACGAGGCGGCTCGGCGATATGGCGCGGAACTACCCTATGCCACTCGGCCGTTGTGACCGTTGTGCCTAGACCGGCTGAGGTCCGTGCGGCGCGTTCGTTCCGACGTCGCCGACCCTTCGACCGCGTGACTAGATTAGGAGCGGACATGACCCGCGAACTGCCTTTGCAGCTTCGCTTGTTACATCTGCTGTTGCCTCGATTTGCGCCGAACTTACCACCGCAAGGAGCTTCACGAGCAAGCCTCAAACGCTCGGATCATCTCGCGCGGGTAAGCGGCCACGGGCTCTGCGGTTGCTTGGGGATTGGACTTGGTGATGTCCGAGATTGCCGCATGCAGGTGGGCCTGCCGCTTGTTGCGAGAGATCCAGCAGCAATCCCCCGTCAAGCGATGAAAATGACAGCCGCTACGAAGCAACGGTCTTTTCGATTCTCACGGTATCGGTCGGTGGACGAGAGTCATTGCGAAGGTACGAACTCCCACCGGGCTGCGAGATCCTTGATTTGCTCGAACTTGAGGACCGCGGGCTCGCCCTTGCGGACGATTGTCGCCCGTTTGCGCTCGTGGGGCAGCAACATCATCGTCCTTGCGACCGCAGATCGCAGTTTCATAGTGCCGTGATTAGTGAGTGTAACAAGTTCTTCCGGGTCTATTGTCATTGGTACACGCCCACGCTGACGGCTGGCCTGCAAGCCAGCGCACACGCCCCGAATGCCCAGTTCCAAAAGTAAGCCCAGCGTGGTTAACGCTTATTTACCTGACGTCTCGGCGGTAGGGTACCCAACCCGAATAGCGCTTGCTAGTAGTCGAGGCGTACTGGCCACCTCAATTGGGAGCGTCTGGAGGCGATAGCCTAAGCGGCCGCGTTTGAGCACAGTCATGTCGAGCATGGAGGTGCTTCGCTTCATCGTACCGCCGC
>NZ_LLXX01000129.1 GCF_001440405.1 Bradyrhizobium valentinum
CGCCCGATAGCGGAGCACCGTTGCCGGTGCCTTCCGGCAGCACGCTGCTGGTGCGTTCCAGCGGCGGCACGACCGACGTCGTGGTCGGCGGTGGCGTGACCGAGGTTGCGCCGGGCGAGCAGGCGCCGAAGGGCACCAACGAACGGCATTTCAAGATCACGGGCGACGGCTCCGCGCATGTCCGCGCGCCGTCCGGCCAGCCGCTGTGGCGCTTCGCGGCCATGCCCGACCGTGCGCCGGCCATCTCGCTGGCGAAGGATCCGGAACGCCAGGCCCGCGGCTCGCTGCAGATGTCCTACAAGATCGAGGACGATTACGGCGTCACCGAAGCGCGCGCGCAATTCGCCCCCCGCACTGCCGATGCAGGCAAGGAAGGCAAGAACAAGGAGGCCGACAAGGCCGAGCCGCGGCCGCTGTTCGAGCCGCCGCAGTTTGCGCTGGTGCTGCCGAATGCACGCACCCGCAACGGCGTCGGCCAGACGGTGAAGGATCTCAGCGAAGATCCCTATGCCGGCGCCGACGTGACGCTGACGCTCACGGCCAAGGACGAGGCCGGCAATGAAGGCAAGAGCGAGCCGTTCAACATGCGGCTGCCGGAGCGGCTGTTCACCAAGCCGTTGGCGCGCGCCCTGATCGAGCAGCGCCGCATTCTGGCGCTCGACGCCAACCAGAATTCGCAAGTCTATACCGCGCTTGATGCGCTGATGATCGCGCCGGAACTATTCACGCCGGAGGCCGGGCATTATCTCGGGCTCTTCAGCGTTAAGCACCAACTGGAGGCGGCGCGCACCGACGCCGCTCTGCGTGACGTCGTCGCCAGCCTGTGGGCGCTTGCGGTGACCATCGAGGACGGCAACATCACCGATGTCGACAAGGCGCTGCGCGCGGCGCAGGAGGCGCTCAAGCAGGCGCTGGAACGTGGCGCCACCGACGAGGAGATCAAGAAGCTTACGGACAATCTGCGCGCCGCGCTGGACAATTTCCTGCGCCAGCTCGCCGAGCAGTTCCGCAACAACCCGCAGCAATTGGCCCGTCCGCTCGATCCCAACACGAAGATGCTGAGCCAGCAGGATCTCAAGAGCATGCTCGACCGGCTGGAGCGGATGTCGCGTTCCGGCGACAAGGATGCCGCCAAGCAGCTCTTGGAACAGCTCCAGCAGATGCTGGAAAACCTGCAGATGGCGCAGCCCGGTCAGGGCGGCGACGACATGGAGCAGGCGCTGAACGAGCTCGGCGACATGATCCGCAAGCAGCAGCAATTGCGCGACAAGACCTACAAGCAGGGCCAGGATTCCAGGCGCGACCGTATGCGCGGCAAGCAGGGTGACAAGCAGGGCGACCAGAGCATGGGCGACCTGCAGCAGGACCAGCAGAGCCTGCGCGACCGGCTGAAGAAATTGCAGGAAGAACTTGCCAAGCGCGGCATGGGGCCGGGACAGCGCGGCCAACAGGGCCAACAGGGGCAGCAGGGCCAGCGCGGCGAACAGGGGCAGGGCCAGCAGGGTCAAGGCGGCGACCAGGGCGACGGCGAGGACGGGCTCGATCAGGCCGACTCGGCGATGGGCGATGCCACTGGCCGGCTCGGCGAAGGCAATGCCGACGGCGCGGTGGACTCCCAGGGCCGTGCGCTGGACGCGCTGCGCAAGGG
>NZ_LLXX01000130.1:0-1837 GCF_001440405.1 Bradyrhizobium valentinum
GGCTCGCGGCTCTTGGCGCAGCGCCTTGCCGCGCCGCTGACCGACAGCGCGGGAATCGCGCGGCGGCTGGACGCGATTGCCGCCTTTGTCGCTGACAGCGCAGCGCGCGACGATATCAGAACCACGCTGCGCGCAGCGCCCGACATGTCGCGCGCGCTGGCGCGGCTGTCGGTTGGACGCGGCGGTCCGCGCGACCTTGCGGGTTTGCGCGACGGTATCATTGCTGCGGATCAGGCACTCGCGAGGCTCGCGCAACTGGAAGCTCCACCATCCGAAATCATTGCCGTGATGGAGGCGCTGCGCCGCCCCTCACGCGACCTCGCCCGCGAATTCGAACGCGCGCTCGCCGAACAACTGCCGCTGATCAAGCGCGACGGCGGCTTCATCCGCGAGGGCTATGAGGCCGCGCTCGACGAGAGCCGAAATCTGCGCGACGCCTCCCGCCTCGTCGTCGCCGCGATGCAGGCGCGTTATGCCGAGGATACCGGCATCAAGGCGCTGAAGATCCGGCACAACAACGTCCTCGGCTATTTTGTCGAGGTGACGGCGCAGCACGGCGACAAGCTGATGGCGCCGCCGCTGAACGCAACCTTCATCCACCGCCAGACGCTGGCGGGGCAGGTTCGCTTCACCACTTCCGAGCTCGGCGAGATCGAAGCCAAGATCGCCAATGCCGGCGATCGCGCCCTCAACCTCGAACTAGAAATCTTCGAGCGGCTCTCGGCGATGGCGCTCGCCGCCAGCGACGATCTGCGCGCCGCGGCGCATGCGTTCGCGCTGCTCGATGTCGCGACCGCGCTGGCGAAGCTTGCGATAGACGACAATTACGTGCGGCCCGAAGTCGATGGCTCGCTCGGCTTCGCCGTCGAAGGCGGCCGGCACCCCGTCGTCGAACAGGCGCTGAAGCGCGGCGGCCAGCCGTTCATTGCCAACGCCTGCGACCTCTCGCCCGGGCCTGCGCAAAAATCCGGCCAGATCTGGCTGATCACCGGCCCGAACATGGCCGGCAAATCGACCTTCCTGCGCCAGAACGCGCTGATCGCGCTGATGGCGCAGATCGGCTCCTACGTGCCAGCGTCGCGCGCGCGGATCGGCGTCGTCGACCGGCTGTTCAGCCGCGTCGGCGCGGCCGACGATCTCGCGCGCGGCCGCTCTACCTTCATGGTCGAGATGGTCGAGACCGCCGTGATCCTCAACCAGGCCAGCGAACGCTCGCTGGTGATCCTGGATGAAATCGGCCGCGGCACCGCCACCTTCGACGGCCTGTCGATCGCCTGGGCCGCGATCGAGCATCTGCATGAAGCCAACCGCTGCCGCGCGCTGTTCGCCACGCATTATCACGAGCTGACCGCACTTTCGGCAAAACTGCCGCGGATGTTCAACGCCACGGTGCGGGTGAAGGAGTGGCAGGGCGACGTTGTGTTCCTGCACGAGGTGCTGCCGGGCTCCGCCGACCGCTCCTACGGCATTCAGGTCGCGAAACTCGCAGGGCTTCCCCCGGCCGTGATCACGCGCGCCAAGTCGGTGCTGGCGAAGCTGGAGGCGCAGGATCGCGGCCAGACCGCGCGGGCGCTCGCCGACGATCTGCCGCTGTTCGCCGTCCCCTCCCGCGCCGCCGCCGAAGCCGCGCCGCCGAGCGAGGCCGAGCAGTTGATGGAGGCGGTGAAGGCCCTGCATCCCGACGAGATGTCGCCGCGCGAGGCGCTAGAGGCGTTGTATGCGCTGAAGGCGAAGCTGCCGAAGTAGTGAGTTTGAATGCCGTCATTCCGGGGCGATGCGCGAGCATCGAACCCGGAATCTCGAGATTCCGGGTCTGGTGCTTGCGCACCATCCCGGA
>NZ_LLXX01000130.1:2032-18534 GCF_001440405.1 Bradyrhizobium valentinum
TCGCGATGCCAAGTCCGATCAAGCCCCAGGCGCTGTTGGCAAGTACGGCGGCCGTGGGCGGGCCGCCGATGCGCGGGTGCAGAATCAGCATCATCGAGGTGAATACGATCGGGAACAGTGCGATCATGCCGCTCACCTTGGGGCCGACCCAGCTAGATGTCGTGACCACCGTCGCCACCAAGGTTGCGACCAGCGATGCCCGTAGCGGGATGTCGTACCAGCGGCGCCGGATCGGCGGCATTTTGGCGTGGCGGTAGCGGGCGAGCAGCGGGACGCAGATGGCATAAGCGATGACATTGGCGATCAAGCCGCCGGCCAGCGACCATTGCACCGAGCGGATGATTGCGGCGAGCGCGAGCCATACGGCGACAGCCGAGAGGCAACTGAGCAGCGCGCCATGGCGCTGCGCCAGCACGACATAGGTCAGCCCGAGGAAGACCGTCGCGGCATTGATCGGCAGGCTCGCCAGCGCGCCCTCGGCGATGAAGGCCGCGTTATGATCGAGTGCGAGGAATACGTAGGACGGCCCCGCCGAAATCGGCAGCGTCGCGATCAGCGCGCCGATCACCGGGCCCGATCGTTCGGTGACGATCGAGGCCGTCACCACGAACGCCGCGGTGATCGCCATGCGCAGGGCGAGCGTGAGGATGAAGGCGAGTTCGGGGGACATCTTTCCGTCGTTCCTGCGGACGCAGGAACCCATACGCCGCGGCTTCTAGATTTCGGGCGGTGCGGGTTGCTACTTCCCGCACCAATTGGAGCCGGTGGTTATGGGTCCCTGCTTTCGCAGGGACGACGGCGAGCAATGTGCCTCACACCCGCTTCATCGACACCGAAACTTTCGGGCCGTTCCTGATGGTCTGGTAGACCACGCAATAGCGCTCCGTCAGCTTGAGCAGCAGGTCGAGCTTGTCCTGCGGCGCATCGGTTCCGACCTCGAAGCGCAGGCGGATCTCCTCGAAGCCGACCGGGGCTTCCTTGTCGACGCCGAGCGTGCCGCGAAAATCCAGGTCGCCTTCGGCGATGACGTTGCCGCTTCTGAGCGGAATGTCGACGGCAGTGGCCACCGACTTCAGCGTCACGCCGGCGCAGGCGACCAGGGCTTCCAGCAGCATGTCGCCGGAGCAGAGCTCCAGGCCCGAGCCGCCGGTGGCGGGGTGCAGCCCCGCGACCGCCAGCGCGCGGCCTGTCTCGACCTTGCAGGCAATGCCTTCATTGTCGATCGAGCCTTTGGCTTTCAGCGTAATGACCGCGGCTGAGGGATCGGACTTGTAGCGTTCCTTGATCGGGGCCTGCATCGCGCGAAGTTCGGCGGCGTCCATTTTGTTCTCCCCAATTTGTTTGTGCACCGGATATAGAGCGCTATCGATGCGCTGTCATCACGGTCCCCAGTCATTCACACGTTGCATCGAAAATCCACGCTTTTCCAACAGCTTATGGCTGGTATTCGCGTCGGTGGCAGCATAGCTTTGATTTGACCGTACAATCGTCCGTGACAGCCTTTGTGCCGTCCGTTATCGGGGAGATCATGGACAGCATCGTGATTGAGGCCCCCTCGGGGGAGGATGAACGTTTTGATACCGCGCGGATCACCGCGGCGGTCGATGCGTTGGCCGAAAAGCATGCCGGCCGCGAGGATGTGTTTCGCTCGGCGCTGGCGCAACTGCTCAAGGCCGAGATGATCGCGGCGCGCGCGACCGCGCAGGCCATACTGCTGAAGGATCGCCACGGCCGCCGCTGCGCAGAGCGGCTCTGCTTCATGCAGGACGAAATCATCCGCATCCTCTATTCGGCCGCCACGCGGCATCTCTATCGCTCGCATGTGCCCTCCGGCGCCGAGCGTATGTCCGTGGTCGCCACCGGCGGTTACGGCCGCGGCCTGATGGCGCCGGAATCCGACATCGATCTGCTGTTCATCCTGCCCTACAAGCAGACCGCCTGGGGCGAGCAGGTCGCGGAAGCCATTCTCTATTGCCTGTGGGACATGGGACTGAAGGTCGGCCACGCCACGCGCTCGGTCGACGAATGTATCCGCCAGGCGCGCGGCGACATGACGATCCGCACCGCGATCCTCGAGACGCGATTTTTGACCGGCGACCGGCCGCTCTATGACGAACTCGTCGCGCGGTTCGATAAGGACGTGGTGCAGGGCACGGCGTCGGATTTCGTCACCGCCAAACTAGCCGAGCGCGAGGAGCGGCACCGCCGCGCCGGGCAGTCGCGCTATCTGGTCGAGCCCAACGTCAAGGACGGCAAGGGCGGACTGCGCGACCTGCACACGCTGTTCTGGATCGCCAAATACGTCTACCGCGTACGCGAGACCGGCGAACTGGTCGAGCGCGGCGTGTTCGACGCGCAGGAGTATCGCACCTTCCGCCGCTGCGCCGATTTCCTGTGGTCGGTGCGCTGCAACTTGCATTTCGTTTCCGGCCGCGCCGAGGAACGGTTGTCGTTCGACATGCAGCGCGAAATCGCGGTCAGGCTCGGCTACACTTCGCATCCCGGCATGCAGGATGTCGAACGCTTCATGAAGCACTACTTCCTGGTCGCCAAGGACGTCGGCGACCTGACCGCGATCCTGTGCGCCAAGCTGGAAGACGAGCAGGCCAAGCCCGCGCCGGTGCTGAGCCGCATGGTGGCGCGGCTGCGGCCGGGCGCCAAGCGGCGGCGGGTGCCCGACAGCGACGACTTCATCATCGACAACAACCGCATCAACCTCGCCGCGCCCGACGTCTTCAAGCACGACCCGGTCAATCTGATCCGGATCTTCCACCTGGCGCAGAAGAACAATCTTGCCTTCCATCCTGACGCAATGCGCACGGTGACGCGCTCGCTGAAGCTGGTGAATACCCAGCTTCGCGAGAATCCGGAGGCCAACCGGCTGTTCATGGAGATCCTGACGTCTGACAATGCGGAGATCGTGCTGCGGCGCATGAACGAGGCCGGCGTGCTCGGTCACTTCATCCGCGCCTTCGGCAAGATCGTGTCGATGATGCAGTTCAACATGTACCACCATTATACGGTGGACGAGCATTTGATCCGCTGCATTGGCCACCTGCAGGAGATCGAGCGCGGCGGCAATGACGAGTTCACGGTCGCGAGCGACCTGTTCCGCAAGATTCAGCCCGAGCATCGCGCGGTGCTCTACATCGCGACCCTGCTGCACGACGTCGCCAAGGGCAGGCTCGAGGATCATTCGATCGCCGGCGCCAAGGTGGCGCGGCGGCTGTGCCCGCGGCTCGGCTTCAACGCCGCCGACACCGAGCTGGTGGCATGGCTGATCGAAGAGCACCTGACGATGTCGACGGTGGCGCAGTCGCGCGATCTGTCGGACCGCAAGACGATCGAGAATTTTGCCGCCGTCGTGCAGTCCGTCGAGCAGATGAAGCTGTTGACCATCCTGACCACCGCCGACATCCGGGGCGTCGGCCCCGGCGTGTGGAACGGCTGGAAGGCGCAGTTGCTGCGCACGCTGTATTATGAGACCGAGCCGGTGCTGACCGGCGGCTTCTCGGAAGTGAACCGCGCGCAGCGCATTGCGGTAGCGCAATCCGAATTCCGCGCGGCCTTCACCGAATGGCCGGAGCAGGAGCTTAACGCCTATATCGGGCGGCATTATCCCGCCTACTGGCTCAAGGTCGATCTGCAGCGGAAGATCCGCCAGGCGCGTTTCATCCGCTCCAGCGAACAGGCCGGGCATCAACTCGCGATCAATGTCGGCTTCGACGAGGCGCGCGGCGTCACCGAGCTGACGATCCTGGCAACCGACCACCCCTGGCTGCTGTCGATCATTGCAGGCGCCTGCGCCTCTGCCGGCGCCAACATCGTCGACGCGCAGATCTACACCACCACCGACGGCCGCGCGCTCGACACCATCTCTATCTCCAGGGAATATGACCGCGACGAGGACGAGGGCCGGCGCGCGACCAGGATCGGCGAGATGATCGAGCACGTGCTCGAAGGCAAATTGCGGCTGCCTGAAGTGGTGGCGCGCAAGGCGGCCAACCGCGGCAAGGTGCGCGCTTTCGTGGTCGAGCCCGAGGTCACCATCAATAATCAGTGGTCGGACCGCTACACCGTGATCGAGGTCTCCGGCCTCGACCGCCCCGGCCTGTTGTATCAGCTCACCACCGCGATCTCGAAGCTCAACCTCAACATCGCCTCGGCCCACGTCGCGACCTTCGGCGAACGCGCCCGCGACGTGTTCTACGTTACCGACCTGCTCGGCGCACAGATCACCGCGCCGACCCGCCAAGCCGCGATCAAGAGCGCGCTGCTTCATCTGCTCTCCACTGAAGACAACGTCGCGCAGCCGGCGGCGTAGCGGCTTGGCGGCCTTGTTGCTTCAATCACTGCTCGTCATCCACAACAGGTGTGTTCCCTCTCCCCTTGCGGGAGAGGGCTAGGGAGAGGGGTGGCGGCAACGGCGGTGCGCGTGGCTTACCCCTCTCCCCCGCCCTCCCCCGCAAGGGGGGAGGGAGCGCAGTGTGCGCGGCGTGATCGCGTGGTTCGAAATTCAAAGATTCTCTCCACGTCATTGCGAGCCAACGGGTCGCGCGAATGCGCGCCCGATGACAGGCTCCGCAAAGCAATCCATAGCTCAGCACGGGGATAGATCGATTGCTTCGCTGCGCTCGCAATGACGGCTGAACGAGCTCGCGCATTCTCGCGACGCAATACGCCCGAGGTTTTGGGCTTCGCTTCCGCCTACGCTGGTTGAGTTACGGCGGGACGAGTCGCTCCACCATCGTACGCAATCTGCACGCCCTCATGCTGCAGCAGCCAGCGCTTGCGCTCCAGTCCGCCGCCGTACTTCACCAACGAACCGCCGGCGCCGATCAGGCGATGACAGGGCACGACCACGCTGATGGGATTGGAGCCGTTGGCGTGACCGACGGCGCGGACGGCTTTGGGCATCTTCAACTTCGCCGCCAGCGCGCCGTAGCTCAGCGTGGTCCCTGCCGGAATCTTCGGCAATGCGTTCCAGACCGCCTGCTGGAACGGCGTGCCGGCAACACGCCACCTGATCGCGGCGAGGCGATCGAGGTCGCCCTTGAAATAGCCGGTCAGTGCGGCGCGCAGCTCGTGCGACGCCCGTTCATTCTTCAAATCCACCACGCCATAATGCAGGCGCAGCAATTGCTTCATGCGCGGCTCATAATCCTCCCAGTCCATCGCGCGGAGCAGGCCGTCCGCATCGGTGACCAGCAGCGCCGTCCCGATTGGGGTTGGCAGGCGGTCGAGGGTGAAGCTCTCTGGCATCGTCATTCCCTGAAAAATATCGGCGAGCGTCCCGCACTTTTCACCCGCCGCGTGCTAGCGTCCACCCGAATTCCGCTGCCGGTTGGGGGACCGCAACATGATTTTCATCGCCAATGTTTTGGTCGCGGTGGTTGCCGCGCTGCACGTGTTTTTTCTCGTGCTGGAGATGTTTCTCTGGGACAAGCCGCTGGGCCTGAAGATCTTCCGCAACCCAATCGAGAAGGCAAGGGATTCGAAAGTGCTGGCCGCCAACCAGGGCCTGTATAACGGCTTCCTGGCCGCAGGCCTGGTCTGGGGCCTGTTCCACCCCGATCCGGCCTTCGCCTTCCAGATCAAGGTGTTCTTTCTGCTCTGCGTGATCGTGGCAGGCGTCTATGGCGCGGCGACCGTCAGCCGCCGGATCCTTTACGTGCAGGCCGCGCCCGCGGCGCTCGCCTTGATCCTGCTCTGGCCGGCGTGAGGACGGTCGCCCTCTCGCGCTAGAGCGCGGTTCTGATTGAATTAGAACCGCGCTTTAGATTCTTGTTCTAACGCGTTTTCTTGCCGCGAACCGGCATCCACTTCGCTCGAAAACGCTATAGCTTGCATTGGCAAAATCGTTCCGCCACACTCCCGTCCAACGATGACGGCCGGCCATCCCAACCGATGGCCGGCACAGGATCATCGGCCAATATGAGGGAGCAGCGATATGAGAAGTGGCGTTCTTCATCTGATCGCAGGCATGGCGGTTGCGGTCGCGCTGGCATCGCCAGCGAACGCGCAGAAGAAATACGATACCGGCGCCAGCGATACCGAAATCAAGATCGGCCAGACCGTTCCGTTCTCGGGACCGGCCTCCGCCTATGCCGGCATCGGCAAGACGCAGGCCGCCTATTTCAGGATGATCAACGAGCAGGGTGGCATCAACGGCCGCAAGATCAACCTGATCCAATATGACGACGCCTACTCGCCGCCGAAAGCCGTCGAACAGGTGCGCAAGCTGGTCGAGAGCGACGAGGTTCTGTTCACCTTCCAGATCATCGGCACGCCGTCGAACGCCGCCGTCCAGAAATATCTCAATGCCAAGAAGGTGCCGCAGCTCCTCGCCGCCACCGGGGCATCGAAATTCACCGATCCCAAGAACTTCCCCTGGACGATGGGCTTCAATCCTAACTACCAGTCCGAGGGGCGCATCTACGCAAAATACATTCTGCAAAACCATCCCAACGCCAAGATCGGCATTCTCTACCAGAACGACGACCTCGGCCGCGATTACGTCACTGGCCTGAAAGAAGGCTTAGGGGCCAAGGCCGCGTCGATGATCGTCGCCGAAGCCTCCTATGAGCTGACCGACCCCACCATCGACTCGCAGGTCGTCAAGCTGAAGGCCGCCGGCGCCGACCTGCTCTACGATGCCTCGACGCCGAAATTCGCCGCCCAGGCGATCAAGAAGGCCGCCGACCTCGGCTGGAAGCCGGTGCATATCCTCGACATCAATGCGAGCCCGATCTCCGCCACGCTCAAGCCCGCAGGCCTCGACATCTCCAAGGGCATCATCTCCACCAACTACGGCAAGGAGCCGAGCGATCCGCAGTGGAAGGACGATCCCGGCATCAAGGCCTATTTCGCCTTCATGGACAAATATTACCCGGAGGGTGACAAGCTCAACACCGTCAATACCTATGGCTATTCGACCGCGGAATTGCTGGTGAAGATCCTGCAGCAATGCGGCGACAATCTCACCCGCGAAAACGTCATGATGCAGGCCGCCAATCTAAAGAACGTCACCGGCAGCCTGTCGCTGCCGGGCATGGTCACCAACACTTCGCCGACCGATTACCGCATCAACAAGCAGATGCAGATGATGAAGTTCAACGGCGAGCGCTGGGAACTGTTCGGCCCGATCATCGAGGACACCGGACCGTCCGGTTAAACAGAGCACGTCCGATCCATTTTGAAACAACTGCCGGCGTCGTGTCTTCTCGGCGCCGGCAGTTTCGTTTCCACCGGGGTTCCACACCTGCCTATGAGCGCACACGGCGGCACGGCAATACCGATGAGGTGTTTTTGTGCAATCGTCAGCCGATGCCCTTGCTTTGAGCTTGCGACCGTCGAGACGAAATCGCGCGCGCTCGGAACGGCTCGCCTTGCAATGCAACATGGCTTCCGCCAGTATTACCGCAGCGATGGCGTCCGCCTGGGTTGATTACAGCCCCGGGCTAGATCATCGGCTCAATCATAAACACATGAGGAATGCATCAATATGCGGAAGGGTATTTTCCATCTGGTCACCGGCACGGCGCTCGCGCTTGCGCTGTCGGTCTCGACGGCGTCGGCGCAGAAGAAATACGACACCGGCGCGACCGATACCGAGATCAAGATCGGCCAGACCAATCCATTCAGCGGACCGGCCTCCTCCTATGCCACGATCGGCAAGACCCAGGCGGCCTATATCAAGATGATCAACGATCAGGGCGGCGTGAACGGCCGCAAGATCAATCTGATCCAGTATGACGACGCTTACTCGCCGCCGAAAGCGGTCGAGCAGGTGCGCAAGCTGGTCGAGAGCGACGAGGTGCTGCTCACCTTCCAACTCCTCGGCACGCCCTCGAACGCGGCGGTGCAGAAATATCTCAACGCCAAGAAGGTGCCGCAGCTCTTCGCCGCGACCGGCGCGTCGAAGTTCACCGACCCGAAGAATTTTCCGTGGACGATGGGCTTCAACCCCAACTACTTCGTCGAGGGGCGCATCTACGGCCAGTACATCCTGAAAGAATATCCGAACGCCAAGGTCGGAATCCTCTATCAGAACGACGACCTCGGAAAGGATTACCTGAACGGCATCAAGGCCGGCCTCGGCGACAAGGCAGCGAAGATGGTGGTGGCGGAAGCTTCCTACGAAGTCTCCGACCCGACCATCGATTCGCAAATCCTCAAGATCAAGGACGCCGGCGCGGACCTGTTCTTCTCGGCGACGACGCCGAAGCCGGCGGCGCAGGCGATCAAGAAGATCGCCGAGCTCAACTGGAAGCCGGTGCACATCCTTGACATCAACGCCACCTCGGTCGGCGCCGTGATGAAGCCGGCGGGCCTCGAAGCTTCCAAGGGCGTGATCAGCGTCAACTACGCCAAGGATCCGCTCGATCCGACCTGGAAGGACGACCCCGGCATGAAGAAGTATTTCGAGTTCATGGCGAAGTACTATCCTGACGGCGACAAGGATTCGAACTTCAACGCCTATGGCTACGTGACCACGCAATTGCTGATCCATGTGCTGAAGGCATGCGGCGACAACCTGACCCGCGAGAACGTGCTGAAACAGGCCACCAGCCTGAAGAACGTTCCGCTCGACCTGCTGCTGCCGGGCATCACCGTCAACACCACGCCGGACGATTACCGCGTCAACAAGCAGCTGCAGATGATGAAGTTCAACGGCGAGCGTTGGGAAATGTTCGGCCCGATCCTCGAGGACAAGGGCGCGGCGGGTTAGTCGCGGCGATCCAATCGATCGGCGGAAAGAAGCGATCGGCGGCCCCTCGGGGCCGCCGATTCTTTGTAGGATGGGTAGAGCGCAGCGAAACCCATCATCGCAAGAACCTGCGTCAACGGCATTGATGGGTATCGCTTCGCTCCACCCATCCTACGAAATCGCCACTTACTTCGGTATCTCCCCAAACGTCTTGCCGATGGGCAACACCGCGTGCCGGATCAGGCGGGAATCCTCCACCGCGGCCTGGCGGTGCTTCACCGCTTCCCGGTAGACGGGATCGCGGATCATCTCGGCGAACGCGGCGACGCTTGGGTATTCGGCGATGAAGCAATGATCCCAGCGTTCGTCTTGCGGCCCGATCAGCATCAGTTCGAACCTGCCCTGCCAGACGATGCGGCCGCCCAGCCGTTCGAACACCGGGCCGCTTTCGCGCCCATAGGCCGCGTAGGCTTCCGCCCCCGTCGCCTTGCGGCCGTCGGGATAGGCCGCCTGCGCACGCAGCCGGACCAGGTTGAGCATGTGGATGGGACCCGGCCGGTCATTGGCCCGGAACTGCGCGAAAACTTCCTTGGTCGGATCGATGTAGCCCATGTCATTTTCCCCCGGGACCGCGGTGGTTTGCAGCCATCCTAATATGCCCCCCGCCGCACCTCCTAATCCCACGTTAACCTTTTGGTAACCGACCCTTAAACAGCCGTCGCTAGCCTGCAGCAGGGACGGGTGTGAACGGCGTTTGTCATGGCGTGGGGACGGAAAAAGAGCGGCGCACGCAAGGAGCCGCTATTCGGCCTTCAGGTGGCGCTCGCCGACCTGCGCCTCTCTCCCGAAGATCGCATTCCGGCCGCCACCGACGGCGACGACGACAAACCGAAGAAGCCAGTGCCGAAGCGCAAGCCCGAAGAGGACGATGACGAGCCGCCGCCGCGCGAGCGCAAGCCGCGTCCGGCGAGGGGCGGCGCGAAGCGGCGTGCGAAATCGCGCGGACGGATCAGGATCGGCCGGCTGATCTATTGGGGCGCAGTGCTCGGCCTGTGGGCGGCGATCGCGATCATCGGCGTCGTGGTCTGGGTCGGCGCGCAGCTGCCGGCGATCCAATCGCTGGAAGTTCCAAAGCGCCCGCCGACCATCCAGATCGTCGGCATCGACGGCAGCGTGCTCGCCACACGCGGCGAAATGGCCGGCACCAATGTCGCGCTGAAGGATCTGCCGCCTCATCTGCCGAAGGCGTTCATCGCGATCGAAGACCGCCGCTTCTATTCGCATTACGGCATCGACCCCGTCGGCATCGCACGCGCCGCAGTCGCCAACATCCTGCATCGCGGCGTATCGCAGGGCGGTTCGACGCTGACCCAGCAGCTCGCGAAAAACCTGTTCCTGACCCAGGAACGCACGATGGCGCGCAAGCTGCAGGAAGTGGAGCTCGCGCTGTGGCTGGAGCGCAAGCACTCCAAGAACGAAATTCTCGAACTCTACCTCAACCGCGTCTATTTCGGCTCCGGCGCCTACGGCGTCGAGGCCGCGGCCCAGCGCTATTTCGGCAAGTCGGCCCGGAACGTCACGGTCGCGGAAGCCGCGATGCTGGCGGGCCTCGTCAAGTCGCCGTCGCGGCTGGCGCCGAACCGCAATCCGGAAGGCGCCGAGCAGCGCGCCCGGATCGTGCTCGCGGCGATGGCGGAGGCCAAGTTCATCAGCGATGCGCAGGCCAAGGCCTCGATCGGACATCCCTCGTACAATGTGAAGCCGGCCGGCGCCGGCACGGTCAATTACGTCGCCGACTGGATCGGCGAAGTGCTCGACGACCTCGTCGGCCAGATCGACCAGAGCATCGTGGTCCAGACCACAATCGATCCGAAGCTGCAGAGCGTCGCGGAAGCCGCGATCATCGACGAACTCGCCGCCAAGAGCGTGAAGTTCAACGTCACGCAGGGCGCGCTCGTCGCGATGGCGCCTGACGGCGCGGTGCGCGCCATGGTGGGCGGCCGGAACTACGCCGAGAGCCAGTATAACCGCGCGATCACCGCCAAGCGCCAGCCCGGCTCGGCGTTCAAGCCGTTCATCTATCTGACCGCGATCGAGGGCGGCCTGACGCCGGAAACGATCCGGCAGGATGCGCCGCTCGATCTGAAGGGCTGGCGCCCCGAGAACTACACCCATGAATATTTCGGCGCGGTGACGCTGACGCAGGCGCTGGCGATGTCTCTCAACACCGTCGCGGTGCGGGTCGGGCTCGAAGTCGGGCCGAAGAATGTGGCGCGGACCGCGCACCGGCTCGGCATTTCATCGAAGCTCGAGGCCAATCCCTCGATCGCGCTCGGCACCTCGGAGGTGTCCGTCATCGAACTGGTCGGCGCCTATGCGCCCTTTGCCAATGGCGGGCTCGGCGTCTCCCCGCATGTCGTGACCAAGATCCGCACCAATGAAGGCAAGCTGCTGTACGCGCGGCAGCCTGATCAGCTCGGCCAGGTAATCGAACCGCGGCATGTCGCGATGATGAACACGATGATGCAGGAGACGCTGCTGTCGGGCACCGCGCGCAAGGCGGAGATTCCGGGCTGGATGGCTGCCGGCAAGACCGGCACCAGCCAGGATTTCCGCGACGCCTGGTTCATCGGCTACACGGCGAACCTCGTCACCGGCGTCTGGCTCGGCAATGACGATAATTCGCCGACCAAGAAGGCAACCGGCGGCGGCCTGCCGGTGGAAGTCTGGACGCGCTTCATGCGCACGGCGCATCAGGGCGTGGCAGTGGCGGGTTTGCCGAACTCGCAGCGCGGCGGTTTTCTGTCAAACCTGTTCCAGACCGCATCGCAGGTCAGCGCAGCGCCGAGCCCGCCGGCTCCGGCCCCATCAGGCAGTTCGCACCGACCACCGCCGGCGCGAACGTCCGCGCCACCGCCGAATCCGAATGCGCGCCCTGAGGCGGCGGCGGGACTGGATGGCTGGCTGGTGGACCGGCTGTTTGGAAGGTAGCGATACGCGCAGCGTCCCTGGTCGTCATACCTCGCGAAAGCGGGGTATCCAGTACGCCGCGGCTTCTCGGCTGATCACTACTGTCTCTGGAATACTGGATCGCCCGCCTTCGCGGACGATGACAGCGCTATATGCGGAGATAGCAGGCCTAATCCTCGACGCCGTAACGATGCAGGTCGTTGCCATAGGTGTCGAGCCAGCGCTTGGCGCGCTCGACATGATCGCAGATGCGGTCGACGACGCGCCAGAACCTGGGCGAGTGGTTCATCTCGACGAGATGCGCGACCTCATGGGCGGCGAGATAGTCCAGCACGTAGGGCGGCGCGAGGATCAATCGCCAGGAATACGACAGCGAGCCGGCCGAGGTGCACGATCCCCAGCGGCTCGACTGGTCGCGGATCGACACCCGCCTGACCCTGACGCCGAGATACGCCGCATGGGCGAGCGATGCCTTGTGCAGGTCCTTGCGCGCTTCGCGCTTGAGGAAGTCGTGGACGCGCCGGTCCATGTGCTCGTAGTCACCGGCTACGCATAAAATCTTCTCGCCGCTGTCGCGGATTTCCGTCCACACCGTGCCGCGCTCGCCTGCGCGGTGCACGATCCGGTGCGGCACACCGCGCAGCGGTATGACAGTGCCGGCCTGAAACGGCGCAGCCTTCGGCAGACGGCCGAGACGGGCGGCGATCCAGCCGCCGTGAAGCTGCGCAAAATCCTTGGCTTCCATGATCGTGCCCCGCGGCGGCATCGTCAGGATGGCTTCGCGATCGGTCGGATGAATGCGTAACGTGTAACGCCGCGCGCGGCGGTGCCGGCGCAACCTGATCGCAAAGACTTGCGAGCCGTGCTTGACCAAAAGAGTCGCGGGTTCGGCGGGCCGCCGATAAAGGAGGGCGCGAGTAGCCATTTCTTGGAGTCCGGGGAGCAGGAGTTCGCCCGGATTCTGCCATATCCGCCGCCAGGGAAATCGCATCTAAATTGCTCGGCGCAAAAACAAATCATTTGCCCAATATACAGGGGCTCGGCGGCAAATAGCCTCTAGGGAATGGGGATGGAACCCACAATTTCGGCTGGAACCGGCGGTCAAAAACGGCCTCAAGGAATGAGTCTGAACTCACCCCTTGATTCGACCCGAATCCGGAATGTTTGAATCTTCTCAGCAACTTATCGGCGGCTAGGAATCGGTGCCGCCCGGACACTATTCGGCTGCACGGACCAATGTCGGCTTGGTCTTTGCCGCTGATATCTTCGTATTAGCCTCTGACATCATGGTATTGGCGGCCGACATCATGAAATCGGAGATGCGCGGCACGATTTCGGAACGGAATCGCGAACCGTTGAACACACCGTAATGTCCAACGCCCTTTTGCACGTAATGCACGCGGCGATGATCGGGAATTGCGGGGCACAGCGCGTGCGTCGCTTCGGTCTGGCCGAGGCCGGAGATGTCGTCGTTCTCGCCTTCCACCGTCATCAGCGCCACGCGGCGGATTTGGGAGGGATCGACCAGCTTGCCGCGATGGGTCATCTCGCCCCTCGGCAGCGCGTGCTTGACGAATACGACGTCGACGGTCTGCAGGTAATACTCGGCCGTGAGATCCATCACCGCGAGATATTCGTCGTAGAAATCGCGGTGCTTGTCGACCATGTCGCCGTCGCCCTTTACCAGATTGTTGAACAGGGCCTTGTGCGCGTCGGTGTGGCGATCGAGATTCATGGTGATGAAGCCCGAGAGCTGCAAAAAGCCCGGATAGACGTCGCGCATCACGCCGGGATGCGGGAACGGCACCTTGGTAATGACGTGGTTGCGGAACCAGTCGATGCCGCGCTCGGCCGCGAGGTTGTTCACCGAGGTCGGGTTGCGCCTTGTATCGATCGGGCCGCCCATCAGCGTCATCGACAACGGCACGAACGGATCGCGCGTGGCTTCCATCACGGAAACCGCCGCCAGCACGGGCACCGAAGGCTGGCACACCGCGATCACATGCATGTTGCCGCCGAGCACGTGCAGCATCTCGATGACGTAATCAACATAGTCATCGAGATCGAAGCGGCCCTCGGTGAGAGGAACCATGCGCGCGTCGGACCAGTCGGTGATGTAGACTTCATGCGTCGGCAGGAACGCCTCGACCGTGCCGCGCAACAGCGTCGCGTAATGGCCGGACATCGGCGCGACGATCAAGACGCGCGGATGGGGTGCGCGCAGCGGCCGGGTCAGCTTGCGATCGAAATGCAGCAAGCGGCAGAACGGCTTCTCCCAGATCGAGCGGACCTCGACCGGTGTGCGGATGCCGTTGACCTCGGTGAAGTCGAGGCCCCATTCGGGCTTGCCGTAACGGCGGGTGGTGCGTTCGAACAATTCGCAGGCCGCGGCGATCGATTTGCCGAACTGCGTGTGCGACCAGGGATTAAGCGGATTTTGAAACAGGATCTTGGTGGCATCGGTCACGGCGCGCGCCGGGTTGAGCGACGCGTGGCCCAATTCGTACATCCAGTACATCGGCGTTGTGAGCGCCGGACTGCCTTCGGCCACCAGCGGCGGTGCGCCGCCAAACTCACCAATCGGCATTTTATTTCCTCTGTTTGCGCCGCAGCATAGTGCAGAATGCGTAATAATGCGTCAATGGACCGATTAGTTATGTCCACGCATCAAAAGGTCTAAAAACCCCGGAAAACCACGGGAAACCGTGACTTATTCGCCACCCCCGAGCAAAGATCCGTGGTGTTTGGCGCTGCGCAAAAGGGCAAGGAAGATCGCAAAGGAGGCGACGAACAGCACCGCGTTGATGCCAAGCGACCAGACCATCAGGTCGGCCCTGAACACGTGATCGATCAACAGCGTGCGCATGCCTTCGAACACATAGGTCGGCGGCAGCGTCCAGGCGAGCCATTGCAGCCAGTCCGGCAGCACCGCGACTGGATAGTAGACGCAGGCAAGCGGCATCAGGCCGAACATCAAGGTCCAGACGATGCTCTCGGCGCCGAGCCCGTTGCGCAGCACCAGGCCCGACACAAAGATGCCGATCGACCAGCTCGTGAAGATCAGGTTGCAGAAGAATGCGATCAGCGGCAGCCCGATCGCGAAGAAATTGAAATCGAAGAAGAACAGCGCCAGCAGCGTCATCGGAATGACGCCGATCGCGAGCCGGATCAGGCTCATGATCATCAGCGAGATCAGGAATTCGATCGGCTTCAGCGGGCTCATCATCAGGTTGCCGAGATTGCGCGCCCACATCTCCTCGAGAAACGAGATCGAGAAGCCGAGCTGGCCGCGGAACAGGATGTCCCACAGGATCACCGCGCCGATCAGCGTGCCGCCGGCGCGCGCAAAGAAATTGTCGTTCTGCGAAATGTAGTTCTGCAGAAAGCCCCAGGTGATGATCTGCAGCGCCGGCCAGTAGATCAGCTCCAACAGCCGCGGCCAGGACGACATCAGCAGATACCAGTAGCGCAGCACCATCGCCTGGATGCGATGCCACGAAATAGCGTGATGGGTGGCGATCTCGCTCATGACGCACCCTCCGCCACCCGGCCGCGCGCGACGTCGAGGAACACGTCTTCCAGCGTGGTGCGGTTGTAGCGCGCCATGATCTGGTCGGGGCTGTCGTCATCCTCGATGCGGCCGCGCTTCATGATGATGACGCGGTCGCACAGCCGCTCCACTTCCAGCATGTTGTGCGACGCCAGCAGGATGGTGGCGTCATGGGTCCTGCGGTAGTCCTGCAAATGCTGCCGCACCCAGTCGGCGGTATCAGGGTCGAGGGAAGCCGTCGGCTCGTCGAGCAACAGCAGCTCCGGCTGGTTGATCAGCGCCTTTGCCAGCGCGACGCGGGTCTTCTGCCCGGCCGAGAGCTTGCCATTGGCGCGATCGATAAAATCCTTCAGATCGAGGTCGGATGCGAGCTGCTCGATGCGGTCGGCGAGATTCTCCACCGCATAGAGCCGGCCGAAGATGGTGAGGTTCTGCCGCACCGTGAGCCGCATCGGCATGTCGACATAAGGGCTCTCGAAATTCATCCGGCCGAGCACCTCGGCGCTCTCGTCCGGCATCGCATGACCGAGAACCTGGATGCGCCCCGACGTCGGCAGCACCAGCCCCATGATCACCGCGATGGTCGTGGTTTTGCCGGCGCCATTGCCGCCGAGCAGCCCGGTAATGCTGCCACGCGCGATCCGAAACGAGATGTCGTCCACCGCGCGGGTGGTCTTGTAAAGCTTGATCAGATGCGCGACCTCGATCGCGGCGGAGCTTTCCTGCCCGGCCGCGGGCGGTTGCGCTGGCGTAGCGTCGCTATTGACCATTTCGGCCTGTTCATTGGGCCATCACGGCGGATAGCGCAAGGCTTTGTCCTGCGTCGTGGGCGGCGCAGGCCTGCATGGTTCGAGACGCCGCTTTCGCGGCTCCTCACCATGAGGACAGACTATCCCCTCATGGTGAGGAGCGCGGCAGAGCCGCGCGTCTCGAACCATGCAGCCCCCCGCCCGCCCGACAAAGCCATCCGCGCGAATTTGTGATCGCACGCCCGCGCGGCTAAACTCCGGATATGTCAGACGTTGCAGCCTCCGATTTCCGCCTTCCATACCGCTATGTCCGTCTCGACACGATCCTTCGGCTGCGCTGGCTGGCGGCGCTCGGCCAGCTCACCGCGATCTTCATCGTGGCGCATGGGCTGGAGTTCGAATTTCCCGTCATTGCGTGCGTCGCAATTGTCGGCGTTTCGGCGCTGCTCAATCTGGCGCTGCAGGTCGCCTTCAATCCGATGCAGCGGCTGGAACCGGTCTATGCGGCGGCGCTGCTCGCGCT